>NZ_CP117267.1:1337500-2006250 GCF_007000325.2 Rhizobium rhododendri | reverse complement strand
GTAAACAGCGGTGCCTGTTCCTCCGGGGCCGGCAATGGTGGCGGTAAAATACAGGGTGCGGCTGGTGGCAAATTGCGGATCGAGGGCGATGTCGAGCAGCCCGCCCTGACCGGTTGCCGCGATCTTCGGCAGGCCGGAGATCGGTGCCTCGATCGTGCCGTTGCGGACGATCCTGAGCGCGCCCGGCCTTTCGGTCACGATATAGGCGCCGTCGGGGAGAACTTCGACTGCCCAGGGGTGGTCCAGTCCGCTGGCAATCGTTTCGACCTGGACGCGGACCTTGTCCGTCTTGATGACCTCCATGTCGTCGGCCGCCGCCAGAGGTCCGGCCGACAGCAGAGCTGCAGATAGCATCGCGACGCGCATTCTGGTGGAAAGGGTCATCTGTTTCTCCCGGGATCGATAGCAGAGAGATCTGGGGGCGGAGAGGGCAGGTTCAAGCCATTGCCGTCGCGTCTCACGCCATCGTGTGATAGGCCGCGCGCGCGAGTTACACAAATAACGTCCCGGTGACGCCTTTCTGCTTGAAACGCGGCTGTACATTCGACATAGACCTTACCGCAGAAAACTGGTCCCACAGCGTTTCTGTTGTCTCAACCGAATAGGACCGATCATCATGGCCTTTCTTGCCGACGCTCTTTCCCGTGTGAAGCCTTCCGCCACCATCGCCGTTTCCCAGAAAGCGCGCGAGCTGAAAGCCAAGGGACGCGATGTGATCGGGCTTGGCGCCGGCGAGCCGGACTTCGACACGCCGGACAACATCAAGCAGGCTGCCATCGACGCGATCAATCGCGGCGAGACGAAGTACACGCCTGTCTCCGGCATCCCTGAACTGCGCAAGGCTATTGCGGCGAAGTTCAAGCGCGAGAACGGCCTCGACTACAGCTGGGAGCAGACAATCGTCGGCACCGGTGGAAAGCAGATTCTTTTCAATGCTTTCATGGCAACGATGAACGCGGGCGATGAAGTCATCATCCCGGCACCTTACTGGGTATCCTACCCGGAGATGGTGGCACTGTGCGGCGGTACGCCCGTCTTCGTGGCGGCGACCCAGGAAAACAATTTCAAGCTGACGGCGGCCGATCTCGAAAAGGCGATCACGCCGAAGACGAAGTGGTTCCTGTTCAACTCGCCGTCCAACCCGACAGGCGCGGCCTACAGCCACGCCGAGTTGAAGGCGCTGACGGACGTGCTGGTCCGGCATCCGCATGTCTGGGTCCTCACCGACGACATGTACGAGCACCTGACTTTCGGCGATTTCAAATTCGTCACTCCGGTGGAGGTCGAGCCTTCGCTCTATGAGCGGACGCTGACGATGAACGGTGTCTCCAAGGCCTATGCGATGACCGGCTGGCGTATCGGCTACGCTGCCGGCCCGCTGTCGCTTATCAAGGCCATGGACATGATCCAGGGCCAGCAGACATCCGGTGCTTCGTCGATTGCCCAGTGGGCGGCTGTCGAGGCGCTCAACGGTCCGCAGGATTTCATTGCCGCAAACAAGAAGATCTTCGAGGGCCGCCGTGATCTGGTCGTCGGCATGCTCAACCAGGCGAAGGGCATTTCCTGCCCGGTTCCGGAAGGCGCATTCTACGTCTATCCGTCCTGCGCCGGCCTGATCGGCAAGACCGCGCCATCGGGCAAGGTCATTACCAACGACGAGGATTTCGTCACGGAGTTGCTGGAGTCCGAAGGCGTT
Source organism: Rhizobium rhododendri (assembly GCF_007000325.2). Taxonomy (GTDB): domain Bacteria; phylum Pseudomonadota; class Alphaproteobacteria; order Rhizobiales; family Rhizobiaceae; genus Rhizobium; species Rhizobium rhododendri. Next base: position 2,004,554 of record NZ_CP117267.1, on the reverse strand, counting down.
GCCGTCGTTCACGGTTCGGCCTTCGGTCTCGGCCCGAACTTCCGCATCTCCTACGCGACGTCCGAAGATCTGCTCGAAGAAGCCTGCCGCCGTATCCAGCGCTTCTGCGGCGCCTGCAAGTAAGCTTCAGATCTCTCGAGATTTTGAAGGCCCGTCAGCGATGGCGGCCTTTTTGGTATAAATGCGCTTTCTCGGGTCGAGCCCGAGGATGACGAAGTTTGGTGGTCTTGGCTTGGCAGAATGAGACGTCGGGGCGAGGCGGCGAGTTACGGACGTTTTTCCGTCTGGCGAGTCCTTCACGCGAACTGCGCACCACACCACCGAAGCCAACAGCAGCGCTGCCACCCCCTCGGCATCGTCATCCTCGGGCTTGACCCGAGGATCCATACGCAAGCCCGTTGGTCGGCTTCTGTGGAACGCCAAATACGCTGACTCGATGGCCGCCGCACATTGCGCGCAACGGGTGTCCGATCTCGACAAACCGTCCGCAACGATGGCCGATGCGTGTCTATGCGTCGAATTGACGACAGAGCGTATTGATATCCCGCAGCGCTTGGGCGTGGATCCTCGGGTCGAGCCCGAGGATGACGAAGTTCGGTGGTCTTGGCTTGGCAAAAATAGTCATCGGGCGAGGCGGCGATTTACGGACGTTCATTCGCCTGGCAAGTCCCACGCGAACTGCGCACCACACTACCGAAGCCAACAGCGCCGCCATCCCCGCCGCGTCGTCATCCTCGGGCTTGATCCGGGGATCCAAATGCAAGCCGGGTGTCCAACCTGCCATCCCGCATGAACTCGCTGCCGGCGTGATTCCGCCCGCGCACCTATCGCCTTGATATCGCAGTCAAAGCCCTAATCCCGTAAGCATCACGAAGGTGGCGAAGAGGATGAAATGGGTCATGCCTTCGATGGCGTTTGTCTCGCCGTCGTTGAGATTGATAGCGGCGGCGACGAGGGTGATGACGACCATCACGGTTTGCACCGGCGACATCGCCATGACGAAGGGCTGGCCGGTGTAGAGGGCGATGCCTTCCATGACGGGCACTGTGAGAATGACTGTCGACAGAGAGGCGCCCATGGCGATGTTGACGGTCGCCTGCATGCGGTTTCGCAAAGCTGCTCGGAGGGCCGTGAGAATTTCGGGGGCGGCGGAGATTGCCGCGACGACGACAGCGGCGACGGCTGGTGGCGCACCGGTATCCTTCAACCCGACGCTCATGAAGGCCGACATGAACTCTGCGAGCACGCCGATGATGACGACACCGACGAGGATGGTGACGATCGACGCGGTGGTCGAATCTTCCGTCTCCTCGGCCTCGTGCGTGCTGCGCTTCTTTTCGGCGCGCGGATAGCTGTAGCTGAAGAAATAGCTGTGCTGGCCGACCTGCATGCGCAGGAAGAGGGCGTAGAGTGCTATCATCGCAAAGATCGTGAAGGCGGAATAATAGTGCCATTTGTCGTGCGGCACGAATTCCGGGACGATCATCGATATGCCGATGGCCGTGAGGATCATCACACCGTAGGTCTTGCCGGAATCGTCATTGTACGACTGCTCGCCATGCTTCAGCCCGCCCAGCAGGGCGGCCAGCCCGAGAATGCCGTTGATGTCGAGCATGACTGCGGAATAGATCGTGTCGCGCACCAGCGTAGGCGAGCTTTCGCCGGTCATCAGGATGGCGAGGATGATGACTTCGACGGCAACGGCGGCCAGTGTCAGGATCATCGTGCCGTAGGGATCGCCGACCTTTGTCGCCAGGACTTCGGCATGGTGGGCGACGCGCATCGAGGCGATGACGATGGTAGCGATCAAAACGACCGCGCTAATCACAGCTGCCATCTGGCCCATCTCGAGCACGGCATGCTCGAGGAAATACGCGGCGACAGCCACGGCGACGGCGACCAGCAACAGCCGCTCTTCCTTCAGAATAGTCGATATCGTCAACGGCCCCGGCCCCTTTGTTGGGCCCCCGGCCCCTTCAATGTTTCGTCCTATCTAAAGCAATGAGGCGCTACATCAAGCGTCGGTCGCCGCTCAAGTTGAAGTTGAGGGCATTTGGTGGGATAGTGCTGACAGGCTTGGGAGGGCCTTGTCTGCCTGCTCGATTTATCGGGAAGACGGACGGTTTGGGCAGGAAACGGGAGACAGGGATATGGTCAAGGTCACCTACGAAGTCGTTCCCCATGATGGCGGCTGGGCCTACAAGTTTCTGGACGTCTACTCGGAGACGTTTCCGACACACTCCGATGCGCTGCAGGCGGCGCGCATCGTGGCGGCGGAACAGCAGGTCGGCGGCGAGCCGGCCGAGATCAGCTATCAGGATGACAAGGGCAAGTGGCACGAGGAATATACCGACGGCGGCGACAGGCCGGAAACCGAGGTCGTCGATAGCAGCTGGACAAAAAGCGGCGAGGGCGCATCGCCCGACGCTTGAGCGAAATGACGGCCTGCCGCGGTGGCGGGCTTCAAGTCACTCTTCTGGCGTCATCCACCCGTTTCTCCCCGCCATAGGCCAGCAATCCCGCCACGAGCGCATCGAAGGTGACGCGGCATCGCGGCGATCCCTTCAGGTTTTCATGCATGGCGACCCAGGTTCCAAGCGGCAGGCTTACCTCCGGCAGCAGGCGAACGAGGTCCGGATTGGCATTTCCAAGCGGAGACTGGCAGAGGCCGATGCCGACGCCGGCCCGGATGGCGGCAATCTGCGCCAGCGTACTGTCGGCTTTAAACGAGAAACGCTGGGGATCGAGAATAGGGTAGCGGCGTATCATTGAGCGGATATAGGCGCTCTGGCGGTCGAAGCCGATCAGCCTGTGTCCGGCCAACTCCTCGAGAGTGGTGGGTACCCCATGGCGTTCGAGGTATTGGCGATGGGCGAAGAACGCTATCGGAATATCGCCGATGCGCCGGACGACGAGGGCCGCCTGCGACGGCTCGGCCATCCGCACGGCGATGTCGGCCTGTCGGTGCAGCAGGTCCTCCACCGTGTCGGAGGCCGACAGCTCTATCGTCAGGTCGGGATGTGCCTCCTGCAGGTCGGCAAGGATCGGCGGCAGCACTTCGACGCCGATGACTTCGCTGGCGCTGATGCGGACCGTGCCCGATACGCGGTCGCGCCGTGCGGATGCGCTTCGCAGCAAGGCGGCTGCAGTCGATTGTAGCGCCTCGGCATAGGGTCTCAAGTCGGCGGCGGCATCCGTTGGCAGCAGGCCAAGCTGCGAGCGGGTGAACAACTCGGCACCGATCGTTTGTTCCAGCGTGTCAATGTGACGTCCGATGGTCGGCTGCGTCAGTCCGAGCTCGCGCGCTGCCGCCGACAGCGATCCATGCTGGAGCACGGCGAGGAAGCTGCGGTAGAGGTCCCAGCTGGGTTCGTTCCTAATCATGCATATTCGTATAGCATGTCCACATATTTCGGCAATTTCGTTTATGTGGCCTTTGGGCGCATTGTCTCTTCATCGAACCAATGGAGACGACGATGCAAAATCAGATAGACATGAAGAAAACGGCAATGGTACTCGGCGCAACGGGTGGTATCGGCGGTGCCGTAGCGCGCGGGCTTTCCGCACGGGGTTGGCAGGTCGTGGCAATGAACCGTGACCCGGAAAAGGCCGCCTCCCGCTTGCCGGACTTTCTCTGGGTGAAAGGCGATGCGATGAATGCCGCCGATGTGCTTCGGGCAGCGCAAGGCGTCAGTGTCATCGTCCATGCGGTCAATCCCCCCGGTTATGTCAACTGGGGCAAGCTGGTCCTGCCGATGATCGATAATACGGTCGCAGCCGCAAAGGCCGTTGGTGCCCGGATCGTGTTGCCCGGTACGATCTACAATTTCGGTCCCGATACCTTTCCGGAAATCACCGAGGAAAGCCCCCAGCATCCGACAAGCGTAAAGGGCGCGATCCGCGTCGAGATGGAACGGCGCCTGCAGGTGGCGGCGGGGCAGGGCGTGCCTGTCATCATCGTCAGGGCGGGCGACTATTTCGGGCCGCACGCGGATAGCAGCTGGTTTTCGCAAGGGTTGGTCAAATCAGGCAAGCCGGTCGCCTCGGTTACCTATCCCGGCAAGCCGGGCATCGGCCATCAATGGGCCTATGTGCCGGATGTTGCGGAGACGATGATCCGGCTTCTCGAGCAAGGCGACAGCCTGCCGGTCTTTGCCGTCTACCATATGCGGGGTTTCTGGGATGCCGACGGGAGACAGATGGTGGCATCAATCGAGCGAGTCGCAGGTCGGCCCTTGAAGCGGGGAAGTTTCCCCTGGTGGTTGCTTCCCTTGGCAGCGCCGTTCGTCGGCTTCATGCGCGAGTTGCGCGAGATGCGCTATCTCTGGTCGGAACCGTTGCAGATGCCGAACAACCGGCTCGTGGCTGCGATCGGCGAGGAGCCGCAGACACCCATCGATGTCGCGGTTCGTGCGACGCTGGAATCGATAGGCAGTCTTTGAGCCGTTCGCAAAAAATCCCGCCATCGTGGCGGGATTTTCCTTGGATATGGTTTGCGATCAGGCGGCGCTGTCGAGCGTCGGGTAGTCCGTATACCCTTCAGCGCCGTTGACGGCTCCGTAGAGCTTGGCGGGATCCATCGGCGTCAGCTCGGCATTCAGCTTCAACCGTGCAACGAGGTCGGGGTTGGAGATGAAGGGACGGCCGAAGGCAACGATATCGGCCTTGCCGCTGTCGACAGCTTCGATCGCCATTTCGCGGTCGTAGCCGTTGTTGACCATCCAGGCAGCCTTGCCGCCCGCAGCCTTGTAGGCGGCGTGCAGTGCCTGATAATCGAACGGTGTCTCGCCCTGCTGGAAGTCGCGCGGGCCGCCGGTCTGGCCTTCGATGACGTGGATATAAGCCAGGCCGTATTTCGCCAGTCCCTCGATCACGTAGGTAAAGAGCGGCTGCGGGTGCGGGTCGCTGCTGTCGCCGGCGGCGGTGACGGGCGAGAGACGGATGCCGGTGATACCGGCGCCGATTTCCTTGGTGATGGCCTCGACGACTTCGAAGAGGAAGCGGGCGCGGTTCTCGATCGAGCCGCCATACTGGTCGGTGCGGTCGTTGACGCCGGAGCGCAGGAACTGGTCGATAAGGTAACCGTTGGCGGCATGGATCTCGACGCCATCGAAGCCGGCATCGATAGCGGCACGTGCGGCCTTGCGGTAATCCTCGACGATGCCGGGGAGCTCGGAGGTTTCCAGTGCGCGTGGCTCGGACGTCGGGACAAATGCACCCTTGCCGTCCTGGATGATGAAGGTCTTGGCGTCGGCCTGCTTGGCAGTCGAGGAGACCGGCTTGCCACCGTTTGGCTGCAGGCTGTCGTGGGAAATGCGTCCGACGTGCCAGAGCTGCACGACCATCTTGCCGCCTGCCTGGTGGACGGCGTCGTTGACCTTGCGCCAGCCATCGAGGGCGTCCTTGGTGTAGAGGCCCGGTACGTCGGCGTAGCCCTGACCCTGCTGGGTGATGGCAGTGGCTTCTGTGATGATCAGGCCGGCGCTGGCGCGCTGCACGTAATAGGTGACGTTCAGGTCGTTGGGTACGGCGCCCGGGGAATGGTTGCGGGTGAGCGGGGCCATGACGACGCGGTTGGCGATGGAGATATCGCCGAGCTTGGTCGGTTCGAACAGTTTTGTCATGGTATTTCCTCGTTGTTGGTGGTTGGGAGGTAGTGACTTATTCGGCGGCCGCAATGGCGTTGCGACGTGCACGTGGGGTTGCGAAGGTGAGGGCGACGATGGCGAGGCCGACCAAGGCCAGTGCTGCGGCGGCGAGGGGTACTCGGGTTAGCGCAAAGCCGTTTGCGATCACCACGCCACCGGCCCACGCGCCGAGTGCATTGCCGACGTTGAAGGCGCCGATGTTGATGGTCGAGACAAGGTTCGGTGCGTCCTTGCCGTAGCGGAGCACACCGATCTGCAGGGCCGAGACGGCAGCGAATGTGACGAAAGCCCAGACAAACAGGGTAATCTCGGCTGGAACAAGCGCTTTGCTGGTGACGCTGAAGATCGCCGATGTCAGCGCTATGGCGGCAAAGATAAGAGCAAGGCTGGTACCGAGGCGCCAGTCTGCAAGCCTGCCGCCGACGAGATTACCGACCGTCAGGCCAAGGCCTATCAGGAACAGGGTCCATGTCACGCCCTGGGGCGAGACGCCGGTGACATCGCGCAGGATCGGGGCGATATAGGTGAACAGCGCAAACATTGCCGCCGAGAAGAACACCGTCATCAGCAACGATAGCCAGAGGCCGGCGCCGCGCAACGCAGAGATTTCTCCCAAAATATTGCTCTTTGGGGCGGTTTCCGTTTTCGGCAAAACGAGCATCAGGCCGATGATCGATGCGACGCCGAGAATGGCGACGGCCCAGAAAGGTGCACGCCAGCCATAGGCCTGGCCGAGGGCTGTACCGAGCGGTACGCCGAGCACGTTGGCAAGTGTCAGGCCGGTAAACATCAGCGCAACGGCACTGGCCTTGCGATCGCTGGCGACGAGGTTTGCCGCGGCAACCGAACCTATGCCGAAGAAGGCGCCATGGCAGAGCGCCGTCACGACGCGGGCGATCATCATGATCCAGTAGTCGGGAGCAAGCGCACACATTACGTTTCCGAGGATGAATACGCCCATCAGCATGATAAGTGCGGAGCGGCGGCGCAGCTGCGCTGTGGCGACGGCCATGATCGGTGCGCCGATTGCAACCGCCAGCGCGTAGCCGGTCACCAGCCATCCGGCCTGTGGAATGGTCACCGCAAGGTCGCCGGCGACGTCGGGCAGGAGGCCAAGCACCACGAACTCCGTCGTGCCGATCGCAAAAGCGCTCAGCGCGAGGATGAATAGGGCTAAAGGCATTCTAAAGTTCCTTTTGAAGCGACGCGAGGAACTCGGCGATGATGGCCTCGTTACGTCGGTAGAAGACCCATTGGCCAAGCCGCTTGGTAGTCACCAGATCGGCGCGGTGCAGAGTGCCGAGATGGGCCGAGACTGTCGATTGGGAGAGGCCGCAGCGCTCGAACTGTCCGGCGCAGACCCCGAGTTCAAGCGGGTGGTCCTGCGTGGCGAAATGCTTTTCCGGCTCTTTCAGCCAGCTGAGAATTTCCAGCCGGGTGGGGTGAGCCAGCGCTTTCAGAATTTCATCTCTGTCCATGATCCAGACCTGCATCGTGTTGAGACGATATGTATATCGGCTGGACACGATGCAATAGGACGGCGCGATCACATGGGCGTGATCGAGAAAGGCTAAAAAATAGGCAAAAAAAGAGGGCCACCGGTAAACCGGGGCCCTATAGGTATGAAGGTTAAAAACCTCCAGAGGGGAACAGCTTCTGCGGTGGAACTGGGAGGTAAAAGCCACCATGTGCATCAGCTGTGGGCAATATGTCTTCAATTTGTGCAGGTGGCAATGTTTTTTTGTGCACGGCAGCTATGCGTTTGTGCGTCGCAGCGACAAATCCGGAAAATTGGCAAAAAAAGAGGGCCGCCGATCGAAACCAGGGCCCTGTAGGTATGAAGGTCAAAAACCTCCAGAGGGGAACAGCTTCTGCGGTGGAACTGGGAGGAAAAGCCACCGTATGCATCAGCTGTAATCGATATGGTCGTAAAATGGGCACGCATCAATGACTGTTTGTGCATATCGGCCATGTGGCAGGCACATGGCTCGTTAGCGCGGCTAATGATTTTGCCCTTTGCTAGAAGTTCCAGTTCCGAGCCTTGGCGACGATGAAGTCCCTGAAGACCTTGAGCTTCGCGGCGTTCTTCATTTCGTCCGGATAGGCAAAGTAGGTGTCGAAGGATGGCACGTCGGCATTCAGCGACAGCTGGATCAGACCAGGGTCGCGGCCAACGATATAGTCCGGCAGCACCGCAATTCCGATACCGAGCAGGCAGGCGCGCTTGATCGAGGTCTGGCTGTTGATTTGCAGGTGCGACAATCGCTTGTTGTCGGACGAGCGCCCGGCGACTTCCAGCCAGTTGATGTCGAGCAGGTATTGCGGAGCGGGTTCGCCGAACGAGATGATCCTGTGATCGTCGAGATCGTCGACGGACTGCGGCTCGCCGTGGCGGTTGATGTAGGAGGGGGCGGCGTAGACATGCATGTGGACGGTGAACAGCTTGCGCTGGATCAGGTCCGATTGCTGCGGCTGTCGAAGACGGATGGCGCAGTCGGCGTGGCGCATGTTGACGTCCAGCTCCTCGTTGTCGAGGATCAGCTGGATCTGCATGTCAGGATAAAGCTGCAGGAACTCCTGAATCTTGTCCGTCAGCCAGCCCTGGCCGAGACCGACCGTCGTGGTGACGCGCAGCTTGCCGCTCGGCTTGTCGGTGGTCTCCGTCAACTGCATCTTGACGGTTTCGAGCTTCAGCAGCACGTCATGGGCGGTGCGGTACAGCAGTTCGCCCTGCTCGGTGAGGATGAGGCCACGGGCATGGCGGTGGAACAGCTTGATGCCGACATCCTGCTCGAGGGCGCTGACCTGGCGGCTGATGGCGGATTGGGACAGATGCAGCTTGTCTGCCGCATGGGTGAACGATCCGGCTTCGGCAGCCGCGTGAAAAATCCGCAGCTTGTCCCAATCCAATGGCATTCCGCTCCCCCTCATTGGCTGCTTCACTCCGCAGCCATCGCGACCGGCATAAGCCCGGTCAAGTAGCGCTCCGCCTCCAGCGCCGCCATGCATCCCATGCCGGCAGCTGTTATCGCCTGGCGGAACGTATCGTCGGTCACGTCGCCGGCGGCATAGATGCCTTCCACGTCGGTGGCAGTCGAATCAGGGGCCTTCCAGAGATAGCCGTTGTCCTTGAGCTTCAATTTTCCCTTGAAGAGTTCGGTCGCCGGCGCATGGCCAATGGCAACGAACACGCCGTCGATCGGCATGTCGGTGACAGTGCCGGCTTTGATGTCGCGCAGCCTGACGCCCGACACCGATGGCGGCATTGGCGGTTTGGCTGGCGTGCCGGTGATTTCGGCGATTTCCGAATTCCATAGAACCTTGACGTTGGGCTTCTCGAACAGCCGCTCCTGAAGGATTTTTTCGGCGCGGAAGAAATCGCGACGATGAACCACGGTTACCGAGCGGGTGATGTTCGAAAGATAAAGCGCCTCCTCGACGGCCGAATTGCCGCCGCCAACGACGATGACGTCCTTGTTGCGATAGAAGAAGCCGTCGCAGGTAGCGCAGGCGGAAACGCCGAACCCCTGGAAATGCTGCTCGCTCTCTATGCCGAGCCATTTCGCCTTGGCACCGGTGGCGATGATCAGCGTATCGGCGGTCCAGACGGTGCCGGAATCGGTGCTGAGGACAAAGGGGCGGCGCGATGTGTCGACCTCGGTGACGAGATCGTTGACAATCTCGGTGCCGACGTGCTTGGCCTGCTGCAGCATCTGCTCCATCAGCCAGGGGCCCTGGATCGGATCGGCAAAGCCCGGATAGTTTTCGACATCGGTGGTGATCATCAGCTGGCCACCCTGTTCCATGCCGGCGATCAGCACCGGCTTCAGCATGGCGCGGGCAGCGTAGACTGCAGCCGTATAGCCGGCGGGGCCGGAACCGATGATGAGCACCTTCGTGTGGCGGGCAGACATGAGGGAAGTCCTTTCAATGGCAGCGATGGGATGGTGGCACTGCCTGCTAGCGGCATTGCCGTCGATCTTTCCCATGCGCTGCCTCATTTATGATTGTCGCATGCATTTATTCAAGGGCAGCCTTGCATTACCAACAGGGCAAATGGCCAACGGGCAAGATTCAGGCGTGCGCGGGAAACATTGTTGCGAATTTCTGCTCTTTATATAGAAGGTGCGACGGAGGAATTAAAGAAAGGCATGACCGTGCTGCGGGCAGAACTTGACGCCATCGACATAAAAATTCTTCGCGAACTGCAGCAGGACGGCCGCATGACCAATGTCGAGCTCGCCGACCGAGTCGGAATTTCGGCGCCGCCTTGCCTCCGGCGGGTGCGCAAGCTCGAGGAAGCAGGCATCATCGAGGGTTACCATGCGATGCTCAACAGCCCGCGGCTCGGCTTTGATCTTGTCGCCTTCTGCATGGTCGGGCTGAAGCACCAGTCGGAAACCAACCTTAAGGCATTTGCCGCCACCACGCTGCAATGGCCGCTCGTCCGCCAGGCGTGGATGGTATCCGGAGACAGCGATTTCCTGCTGCATTGCGTCGCCCAGAACCTGACCGCTTTCCAGGATTTCGTCATCGAGGTTTTGACGGCCAACGAGCATGTGGACACGGTCCGCACCATGCTCACCATCCGCCAGGTCAAGAAGCTGGGATTGGTGGAACTCTAGGCATGTCCGATCGCCCCTGGCACCGTTCACTGATCAAGACGGGCACGCGCCTGCTGCTCGGCAGCGCGCGCGCGCATTTCCAGGATGCGTTTCCGGGACTGTCCGTCGTGCGGGCAACCGTGGATGCGCCGGGTGAGGTTCGCTATCGCGGCGCTGCTGTCGCAGCGCTGTCGAGCGCCTCTGTCCTCCGAAGCCGATCCGGCGACACGGTGGCGATCGTCGGCTCCGGCCCCTCGATAGCCGGTAACGATCTTTCCCGTCTGCCGCCGCAAACTGCCATTCTGCTGAACGGCGCCATCAGCCTGTCGGGTCAGCCTGTCGCAGACGAGCTGGCCGTCGCCGTCGAGGACGAACGTTTCATCTGGCGGCACTTCGATCTCGTGAAGCAGCGTGTGAAAGACAATACGCCATGCCTGTTTTCCGTCGAGGTGTTGCGGGCTATTTGCGAGATAGACCTGGGGTTCCTGCGCGACCGGACCATCGTGCTGATCGATGATATCCGTAAACCCTACGGTGCAAGGCGGCGGCGGTACGATACGATCCAGGCCTTCGATTTCATTCGCAGGGATGCGGAGGTCAATGCCGGCCTTTCGTTCGACCCGGATCGCGGGGTGTTTCGTGGTGGCTCGGTTGCCGTGTCTGCCCTGCAGTTTGCTCTCTATTGTGAACCGAAGACAATCGGGCTGTTCGGCATCGACATATCCAACGCCCATCAGCCGCGCTTCTACGAGACCACCGGCGAAACCGCTTCATCCGGCATTGCGGACGCGGAAGCCCGCATCGTTGCGCATTTCGTGCTTGCCAAGTCAGTTGCGGCTGAGCGGGGCATCGAGATCGTCAATTATTCGCCGGTGTCGGCACTGGCCGGTGCCGGCTTTGGCTATAACGACCGCTTTTCGCCCAGCAGGCCTGCATAGACGGCGGCGATAGCGGTGGCTTCCTTTTCCAGCGCAAAATTGCTGCGAACATGGACGACAGCGTTCTGGCCCTGGCGGCGGGCCTCGTCGGGATCGGCCAGATAGGTTTCGATGGCTGCCGTGAGGGCAGGGCCGTCGCCGGCCGGAACGACCATGCCGGTCTCGCCCGGCACGATCATCTCGGCGTAGGCACCGGCATCGGAGGCGACGACCGCCGTCTGCGAGGCCATGGCTTCCAGCGGCGTCAGGCCGAAACCCTCATTGCGCGAAGGCGCCACGTAGAGCGTTGCGCGGCGATACCAGGGGCGGATGTCGTTGACTTCTCCCATGAAGCGGATGCGATCCGACAGGCCGGCGTCAGCGACGGCCTTGGTCAAACCGTCGGCAAATACCTTATGCTCCGGTGTCACACGGCCACAGACGATCGCCGTCCAATCGGGATGGTTGGGCAGCAGCTCGATCATTGCCTGAACGAAAAGATCCGTGCCTTTCTGGTGACGCACGCGGCCGAAGCAGCCGATCAGGTATCGGCCGGGGAGGTCCGTCGCGGCCATGCGGTCGGCCGGCCCTTCCGGCGGATGGAACAGGTTTAGATCGACACCGTGCTGGATGACAGTGTGGGGCACCTGCAGGAAGCTGCCGGAACGGGTGCTGGTGGCGATGACGGCGTGCATGCGGCGAATCAGAAAACGCGTGTAAGCCGAATGGCGCCGTTGCGCTGCCGATGTGAACAGCAGCTTGATCGGCATGCGCAACACAGCCCGCAACAGGAGGCCAAACAGCATTTCATTGTTGCGGCGGGCATGCCAGACGCGAACCTCGTAGCGGCGTGGCCGGACCCAGAGGCCCGGAACCTGGCTCCAGCCGAGTTTCGGCAGGTGCGGCGGCAAGCCTGGGCCGAGCGTTACGATGCGGGTGCCGAGCGCGACCTGCTTGGGAACGAGCTGCACGATGGTCGAGGTGACCCCCGACAATCGCCGCTTGAAATTCGGCGCGACGATCTCGGTCTCGCGCAGGTCCGCTGCCACCGGGCTCAGCCCCAGGTGATGGAGAGGATTTCGTAGGCCTTGGAACCGCCGGGGGCATTGACCTCGATGGAATCGCCGACTTCCTTGCCGATCAGCGCACGTGCGATAGGCGAAGATATGGAGATGCGGCCGGCCTTTACGTCGGCTTCCTGGTCGCCGACGATCTGGTAGGTCTTCTGTTCCTCGGTGTCCTCATCAACCAGTTTGACGCGGGCGCCAAACTTGACTGTGGTGCCGGACATTTTCGACAGGTCGATGACTTCGGCACGGGCCACAAGATCCTCGACTTCGCCGATGCGACCTTCGTTGTGGCTCTGGGCTTCCTTGGCAGCATGATACTCCGCATTTTCCGACAGATCGCCGTGGGCGCGAGCCTCGGAAATTGCCTCGATGATCCGCGGCCGTTCCTGCTGCTGGCGCCAGCGCAGTTCTTCCTGCAAATTGGCGAAGCCGCTCTGCGTCATCGGTACCTTGTCAACCATGTCTCTGTCCTTCAGTCCTATGTCGTAGCTGCCGACACAAAAGAAAACAGGTCCCGAAGGAAAACTTCGGAACCGTGCAATAGCCGCTATATGGGGCACTTATAACAGAATACGACCGCCAATTTCCAGAGAATTCGCACCGCAACGGTGCAAGTGCATGTGGTTCTTTTCGTTAGCCTGCTTATTTTACCGACATTCCGAAGCGGTCCGTCTTGACGATTAGCGATAGAACATATAGTGAACATGATATGAAAAAGTCGCTGAACGATCGTCTAGCCATTCTTTCCGATGCCGCCAAGTATGATGCGTCCTGTGCCTCCAGCGGTACCTCGACGCGCAGTTCGGCGAAGTCCGGCGGATTGGGGTCAACGGAAGGCTCCGGCATCTGCCATTCCTATGCGCCGGACGGAAGATGCATTTCGCTTCTGAAAATCCTGATGACCAACTTTTGCATCTATGACTGCGCCTATTGCGTCAACCGATCTTCAAGCAACGTCGAGAGAGCCCGGTTTACGGTCGAGGAGGTCGTCTGGCTGACGATGGAATTCTACCGGCGCAATTACATCGAGGGCCTGTTCCTGTCCTCCGGCATCATCCGCTCCTCCGACCACACGATGGAAGAGATGGTCCGGATCGCACGTGAGCTGCGGACTACGCATAATTTCCGGGGCTACATCCATCTGAAATCCATTCCGGAGGCGTCGCCGAAGCTGATCGAGGAGGCGGGGCTTTATGCCGACCGCCTGTCTCTCAACATCGAGCTTCCGACCGATGTCGGTATCACCCGTCTGGCGCCGGAAAAGAAGCCAGCCGGCATCCGCCAGGCGATGGGTGCGCTGCGGCTAAAGATCGAGGAGGCCAGCGATCCGACGTTGCAGAGCAAAAAGCGCAAGCGCTTCGCACCGGCCGGCCAGAGCACCCAGATGATAGTCGGCGCCGACGATGCGAACGATGCAACCATTCTCGGGACCAGCGCACGGCTTTACGGCAGCTACGGGATGAGGCGGGTCTACTATTCGGCATTCAGCCCGATCCCTGATTCGTCAAAGAACCTGCCGCTGATCAAGCCGCCGCTGATGCGCGAGCATCGCCTTTACCAGGCGGACTGGCTGTATCGATTTTACGGCTTTGGGATCGCCGAGATTACTGGCCAACAGGCGGGCGGCATGCTGGATCTCGATCTCGATCCGAAACTGGCCTGGGCGCTTGGCAACCGAAACGCATTCCCGGTCGACATTAACTCCGCTGAGCGCGAGACGCTGCTGCGCGTGCCGGGGCTCGGCACGAAGACGGTCAAGGCCATTCTGTCGGCCCGTCGTTTTTGCCGGCTTCGGATCGAGGACCTCGCGCGCCTCGGAGTGTCCGTGAAGAAGGTGCAGGCCTTCATCGTTGCCGAGGGCTGGAGCCCGCGAAAGCTGGCCGACCGGCAGGATCTTCGTGCGATGTTCGCGCCCAAGCCGGTACAGTTGACGCTGCTCTGATGGGTTCGGCAGCGATGCGTCGCGTAACGCTGAAGGGTAGGGGTGACTTGGCCGAATGGCGCGACGTGGCGCGGCGGCTGCTTGCGGAAGGTGTGTTGCCTGAGGCCATCGACTGGCACGAGGCCACGTTGGGCGGAGACCTGTTTGGCACTGCTGGCGAGCGCCTGTTGCTGGAGCCGACGGAGCGTCCATCAGGTTGCGAGGCGGGCGTCAGGCCTGCAGGCTCATCACCCGTTTCCGTGCCTCCGGCCTTCATCAGCCTGGCGGAGGCCGTGATCTGTCATTCCGATCCCGGTCGTTTTGCGCTGCTTTACCGCATCCTGTTTCGTCTTTGCAGCGACCGCCATCTGCTCGGCATGGTCGCGGATGTCGATGTTCACCGGGCGCTGATGCTGCAGAAGTCTGTCCGTCGGGACTGTCACAAGATGACCGCCTTTGTGCGCTTCAAGGAGGTGGATAGCGCGCTGGCATTGCCGCGGCGGCGCTTCGTTGCCTGGTTCGAACCGGATCACCATATCGTCGCCCGCAGCGCACCGTTCTTCCAGCGCCGGTTCAACGACATGGACTGGCTGATCGCCACGCCGCGCGGCTCGGCCGCCTGGGACGGCACCCAATTGACGATCTCCGATCTGCCGGTTGAGAAACCATCGCTGACAGACGAGGCGGACACGCTGTGGCGCACCTATTTCAGCAATATTTTCAATCCTGCACGATTGAAGGTGAAGGCCATGCAGGCCGAGATGCCGAAAAAATATTGGAAAAACCTGCCGGAGGCCGATCTCATTCCCGGTCTTATCGCCGGCGCCGAGGCCAGCGTGCTGGCGATGGCAAGGCGCGCGGCAACCGAGCCGCTGCCGTTTCACCAGAGGCTGCAGGCGGCCGCAGCTGCCGAGCAAATGCCCGTATCGGCGGCGCAAGCGGGCAGCATGGAAGGGCTGCGGGAGGCGGCCCGCCAATGCACCCGCTGCGAGTTGCACTGCCACGCCACGCAAACGGTGTTCGGTGAGGGGCCTGTCGACGCATCGGTGATGGTGGTTGGCGAGCAGCCGGGCGATCACGAGGATCTTGCAGGCCGCCCGTTCGTTGGTCCGGCCGGCAAGGTCTTCAATCAGGCGATCGACGATGCCGGCATAGACCGGACGACGCTCTACGTGACCAATGCCGTCAAGCATTTCAAATACGAACTGCGGGGCAAGCGGCGCATCCACCAGAAGCCGACGATGGGCGAGGTCCGCCACTGCCGCTGGTGGCTGGATGGAGAACGGGCCCTGATCCGCCCGAAACTGACCGTGGCACTCGGCGCTACGGCGCTGTTCGCACTAACCGACAGCCGGGAGAGGCTCGAGGATATGAGGGGCCGTCCGGTTCCGCTGGCAGATGGCAGCAACCTGTTTGTCACCGTCCATCCGTCCTATCTGCTGCGCATTCCCGACGCGGGGCGCAAGGCCGAGGAACTGGCGCGGTTTCAAGCGGAAATTCGTTCCATAAGCCGTCTCGTAGGGCAGGCGGAGGGCGCATCTTGAGTTCTCAGGGCACATAGTGATGGGTGCGCGGCAGGTTTTGCGGTTTGTAGTCACCCGTCTCTAGCCTTGTCCTGACGGATTCGTGCAGGAGCGCGCCTGCGGGGATCAGACGTGGATCGCTGCGGGGAATATACATGCCGTGAGCGTGTGCCTTTCGCAACGAGGATCGTGGAATCTCCCTCGGTATCCACTCCAGGATACGCCACGCGGCATTCATCGAATTGTGCAGCGGCCCGGTCGGTGAAAGAGGTTGATATCTTGGCATCTCCGGATCTTTGCCGAGAACGATCCGGTCTATGACTTCGTGCCGGTAATGGAGCCCGGTTGGTTCCGTCTCCCGGATCATCCAGTCGAGGGGTATCTTGATCTGAGCACTCTCCGTTTCGGGATAGCCGCCGCCGACATCGCAATGTACGCCCGCAAACCAGACTTCCATGAAATTCTGCTTCGACTTCGCGGTAGCAGAGTGACGGGCGTGATAGTCTTGGTCGGGTTTCCAGTACTCCGGCCGATACATCGTTCGCTTCTCATCGATCGCCAGCGCTTGCCGCACCCATTCGACGCTGGGATTAGCGTCCGTGAAGGGATGCGTTTTCATCTGCAGACGGCCGTGGCCAACTTCAAGCAGCGACGCTACCGTTTCGAAAAGACCGAGGAGCTTGATCGGCGGGTGGTCGTTGACGAGTGTTTTCTCATACAGGCGCATTTTGGCGAAGCGCGATGTTCCGTCCACCGCCGCGGCATCGCCGTCGGCGTTGACGCTTTTGTAGGTCCTGTATGCATAGTCGATGAGGTTGAGGTTGTATTTGCTCGTCAATCCGAAGGCGTGAAGGAAGCCGGCAAGAACGCGGGCGGTGTAGGCGCCACGGCTGAACCCGAAGATAAAGATCCGGTCCCGGTCAACATTCTGGCCATCCTCGACTGGTCCCGCATCATAGTTCTCGACGAGGAAGCGGTAGGCTTCCTTGACATTCTGATCCAGACCCCAACCCGTTGCCAAGCCCCAGACCTCGACTGTTCCACGCCACAGCGGGACCAGCTGTCGTCGGCTCCGAAGGTGCCAACGCCGGGGTCGTACCGGACGATCTGGCGTGCTGAATGCTCGAGTGTGCCGAACAAGCGCAGAATGTTCGTACGGTCGTTCGATATCTCGTTCGAGGTACCGTCAAAAAGGATAACAATATTCTTCGACATTGAATTCCCCCTGAAGACTGGCCACGCTAGCGCGCCTTCAAGGAGAATGCAACTAATGGTAGATTTTGCCGATCAAAAATAGCTCTGCAGCGGCCGGACTTCGAGATTGCCGGCTTTCAGGGCCTGGATCGCCATGGCGGCGGCTTCGGCGCCGGCCATGGTCGTGTAGTAGGGCACCTTCTGCATCAGCGTTGCGCGGCGGATCGATTTGGAGTCCGAGATCGCCTTGTTGCTGTCCGTCGTGTTGATCACCAGCTGGACCTGGCGGTTGCGGATGGCGTCCTCGATGTGCGGGCGGCCTTCCAGCACCTTGTTGATCTTGGTCGTGGCGATGCCGTGTTCGGCGAGGAAGCGGGCCGTGCCGCCGGTTGCCATCACCTTGAAGCCCTGTTCGACGAGCATGCGGATGGCCGGCAGGACGCGTGGCTTGTCATCGTCGCGCACGGCCACGAAAACCGTGCCGCCGCGTGGCAGTTCGACGCCGGCGCCCAGCTGCGCCTTGGCGAAGGCGAGAGCGAAGTCGGTATCGAGGCCGATGACTTCGCCGGTCGAGCGCATTTCAGGGCCGAGCAGCGTGTCGACGCCGGGGAAGCGGGCGAACGGGAAAACGGCTTCCTTGACGGCAATGTGCTTGAGGTTGCGCGGATCGGGTTTTTCACCGTAGGCGGCAAAAGCTGCGTCAAGGCTTTCGCCGGCCATGATGCGAGCAGCGATCTTGGCAATGGGCGCGCCAATCGCCTTGGCAACGAAAGGCACGGTGCGCGAGGCGCGCGGATTGACTTCGAGCACGTAGACGACGTCGTCCTTGATGGCGTACTGGACGTTCATCAGGCCGACGACATTCAGCGCCTTGGCCATCGCCTTGGTCTGGCGTTCCAGTTCGTCGATCATCTCCGAGGACAGCGTGCGCGGCGGCAGAGAGCAGGCGCTGTCGCCGGAGTGGATGCCGGCTTCCTCGATGTGTTCCATGATACCAGCGATGAAGGCGTTCTCGCCATCGGCCAGGCAATCAACGTCGATCTCGATGGCATTCGACAGGTAGCTGTCGAACAGCAGCGGGTTCTTGCTGAGCAGCGTGTTGATCTGGCCGGTCTTGTCGTTCGGGTAACGCTGCTTGATATCTTCCGGCACGAGGCCGGGGACGGTATCAAGCAGGTAGCTCTGCAGCATCGATTCCGAGTGGATGATCTGCATCGCCCGGCCGCCGAGCACGTAGGATGGGCGGACCACCAGCGGGAAGCCGATTTCCGAAGCGACGACGCGAGCCTGTTCGACCGAATAAGCGATGCCGTTGTTGGGCTGGTTGAGGTCGAGCTTCATCAGCAGCTTCTGGAACCGGTCGCGGTCTTCGGCGAGATCGATCATATCTGGCGCGGTGCCGAGGATCGGGATGCCGTTCTTTTCCAGCGCTTCGGCCAGCTTCAGCGGAGTCTGTCCGCCGAACTGGACGATGACGCCGACGACTTCGCCGCTTTCCTGCTCGGCGCGCAGGATCTCGATCACGTCCTCGGCCGTCAGCGGCTCGAAATAGAGGCGGTTCGAGGTGTCGTAGTCGGTCGACACGGTTTCAGGGTTGCAGTTGATCATGATCGCTTCATAGCCGGCATCCTGCAGCGCGAAGGCGGCGTGGCAGCAGCAATAGTCGAACTCGATACCCTGGCCTATGCGGTTCGGACCGCCGCCGAGGATGACGACCTTTCTGGCCGACGTCACATTGGCTTCGGAGCGCGCTTCGCCGACGAAGGGCGTCTCGTAGCTCGAATACATGTAGGCAGTCGGCGAGGCGAATTCGGCAGCGCAAGTGTCGATCCGCTTGAAAACCGGACGCACGTTGAGGGCGTTACGCTTCTCGGCCACTTCCTTCGGCCGCTTGTTGGTGAGGGTCGCCAGGCGCGCGTCGGAAAAGCCCATGGCCTTCAGCATGCGCAGATTGACCGCATCGTCCGGCAGGCCATGTTCGCGAACACGGGCTTCCATGTCGACGATGGCCTTGAGTTGCGCGATGAACCATGGGTCGATCTTGCAGCCTTCGTGCACCTCTTCGGCGCTCATGCCCATGCGCAGCGCCTGGGCCACCATGCGCAGGCGGTCCGGCGTCGGCGTGCCGATGGCTGCGCGAATGGCGTTGCGGCTGCCTTCGCCTTCCTCGGTGCCGGGGATCTCGATCTCGTCGAGGCCGGTGAGGCCGGTTTCAAGGCCGCGAAGCGCCTTCTGCAGGGATTCGGCAAAGGTCCGGCCGATGGCCATGACTTCGCCGACCGACTTCATCGCTGTCGTCAGCACTGGCGAGGCGCCCGGGAATTTCTCGAAGGCAAAGCGCGGGATCTTGGTGACGACGTAGTCGATCGACGGTTCGAACGAAGCAGGCGTCGCGCCGCCGGTGATGTCGTTGTCGAGTTCGTCGAGCGTGTAGCCGACCGCGAGCTTGGCGGCGACGCGCGCAATCGGGAAGCCGGTCGCCTTGGAGGCCAGCGCCGATGAGCGCGAAACGCGCGGATTCATCTCGATGACGACGAGGCGGCCATCGGCCGGGTTGACGGCGAACTGCACGTTTGAGCCGCCGGTCTCGACGCCTATCTCGCGCAACACGGCGATCGAGGCGTTGCGCATCATCTGGTATTCTTTGTCGGTCAGCGTCAGGGCCGGGGCGACTGTGATGCTATCGCCGGTGTGGACGCCCATCGGGTCGATGTTCTCGATGGAGCAGATGATGATGCAGTTGTCCGCCTTGTCGCGGACGACTTCCATTTCATACTCCTTCCAGCCGAGCACCGATTCCTCGATCAGCACCTCCGTGGTCGGCGAGGCGTCGAGGCCGGAGCCGACGATCTCGAAGAATTCCGAGCGATTGTAGGCAATGCCGCCGCCGGTGCCGCCCATGGTGAAGGACGGACGGATGATGGCGGGCAAGCCGACGACGTCGATCGCCTGGGCTGCCAGAGCCATGGCGTGGCTCATGTAGCGCTGCTTGCGGTCCGTTTCGCCGAGGTTCCAGGTGTTTTCGAGGTCGTCAAGCGCTGTGTCCAGCTCGGCGCCGCTCAACCTGGACCTGACCTCGTCGCGCGCTGCTTCGTGGCGGTTGCGATCAAGTTCCTTGATGTCGGTGGCGTTGGCGAGCAGCGACTTCGGCGTTTCGAGGCCGATGCGGGCCATGGCTTCGCGGAACAGGGCGCGGTCTTCAGCCATGTCGATGGCGGCCGGCTTGGCGCCGATCATCTCGACATTGTAGCGGTCGAGGACGCCCATTCTCTTCAGGGAGAGCGCGGTGTTGAGCGCAGTCTGGCCGCCCATGGTCGGCAGCAGCGCGTCGGGGCGCTCCTTGGCAATGATCTTGGCGACGACTTCAGGCGTGATCGGCTCGACATAGGTGGCGTCGGCCAGATCCGGGTCGGTCATGATCGTCGCCGGATTAGAGTTGACGAGGATGACGCGGTAGCCTTCCTCTTTCAGTGCCTTGCAGGCCTGGGTGCCTGAATAGTCGAATTCGCATGCCTGACCGATGACAATCGGCCCCGCGCCGATGATGAGGATCGATTTAATGTCTTCGCGCTTCGGCATGATCTCTATCCATTTTCTGCGTGCGCCAAAAACCAGCCAGGTGTGTCCACCGGCCGGGCGCGCGCTCTGCATCTCAAAAGGCTAGAAGCGGCTTATAGGCAAATGTTTTTGCAAACGGAACCCCATAAATCGTCCAATCGACAGGATTCCGAGTGTGGCCTACCTTGCGGCGTGATCGGGCACCACCAGGACGCGGATTTCGCCGGGGCGGGCCGGCTGGCGGATGGCTTCGGCACCGTCTGTCATGCCGACGACGCGGGAGATGAGTGGTGCGACGTCGACGGCGCCCGAGGCAATGAGATCGGCGGCGCGCCGGTGGGTGAACGGGTTGATGAAGGAGCCGATGAATTTCAGTTCGCGGAACAGAAGGTCGAAGGGCTCAATCGGCACGGTCTGCCCCTGCGGCATGACGCCGAGGATGACAACGGTGCCGCCGCTCTTTGCCATGCGCGTCGATTGCTGCACCGTCTCGGCGACGCCGGCGCATTCGAACACCACATCGGCACCGCCGGGCAGCAGGCCATCCGGCCCCGATATGGCGGCGATGGGGTCGCTGAGGCCTGGATCGAGTGTCGCGGTGGCGCCGAGGCGCTCGGCAAGGGCGCGCTTTTCCTTGTGACGGGTGATTAGGACGACGCGGGTGGCGCCGGCCAACCGTGCCAGTTGCACCACCAGCAGGCCTATGACGCCGCCGCCGAGCACGACCACCGAGGCACCGGTTTCGATTTTCGCCATGTCGACGCCGTGCAGGCAGCAGGCGAGGGGCTCGCAGAAGGCGCCGTGCAGCGGGTCGAGCCCAAGCGGCAGTTCGAAGGCCTGGGTGACGGGCAGGATCGCGTAGTCGGCAAAGCCGCCATCGCGGTGGATGCCGATTGCCTGCAGCCGTTCGCAGAGGTTGACGCGGCCGCTGCGGCACTGGCTGCAGAGGCCGCAGGAAATGTTCGGATCGCAGGTGACGCGCATACCGGGCGCAAAGCCTGTCGTATCAGCGCCGACGGCCTCGACGATGCCGGCAAATTCGTGGCCCAGCGTGACCGGCGGTGCGGACGGGAATTCGCCGTGGAGGATATGGCGATCCGTGCCGCAGATGCCGCAAGCCTCGACGCGGACGAGCAGTTCGCCTCTACCGGGCACCGGCTTTTCGATCTCGCTGACGGTCAATTGGCCGACGGCGTCGAGACGTATGGCTTGCATCGATGTCTCCTCCCAGAGATATAAGGACTGGCGGGCAATGGGCGTCAAAAGCCTTGCCGCGTCAAGGCTATCTGCTGCTATTATAACTGAATTCTCGCCCGCGTTGGCCCCTCGACTTCGGGCAGCCGTCGGGTATGATCGAGCCAGCCGACGTCGGATCGGTAGCCTTGTGAGGTGCTGTACCATGACCCTCGAACCGCTGCTGTCGGCTTCGCCCGCCATTCACATCCATGTGGTTGCCGTGGTCACATCAGCGCTGCTCGGCGCCTACGTGCTGTTGCGGCGCAAGGGGACGTGGCTGCATCGGCTGCTTGGCAAGATCTGGCTTTTGCTGATGGCCGTCGGGGCGTTTTCCAGCTTCTTCATCCATGAGTTGAACGTCTTTCATGGCTTCAGCCCGATCCATCTTCTGTCGGTCTTCGTCCTCTATTCCTGCGTCCAGGCGATTGTCGCTGCCCGCCGGCATGACATTGCGCGTCATCGTCGTGTTGTCCTGGGACTTTATTTTGGTGGCATCGGGGGTGCCGGCGCCTTCACGCTGCTGCCGCACCGGATCATGAACGCTGTGGTCTTTACCGGTCACGAGACGATGCCCCTGCTGCTGCTGGTGGCGATGGCATTATTTCTTGCATGGGCCGCCTGGGGCGCCCCGAGCATTCCTGTCTGATGTGCGATGTTGGCCTTCGCGACTGGTCATTGGGCATGCGGCGGATATATAGGCTTTAACGGGATATCCGTGAGCGCAGCCGGGGAGACAGGTCATGGAATGGAAGGGACGTCGACAGTCCGACAATATCGAGGATGAGCGTGGCTCTTCAGGAGGCACCGGACCGCTTGGCGGCGGTGGTGGAGGTTTCAACTTTCCGGGCGGTGGCATGCGGCGGGCCGGCGGCGGCCTCAGCATTGGCACGATCGTCTTCCTGGTGGTGATCTACCTCATTCTCAAGGCGATGGGCATCGACATGCTACAGATCCTCAGCCAAGGCGACACCGGCAATACCGGTTCCAGCTACCAGCAGAGCAACTCGGCGCCGCAGAACCCGGGCAACGATGAAACAAAGGCGTTCGTCGCCACCGTGCTTGCCGAGACCGAGGATACCTGGGGCGGCATCTTCAAATCCATGGGCAAGACCTATGAGGACCCGAAGCTGGTGCTGTTCACCAACAGGCTGAACTCGGGCTGCGGCCTCGCGTCGACCGCGTCGGGACCGTTCTACTGCCCGTCCGACCGCAAGATTTATCTCGACATGGGATTCTTCCAGGAGATGAAGGACAAGTTCGGTGCTTCAGGCGATTTCGCGCAGGCCTATGTCGTCGCGCACGAAGTCGGCCATCACGTGCAGAACCTGCTCGGCATCCTGCCGAAGGCCGATCAGGCCCGCAGCCAGATGAACGAGGTGGACAGCAACAAGATGTCCGTTCGCATCGAGTTGCAGGCTGACTGCTTTGCCGGGATCTGGGGCAAGTTCACGCAGCAGAAGGGTATTCTCGACAATGGCGATCTGGAGGAGGCGTTGAACGCAGCCCAGCAGATCGGCGACGATACGCTGCAGAAGAAGAGCCAGGGCTATGTCGTGCCTGACAGCTTCAACCACGGCACGTCGGCGCAGCGTGTCAAATGGTTCAAGCAGGGTTTCGACAGCGGCAAACTGACCTCCTGCGACACGTTCTCGAACCCGGTCTGAGCGAACGCTCGCTGTCCGGTTTGGTATCGATAGAGGCCGGCATTGCAGGGATACTGCGACGCCGGCCTTTTGCTTGTTACGCGTATTTCATGGCATTGAGGTCCGACAGCAGCGTCGGGCCTGTTGGGCGCCAGCCGAGCGCTAACTGAGTGTGGGCGCTCGATGCGGGCATGTCCATGCCGACAAACATGCCCATCCAGCCAAAATGCTCCGACGCCTTTTCAGGTGCGATCGAGACGACTGGCACGTTGAGACCTCGCCCAAGGGCTTCGGCGATTGCGCGGCTCTCGATGCCTTCCTCGCCAACAGCGTTATAGCGCGCTCCCCGTTCGGCCTTTTCGATGGCGAGCCGATAGAGGCGCGCGACATCCAGGAGATGGCCGGCAGGCCAGCGATTGCGGCCATCGCCAACATAGGCCGAGACGCCTTTCTGCCGCGCTATATCGAGCAGCGGCGTTATCAGGCCTTGTTTGTACGTGTCGTGGACCTGCGGCAACCGCATCACCGAGACGTTGATCCCCTGTTCCAGAAGCGCGTTGCCGGCAAACTCCGAGGCAATGCGTGGATTGGGATGGCTGACATCGAACACGTCTTCCGTGGCAGGCTCGCCAGGGCCGCGGCTACCGATGCCGGTGCCTGATGTGATGACCAGCGGCCGGTCCGAACCGGCAAGCGCCGATCCCAGTGCTTCGATAGCGCGTCCGTCTTTTGCGCAATTCTCGACAAATCGCGAGAACTCGTGGTCGAATGCAGCGTGGATGACGCCGTCCGCCTTTGCCGCTCCGCTGCGCAGGCTGTCGGTGTCCTCCAGCGTTCCACGGTGGACTTCGACACCCGCTGCAGCCAACGCCGCAGCACCCGCATCCGAGCGCGTCATGCCGATCACCTGATGGCCTGCCTTAAGGAGTTCGGGCACCAGGGCCGAACCAATGAAGCCGGTAGCACCGGTCAGAAATATTCGCACGATAGACCTCCTTGTTGGGTGCAATCACTATCGCCGACATACTTATCCTGTTAAAGTAGTGACCTTATCAGGGTATAAACTATAACGGGATCGCTATGCCGACAAATGCCGCAGGTTCACTGGCGTCCTTCCTGAAGGATCGTCGCACACGGCTCGACCCGGCGGCGTTCGGGTTCTCGGGACGCAGGCGGACGCCCGGACTGCGCAGGGAGGAGGTCGCCCAGCGCGCCAACATCAGTCCGACTTGGTACACATGGCTGGAGCAGGGGCGCGGTGGCGCACCGTCTGCCGACGTCCTGAACCGGATTGCCAGCGGGCTGATGTTGACAGAGCCGGAACGCGAGCATCTGTTCATGCTTGGTCTCGGGCGGCCACCCGAGGTCTGCTACAAATCGGTCGAGGGCGTCTCTCCCCGTCTTCAACGACTGCTGGATACGCTCGACGCCAGTCCTGCGTTCATCAAGACAGCCACCTGGGATGTCGTCGCCTGGAACCAGGCCTCTGCGGTCGTTTTGACGGACTACGGCGCACTTCCGGCCGAGCAGCGCAATATCCTGCGCCTGATGTTCTGCAACCCAGCCATCAAGGGCAAGCAGCACGACTGGGAAAGTGTCGCGCGCGTCGTCGTCAGCGCCTTCAGGGCCGATGTGGCGCGGGCAGGCGCAGTGTCCGAGGTTGCAGATCTTGTCGAGGAACTGTGTCAGGCCAGCCCCGAATTCACGGCGCTATGGCGGGAAAACGACGTCAAGATCCACGGCGATGGCCTGAAGCGGATCCAGCATCCTATCCTCGGCCTGGTTGAACTGGAATACTCCGCCTTCGCCGTCGATGGCCGGCCCGATCTCAGCCTGTTCATCTACAATCCAGTCGACCCAGATATCGCCGGCCGCATCCGCGTGCTTGCCGCAGAGCGTCAACATGCTCGCGAGGGAAATTCGACCTGAACGCCGCCAGAATAGCCTGAGAGACCTTCAAACGGCGGACGCCCGCTTCTCCAGGAGCCGTTCGAAAGCCGCTTTGATCTTCATGACATGCGGCGTCTTGTATTCGAAGCCTTCATTGTGGAGATGGACCAGCATGGTGGCGTTGACCTCGAAGACCACGACCTTGCCACTTGCATCGATGGAGCAGTCGATGCCGAAATAATCGAGATTGACGATGCGCCTGATGGTCTCGAGGGCTGCCATGGCGGATGGGCCGAAGACATGCGTCGGCTTTTCCAGGAAAGCTTGTTCCTCCCGGCGCATCCATTCGAGTTCCGTCATGCGTGTCGAGATATGATGGACTTTCCAGCTTTCGCCGATCGCCAGATGGTAGGGAAAGATCTCGTCGCCGACGAAAATCAGCCGGTATTTTCGAAAGAAACCGTCCTGCGAGCGATAGTCTACGAAGTCTGTGAGATAGAGCGGCTGATCGCCGGCTTGCTCGGCAAAAGTCCGCAATTCTTGCCGGCTGGCCACAACTTCCATCATCTCGCCACCATGCGTGCCGGCATGGCGCACGATCAGCGGAAAGGCGTGGCTCTCACCATCGGCAAGGCGGCGCAGGAGTTCGGCCGCGCCGATACGGCTGGTAGCGGGCACGACGGTATCGCGGACGGCGACCAGGCGCCGCGAGATTGTCTGGCGGTCGGTTCCGACGATCAGCGCCGGATGATTGATTACCGGTTTGCGCAGCGACGCGACGAGTTCACCGAGAGCGCCGATCATGTCGAGGCCGAGGTCGGCATCGGAGATGAGGTTGACGACGACGTCGGCACTTTTGGCGAGTGCCGCGACATCGTAGTAATGGTTCTCCAGCACGATCACGAGGTCCGTATCGAAGCGGACATTCCGGATGAGATCTTCGTAGGGTGTATTGCCAGCAAAGGGTGAGAACAGCATCAGCGCCCGGAAAGCTGCCGGCTGTTGCGATGCCGGATAGCTGCAGGCCACGCCGGCCTTGGCGGCGGCAAGAAAGCTCGTCCTTGCGGCATCGGCGTTGCCGAGATGCAGTTCGGCGTTGCCGCAGAGAAGCAGCGCGTCCTGGTTGCCGGGTTCGAGTGCCAGCACGGCACGAGCGGCCAGCAGCGCTTCGTCCATCTTTCCCGCAGCTTTCAGGGCTACACCGAGGTTCGTCATGCATGAGATATCATCGGGCGAGAGCGTCAGGGCGCGTCCATAGGCAGCAATCGCCTGGCCGAGGTTGCCTGCTTTCTGCAGGAGATCGCCGAGCAACGACCACGACGAGACGTCGGCCGGCTGAAGCGTGCAGGCTCGGGCAGCGGCATCGATCGCCGCCGGCAGGTCGCCCAGCGATTCCAGCACATGGCTGCGCTTCACGAAGGCCGGGGCATGATCGTTTTTCAGGGCAATCGACCGGTCGAGACTGGAGAGGGCTTCCTGCAGACGCCGGCCTTCTGCCTGCAACTCGCCGCGGTTGTACCAGCAGACAGCATCGTCCGGCCGCAAGGTCACGAGCCTGTCGTAGCATTGCAAGGCACCTGCCGCATCGCCCGTCGATCGCAGTGCCATCGCCAGGCCGTTCAGCGCCTGAATATCGTCCGGTCGGATGCGCAGCGATGCTTCGAACCAGGAAACGGCTTCCAATGGCCTGTCGACCTGGATCAGGAGATAGGCGAGCGTATTGCAGGCGACAGGTTCGCCGGTGACGAGCCTGTGCTCCGACTGCAGGAGGGCAATGGCACCATGATAGTCTGCCGCGCCCAGCAATTCCGCCGTTCGGCCGAGGATGGCGGGCAGGGCTGACGGCTCGGGAGACAAAGGCACGACGTACTGGTTCATAAAATCGGCTTTCAAGAGACGCGGTAATCGTAGTTTCTGCCCCGTTGTCTCATTGCCAATTCAGTCTTGTTTGAAGCTGACCAGCGCATTGGTGAATTCAGCGCTGGCTCTTTTCGCTGTCCATGTGGGCCAGCATTGCGGTCGGGTAACGGTCGCCGGCGGCAGCATCTTTCGGGACGGCTGTCTCGATGTCGGCCAGATCGTCGGCGGAAAGATGCACGGCCTGCGAGCCGAGCGCCTCGCTCAGACGGTCGCGACGGCGGGCACCGACGAGGGGGATGATGTCCGCGCCTTTGGCCGCCACCCAGGCAATGGCAATCTGCGCCACCGAGGCATTCCGGGCTTTCGCAACCGTGCGAAGCGCCTCTACCAGTGCGAGGTTCTGATCGATATTGCCTTCTTGGAAGCGCGGGCTGAAGGCGCGGAAATCCCCCATGGACTTGCCGCCATCCTTTTGCCAGTGGCCGCTGATCAGGCCCCTGGACAGGACGCCGTAGGCGGTGATGGCAATGCCGAGATCGCGGCACGTTGGCAGGATCTTCTCCTCGATGCCGCGCGAGATCAGCGAATACTCGATCTGCAGGTCGACGATCTCGTGCACGGCTGCGGCCCGGCGGATGGTATCGGCACCGACTTCCGAAAGGCCGATATGCCTGACATATCCCGCCTTGATGAGGTCGGCGATGGCGCCGACGGTCTCTTCGATTGGCACGTTCGGATCGAGCCGCGCAGGGCGGTAGATGTCTATGTGATCGACGCCGAGCCGTTGCAGCGTGTAGGCGACGAAGTTCTTGATTGCCGCAGGCCGGCAGTCATAGCCGCTCCAGCCGCCGGCGGGATCGCGGAGCGCACCGAACTTGACGCTGAGCAGGAAGTCGTCGCGACTGCGGTCCTTGATGGCTTCGCCGATCAGCAACTCGTTGTGGCCCATGCCGTAGAAGTCGCCGGTGTCGAGCAGGTTGACGCCTGCATCGAGAGCCGCGTGGATGGTGGCGATGCTTTCTGCCCGGTCCGATGGACCGTACATGCCGGACATGCCCATGCAGCCGAGGCCGATTGACGATACCTGCGGGCCGGTGGTGCCCAGACGAACCTTTTCCATGCTCATTCTCCTTGATGGCGGACTTCCGTCTGAAGTCTTCGAAAGACGTTTACTCCGTCCCGCGTTGTGCGATAATCGGTATATTTAGAAACAGGCCGTACGGATTTTTGCACAATGGACGACCTGCCGCTCGGCGACCTCGCCGCCTTCCATGCCGTTGCCCGAGAGCGCAGTTTTCGCGCCGCCGCCCGCAAGCGCAACGTCTCGCCTTCGGCGCTTAGCGAGGCAGTGCGCCGGCTGGAGGAAAAGCTCGGCCTGCGGCTGTTGAACCGTACCACCCGCAGCGTTACACCGACGGAAGCCGGTGAGCGGCTAATGGAGCGGCTGGCGCCGGCGTTCAGCGACGTTGCTGCCGCTCTCGACCAGATCAACAGTTCCGACGATAACCCGGCCGGCACGTTGAAGCTGAACATCCCCTCCATCGTTGCCCGTTATATCATGCCCGGGCTGCTTGGTCGTTTCATGGCGCTCTATCCGGATATCCGGCTGGAGGTGGCGGCCGACGATAGCTTCATCGACGTGCTGGCCGCCGGCTTCGACGCCGGTGTGCGCTATGGCGAGCGGCTGGAACAGGACATGATCGCGGTACCGCTCGGGCCGCGCGAGCAGCGTTATGTGACCGCCGCGTCTCCGGCCTATCTCGAAGCCAATGGTACGCCGCAACATCCGAGCGACCTGCTCGAGCACCGCTGCATCCGACACCGCTTCGTCAGCCGTTCGGTGGGACTTTGGGAATTCGAGCGAGGCGAGGAGAGCCTCGTCCTGTCGCCGCCGGCCTCGCTGATCACCGATTCGCTCGAGATCGAGGTCGGTGCCGCCGTGCGCGGACTGGGCGTGCTGCGCTGCTTCGAGGAGATTGTCGCGCCAGCCGTCGCAACGGGAGAGCTGGTCCTTATTCTCGACGAATGGGTCAGCCGTTTTCCCGGACCGTTTCTCTACTATGCCAGCCGCCGCCACATGCCCGGGCCGCTGCGCGCGTTCGTGGATTTTCTGAAGGCCGACCAGAAACGGGCCGTGCAGCCGTGAAATCAATATCTAATGTTCTGGTCTGGAACGAATTTTAGCGATTTATCGATCAATAAATTTGATCTGTTCACCCATTGTTTCTGCGCTACGATAGCGCTCACAAGTACTGCGGTTTTGCGTTCCCGTTCTGTCTCTTCAGACGCCCGGGCGTATCAATACAGGCGCCTTTCATGATCGATCCGACATTTGCCCGCCGCGGCCTCTTCCTCGTTTTTGTCATCCTGCTCCTCGACATCATCGGCATAGCCATCATCATGCCGGTGCTGCCGGCCTATCTCGAGGAATTGACGGGGGCCTCGATCAGCGAGGCTGCGGTGGAAGGGGGATGGCTGCTGCTCGCCTATGCCGGCATGCAGTTCCTGTTTGCCCCGCTTATCGGCAATCTCTCGGATCGGTTCGGGCGCCGGCCCGTCCTTTTGGCGTCGGTACTGACCTTTGCCATCGACAACCTGATCTGCGCGCTGGCGACAAGTTACTGGATGCTGTTCGTCGGCCGAATCCTGGCCGGCATCAGCGGTGCCAGCATCGCCACATGCTCGGCCTACATCGCCGATGTCAGCGATGACCAGAACCGCTCGAAAAATTTCGGGCTGATCGGCATCGCTTTCGGCGTGGGTTTCGTGCTCGGGCCGATCATCGGCGGTTTTCTCGGCGGGTTCGGTGCGCGCGTGCCGTTTTTCGGCGCTGCATTCGTGTCGCTGGTCAACTTCGTGCTCGCCTGCTTCATGTTGCCGGAGACGCTGGAGGCGAAGAACCGCCGCCGGTTCGACCTCTCGCGGGCCAACCCTTTCGGTGCGCTGAAGCAGATGCGCAGCTATCCCGGTATCGGCTGGATCGGTCTGGTGTTTTTTCTCTACTGGCTGGCTCACACCGTCTATCCCGCCGTCTGGCCTTTCGTCAGCGCCGACCGGTACGGCTGGAACGAACGGCAGATCGGTCTTTCGCTCGGCGTGTTCGGCATCGGCAGCGCCGTCGTCATGGGCTTCGTCATGCCGCGCCTGGTGCCCGTCCTCGGCGAATGGCGGACGGCGCTGGTCGGCCTTGCCTTCTGTACCGCTGGTCTTGCCGGCTATGCCTTCGCCTGGGAGGGGTGGATGGTCTATGCGGTCATCGTTGCGACAGCGTTGGAAAGCGTGGCGGATGCGCCGCTGCGCAGCATTGCCTCAGCCTCGGTGCCGGCCTCGGCGCAGGGCGAGTTGCAGGGTGCCATGAGCAGCCTTTCCAGTCTGACGACGATCATCGGACCGCTGATCTTCACCCAGTTGTTCGGTTGGTTCACCGGGCCCAGCGCACCCATCGTCTTTGCCGGGGCTCCCTATGCGATGGCATCGGTCTTCCTGCTGGTGGCGCTTGTGGTCTTTGTGGTCAGGGTGCGCTCGAAAGCGCGAGACATTGAAGAAAATGCCTAAGGCTTAGTCATTCCTCATGGAATCTGCCGCATTCTTCGTCAAAATTGCTCTCGCGACTGGCTTATAAAGCCTATTTGCGCTACCAGCGCCCGAAACGCTTGCGACCCATCCGGTCGACCGGCGCAGCGAACGACGAGACTTTCGACATGGATACGCCTTTGCTTGCGCAGCGTTTTGCGCATAACGACGACAATTCCTGGCCAGCGCATTTCCGCGCTGCAATCATGCTTGGCGTGCCGCTGATCGGCGCACAGCTGGCGCAGCTCGGTATAAACACGACGGATGTGATGATCGTCGGCAGGCTCGGGGCCGAGCAACTGGCCGCCATGGTGCTTTCGGGCCAGTTCCTGTTCACCATCCTGATCTTCGGCTCCGGCTTTTCCATCGCCGTCATTCCGATGGTGGCGCAGGCCTATGGGCGCGACGACGTCATCAGCGTTCGCCGCTCTCTGCGGATGGGGCTGTGGGTGGCCGTTGCCTACTGGCTGATCATGCAGCCGGCGTTTTACTACGCCGAGGACATTCTGCTTGCCGCCGGGCAGAAGCCGGATGTCGCCAGACTTGCCGCAGGCTATATCGAGATCGGCCACTTCGCGCTGCTGCCGGCGTCGCTCTACAATGTGATCCGCTCGCTGGTCAGCGCCATCGGGCGGGCGAGTATCGTGCTATACGTCACCATCGCCATGCTCGCCATGAATGCGCTGCTGGCCTACGGGCTGGTGCTCGGCCATTTCGGCCTGCCTGCCATGGGTCTGCGGGGTGCCGCCTATGTGGCGCTTGCGGTGCAGACGGCTGGCTTCCTGTTCATCGTCGGCTATGTGCAGAGCATTGCCGAGACACGCCGCTATGAGATTTTCGTTCGCCTCTGGCGGCCGGACTGGCATGCCTTGTGGGACGTCGTCCGGCTCGGCCTGCCCATCAGCATTACCATCCTTGCCGAAGTCAGCCTGTTTACCGCAGCCTCGTTGCTGATCGGCAGGATCGGCACCATCGAGCTTGCCGCCCACGGCATTGCGCTGCAATGGGCATCGATCGCCTTCATGATCCCGCTCGGGCTTTCGCAGGCGGCCACCGTGCTGATCGGTGTTGCCCATGGCCGTGGCGACCGCACCGCACTCGTGCGGGCCGCCATCACCGTGCTCATCATCTCCTCGACGCTGTCCGTCATTGGCGGCATCCTGTTTGCCACGATGCCTGAATATTTCGGCAGCTGGTTCCTCGATGTGACCTCTGCCGAGGCGCCGCAGGTGCTCGCCTATGCCGCGCCGCTGATCGTCGTTGCCGGAATTTTCCAGCTGGTGGATGGTTTGCAGGCCATCGCCAGCGGCCTCTTGCGCGGTCTGAAGGACGCGCGGGTGCCGATGATCATCGCGCTGGTCGCCTACTGGCCTATCGGCTTCCTGCTAGCATGGGTGCTGGCCTTCCCACTCGGCCTCGGCGGCATAGGTATCTGGCTCGGCTTCCTTCTAGGTCTCGCCGCAGCAGCAACGATGCTGTGCGTCCGGCTTTATCTGCTGGTGAAGGCGGAAGGGCGCGACGAGTTGGCTGACTGAATTTGCGGCTCGGAGGATGAGTCCTGTGAAGAAGCTGTAATCTACAGTTTACAAAACTGTGAGCTGTCTCTACATTGTGTCGATGCTCGAAGTTCGGCAGACGATCTTGTTCAGGCGTTGGTTCGATGGCCTGAAAGACAAGCGTGCGGTCGAGCGGATCACCCAGCGTATCGTTCGACTGCAAGCCGGTTTGTTTGGAGACATAAAATTCTTCGATGGCATCGGCGAGTTGCGCGTCGATCATGGGCCTGGGTATCGGGTTTATTTTGTGCAGCGCGGATCTGTCCTGGTCATTTTACTGTGGGGCGGCGACAAGAGTTCTCAAACCCGCGATATACGGAAAGCCAAGGCCATGGCGGATGATTTGGAGATTTGATTGCCAGTGAAGACGCTACCTTTCGATGCTGCAGATCATTTGCAGAGCGGCCAATCCCAGCTTGAGTTGCTGAGCGATGCTTTTAATTCCGGGAGCGCATCCTATGTCGCGGTGGCGTTGGGCGTCATTGCGCGCGCCAAAGGCATGACGGAAGTATCGAAAACGGCAGGCATAACCCGCGAAGCGCTATACAAAGCTCTCAGCGCCGACGGCGATCCGAAGCTGAGCACGCTGCTTGGCGTGCTCAACGCTCTCGACATCCAGCTGAAATTGGCCCCTCGCAACAAAAAAGCCCCGGACTGAAAATTCAGCCGGGGCTCGATCTATCTTCCTCAATAAGGTTTAGCGTTCAGTCAGGGCCGGTTCGCCCTTCTTCTCGCGCACCATGTTCATGAAGCGGCGGAAGAGGTAGTGGCTGTCCTGCGGGCCTGGCGAAGCCTCCGGATGGTGCTGGACGGAGAACACCGGCTTACCGGAAAGCCTGAGGCCGCAGTTCGAGCCGTCGAACAGAGATACGTGAGTCTCTTCAACGCCTTCCGGCAGCGACTTCGCGTCGACCGCGAAACCATGGTTCATCGAGACGATCTCGACCTTGCCTGTCGTGTGGTCCTTGACCGGATGGTTGGCGCCGTGGTGGCCCTGATGCATCTTTTCGGTCTTCCCGCCGAGCGCCAGGCCAAGCATCTGGTGGCCGAGGCAGATCCCGAACATAGGGATGTCGCTGTCGATCAGGTCCTTGATGACAGGCACGGCATATTCGCCGGTTGCTGCTGGGTCGCCAGGCCCGTTTGACAGGAAGACGCCGTCCGGCTTGAGGCCAAGCACATCTTCGCTCGAGGCATTGGCCGGCAGGATCGTGACCTTGCAGTCGAGGCCGGCAAACAGTCGGAGGATGTTGCGCTTGACCCCGTAGTCGAGGCAGACGACGTGGTATTTTGCCTCTTCGGGGCCGAGTTCGCCATAGCCTTCGTTCCAGACCCAAGGGGTCTGAGCCCATTGGGCCGATTGGCCCGAAGTCGCGACTTTGGCGAGATCGAGGCCTTCGAGGCCGCTCCACGCCTTGGCGTCGGCCTTCAGCTGGTCGATGTCGAAGGTGCCGGTCGGTTCGTGGGCGATGACGGCGTTCGGCGCGCCATGCTCGCGGATCCAGGCGGTCAGCGCCCTTGTGTCGATGCCGCACATGCCGATGATGCCGCGGCCCTTCAGCCAGGCATCGAGATGCTTGAGCGACCGATAATTCGAAGGGTCGCTGATGTCGGCCTTAAAAATGACGCCGACGGCGCCGTGGCGCCCGGCGGGCGTCAGATCCTCTACGTCTTCGTCATTGGCGCCGACATTGCCGATATGCGGGAAAGTGAAGGTGACGATTTGGCCGAGGTAGGAGGGGTCTGTGAGGATTTCCTCATAGCCGGTCAGCGCCGTGTTGAAGCAGACTTCGGCCTGCACCTTGCCGGTGGCCCCGATGCCCTTGCCCTCGATCACGGTGCCATCAGCAAGAACCAGCATGGCGGTCGGCAGTTCGGTCGTCCAAGGGGCAGTCGCGGTCATTGTCATCCCGTTTCCGGCGTGCGCGTGCCAAACCTTGCAAAGGTCGGCCGCAGTCGCCATTCTGGTTCGCGGACAGGAGCGCACGACAAGGGTCGCGCTGTATCAGGTCCTGATATCGATGTGTGTGCAGGTCCCGGTCAATAGCCAAATGTGTCCCGCCGGTCAATCTATCTAGGGCAATTCCGGTGCAATTGCGTTGATCGGTCGCGACCCGATAGTCTAAGAGACATGCAAACAGATGAGGGGCGGCCGATTTTCGCGGCTGGCCCGTTGAAGGAGTGTACCATGATCCGCGAAACGCTTGCCAACGCCCAGAAAGATGCGATGCGTGCCAAGGATGCTGCCCGGCTTTCGACCGTGCGGCTGATCCTGTCGGCCATCAAGGACCGCGACATCGCCAATCGCGGCGTCGCCAAGGAGGCGGCCAGCGACGACGAGATCCTGCAGATCCTCGCCAAGATGATCAAGCAGCGCGACGAATCGGCCAAGATCTACGACGAGGGCAAGCGCCCGGAACTGGCTGCCAAGGAGCGCGAGGAAATCGCCATTATCCAAGGCTACATGCCGGAGCAGATTTCCGACGACAAGGCCCGGGAGATCATTGCCGGGGTCATCGCCGAGACCGGCGCTGCCGGCATTAAGGACATGGGGAAGTGCATGGCCGTGCTGAAGGAGCGCTATGCCGGCCAGATGGATTTCGCCAAAGCCTCCGGGATACTGAAGGATCTGCTGAAATAATCCCGACGAGCCCAAGGACATAAAAAAGGCAGGAGCTGGGGGGAGCTCCTGCCTTTGTACTTTGCAGCCGTCTGATGACGCAGGGTGGGGCCCAAAATCAGACGTCTATAGCAAAGCCACCCATGTGAGACCGCGCCGGGGGTAGGGATGGTGTCTCACACGGGAATTCGAGAAATCAGCGGTTTGTCGAGGCCTTCGTTGGTGTCGCGGGGTGATGCGCCATCTGCCAAGCCATGACAGCTTGGTCGAAAGATTTCAGGCTATTTGCCTGGCTGTCGTTCATGGCCGAGGCACTGTAGTTTGCCATCGCGAAGATGGCTGCGGCGGCAAAGGGGACGATCAGTATTCGCATGCCAGTCTCCTAAACAGGAAGCTCTCCTCGGCTTCCGGTTTGGCGGGGCTGTCCGGACATGTCGCGTCGCAAAGATATCAACTCTGCCGGCATGTCCCAGTCCGTATCTGCAAGCTATTGCGCTGCAGCATGCTTTTCAAATTACAAAAAAATAATGTTTCGCGCGGCAAGTTCGGCCGCAAATGCGCCGTGATCGAGGTGTCGGCAGCGGCGATCTGCATCCTTGTTGCGACCGATGCCGCCACTATTTGGCGCGCCGCTTCTTTTCCTCGCTCATGTAGTGACGCAGGACAGCGTTGATCCGGGTCTGGTAGCCCTTGCCGCTGGCCTGGAAGAAATCGACGATATCCTGATCGAGCCGGATCGACAGGGCTTTCTTGGCAACGGGAACGACCCACTCGGCCTTCGACCAGTCGATGTCGATGAAGTCAGCCCAATCGGGATCGTCGCGCATGGCGCGCTCGATGTCCTCGTCGCTCATGGCATCGACGCGCGCCCAGTCTGTCTCGCTCACCTCGCCACGGGCGCGTTTCGCAAGGATTTCGTCAGCGGTTATTCTGGTGATATTCTCTGATTTCATTCTTTCGTGCCGCACAGGCTTAAATGATCCGGCAGATCTCGCCTCTCATCGTATAGACAACGGCGATCAGTTTTCCGGAGTCGGGGCAGATTGCCACCGTGCGGACTTCTCCTTCTCTGTCAAAGCCGTATTCGATATGCGGTTCACGCAAAGCGAGAACGGCATCTTCGAAATCTATTCAGTGTTTGCGCAAATTCGATTGGCGTTTGTCCTCATCCCATTCGTGGGAGGCAAATTGTATTCGGATCAGCGGCATGGAGTTCTCTCGTCCCTCACAGCCGCTAAACTCGATTTCTGTATTTCAATTTGTATATACAGCACCCGCTTTGTCAATCCTGTGGATCAGCACTGACCCCCACGAGTTTCATGGCAATGGCGGACGTTAGGGCTTATAGGAGAAGCATCAGCCAGAGGTGTCCATGCGATTTTCCCCGACCTTTCTTGACGAGATCCGCGACCGCGTTCCGATATCGGACGTGATCGCGCGGCGCGTCAGCTGGGACAAGCGCAAGACCAACGTGTCGCGGGCCGACTACTGGGCCTGCTGCCCGTTCCACGGCGAGAAATCGCCGAGCTTTCACTGCGAGGACCGCAAGGGCCGCTATCATTGCTTTGGCTGCGGCGTCACCGGCGACCATTTTCGCTTCCTCACCGATCTCGAGGGCCTGAGCTTTCCCGAGGCGGTGCAGCAGGTGGCCGACATGGCCGGCATCGCCATGCCGGCGGCCGATCCTGTCGCGGAAAAACGCCAGCGCGAGCAGACCTCGCTGCTCGACGTGATGGAGATGGCGACGCAGTATTTCCAGGAGCAGCTGCAGAGCCCGAGCGGTGCGCGGGCGCGGGCCTATCTGCGTGACCGTGGCCTGACGGGCCGGACCATCGAGACCTTCCGGCTTGGCTTTGCGCTCGACAGCCGCAACGCGCTGAAGGAATATCTGGCGGGAAAGAACGTCCCGAAGGACCAGATCGAGGCCTGCGGGCTCGTGGTCCACGGGCCGGATATCCCCGTTGCCTACGACCGCTTTCGCGACCGCATCATGTTCCCGATCCTGTCGTCGCGCGATAAGGTGATTGCTTTCGGCGGCCGCGCCATGGCGCCGGATGCGCCGGCCAAGTACCTGAACTCGAACGAGACCGAGCTCTTCCACAAGGGCAACGTGCTCTACAATTTCAATCGCGCCCGGCGCGCCAGCCAGGGCGCTGATGGATCAGGCACGATCATTGCCGTCGAAGGCTACATGGACGTCATCGCGCTGCATCAGGCGGGCATCGAGAATGCCGTGGCGCCGCTCGGCACGGCGCTGACGGAAAACCAGCTGGAGCTGCTCTGGCGGATGACGCCGCAGCCGGTTCTGTGCTTCGACGGCGATGCCGCCGGCATCCGCGCCGCCAACCGGGGCGTCGATCTCGCCCTCCCGCGGCTGAAGCCCGGCTATTCGGTGCGCTTTGCCATGCTGCCCGACGGCAAGGACCCCGACGACATGGTCCGCCACGAGGGCAGGGCTCCGTTCGACAAGGTCATGTCGCAGGCGCGGCCGCTGGCCGAGATGGTCTGGAGCCGCGAGGTCTCGAGCGGCAAGTTCGACACGCCGGAAAGCCGCGCCGAACTCGAGGCACGACTGAAGCAGATGGTATCGGTCATTGCCGACGAAAATGTCCGCCGCCACTACCAGCAGGATATCCGCGACCGGCTGAATGCTTTCTTCCAGCCGCAGTTTCGCAACGGCGGCAACCAGCAGGGCCGCAATTTCAGGAGCGGCAACGCCAGCGGCGGTCGCGCCGGTCGCAACGATCCGCGCGGCAACGGCCCTGCCAGCACCAAGGCGCCGAATGCCATTTCCAACCGGCTGACCGGCTCCGGCATGGTGCGCGGCCATAGCGCTGCGCCGGCCTTACGCGAAAGCGTGCTGGCGCTGACCATCGTCAACCATCCGCTGCTGCTGCAGGATGAGTACGACGAGATCGCCTCGATCGACTACGACAACCGTGATCTGCAGCGCCTGTGGTCGGCCATGCTCGGTACCGCGGCGGCACTGGCCGGGCCGCACCTGACCCGCGAGCATCTGGTCGAGAGGCTGGAGGCGCAGGGGTTTGCGGCGCTGATCAAGGGGCTGGACCAGCAGGTGCGCAATGCGCGGCTCTGGACTGCCACCGAGGAGGCCGCCATCGAGGATGCCCGCGAGGGATATCGTCAGGCGCTTGGCCTGCACAAGCGCACCAAAGCGCTGCGTTGGCAGAAGATCGAGCTCGAGCGCGAGATTGCCGATGCCACCGAGGCCGGTGCCGAGGATGACATCGATCAACTGATGCGGGCGCTGAACGAGATCCAGCTGGAAATCTCCCGCATGGAAAACCAGGAAGCCATCATCGACGGCTTTGGCCTGCTGTCCGGCCGCGTCAAGGCAGCCGTCACCCACGGCGGCTGATGACTATGGGCTATACCCCCCTCTGTCAGCTGCGCTGATATCTGCCCCCACAAAGGGGGAGATCATTCTTTTCCCTTTTGGGCCCAAAGCTCTCGGCCAATCTCCCCCCTTGTGGGGGAGATGTCCCGTAGGGACAGAGGGGGGCGCCGCCGCAAACTCACAATCCATTGCGGTCACCGCGCCAGATGATTCTCGATCAGCGGAACCGTCCCATTTTCCGCCTGAGCCGGAGGGAAGCGACGCGCCGGGACGCGCTTCCTCTCATGCGTCTCCCGTTCCCTTTGATCACCGCCGATCCCGATCGGTCTGTGGACCAGGTAACCTGCGCTGACACAGCGTCTGCCCCGCAGCCTCTGCAGCGGCGCCTCCGGTGCAGAGGGCCGAAGTCGGAACGCATCGTTCGCGCAACTACGGTTTACAGAAACCGGGCGCTCTGCGAAGAGGGGCCGACATTATCGTCGAGGCATCAAGGATTCGCTTCCCGAGCCCGGGCGGACAGCCGCCGAGGCCCGTGGGGGCGCTGGAAAAGACCATGCAAAACTCGGACATTGCGCTCTTGCTGACCGCCCTTGGCGGCGTCATTTTTCTCGTCGTTCTCATCGTTTCCCGCGCGCGTCTGCATCCGCTGATCGCGCTGATCATCACGTCCATCGCTGTCGGTCTGCTGACGGGGATGCCGACGGACAAGCTGGTCAAGTCCATCGAGTCGGGTGCCGGCAACACGCTTGGCGCCGTCGGTCTCGTCGTCGCGCTGGGGGCGATGCTGGGCAGGATACTGGCGGATGGTGGGGTGACCGAAGGCATCTCCGACATCATCATCCGCAAGACCTCCGTGCGCCTGCTTCCCTGGGCGATGGCCGGGGCGGCCTTCATCATCGGCATCCCGATGTTCTTCGAGGTCGGGCTGGTCGTCCTCTTGCCGCTGGTCTTCAGCGTGGCGCGCAAGCTCGATGCGGCCTCCAGTATTCGCGGCTCGGCCTATGTCTATGTCGGCGTTCCCGTGATCGCCGCGCTTGCCGCCATGCACGGCATGGTGCCGCCGCATCCGGGACCGCTCACCGCCATCGCCTCGCTGCATACGAATATCGGCGCGACGATGCTGTATGGCTTCCTCGCCGCAATCCCGGCCATCATTCTCGGCGGACCGGTCTATGGCGCCTTCATCACCCCGCGACTGTCCGTTCGGCCGGATCAGGCGCTCATCGACCAGTTCTCGTCCGAAGGCCCCGTCGACGGTGCAGACCATACACCGCCTGGCCTCGCGCTCAGCCTGCTCACAGCCCTGTTGCCGGCGCTGCTGATGCTGGCGAACGCGATTGCCGAACTGGTCTTCCCCAAGGACGCGGCTATCGTCCATGTCACCGGGTTTCTGGGCGAGCCGGCCATTGCCATGCTGATCGGTGTGCTGTTTGCCGCCCTGATGCTCGTCTACATCAGAAATGGAAACACGGAGACGCTGCGCAGCTCGATGTCGGCGAGCGTCAAGCCGGTCGCCAACGTGCTCCTGATCATCGCTGGCGGCGGC
Organism: Rhizobium rhododendri; assembly: GCF_007000325.2. Taxonomy (GTDB): domain Bacteria; phylum Pseudomonadota; class Alphaproteobacteria; order Rhizobiales; family Rhizobiaceae; genus Rhizobium; species Rhizobium rhododendri. Next base: position 1,964,837 of record NZ_CP117267.1, on the reverse strand, counting down.
GCGTTCCAGCACGTCCTGACCGACGCCAAGGTCGGGGATGCGATCATGCATCTCAGCCAGCAGTTCTCCCTATCGCCGCTTATCCTCGGCTGGATCATCTCGATGCTGTTGTCGGTGTCGACGGGTTCGGCCACCGTCGGCATCGTCGGAGCATCCGGCCTGCTCGGGCCGCTAGCGGGCGGCGAGGGGCTCAATGTGCCGTTGCTGGCGCTCTCGATCGGCTGCGGCTCGCTGTTCTTCAATTATGCCAACCATGCCGGCTTCTGGCTGGTGAAGGAATCCTTCGGCATGTCTATGGGCGAAGCGACGAAGACGATCTCCGTGGTCCAGTCCATCGTCTCGGCGGTCGGGCTGGTCATGGTGCTGCTCATGAACCTGCTGCCGCCGCTGATCTGATCGGGAAGGACGTTTCCCCTTCTCCCCTCGGGGGAGAAGGTGCCCGAAGGGCGGATGAGGGGCCTTGAGCCGACGGCGACGGCGCGAAGACCCCCTCATCGCCGCGCATTCGCTCGGCACTTCTCCCCGAGGGGAGAAGGGAAGTGCAGCGGGTGCAGTCGACTTCGAAACATGCCATGGTGGGCCAGCCCCGGGGGTGCCTCCCACCCGTCGATTCGACGGCGGCGGCCGAAATGAAACAGCAGCCCGGGAAGGGCCAGGGCGGGCGTGAAGACCTGCCGAGCGAAGGAAGATAATGTCGAAGCCGGAGAAGAACGATCCACGGTTTTCCACCGACGAGGCGTTGTTTGGCCTCGAACCGCCGAGGGATGTCTTCGAGCCGGATCAAGCGGCCGGATGGGAGCCCTACGGCGAGCCGTACGCTGCGCCAGAGCCGCACACCTCGCGGGCGTTACCGAGGTCGTCCGCCGGGCAGGCGCCGCTCGATGTGCTGAAGCGGATCTATGGCTATCCGGCCTTTCGCGGCAAGCAGCAGCAGGTGGTCGAGCACGTCGTTTCCGGCGGCGATGCGGTCGTGTTGTTTCCGACCGGCGCCGGCAAGTCGCTGTGCTTCCAGATCCCGGCGCTCTGCCGCAACGGCATTGGCATTGTCGTCTCGCCGCTGATTGCGCTGATGCGCGACCAGGTGCAGGCGCTGAAGCAGCTGGGTGTCAACGCGGCAGCGTTGAATTCGTCGATCACCCGCGAAGAGGCGCAAGCCATCTATCGCGACATCCGCAACGGCACGCTCGAACTGCTCTACATGACGCCCGAGCGCATCCTTACCGACAATTTCCGTCAGACCATCGGTGACGCGAAGATTGCGCTGTTTGCCATCGACGAGGCCCATTGTGTGTCGCAGTGGGGCCATGATTTCCGGCCGGAATACCGCGAACTCGGCAAGCTCGCCGAACAGTTTCCGGGCGTGCCGCGCATCGCGCTGACGGCGACGGCCGATCCTCACACCCGCGACGACATCATCGCCCGGCTGCAGCTCGACACCGCAAAAATCTTCTCCACCAGCTTCGACCGCCCCAACATCGCCTACGAGATCGTCGAGCGCGACCAGCCGCGCCAGCAGCTGCTGCGCTTTCTCTCCGGCCACAAGGGCGACAGCGGCATCGTCTACTGCCTGTCGCGCGCCAAGGTCGAAGACACCGCCGAATGGCTGAACGGGCAGGGCATCAGGGCACTCGCCTATCACGCCGGCATGGACCGGGCGGTGCGCGATGCCAACCAGGATGCATTTTTGAAGGAGGAAGACCTCTGCCTTGTCGCCACGGTCGCCTTCGGCATGGGCATCGACAAACCGAACGTGCGCTATGTCGCCCATCTCGACATCCCGGGCTCCGTCGAGGCCTATTATCAGGAAACGGGACGCGCCGGCCGCGATGGCCTGCCGTCCAACGTCTGGATGGCCTATGGCATGGCCGACGTCATCCAGCGCGGCAAGATGATCGACGAAGGCGCGTCGGCCCCCGAAATCAAGCGGGTGGAGCGCGCCAAGCTCAACGCGCTGCTCGCCATCTGCGAGACCTCCGGCTGCCGCCGCCAGGCGATTCTTGCCCATTTCGGCGAGAGCCATGCGGGGAACTGCGGCAATTGCGACACCTGCCTGAAGCCGGTGGAAACCTGGGACGGCACGGAGGCGGCGATCAAGGCGCTGGCCGCCATCTACCGCACCGGCGAACGCTTTGGCGCCGGCCACGTCATCGATGTGCTCACAGGCAATGTCAACGAGAAGACCCAGCGCTTCGGCCATGCCGACATGCCGGTCTTCGGCGTCGGAAAGGACATCCCCGTCCGCACCTGGCAATCCGTCTTCCGCCAGCTTCTCGCCGCCGGCCTCGTCAGCGTCGATCATACCGCCTATGGCGCGCTGAAGCTGACGCCGGATGCCAAGGCCGTGTTCAAGAAGGAACGCAGCATCCAGTTCCGCAAGGATCGCCCGGCCACGGCCAAGTCCGCGAGGCGCGGTGCCGGCGCGAGCGCTGCAAGCGGCGGCGCGCCGAGGACGGCCGGCCTGTCGGCAGCGGATGCGGCGCTGTTCGAGGAATTGAGGGCCGAGCGCATGAAGATCGCCAAGACGCTGGGCGTGCCGCCCTATGTCGTGTTTCCGGACACGACGCTGATCGCCATGGCCAGCGAACGGCCGGGCAGTGCGGACGAGATGCTGGCGATCTCGGGCGTGGGGCAGGCGAAGCTGGAGCGCTATGGGGATGCGTTTTTGGCGGTGATTGGGCGGGGGTGATTGGGGGGATGATGCTGGTGTTTTGGGTCTGTCTATGAACGACTTCTGGAGTTCGGTTGGAGCTATCATTTTTGATCCGGATGACACCGAGGCCGTTGTCGAATCTCGGCTAGTAACTCCATTGTTGCATGCGCTGGGGTACGACAAAGATGATGACATAGTTCCAAAAAAAAGTGTCGAATTTCATCAGGGGCAAGTAAAAAAGGGGCGGCCGTTTGAAGCGGATTTCGTCGTATATTGCGGTCCAATAAAAGACGAAAATACCTCCCTTGCTGTCATTGAGGCGAAGCGCCCAAGTAAAGATATAAAGGGTGCTTTTCAGCAGGTAGAATCTTACGCTCGAGTGCTTCGAACACCCTTCATTATTATTACAAACGGCCTCAAGTTTGAAATATGGCAGCAGCAATTGTCCGCTGAAAACAGTCTGGTGTTTACATGCAGCGTAACTGAACTGGCCTTACGGCGCGGTGATGTTGAGGCATTGATATCGCGTCAGGCCGCTATATCACATTGTCAGGGACTGTGGGGAAAGGATTTTGCCACCGCTGCGGGTGAAATGGCGGCTTACATTGCGGCAGAGATCGATAGGACAAATCCTCCGAAGCGATTTGTTCAACGGTCATTAGCTAGTGGTTACCGCCTGACATAAGAGTCCTGTATGGGATTCCATTTGCTGGGTTGGCATGCGAGTCTGGCGCATGCGCACAGGAATATCGTTCACCGTTTCGCCAACAGATCACCAACGCCTGATGGCCTTGACCAGGGATCGCAATGCGCCCCAAAAGCACGTCTGGCGGGCCGAGATCATCCTGCTGAGTGCCGATGGCGTCGGAACTGTCGAGATTATGCGCCAGACCGGCAAATCGAAGACCTGCGTATGGCGCTGGCAAGAGCGCTTCGCCACAGAAGGCGTCGAGGGTCTCCTGCGCGACAAGACGCGGCCGTCGCGTATTGTGCGGCTCGGACCCGATGTCGCCGAGCGTGTGGTGGCCCTGACGCTGGCTGATCCGCCGGGCGAGACGACGCACTGGACGGCCGACATGATGGCGACGGCCGCCGGCATCAGCGCCAGCGCAGTCAGGCGTATCTGGAAAGCGCATGGCCTCGCACCTCATCGGTGGCGGCAGTTCAAATTGTCCAACGACCCGAAATTCGTCGACAAGCTGCGAGACGTTGTCGGCCTCTATGTTGATCCGCCAGCCCACGCCGTCGTGTTGTCGGTCGATGAGAAAAGCCAAATCCAGGCGCTCGACCGCACCCAGCCGGGCCTGCCGATGAAGAAGGGTCGGCTCGGCACCATGACCCACGACTACAAGCGGCACGGCACAACCACGCTGTTTGCCGCCCTCAACGTGCTCGACGGCACCGTCATCGGCCGCAACATGCAGCGTCATCGTCATCAGGAGTTCATCCGCTTCCTCAACGCCATTAACGCCCAGGTGCCGGACGACAAGGCCGTCCACGTCATCCTCGACAACTATGCTGCCCACAAGCATCCCAAGGTGAGAGCCTGGCTCGACCGTCACGAGCGTTTCACCTTCCACTTCACTCCGACTTCAAGCTCATGGCTCAACGCGGTGGAGGGTTTCTTCGCCAGGCTGTCGAAGCGGCGTCTGAAACGCGGCGTTTTCCATTCCGTCGTCGATCTCCAGGCCGCCATCAACCGTTTCCTCGTTGAGCACAACAAAAAGCCAAAGCCCTTCACTTGGACCGCCGATCCCGACAAAATCATCGCCGCCGTTAAACGCGGGCACCAAGCGTTAGATTCCATCCACTAGGGGACAGGATCTGCCGACAATTTCAAGCGCCGAGTTGCAAGCAGAATTTCCTAAGGGCGCTTTAATAACCGGACCATCCGGATTCGGCAAAACTCAGCTATGTGAGCATCTTTTTCATGTTGCCGTCGGATCTTATTCTAAATCTGCCAGTAATAAAATTCCAGTTGAAGTTCCCTTAGTAGAGTTGGTGGCAGAAGGGATCTCTATTTTCAAATATGCCCATGAGCGGATCAATGCGCATTGTCCACATATTACAGATTCTAAATGGCGGGATGTCTGTAGGCAGGATGGCGCGATAATATTCTGCGATGGGTTAGAGAGAGTCCAGAGTTCACGTAGAGCACACATTGCCGCAGAAATTTCTGCCATTCGACGCGACTTTCCGAAAGTTGTCCTATTCGTCTTTTCACGTCCATCCGCTACGGCTGATGTCTACCTCCCCGCGGTCAGACTTAAGGAGCTGGACTACGAACAAAGACAAGAGTTCCAGAAGGGCATAATTTCAGGAATAGCTCACAATATATCGTGGGATTTGCCGAAGGCGCTCAATGCTCGGTTGGGGCACCCTTTATTCCTCAGGTTAATCTGTGAACACTACAGCAAATTTGGAAGTCGCCCAGAAACACTAACAAAGCTCTTTGATGACTGGCTGACAAAGTTTTTGGGATGGTCGGATGGGTCGCCTGCAATACGTGTGCGGCGTGAAGCAGCCCTGCTTTTGCTTGCGCAGCAGAGCCTTGTCGAGCCACTTTCAAACATAGCCGCCTTTGGTATGTTAATAAAAGCTGGTTTCGATGAGGAGATTTTTAATGCGTTGGTGCAATCTGATGCGCTTAACATTTCGCAGAGCAATGTCGAGCTTGTACATGAGGCGCTGGCGGATTTTTTAAGGGCGAAGCATCTTGCATCGCTCTCGCTAGAAGAATTTAGGACCTCTACCGAGCGGACTACCTTTCGAAACGATTCATTGTTAGCAACGTTGCTGATGGGCCAAATACCCAATCCCCACTACCAACGTGCGCTGTGGGAACGTCTCAGCCAGTCTGGCATATGCGAATATCTTGGAGCTTTCAAATTTCGAGCCGACGCGTCTTCCATGCTATTCCAGCTTCCGGAGATGGAGGCTCAACAAAATGTGTTGCAAGACATTCTTGATGGCTTCGAGGGGACAAGTTTAGCCTATTTTCCAGAGTTATGGGATGAAATTTGTCTTGAGGAAGTAGGGGTTAACAATTGTGGATTAGGTATAGAAGGAATGTTGGACACCCGTTTGTCGAGCGTCTCATACTCGTTCCAAATGCGTTCAGTAAATGATGCTCGGGTCTCATTGGGTCAGACTGATACCCGTTTTCGTCAACGATATGTAAATATCCTACTTTCAAGATTAAAGCCAGACGATGGCCGCGCGATCGGTGTCGGAGTCTTACGTGAAACCCTCAAGAATATTATTAAAGGGCGAAAGTTAAAGGGTGGAGTTAACCTTTCCCGAGAGCGGTTAGTGTCTCGTATGAGGATATTGGTTGAGCAGGAAAATTTCCCGCGAGACTGCATTGATCTTGTTTCGATCAAGATGGCTCTCGATCCTGCAAGGGAGAGTTTTGTCAGTGTTAGTGATTTCGGGAGTGACAACAGAGATTTCGCTATCAGCGCGCTGTTAGATGACTTGCAAATCTGCCTAGACGCTGGTGACGTCCAAATTGATGTTTGGTGGACAAAATATTCTGGCCAATGCGGCGGAATTGATATTGGAAAAGCGCCCGAAGCACTTATTGAGACATATGAGCGCGCAGAAAAAATATTTGTTGAGATTGTTCAATTCAGTTTTCTCTCTATCCGCGACGAAATGCAGGGATATCTAATTAGGCCAATTCAGTGGTGCCTGAGATTGAATGGTTCAGAAGATGGGGATTGGCAACTGAAGCAGTGGTGGATTCCTGTTGAAAGCTACACTGATCCCAAAGTTGTTGTTCAGCCTGTTTCAGGACCTGACATCGGTAGTAGTCGGCGGGTTGAATTTAATGGGCATTACCAAAATGTTCTGTCACGACTGGATAAGTTGGGTAGGCCGTCTGATGTGACTGTTGAGACAAGGTCTGGACAATTGCCTGCGTTTGATGGCTACGCTCCGACCGGTGGCTTCACAGGTGAAACTCCGGCGCTTACCCTTGCGCATGATTGGATCGCGGCGGAACTAAAAATGCTTTTCTCGGATTTTTCCGCGACGTAAGAACGGTGCCGTTCGATCCGATATGCGCGCGCTTCAAGTTATCTGAATGGTAGGGCCTCACCCCTCCCACCCCCACCCTTGTCTTTCCCCCCAATCCTCCCCATATCCCACCCATACCGGCCTCCGTGCCAAGTCGGCCCATGTATGTCGGGCTTTTTCCGGGTTTTCCGCATCATTCTTCGCGGAATAGCTTGACGGGAAGGGAAATAGTGGGAATCACCATTTCAGGCAGAGAAGGTCTCGCGCGTCATGGGGCAGAAATGTCCAGCAGTTCGCCAGGTGAACCGTCTGGCCTTGAGCTTTTGGGCGCGCGTGGTTAATTCGGAATTAAAGATCATTCCGTAGGTGTTCGTGAACAATTGCGGCGGGCGAGTTTTTTGCCCGGGGCTCTCAAGCCCAACCGCAGGCAGGGCAGCGTCAGGGAAAGCGACTATATAGATGGCAACCAAAGTCAAAGAAAACGAAGAAGCTGAAGTCGAACGCGACGGCGCCTCCGACGGCCCGCTTCTCGATCTTTCCGATGACGCGGTCAAGAAGATGATCAAGGCCGCCAAGAAGCGCGGCTACGTGACGATGGACGAGCTCAATGCCGTCCTCCCGTCCGAGGAAGTCACCTCCGAGCAGATCGAAGATACGATGGCCATGCTCTCGGACATGGGCATCAACGTCGTGGAAGACGAGGACGTCGAGGAGCCCGGCACGCCGGCCTCTTCCGACGACGATGACAACAATAACGAGGAAGAGAGCGAAGGCGGCGAGCTTGCGCCTTCGGCTGGCACCGCCTTGGCCACCGCCAAGAAGAAAGAGCCGACCGACCGCACCGACGATCCGGTGCGCATGTACCTGCGCGAAATGGGCTCTGTCGAGCTTCTGTCGCGCGAGGGCGAAATCGCCATTGCCAAGCGCATCGAGGCCGGTCGCGAGACGATGATCGGCGGTCTCTGCGAGAGCCCGCTGACCTTCCAGGCGCTGATCATCTGGCGCGACGAGCTCAACGAGGGCACGACGCTGCTGCGCGAGATCATCGATCTCGAAACCACCTATTCCGGCCCGGAAGCAAAGGCCGCTCCGCAATTCCAGTCGCCTGAGAAGATCGAGGCCGACCGTAAGCTCGCCGAGGAAAAGGAAAAGACCCGCAAGGCACGCTTCGGCGACGACGACATCACCAATGTCGGCGGCGAAGGCCAGCGCGAGGAAGAGGAAGAGGAGGACGACGAGTCCAGCCTTTCGCTTGCCGCGATGGAATTCGAGCTGCGCCCGCAGGTCATGCTGACCCTCGACACCATTGCCGAGACCTACAAGAAGCTGCGCAAGCTGCAGGACCAGCAGGTCGAGCAGCGTCTTGCTGCCGCCGGCGCCCTGTCGTCGGCCCAGGAGCGCCGCTACAAGGAGCTGAAAGACGAGCTCATCAAGTCGGTCAAGTCGCTGTCGCTCAACCAGAACCGCATCGATGCGCTGGTCGAGCAGCTTTATGACATCAACAAGCGTCTCGTGCAGAACGAGGGCAAGCTGCTGCGCCTGTCGGAATCCTACGGCGTCAAGCGCGACAGTTTTCTCGAGCACTATTCCGGTGCCGAGCTCGATCCGAACTGGATGACCTTCATCTCCAACCTGACCGGCCGCGGCTGGAAGCAGTTTGCCGAGAGCGAAGCCAAGACGATCCTCGACATCCGGGGCGATATCCAGAGCCTTGCGACCGAAACCGGCATTTCCATCTCGGAATTCCGCCGCATCGTCCACATGGTGCAGAAGGGTGAGCGCGAGGCGCGCATCGCCAAGAAGGAAATGGTCGAGGCAAATCTGCGTCTCGTCATTTCCATCGCCAAGAAGTACACCAACCGTGGCCTGCAGTTCCTCGACCTTATCCAAGAAGGCAATATCGGCCTGATGAAGGCGGTCGACAAATTCGAGTATCGCCGCGGCTACAAGTTCTCGACTTATGCGACCTGGTGGATCCGCCAGGCGATCACCCGCTCGATCGCCGACCAGGCGCGGACGATCCGCATTCCGGTGCACATGATCGAGACGATCAACAAGATCGTCCGGACATCGCGCCAGATGCTGCACGAGATCGGCCGCGAGCCCACGCCGGAAGAACTGGCCGAAAAGCTCGCCATGCCGCTCGAAAAGGTCCGCAAGGTCCTGAAGATCGCAAAGGAGCCAATCTCGCTCGAAACGCCTGTCGGCGACGAGGAAGACAGCCATCTCGGCGACTTCATCGAGGACAAGAACGCGCTGCTGCCGATTGACGCCGCCATCCAGGCGAACCTTCGCGAAACGACGACCCGGGTGCTGGCCTCGCTCACCCCGCGTGAAGAACGCGTGCTTCGCATGCGCTTCGGTATCGGCATGAACACGGACCACACGCTGGAAGAAGTCGGCCAGCAGTTCTCGGTCACACGCGAACGTATCCGCCAGATCGAAGCCAAGGCGCTGCGCAAGCTCAAGCACCCAAGCCGCAGCCGCAAGCTGCGCTCGTTCCTCGACAGCTGAGGTTTTGCGAGAGGTTACCAACAGAAACCCGGTCAGTTTTCACTGGCCGGGTTTTTTTATGGGGCGGGCTGGGGTGGCCAAGGCTCGACGCGGCTTTCAGGAGAAGATGGTCGAAGGTGAGCAGGGTTGGGGACGCGTCCATGGCAATCGTCAGATGCAGCGCCGGCGGCGCGTATCCCGAGCTCATGTCGGTCACACAGGAGTGCCGCAGCCTCGAAGACCGGCAATCTTGCGGCAATTTCGCGAGCTCTGTCGGTCATGGCTGGACGCGCCGTCCCGCAATCCCCATCTCTGCTCTCTCTGTCTGCTGACGGGATGGTGATCGAGAATCCGGTATCTTCGCAAGTCGGCAGGCGTTAAGGAATTCGTATGATTGGTATTCTGGCATATTTTCCAGGCGGCGACGCGTCGCTTGACCGGCACTGAAGCATGGCGAGCGAACGGCTTGTGCGGTGGCGGAAGACGCTTTGGGTGGTGCTTGCCTCGCTTGTCGTGCATGTGCTGGTCGTAGCTTTGTTCTTCCTGCCGGACGCCGTGAAGATGCCGGAGCCCGCCAAGGAGGATACCGTCAGCGTCGAACTGGTGCCGCCGCCGGAAGAGCCGAAACCGCCGGAGCCAAAGCCTCCGGCTGAAAAGCCGCCCGAGCCTTTGAAAATGCCGGAGCCGGAAAAGCCGCCCGAACCGGCCAAACCAGCCGAACCTGCGAAAGCCGAGCAACCGCCGGCTCCTCCCGAACCGCCGCCACCGCCCCCGCCGCCGCCTCCGGCTGAAAAGCCGCCAGAGGAAAAGCCGGCACCGCCGCCACCACCGCCGCCGCCGCCGCCGCCAGCTGAGAAGGCGCCGGAGGAAAAGCCGCCACCTCCAGAGCAAAAGCCGCCCGAGGAGCCCCCGAAGGCAGAGCCTCCCGCCCGGCAGTCACAGGTCCGCGCGCTCGATGGGGCGTTCCGTTATGGCGACAAGGATGCCGGGCCGAAAAAATCGGAGGACGGCAGCAGCGCCGAGGGCGATACCAAACCGGCGACGCCTGACGAGGCAGCAAAGGCTGATGCGACTAATGTCAAGCCAGATGCCGCAGCGGCGCAAACGCCGGATGACGCGGAAAACCCGGAAACACCCCCTGAGGCGCCTCCTAGCGACCAGCCGCCAGCTGCAAAACCACCGAGCGAGACGCCTCTCGCCGATACGTCGCCGATGGATCCTCCGGCCGGGGCAGGGCCTTTGCCGCCGCAAATCGACCTTCCGCAGGTCGATGTCCCCAACAACTCCGCCGAAAAAAATGGCCCGCCCTCCAACAGCCCCGACAGTGCCAAAGTCGAACTTGCGCCAGCACCGCCCTCCGATCTGCCGAAAGGCAAGCCTGCTCCGCCAAAGCCGGGTGGAAACCCCAAACAGGCAGGTCTCACGAAGGCCAAGACGCTGTTTTCTCGCAGCGAGACGGGCGATGCCATAGCAACCCAGTCGACCAGCGGCATGCCACGGAGTGCGCGATTTACCAGGCTCTGCGCTTCCGAACTAACCTCACAGATTGGTCACGCTCTACAACTTCTTGGAACTCCGGTGGTTTGGACATACAGAGCTATCGCCAGCAATGTCTTGGAGGTTTCCAGTAGTCCCGTGCTAGGGGATGGCAAGGCTTACGATGTGAGTTTTCGGTGTGAAGTCGACGACGACGCAACCCAGGTAGTCAATTTTGCGTTTCGCATAAATGGAATTATACCGCGTAGCCAATGGAAGACACGTCGTGTTCCCGGGGCGTAGTTTTTGGTAAAGAGGCAGGAGCGTGGAACAGGAAATCGAGATTGTCGCGACCTCAGACGAGCATGTCGAAAGCTTCCACGCTGCCCTCGACACGGTTGCCCGGGAGCGAAAATATCTGACGATGCTCGAAGCCTTCTCGCTGGCGGAAATGCGTGCGCATGTACTCGATATGATCGGGCGGAAAAACCCGCACGTGGTGGCGATCGCCGACAACCGCGCAGTGGGATGGTGTAACATCACCCGTCATTTTTTCCCTGCCCACGCCCATCGCGGTAGCCTGGCGATGGGGCTGATCCCGGAATTTCGCGGACGGGGGATCGGCAGGAGATTGATCGAGGCGGCTCTGGAGCAAGCCCGAGAGCGGGATTTTCTCCGCGTCGAGCTCTCCGTCCATGCGGACAATGTCGCCGCCATCGCGCTCTACGAGAAGGTCGGTTTCGCAACCGAGGGGGTTCTCAGGCGAGCCGTCCGCATCGACGGCCGCTTCATCGATACAATCAGCATGGCCATCATGCTTGATACGTCAGTCCGTGCTTAACCCTGTCAGCACGGTCTGCTGCCAGAGGCCTAAGTCTCACGCCGCGCGGGCCATCCGTGGCGTCGCCTGCGTTACGTCGTCCGTACGGAATTGCTGGACGATGGTCAGCAGGGCGTCGGCCTCGTCGGCCAGTTCGTTGCTGGCAGCTGTCGTGTCGGCGACCATGGCGGCGTTCTTCTGGGTCATCTGGTCCATGGCATTGACGGAGCTGTTCACCTCCTGCAGGGCCGAGGCCTGGTCCTGGGCGGCGGTGGCGATGGTATCGATGTGCTTGCTGATCTCGACAATCTGCGTGCTGATGCTGGTCAGCACCTGGCCGGCCTCGCGCACCAGCGCCGATCCGGTCTTGACCTCGGCGGTCGACTGGTCGATCAGCCCCTTTATCTGCTTTGCCGCGTCGGCCGAGCGCTGTGCAAGTTCGCGTACCTCGTGGGCGACGACGGCAAATCCCTTGCCTGCATCTCCGGCCCGTGCAGCCTCGATGCCGGCATTGAGGGCCAGAAGGTTGGTCTGGAAGGCGATGCTGTCGATCACCTCGATGATCTGCTCGATTTGCCGCGCGCCGCTTTCAATGCGGCCCATTGCCTCGATGGCATTGTTGACGACAGATTCAGAACTGCTGGCGGTCTGGCGCGTCTTGCCGACAACCTGCTGAACATCGCGGGCTCGGTCAGCCGAAGAGCGCACGGTGACGGTGATTTCCTCGACAGCGGCGGCTGTCTCCTCCAGCGATGCTGCCTGATCTTCGGTCCGCTTGGCAAGGTCGAGTGCGGACTGACGCATGTCTGAGCCGCTGCCCTGGATCGAGAGTGTATTTTCGCGGATCTGCACCATCGTCTGCTTCAGGCGCACCAGCGAGCCGTTGAAGTCGATGCGCAACTGCTCCAGCCGCCCGGCGAACGGTGTGTCGATGTCATGCGACAGGTCGCCCTGTGCAAGCCGGGCGAGGCCGCCGGCGAGCCGTTCGACAGCAAAATCGATCTGGCTGTCGAGACTGCGCTTGTCGCTTTCGTTGCGAGCCCGCTCTTCCTCGACGGATGCGCGCTGCCTGGCGTTTTCGCCTTCCATCAATTGCTTTGCACGGGCGTTGTCGCGAAACCCTTCCAGTGCCCGGGCGATGTCGCCGAATTCATTGCGGCGGGACAGGTAAGGTATGGCGGCGTCCAGCGTGCCGGAGGAAATCGCCTGTACTGAGCCTCTGAGGACCGTCAGCGGGCGAATCAAACGCCCCGTTGTTACATAGGCGAGCAGTCCGATGGCGATCATGGCGGCAGCGCCGACAATCAAAATCAGCGTTCTCAGCGCATCGATCTGGTCCGAATAGACCTGCATCGGGATGCCGGTAAACAGAACCCCGGTCGTCGCGCCGGCGGTTGAGCGGATGGGGAAATAGCCGGTTATATACGGCTTTCCGAACAGAACGGCCTCGCCGTAGTAGGGCTTGCCGGCGGCAAGCATCGGTCGGGCTGGATGGTCGGCGGCTAGTTTGGTACCGACGGCTCGCTCGCCGTTTTCCTTCTTCACATTGGTCGAAATGCGCAGGTAGTCGCCGTCCTGGACCTGGAAGATGGTAGCGACGCCACCGATCGACGTGGCCACCTTGTCGACGAGATCATGATCTGAAACCTGTTGGGCGCCATCATGCACGATGCCGCGAAGTTCGCCGTCGCGTATATCGACTGTCGTGCCGGCGAGTTTCACGCTGTAGATGACCGCCATCGCGCGGCTTGCATCCCTGACATCGTCAGCCGCCGTCGTCAGGACGCGCTCCCGCAACTGGTAGTACGTTGCTCCAGCGACAGCCGAAATTCCGAGAAAAATCAGCCCTATTGTGACAAAAACAATCTGTGAGACAATGGTTGAAGGAAGCAACCGGTTCATCAGCGCAACTCCTGCGGGCTTTTTCGGCAATATTGGCAAATGTGATTAAGGAAGCGAAAACGCCGGCAATTTAATCTTGAGGTTGCACGCTCGAAGCCCCGATGGTGGGCGGCCTGGCGGTGAGTTCAATCGGATGTTGCGTCCGGTTATTTGCTATGCGCCGACGACATTGCGCGCAATTTCCTGAAACTTTGCGTCCGCTGCCTGCGTATCAACCCGGTCGGCACGATGCAGTTTCCTTAGCCGGCATTCACATCGGTCGTACGAGTACGGCGTCGTTTATGATCGCGGAGCCTTGATGCCTTCAGATGAACCCTTGAGAGACAGTGCTTTTTTCGAGCACGGCGCGGCATTGCTGGCGGCACTTGCAGATCGCGACCGGCTGCTGATCCTGAGGATCTTGCTGAAGCGTGAATTGCCGCTCAACGCGCTGGCGCTAATAACGGGTATCGGCAGCGGGGCATGTTCCAAGCATCTCGGTGCGCTTCGTGGTGCGGGACTGGTGGTCTGTACCAGGCGGGTTGATACGGATTATTTTTCGTGCCGCTCGGATCAGGTGAAGAAAGTGCTCGAAACGCTCGACGACATCCTGCCCGGCTCTTCTCTCGAGCGTCCGCCGGAACGCGGCGGTTCGGGCGCGCCTTGAGAGGCTGTCGACAGCTGCGCTCCACGACGTCGCCGTCGTGTCTTTCGGAGAGACGCCGGATTTCGTGAATTGACAAATCGGTGTTTCGAGCGGAGCAGGAGAAGTAAGTCTCCCATGGCAGTCTCCGCGTCGACCTGTATCAGGCGGCCGGTGTTCCCGAGGACATCCGATGGACAGCGATCAACCTGCCGGGGGTAGCGTGCTGCGCAACCCCGCCTATCTCTCCTTTGTTGCCTCCAGGGTCTGTTCGCAACTTTCCTTCCAGGCGGTGACCGTCGCACTCGGCTGGATGATCTACGACCAGACCCACAGTGCCTATGCCCTTGGCCTCGTCGGCTTCTGCCAGTTCCTGCCGATGGTCATCCTCACCTTCGTCGTCGGCCATGTCGCGGACCGCTTCGACCGACGTCGCATCGGCCTTGCCTGCCAGATCGTCGAGGCGGTCACGGCGGTGGTACTTGCCATCGCCGTGTGGCGCGACTGGCTCGGGCCCGCCGGGATCCTAGCCGCCGTTGCTGTGCTCGGGGCCGTGCAGGCCTTCGAGCGGCCGACGATGGCAGCGCTTTTGCCGAATATCGTGCCCGCGCCGCTGTTGCAGAAAGCCATCGCCACCTCGACATCGATGATGCAGACGGCGCTGATCATCGGCCCGTCGGTCGGCGGACTGCTCTACGGCCTCGATGCGGTGGCACCTTTCGTCATGGCGTCGGTGCTGTTTGCCGTCGCCAGCTTCAACGTCATCTCCATCCGCATGGCGCGCCGGGTGCCGGTGGCGCGTGCGCCGGTCACCCTAAGCTCGGTGTTTGCCGGCGTCGCCTTCATCCGCAGCCGGCCGATCATGCTCGGCACTATCTCGCTGGACCTGTTTGCGGTGCTGCTCGGCGGAGCAACGGCGCTGCTGCCGATCTTCGCCCATGACATCCTCAAGGCCGGTCCCTGGGGGCTTGGCCTCCTCCGGGCGGCACCGGCCGTTGGCGCGCTTGCCATGTCGATCGTGCTGGCGCGCCGGCCGATGCAAAGCGGGGTCGGCAAGACGATGCTGCTCGCCGTCGCCATTTTCGGACTTGCCACCATCGTCTTCTCGCTGTCGAGCAACATCGCGCTTTCCGTGTTGGCGCTGCTGGTGGTCGGTGCGTCGGATACCGTCAGCGTCGTCGTACGCAGTTCGCTTGTCCAGCTGCTGACGCCGGATTCGATGCGCGGCAGGGTCAATGCGGTGAATTCGCTGTTCATAGGTACGTCGAACCAGCTCGGTGAATTCGAATCGGGTATGCTGGCCGGGGCCCTCGGGCCGGTGGCGACAGGCGTCATCGGC
Organism: Rhizobium rhododendri; assembly: GCF_007000325.2. Lineage (GTDB taxonomy): Bacteria > Pseudomonadota > Alphaproteobacteria > Rhizobiales > Rhizobiaceae > Rhizobium > Rhizobium rhododendri. Next base: position 1,949,515 of record NZ_CP117267.1, on the reverse strand, counting down.
GGTATTGGAACAATCGTGGTGGTGCTGGCGTGGATGAGGTTGTTCCCGGCGCTCGCCAAGGTGGAGACTTTGAATGGCTGAGGCAGTAACCCTCGAGGCGTTTTCGCCGCGGCATTTCGAGGCACTGATTGGCTGGTTTGGTACCGAGGTCGAATTGATCCAGTGGGCGGGTCCGACGCTGGCGTTTCCGCTCGATATCACCCAGTGCGAGGCGATGCTGGCCGAGACGCAAGGGGAAGCGCCCGAGCGGCTGATCTGGACGGCGCGGGCGCTGGATGGCCGCATCGTCGGCCACGTGCAACTGGCGCTGGATCGCCGAAATGGTGTGGGCCGCCCGGCGCGCGTCGCCATAGCGCCTGAAGAACGCGGTCGTGGTTTTGGCCTGTCCATGCTTTCGGCAGTCGTTACACATGCCTTTGCCATCGAGGGCATGGAGCGGCTGGAACTGAACGTCTACACTTTCAACAGCGCCGCGATCCGCACCTATGAAAAGCTCGGTTTCGTGCATGAAGGCGTGCGTCGCTCCTGCGCCCGTGTCGGCGATGAAAGATGGGATATGGCGATGATGGGGCTTTTGAAGTCCGAATACCGCGCGATATCCAGCCAGCGCTGAACGGGATGGCTTCTCCCGATGTCTACTTGCCCCTGATGCGGGCGAGGACGTCGTCGAGCGCTTCGGTCAGCGCCTTCGCACCGCCCGCGGCTGTAAAATCGGAAAAGACCTGCTCGTTGAGGCCGCCCTTGGTCGAGAATTCACCGCGCAGCACGTCGAAATCCGGTGCTTGCGGCCGGGCGGCGGTATCGGCGAGGCTGGCAAACAGCGGCGCAAGGTAGCTCTTCGCCTGGTCGTAAGGCATCCCCTGCGCTTCCAGCCAGCGGCTGCCGATCTCGAGAATGCCGAAGAAGGTTCCCATCAGGGAGCTGGCTGAGCCGAGAAGCTGGTATTCCTCCTCGGTCCTTGCTTCGACGGTCGATCCCAGCGCGTTGAAAAAGGCGGCGACGTCTTCGTCCGGCGGAAAGATGGCTGTCACGCCCTGCCGCTCGGCGACGAAGGGCAGAGGGATCGCCCGGGTCAGCCGCAGGTCTGTTCCGATCCAGTCGGAAAGGGCGGTCCCGTCAGTCGCAGCGATCAGGCTGACGACGTGCTGGTCGGCGCGGAATGTCAATGCCCGCACCACAGTCTCGGCGATCTGCGGCCGGATGGCGAGAAACACCATGTCGGCGCCATCGACGACGGCCTGGTTGTCTTTGGCGATGTGGACGAGGGGCGAGGCGGCAGAGAGCCTGGCTGCGACGTCGGCGTTGCGCGGCGACACGAGGATAGATGCGATGGCGAGATCTGCACCGAGCGCGCCGGTGACGATCGCTTCGGTAATTGCGCCGGTCCCGATAAATCCCAATCGCATGCACGTCTCCCTTGCCCTTTTCGTCATCTATCGCCGGTTCTTCTCTGAGGGCAATGTTGCAGGAGCGCGATTGGTGCTCTGCCCACGCGGATAACGCGATTTCACGACGTTTTTGGCCAAGGCAGCACTGCCCATTTGCGGAATTCCCCGTTATTGTCCCGTGAATCATTGGCGGGCGGCAGGGTCGATCGCTGCGTTACAAGGTGGATGGAATGGACACGACTTCAAAGATTGCCGATATCAAGATCGATTTTCACCCGTCGCCGGTCTCCGACGCCGACCGTGCGCTGGCGCTGGCGACACCGGGTTTCGGCAAGGTGTTCACCGACCATATGGTGCTTGCCCGCTGGACCACAGAGAAGGGCTGGCACGACGCCAAGGTGACCGCCCGCCAGCCGTTGTCGATCGATCCGGCCAGCGCCGTGCTGCATTATGCGCAGGAAATCTTCGAGGGGATGAAGGCCTACAAGACTGCCGATGGCCGTATCCTGCTGTTTCGCCCGGAAGAAAATGCACGACGCTTCTCCGACAGCGCCATCCGCATGGCAATGCCGCCGGTGCCGGAGGACCTGTTCATCAAGGCGGTCGAAACGCTGGTGCGGGTCGACAAGGCGTGGATCCCGTCGGGCGACGCGAGCCTCTATCTTCGCCCCTTCATGTTCGCCAATGAAGCCTTTCTCGGCGTCCGTCCGGCGCATGACTATATCTTCTGCATTATCGCCTCGCCGGTCGGATCCTATTTCAAGGGCGGCAGCAAGGCTGTGTCGGTCTGGGTCGAAAAGCATTATACGCGCGCTGCCAATGGCGGCACCGGCGCTGCCAAGTGCGGCGGCAACTATGCGGCCAGCCTCGTTGCGCAATCCGAGGCAGCCAAGCAGGGCTGCGACCAGGTGGTGTTTCTCGATGCCGCCGAGCATCGCTGGATCGAGGAACTCGGCGGCATGAACGTGTTCTTCGTCATGAAGGACGGCAGCATGGTGACCCCGCCGCTCGGCGGCACGATCCTGCCCGGCATCACCCGCAAATCGGTGATCGCGCTGGCTGAGGCCAAGGGTCTGCGCGTCGAGGAGAAGCGCTACTCGTTCGAGGAGTTCCAGGCAGATGCGGCGAGCGGAAAGCTCCGCGAAGCCTTTGCCTGTGGCACTGCGGCTGTGCTTGCCGGTATCGGCCTGATCAAGCATTCGGACGGCCAGTTCACCATCGGCGATGGCGAAACCGGGCCGCTGACGGCGGAATTGCGCACTGCGCTGGTCGGCATGCAGCAGGGTGCCACCAACGACCCGCATGGCTGGACGCACGCCGTCGAGGTCTGACCCTCTAGCCTGGCCGGCGCGAAAAGGCCGGCCCGTGCTGCCTGTCCGACCGGACATGGTCCGCGCCGGCAGGCGGCAACCGCTCTGGCGCGATGCTTTCGGCGGCTTTAAAAATCCTGCACGGCTTTCACCTGTTTTTGCATATATGCCTGCTCTTAGCCTTTTTAACCCGCTACATTGGGCCAATTGATTCGGAGCGGTCGTCGCGGGCGACCATTCCGACGCGCACCAGGATAGCAAAGCCCACCGCGCCGTGGGCACGGGAGACGACACATGGCCATCATCACAAAGCCCGACATTGCCGAGATGCGGCCTAAAATCACCGTCATCGGCGTCGGCGGCGGCGGCGGTAACGCGATCAACAACATGATAGCGGAAGGCCTGAGCGGCGCTGAATTCGTCGTGGCAAACACCGACGCGCAGGCCTTGACCATGTCGAAGGCAACCCGCCTCATCCAACTCGGTGCGCAGGTCACAGAAGGTCTCGGCGCCGGTTCGCTGCCGGAAATCGGCCGCGCGGCTGCGGAAGAATCGATCGACGAGATCATGGACCACCTGCAGGGCACGCACATGTGCTTCGTCACCGCCGGCATGGGCGGTGGCACCGGCACGGGAGCAGCTCCGGTGATCGCCGCTGCAGCACGTGCTGCCGGTATCCTGACCGTTGCGGTCGTAACGAAGCCCTTCACCTTCGAAGGCAAGCGCCGGATGGAAGCTGCCGAAGAGGGGATCGAGCGGCTACGCGAGGCGGCCGATACCGTCATCGTCATTCCCAACCAGAACCTCTTTCGCATTGCCGATGCCAAGACCACCTTCGCCGATGCCTTCGTCATCGCCGACCGCGTGCTCTATTCCGGCGTTGGCTGCATCACCGACCTGATCGTCAAGGAAGGCCTGATCAACCTCGATTTCGCCGACGTAAAATCCGTCATGCAGGGCATGGGCCGGGCTATGATGGGTACTGGCGAGGCCTCAGGCGAGGGCCGTGCAATGAAGGCGGCCGAAGCGGCAATTGCCAATCCGCTGCTCGACGACGTATCGCTGAAGGGCGCCAAGGGCGTGCTGGTGTCGATCTCCGGCGGCATGGACATGACATTGTTCGAAGTCGACGAAGCCGCTACCCGCATTCGCGATGAAGTCTACGAAGATGCCGATATCGTCGTCGGCGCGATTTTCGACCGCAATCTCGATGGCGCATTCCGTGTCTCCGTGGTTGCCACCGGCCTCGACCGCAGCCAGACCAACAGCGAAATGGCAGCCAGTGCCGTCGCCGAGGCACAGCGACCCACGCTTCAATAGTCCAAGCTTTTTACCTGACAAGCGCCGGCCAATGCGGTTCACCCAGGATCGCGTCGGCCGGCGCAACTGTATCCGGGAGGCGGATTTCGTTCTTCTTTCGCATCGGACCGCTGGATCGATCTTCGCTTGCGAATAGCTCCGTGCCGATATATCTTAAGATATGTTTTCTGTTGTATCTTACGTAAGGAAATTGTGATGCGCGATCATCATGGACGAGACGGACGTGGCAGGGGCGGGCATGGCCGTTTCGAGGGCGGGTTTGCCGCCAGCGGCGCCTTTCGGGCCGGCCGCAAGCTCAGCTCGGGCGATCTGCAGCTGCTGATTTTGGCGCTGCTGGCCCGACAGCCTGCCCATGGATACGAGCTGATCAAGACGATCGAGGATATTTCCGGCGGCTTCTATACACCGAGCCCTGGGATGATCTACCCGGCGCTCACCTATCTCGACGAGATCGGTCATGCGGTTTGCGAGGCCGAGGGTAACAAGAAGCTGTTTCGCATCACCGAGACCGGTCTTTCCGCGCTGTCGGCGGACAGGGCCGGCGCCGACCGCATTCTCGACGATCTCGCCCATATCGGTTCCAAGATGGATGCGGTGCGCGACGTGATGGAGGGGCGCGGTCCACAAGCGGGGCAGGACCCGGAGGCTCATGGCCACGAGGCGCTTGAAGTGGCGCGGCTGGCGATCAAGACGGCGCTGTTCCACAAGCGCGGCTGTTCCACCGACGAGGCGAGCCGGCTGGCAGACATCCTCCGCCGCGCCGTCGCCGAAATCAATCGCGGCTAGAGGCCGCCTCCACCAAGGAGATTTCATGACAGAAAAACACGCCATCGGCCGGGTTCGGCACGAACTGCGTCGCCGGCTTCTGACCGTCACGGCAACCGAACGCCTGACGCCCAACATGCTGCGCATCACGCTGGGAGGCGAGGATCTCGCCGGCTTCGTCAGCGCCGGATACGACGACCATGTCAAACTTTGCTTTCCCAAACCCGGCGAGGAGCTACCGGTATGGCCGGCCATCGGACCGGATGCGACGCCACTGGCAGAGGGCGTCGTCGCGTCTCCGGTGCGTGACTTCACGCCGCGTCGATACGATGCCGACAGGCAGGAACTGACGATCGATTTTGCCGTGCACGAGGCCGGTCCGGCCAGCGACTGGGCCGTCAACGCGGTGCCGGGAAGCCGGCTGGGGGTCGGCGGTCCGCGCGGTTCCTTCCTCGTCACCGACGATTTCGACTGGTACCTTCTGGTCGGCGACGAGACGGCGCTGCCAGCCATCGGCCGACGGCTGGAGGAACTGCGCACTGGCGTGCGCGCCATCGTTATCGCCGCCGTGACGGGCCCAGCCGAAGAGCAGGCCTTTAGCAGTAGCGCGGACCTCGACATCAGATGGCTTCACCGACCGCTGTCGGCTGCAAGCGACACAGCCGCGTGGCTCGCCGCGCTTTCCGACCTGACCCTGCCTGATGGCGACGGCTATGTGTGGATTGCCGGCGAGACGGATGTCGCCAAGGCCTTGCGCAAGGTGCTGGTGGAGCAACGCGGCGTGCCGCGCGGCTGGATAAAGTCGGCCGGCTACTGGCGCCATGGCAGCGCGGGCTTTCACGAAAGCCACAGCGACTGAACGGGGCGGGTACGCCAAGGCACATGCCGGGGTTTGCCGGCCTGAAAAGAACGCCGGCTGGTCGATAGCCGGCCGGCGGTCTCGCTGCCCTTGACTTTGTCGCCGCCGCGACCGACCTCACGGGAAACCGTGCGCGAAGGAGTTTTCATGCCGCAGACCGTTCTCAAGCTGTCGACCCATGGCCAGGGGCTGTACGAATTCACGGATGCGGCGGCGGCGTTCGTGCGCCGCAGCGGTGCGGAGGAAGGGTTGCTCACCGTCTTCGTGCGCCATACCTCGGCCTCGCTGATCATCCAGGAAAACGCCGACGACGACGTCAGGACCGATCTCGATGCCTTCTTCCGGCGGCTGGTGCCACCGTCCTCCGATCCGTCCATGCGCTGGGTGATCCACACTGCCGAGGGCGCCGACGACATGCCGGCCCATATCAAGGCGGCGCTGACGCAGACGTCCATCGGCATTCCCGTCAACAACGGTCGCCTGCTGCTCGGCACCTGGCAGGGGATCTACCTTTTCGAACACAGGGATCGGCCGCACCAGCGCGAGGTAATACTGCATCTCGGCGCATAAGTTCCGGAGAGAACGCTGAATATGAAGTGAACGGGCCGTTGGCTTGTCGTTCAAGCTCGCTCCTCTAGGTTTCACCGCATGCCCGATCCGTCGGGCAATGAAATTGAGGAAACGGAGTGAATGCGATGAACCTGTTTGCGAAACTCGGAACCGCCGGCCTGATTGCGTTGAGCGCAGTGTCGGTCATGGTGCCCTCGGTCTCTGCTGCCGGTCTTTCGTCTCCGGTGGAGAAGGTCCGTTACGAACATCGTGGTCGCGACATCTGCTCGCCGCTGATGGCCGTGCGCAAGGCACGGGCCGCCGGCATAAGGCGCGCCGAGATTGCCAAGATCACGCCGCGCCGCGTCGTGGTCGTCGGCCGCAGCCACCATGGCATGGAACGGATGGTGTTTGCCAACCAGTCCGATTGCCCGGTGCTGCGCCGATAGGGGGGCAGGCTTTCCGCACCGCTTAGCGATATTTGATCTGGCGTCTCGCGGGACTTGCTTTTAACTGGAAGATGCCTTTGGCTGATTCTGAACCGTTTTCGGTTCCAGCCGTTGCACCAGCGCCGATTGCGCGGGAGGCGCGGTGGGCGCTGATCGTATTTACACTCCATGGAGGATGACATGAAACTTATTCTGGCCAAAGCCGCCCTGACGGCGGCGCTGATTGCCGGTGCCTTTTCCGGCACGGTGACCTCGGCCTCTGCACAGAACCTCGATATCTACGTCGGTCCCGGACATCACCGTCCGCCACCGCCGGATTATTACGGCCGTCCGCCGATGCCGCCACCCGGCTTCCGTGGTCGCGGCTGCGATCCGCGCCAGGCAGAAGGTATCGCCCGCGATTACGGCCTGCGCCGCGCCCGCGTCGTCGATGTCACGCCGCGCCGTGTCGTCGTCAACGGTTTCAGCCGCCGTGGTCCTGATACCATCATGTTTGCCAACGTCCGCGGCTGCCCGATGATGGGCCGCTGAGGTCTGTGAACATCGAACGAAAAAGCCGCCCCGGGTCTTCGAACCCGGGGCGGCTTTCGTTTGAGGCGTTGCCGTGAGCGCTGCGGCCTATGGCTCGAGCGCATAGGTCACGTTGACAGTGACGTTATAGCTGTTCTCACCGCCGGCGACAGGCACGGCCGTGTCCGAAGCCCCTTTGAGCATAAGCGGACGCATCATCGGCTGCGGTGCTGCGCGCACGGCATTTTCCGTGATCTCGATGACGCGGCCGACCTTGACGCCGGCGGCTTCGGCGAGCGTCTTTGCCTTGGCGGCGGCATTGGCCATGGCATCCTTGCGAGCCGCCTCGATTGCCGCATCCGGCTTGTCGTTGACGAACTGGATGTCGCCGCCCTGGTTGATGCCGAGGCCGACCGCCTGGTCGATGAGGCCGCCGAGCTTGCCGAGGTCGCGCACGCGCACGGTCAGGCCGTTCGTCACCTGGTAGCCGACCAGTTCCGGCTGTTGCTGCTGGCCGTCCTTTGCAGGTGGATAATTATACTGCGGCTGGATGGCAAAGCCGGAGGTCTGCAGGTCGCGCTCGGCGATGCCGGCATTCTTCAGGGTCGCCAGAACCGCGCCCATCGCCTTGTTATCCTGATCGAGTGCATCCTGGGCAGTCTTTGATTGCTTGACGACCGACAGCGTGACGACCGCCATGTCGGGCGCGACAGCCGCCTGGCCTTCGCCGGAAACGCTGATCAGCGCCTGGCGCGGCTCGCCCGCTGCAAAGGCCGTCGCGCTGGTGAGCGTCAGCAGGGCAAGGCCGGCAAAGGCGCTGCAGGCAAGTCTGGCTGGCTGGGGCAGGGTCATCGGTTTCCTCCGTTGTTCTTCTGGAATACCCTTGTGTCGATTGATTGTGTAGCCAATGCGGCAATCCCTTGTCGTGACACAAGTTTTGGGCTAGAGGCAAGACATACCGGAGGACCATTGCTCCGATATATTGCGCAGAGCGCAAGGTAGGGCCTGTAGCTCAATGGTTAGAGCCGGCGGCTCATAACCGCTTGGTTGGGAGTTCGAGTCTCTCCGGGCCCACCACATTTTTCTATGTCCTGACGAAACCAATGGTCGCTGCAACAAATGCAACGATTGGTGCAACTGAGGCGGAAAACAATCACCACGGAGGTCATTGGCGGAAACATGATGCTTACGGTGGGGCCAAGCGGCATTGGTAGGATAGTGACTTCCTTGTTGACATCTTTGGCCGGCGGAATAGGTGAGGTGGCAAAAAACTCGGCTTTCCCGGAATACTGAATCCGGGCGAAGGTAACATGTCGGTCATTGTCGAGAAGAACAAGACCGAGAGCGTGGGTGTTTTTAATGCAGTGAATGTTGGTGCAGGAATGACGACGAATGTCGGTTTGTCCTACAGCGTCAACGCAGGTTCACGTATTAACCTTATGAGCAATGACACACTCTCTTTAACGACCCAAAACAGCACCGCATTGCAGAGTAACGGTGAACTTCACCTAACCTGTGGCAATTCAAATGTCTTGATGCACGAAGACGGTTCAATCGCCATCTCAGACACTAAACTTTTCCTGGATTTTGACGAGATTGAAGTAAACGGCGAGAAGCGTGTCGTTATTGATAGTGGGAGGATTGACCTAAATTGATGAAATCACACCAATATATCATCTTTATCGGACTGATCGGCGCGATCATTTCTTTCTCACCGGCTTTCGCTCTGAACTGTGAAACAGATGTTTCTAAGTTCGACTATACGAACGACACACCATCGACTTTCAGTTTTGGCGATAAGAGTGATGTCGACAAAGCCTACAAAAAGCTAGCCGAGACCGTTGGGTCTCTGGACATGTATTCGAAGCCAGTTGTGTTTTTTTCCAAAGGATACACCGGGATAACACAGTACTTTTGTCCTGGCGAGAAATGTACATCTCAGGATATTGGGAAGGGATTCAGTATATGTTCTGCTCGTGGCATGAGCGCGGCTGACTCATGTTATCCTCTAGCCGTCGTGTATCACAGCAAAATGTATTGTCTGCTCTATCCAAGCGGAGAAGCTCCCGACTCCAAAAGGCCCTTTAAGCAATATATTCCATTCGACGAAAGTAAGTAAACATGGACAAAAATATATTTCCTTTTGGAAATGATTTGAAAATCCAGACCCATAGGCGGGACTTGCCAACACGCTTTCTTCAAGTTGGTTGATAGGCTACCATTCGGGAGTTTCCTTGATAATCGGCTGACCTGCCACTGAGAATTTCCTCCATAATGGGTAAGGGTCCGGCCTATTAAGGGACGGACGAATGAAGAAGCAGAGATTTACGGAAGAGCAGATTATCGGTGTGCTGAAGGAGCAGGAGGCTGGCGCGAAGGCTGCCGATCTCTGCCGCAAGCACGGGATTTCAGAAGCAACATTTTATAACTGGAAGGCCAAATACGGCGGCATGGAAGTCTCCGAGGCGAAGCGGCTGAAGGCGCTTGAGGACGAGAATGCCAGGCTAAAGAAGTTGCTGGCCGAGCAGATGCTGGATGCGGCCGCACTCCGCGAGCTTCTTGCAAAAAATGGTAGGGCCCGCCGCCCAGCGTGACGCCGTTACGCATCTGAAGACCGTCATGGGTCTTTCGGAACGACGGGCCTGCAACATCATATCCGCCGAACGCAAGACGATCCGCTATCGCAAATGGAAGTGCGTGCGCAACTTCAAAATAGAACGTCGCTTGTCGATCGACGCGGAAAGATGGGTACCAGTCTCGTGGATCTTATGGCCAGTGTTTCGAGCGTACCAGGCAGTCTAAATGACGACCTTGATGTGGCGAGGGTCTGGGTCTATGGGGAACAGATCTACATGTTGTCCCACGCTCACAACACACTAAAGGGTATCCCTATGCACGACTCTCGGGTGAGCGCTTCCGTCGATTTGGGTGTTGTCGAACAATCGCGATACAGCGCCCGAAGCTTCATTTGGGCATTTTTGGCGACAAATCGCCAATTTTCGTAAAAACTTAAATTGCTGATTTTATTACATAATAGTCGGGCTGATGCGTGAATCATTGCAGGTTTGTTGCGTGAATCACAGTGACGTCGAATCTTTTCAATCACTTAGGTGTTGCGGCGGACTCTTGTCTCGTCATGTCCGACCCGGAGACATAGGTGACAACGTCGTGCCGAACGGGTTATCGATGGTTTGCTACATGCTTGTTGCCAGATTAGACTTTCCGAGACTGGTCACCGCCGTCAGGAATGTTGGTCCCACTGTCGCGGACAGGTCGGTGTCGGTCTGAAGCCTGGCCGACAGCAAAAGACCGTGGCCGCCATTCACTTTAGAATTCGGATCGGACACATCTCGCGGGGCGGTCTGGCGGATCGCCCGCCAGGCAGGGGCTCTGACCGGTTTCACAATATATGGTCTGTATCGCGCCTCTCCGACCCGGTCGTAATGTTTCAATCCATGTTCCCCTATTGACGCCAGCGATTTTCACCACAATAGGATCGGGGCGGAAAAACATAGTAATCGCCTGACAGACGGCGACCGGAGTGATCGTGAGCGAACCAACCGTAGCAGACGCAACAAACCGGGTTTATGAATCGCTTCAGGCGAACAATGCCGATATCGACTTATATATCGCGGATCTGAAGGCAGCGTTGACGCGAGCCGGCCTGAAAGAGGCCGTATTCGACCCTTCACGGCTCGTGCAGAACAATCGCTCAGGCAGGAAGCTGATGCAGGCCTACTTTCGCCAGCGCGGCGTAACCGTAAAATTCTCGGCGTCGTAAAGCTATGTGGTGCTGCCAGACGGGCGGGCTGAGATTTCACGCTCGCTGACCCCTGCCAGCCATCACGGCCGCATGGGCACAGGCTACGCCCCGCGCGCGGCTCGGCGGCTGTACTGGCGCGGTGTGCAGCCCATTTCCCTGCGGAATGCGAATACGAATGCGCTTTCGGAATCGTATCCGAGGTTGCTGGCTATGTTGGCTATAGTGTCCGGGGTGGTCAGGAGGCGGTCCGCTGCGAGCATCATTCGCCACTGCACGACATACTCCATTACCGATACTCCAACTTTCTCCTTGAACCGGAAAGCGAAGGCCGAGCGGGACATGCCGGCGCGCTCTGCGAGTTGCCGAACGCTCCATCTGTGGCCGGGCTGTTCGTGAATGGCGGTAACGGCTCGGTTAAGGCGCTTATCCGACAGGGCGAACAGCCAGCCTATGCCGATCTCTGCCTGTTGCGCGAGGTGCAGCCGCAAAACCTCGACCAACATCGTCTCGGCAAGGTATTCGGCAACTAGAACGCTTCCCGGTTGCGGATGCCTCAGCAACGCCATCATCCGATCCAGATAGGCTTTGAGGGCGTAGCGATCCGCGCCATCGTCGATATGCAGTATCTCGGGAAGGGCGTTGAGCAGATGGCTCGACAGCTCCTGCCTGAACGTGAAAATGGTACCGAACAGGCAACAGTTACCGCCGCCACCGATTTGAAGCACGCGCCCGTTGAGGGGACCGTCCACCTCGTCATAGATGTTGCCCGGGTCGATTGCCGGGTCGCTTGCCAGGGAAAAACGGTGGCCATGGGGCAGGGCAAAGAACTCGCCTTCCCTAAGCAGGATAGGGTCCGGTCCATCCGCAACGGAGAGCCAGCACTGGCCGGATACGATCGCGAAACAGCGAAAGGCTGAATCCGCCGCGAAGCTGTAGGACCAGTTGCCGCCAAAATCCAACCCGCCCGACATATAGCCGCGCGTTTTCACCAGTGACAGCACGTCCGATAGCGGATCGCTGGCCAGAATGGACGATCGCGATACTAATGTGGATTCCATGCCATAGAACCTACGGAGATCCCGGTCTAATTTCAACTCACGGAAACGGGAGCGAAAGACGCGAGTTTTTCTGACGGGAGCAGCCGGCTGTGCGTGAACGGGTGTGGCAGGCTTTGGACTCGGAGCCAAGCGGCAAGGGCCTCACTCCTATGGCGCCGGGGCGTGGTTGCACTAACGAACGGATATCACGAATGACCCAACAATCGACTTTTCTGGTACTCGGCGCCACTGGCGGTACGGGCAAGCATTTCGTTTCCCTGGCTCTTGCGGGCGGCCACAGGGTGAGGGCACTGGCGAGGTCTCCGGAAAAGCTGGGCGGCGCAACGGCGAACCTCGAGGTGCGTCAGGGGTCGATCACGGATCCGATCGACACGGATGCCTTGGTGAGCGGGGTCGATTTCGTCATTTCGATGCTCGGCGATGTCAAGCTCCAGAGGACCGACAGGATCAATGCCGCCTTCGTGAAAAGGCTTGTCCCCTCGATGCGGCGGCACGGCGTAAAGCGTCTTCTCTACCAGGCGGGAGGACTGAGCAGACCCTATAACGGGAGACTTTCTCCACTCTTCTGGACGATACGCAACACCTTGGCCCGCGCCTATATCGGTCAGCATGAAGACAACGAAGCGGTGATGCAATATCTTGCGACAGAGGCCAATGACATGGAGTGGATCGTTCATAGAGCGGGAATAGGTTCGGACGGTCCGTCGAAAGGCGTGCTCGAGCGGTCGGCATCCAACTTCAGCGTAGCAACACACTGTGACTGCGCGGTTTACAATTATAGGATAATCATGACGCCTGCGGCGATTCATACGTCTGATCTCAGCTGTTACGCCCGCAGCTAGGCTCAGTGGCCTCTGCAAGAGCGTCCGGATGCCATTACGGCAATGTTCGCGCCGGACGGTCGGCGATGCATTTCTACATGACCTCGGATAAGATCACGCCTCCTCCTTCAGCGCGGCTATGAGGGCGCGCAGGGCTGGTGGGGTCTGGCGGCGGCTGGGGTGGTAGAGATAGCAGCCCTGGAACGGCGGGCACCATGCATCGAGGACGCGGATCAGCCTGCCTGCGGCGATGTCGTCTGCGACGTCGTCTTCCATGATGTAGCCGAGGCCGGCACCGGCGCGAACGGCTGCGGCGGCGAGGTCACCATCGTTGACGACGAAGGATCCGGATGTCCTGATCTTGATCTCGCGTGCCCCCGACTGGAATTCCCACGGCAGGAGACCACCGGCACTGGCGAGCCGATAGCCTATGCAATTGTGTCCTTCGAGATCGGCCGGCACCTCGGGCTTCTTGCGGTTTTCGAAATAGGACGGCGTGCCGACGACGACGGTCCTGAGATCTGGGCCGACGCGCACCGCGATCATGTCCTTCGCCACCGTTTCCCCGAACCGAATGCCGGCATCGAAACCGTCGGTGACGATATCCACCAGCCGGTCGTTGATGTCGACTTCCACCTCGACATCGGGGTTTTCCAGAAGAAAGGTCGGGAGCTTCTGGCGGAGAATGGTCCGGGCCGGGTAGGAAAAGGTCGTCAGCCTGACCTTGCCCGAGGGACTGTCGCGCCATTCGCCAAGCGCTTCCAGCCCGGCTTCGATCTGGGTAAAAGCCGGCTGGATATGCTGCAACAGCCGCAGGCCGGCATCGGTCGGCGCAACGCTGCGGGTCGTGCGCGCCAGCAGCCTGACCCCAAGCCGCTCTTCGAGGCCCCTGATCGCATGGCTGAGTGCCGACGGCGAAATACCCAGCGCTGCTGCTGCCCGCGTGAAACTGCGCTCACGCGCCACGGCGGCAAATGCCATCAGATCATTCAGTTCGCCGCGTTCCATTGATGCAGTGTGCTCATAAGTTCATGCGCCATGCAATGGATAATCGAGGTTTCCGGCGTGCTGTAGGATGAGCGCAGCAACACATCGAAACCGGAAGGATATTCGCATGGATCTCACCAGCTATCGCACGCTCGGACGTTCGGGCCTCATCGTCAGCCCGCTTGCGCTCGGCACCATGACATTCGGCGCCGGGCGCTGGGGTTCGGGCAGCAAGGCATCGCGCGAGCTTTTCGATACCTACATCGCTGCCGGCGGCAACTTCTTCGATACGGCGGATGTCTATTCCGGCGGGCGTAGCGAGGAGATGCTGAGGGACTTCATCGCGGAGGCGGGATTGCGCGACCGGGTGGTGATCGCAACGAAGTCGGGCTTTTCCCGGAGCCAGGGCACGCCGCTCCATGGCGGCAATGGTGCCAAGAACATCCGGCTCGGCATCGAGGGATCGCTGAGACGGCTGCAGACCGACTATATCGATATGTACTGGATCCATGTCTGGGATCGCACGACCCCGGCAGAAGAGGTGCTGCAGTCGCTGACAGATGCGGTCCGAAGCGGAAAGATCCTGCACTACGGTTTCTCGAACACGCCGGCCTGGTATGTCGCCAAGCTCGCGACGTTGGCCGCTGCGCATGGCCTGCCGGCGCCAATCGGCCTGCAATATGCCTATTCGCTCGTTGATCGTGGCGTCGAACTCGACATTCTTCCCGCTGCTGCCGAACTCGGAATGGACCTCGTGCCGTGGAGCCCGCTTGCCGCGGGTCTGCTGACCGGCAAATACGGCCGCGACATGCTGAGCCGTGCCGGGCCGGCCGGGGCAATTCCGGACACCGCCGGCGATGGCGGCGAGGGCGAAAGCGATGGCCGCCTCAACGGTGACAATCCGTTCGGGGGGCTCCTGTTTACCGAGCAGAACTTCGCGGTGGTCGATGTGCTGAGGGAGGTTGCGGCCGAACTGGGCCGGCCGATGGCGGCGGTCGCTCTCGCCTGGCTCATGCAGCGTCCGGGCGTTGGCTCCGTACTTGTCGGGGCGAGCCGCACCGGGCAACTCGCCGAGAACATAGCCTCGCTCGAGATCGTACTGACGGGCGATCACCTTCATCGCCTCGATGCGATCGGTGCGACGCCGGCGTTCAACCCGTATTTCATCTTCGATCTGCCGAAAGAGGTGATTTTCGGCGGCACGACCGTGCGTTCCTGGGTGAGGCCCGCCTGAGCCGGAACCGGGGCCGGCAACCGGCCCCGATCAACGCCTGTGCCCCAAGCAGCATAGATGCAGTATCGAATGGTCTATGCGCGATGCGTTGCAGAAACGTCTTTATACTTTACAAGTAGTTTATATTATAATTAACGATTGTCCGATATTTTCTTGACGGTTGGTATTTCCAGCATCAGCGAATCGGGGTCAAGAGTATGAATCTTTCTGTCGCAACGAAGCTTTTAGGCATATTTTCGGTGTCTGTGGCCATGACCGCCGGATTAGGTTTTTTTGCGGTTTATTCTCTCGATTCTATTCAAACGAAAAACCATGTCATTATTGAAAAGCGCATTCCGGGTTTCATTCTTCTTGGGCAGATGAATGCTGACATCGGCGATGTTCGCATTTATCAAAGCGCCGTACTGAACGCTCCAGCGGAGCAGCGCCAGAAGTTCTCAGATATACTGAAGACTGCAATCGATAAGGTCGAGAATGACATCCGCACCTATGAGCCGCTTCTGGTAGACAAGGAAGACATCGAGCTGTTTGCCACGCTGAAGCGCAACTGGAGCGCAGGCCTGCAGTCTTGGGGTGAAGTGGGCAATCTCGCAAAGAATGCCAAAGCGGATGAGGCGAGAGCGCTGTTCTACGGCAAGGCACTCACCGACTACAGTTCGGCCGGCGACGCCGTTCAGGCAGCTGTCGATGACATCGCCATGAACACCAAGGACGAAGGCGCCGCTACGTTGCACACCATCTCCTTTGCGTCGGATGTCACATACGCGTGCCTCGGGCTTGCTCTCCTTCTTGGTATTGCCTCCGCGCTCTTTGCCATAATGAACGTCTCGCGTCCGCTTGCCGGCATCAACACCTCGATGCGCAAGCTTTCGGAAGGCGACACGGATTCGGAAATTCCCTTTGCCCGCCGGGCCGATGAAATCGGCCAGATGGCCGGCGCGGTCGAAATCTTCCGTCAGGCAGCGATTTCCAACAATCGCCTGGAACGCGAGGCGGAAGACAACAGGCGGCAAGCTGAAATCGACCGGATCGAGGGTCAGCGCCGGGCTGAAGAAGAAGCGGCCGAACGTCTGCGCATCGCAACCTCGGGTCTTGCCGATGGTCTGAAGCGCCTCGCAGCAGGTGACCTGTCCTTCCAGCTGACGGAAGCATTTTCTCCGGATTTCGATGCCTTGCGCCACGACTTCAACCGGTCGGTCGAGCAGCTCGGCGGCGCCCTGTCGTCGATCACCACCAGCGTATCCAGCATGGGCAACGGCACTCGCGAGATTGCAGCCGGCGCCAACGATCTGTCGAAGCGGACGGAGCAACAGGCTGCCGCGATCGAGGAGACCGCTGCGGCCGTCGAGGAAATCACCGTCAACGTGGCTAACTCCGCCAAGCGCACCGAAGATGCACGCGACGTGGCATCTCGCGCCAACGAGTCCGCTGGAAAGTCTGCTGAAGTCGTTTCGCGGGCCGAAGAGGCAATGGAGAAGATCGAGACCTCGTCGCAGCAGATTTCCAACATCATCGGCGTCATCGACGAAATCGCCTTCCAGACCAACCTGCTGGCATTGAATGCCGGCGTCGAGGCAGCCCGTGCCGGCGAGGCAGGCAAGGGGTTCGCCGTCGTAGCGCAGGAGGTTCGCGAGCTTGCCCAGCGTTCGGCGCAGGCAGCCAAGGAAATCAAGGGTCTCATCCACAGCTCTTCGTCCGAAGTCGCAAACGGCGTGAAGCTGGTGCGCGATGCCGGCGATGCCCTGAAGACCATCGGGCAGTTCATCGTCGAGATTAACGGCCACATGGACTCGATCGCCACGTCTGCAAAGGAGCAGGCCACCGGGCTCCATGAAGTCAATCAGGCCGTGAACTCGATGGACCAGACGACACAGCAGAATGCCGCGATGGTGGAGCAGTCGACCGCCGCGTCGAATACGCTCGCCAACGAGGCCAATACGCTTCTCGAACTCGTCAGCCAGTTCAAGCTCGAAGGGGTCAGGAACACGCAGTCATCGGCGCTCAGGCAGACGGCGCAGGCCATGGCTGCTCCGGCGCGTCAGTCCCGCCCGGCGGCGCAGTTCTCCGCACCACGCAAGATGGCAGCAGGCGGCGGCAGTTCAGGCGCTAGCTGGGAAGAGTTCTAAGCGCATCGCATTTTTATGAAGGGATTTCGGAACCGGACGGTGGAGCAGCGATCTGCTCCACCGTCCAGCACCCTTTTAGCCTCGGAGTTGTTCTTTCTGTGATCAAGGCCGGCGCGCTCGCGAAGATTGCCTCTTGCTAAAATGCACGTGTTTACAGCGTATTGACGCTCACATATCGGAGCGTGCAGTCCTTTCGGACGATCCTCAATGCGTGGCTGCATTGCCGTCCGTCGGCCGGCGAATTTACTGGAATCGTTAAGGATCCGGGGCCAGGGACGCCGCTAAGTGCATAATTTATTGAGATTTGAATGCCAGTCTTCGATTAAATGAGGACTCCCTAAATGAAAATCAATCTATCCCGCACCTTGCTGCTGTTCGGGCTGGTCGTCGGCGCCGGCCTGCTCGTGTCCATCGGTCTTCAGACCTATGCGATCGAGAAGCTCAAGGTGAACGGACCGATCTACAAGTCGATCGTCGAGGGCAAGGATCTGGTTGCCGACATCCTGCCGCCGCCTCTTTACCTGATAGAATCTTACATGCTGGCAAACGAGATCGGCAGCAACCCCGATCTCTATGCGGTCAATGCCGGAAAGATACGGTCGCTGAGGAAGGATTACGACGAGCGTCGTGCCTACTGGCGTGCGTCCGGGCTCCCTGATGGAATCAAGAACGAGCTGGAGAACGATGTTCTCGCCAAGGGAGACGTATTCTGGAAGGTCATGGACGAGCGCTTTCTGTCTACCGACAGCTCGGTTGACAGGCATGCGGCTCTGATGGAGCTGAAAGACACGTTCCACGCACATGAGGCGGCAGTCCTCAAGCTGGTGAAGATGTCGGACGCGCTGTCGGCAGCGCAGGAGGCGGAAACCGCCCGCATGTCGTCCAGCCTGATGTCGCTGGCGCTCGGTGCAGGTGGCCTGTCGGTCGTGGTGTTCCTGGCTGGCCTCGTCACCATCCGGCAGAGAGCGATCCGGCCGATCACGAAAATGACGACAGCCATGTCGAGGATGGCGGGCGGCAATCTCGACGAGGCTGCCCCTTACGCCGACCGGACCGACGAGATCGGCGCGATGTCTGCGGCGCTCAATGTCTTCCGGACGGCGGGCCTCGAAAATCGAAGCCTGCACGATCAGGCGGAGGCCTCGAGAGCCCAGACCGAAACCGAGCGGCGCGGTCGCGAGGCCGAGCGGCTGGAAGAATCCAGGCAAGTCAAGATGGTGATCGACGCCCTTGGCGCCGGGCTTGGCCGGCTTGCCCAATGCAACATGCAGACGACGATCGATTCAAGCTTCAGCGAGCAGTTCGAACCCCTGCGTGCCGACTTCAACAATTCGCTGGCAAACTTCCAGACGACGCTGGAAGAAGTATTGCAGAAGACCCGGCTGGTGCACGGCAACGGAACCGAGATGCAGGAGGCTGCGCACAGCCTTTCCAAGCGTACCGAAGAGCAGGCTTCGGCGCTGGAAGAGACCTCCGCAGCATTGGAAGAAGTAACCGCTACCGTACGGTCCTCGTCGGAGCGGAGCCTCGAGACGCGTCACCTCGTTGCCGATGCCAAGCAGTGCGCGCATGCCTCGATCATGACCGTGCAGGAATCGGTTGCTGCCATGAACCGCATCCAGGCGGCGTCGGGAGAAATTACGCAGATCATCGGCGTCATCGACGAAATCGCTTTCCAGACGAACCTGCTGGCTTTGAACGCGGGCGTAGAGGCGGCGCGGGCGGGAGATCAGGGCAAGGGCTTCGCTGTCGTTGCCCATGAGGTGCGCGAATTGGCGCAGCGCTCGGCCAAGGCTGCAAAAGAGATCAAGGCGCTCATCGTCAACTCGTCCAACGAGGTCTCGACCGGCGTCCGTCTGGTGGGAGAGACCGGCATCGCCCTGCGCAAGATCGAAGGCTTTGTCTCCGAGATTGACGCCAAGGTGGAAGCCATCGCCACCTCCAGCGTCGAGCAGGCGACGGGCCTCCAGGAAATCAGTTCGGCCGTCAACGCGCTGGACCAGATGACACAGAGAAACGCCGCCATGGCCGAAGAGACGACAGCTCTCAGCAACGAACTTTTCTCCGGATCAAGCGTGCTGACGGAACTCGTCGGCCGCTTCAAGCTCAGCCGCACATCCACCCTCCGCCACGCGGATGCCGAGATGGATGACCTTGCCCCTGTCGCCAGGCGCCAGCTGCGGCGCGCCTGAGGAAGCACAGTACGAGGGTTCAATCGCCTGCGCGTGGATAAGACCTCCGCGCGCAGGTCGCTGTTCTCCCGTACAGGATGGCACAAATCACGATGTGAGTGTGTTAGGCCCCGGCAGCAAACTGCGCGAGTGTGCGCCCCAACATTAAGTCGGTTCGACTTTCCAACAGTGCGCTGGTGCGTGCTTGCTAAGCGGCCAGCATCTGGCTGAGATTGTTGATGATCGTTTCCGGATGGTAGGGCTTGCCGACGAAACGGCTGGCCGCGGGCAGGTCGGATGGCTGGACGTTGCAGCGACCGGAGGTGACGATGATCTTGGTGTCCGGCCATTGCATCGACACCACGGCTGCAAGCTTCAGTCCATCCATCGATCCCGGCATATCGACATCCGTAAAAACAGCGCAGATTTCGGGATGTGCCGTCAAGACAGCCACGGCATTTGCGACATTCGGGGCTTCGAGAACCTCGAAACCAGCATCCTCGAGTGCGCAAACGATGTCGAGGCGGATCAGCGCTTCGTCCTCGACGACCAAAACCGTCATTTTGTCGCTTGCCATTCCTGGCTCCTGTCCGTTGCTCTGTCTCGATCTAAACGCAGGTACTTGGATTTCGATACAGGCGCATCGCAGATATATCAGGACATGTTTAATTAAATGCGAAAGAAGTGCCGGCGGGTCTTAACGTAGTCGTCCCTGCCGTCGCGTGGATCGGCTGGGACGGAGCGCTTAGCGCGAGGCGATACGGCCGGGGGCGACCGAGAGGTGGGGAACCACGAGGAGACGGTTGACTTCGCCGCGCTTGAAGGCTGCGAGGAAGCGGCGGTAGTCCTTGAAGGAGACGCAGCCGTTGGAATCGCCGCGACGGCCGAGCATGTAGGTGTGGGCCAGCAGCCCGTCGCGACCGTAGATGGCGCGCGGATCGACGGGGTTGAGGCGGATCGCCTCGACGCCGTGGAACAGCGATTCGCGCATCGTCAGGTCGTAGGTGTGCGGTGGCGTCGGGCCACGGTTCTTCTGGTTGACGTAGCGCGGGTTGTCGATCATCTGGCCAAGCCCGGAATGGGCCTCAAGCTGCTCTCCATTGGGCAGGTACACGCGGGCCGCCGAGATATCGTAGATCGCAACGCGGGTGCGGGCGTTCGGCAGCGAGGTCGGCGCCTTGAAGGCCGGCTCGTTGTCCATCCCTGCATCGTCAGGACGGGCGTAGGCGAGCAGCGCCTTGGAGGGGCGGGTCAGCTTTGCGGCCGGCGTCGTTGCCGCATCCGGCGAAGGGGCCGGGCGCATGGTTGGCAGCGGAATGCTCGACATTAGCATGTCATCAGCGGAAGACGTGCCAGACGAATCGCCGGAAGCGGTCGGCATGACCAGTCCGAAGGTCTGTTCTACAGCGACGTTGGCGCGCCGTGCATCGGGCTCGACCATGGCAGCGGCGCTGGACGGAAGACCGTCGTCGTTTTCAGCGGGGCGCTGCTGCGGCACGATCTCACGGGTGGAGACGGCTGCCGGACGGGCAGGCTTTGCGGCGGCCTGCGGGCGTTGTGCTGGCACGAGGGCCGTCGCGTCGCGCGCGGGAGCAGGCGTCGGGTCGATCATGGCCATCTGGACAGGCCGGTCTGCGGCTGACGCTGTCGCCGCCGTCGTCGGGTTGGGCATAGGTGTCGGAATTTGCGAGCCAGGGCCTGTCGGCGCGGCGCTGGCAAGCGCCAGCCTGTCGTCGCGTGAGGTCACGGGGAGGGCAGGAGCCGAGGCTGTCAATGCGCGTTCGCTGGTCGCTGCGGCGCGGTCGAGATCGACGCTTGCCGTGCGGACGGCGGCGGCATCGGCTGTTCCGGCCGGCACGGCGGCCAACGCCACTTTCAAGGCTGCCATGACGTCGGCAGGCAGCGGGCGTCCCGACTTTGCGAGCGCATGGGAAGACTGGCCTGCATCGGCGATCTCGGTCGGTGCATGTACGACGCGGTCGCTCTTGGCAATGACGGAGTAGCTCGGGGCGAGGGCGGCCATTTCGGCAGCGATTGCCGAGCGATGGGCGTTGGCGAGCGCGAGAGCGTTGATGCCGGCGGGGTCGAGGGTCGCAAGCCGCAGGCTTGGATGGCCGACAGGCTGCGACGCTGCTCGTGCCACCAGCGATGGGCCGGTTTTCTGCAGGATGGGAGATCCTGATGCGTAGGGACCGACGACGCCCTGGAGAGCGAAGGCGGTGGCTACTACCCAGGAAAAGGCGACCACGCCGGTGCCGATCATCACGGTGCCGACCGTCATGACGCGGGACGAGCCTTTCTTGCCGGCCTTTCCTGCCCTGGGACTGACGTCCCTAAACGTCTCGATCGCAAACGCCATGATACTCGTTCCACACTGATACACACTCGGGCGGCCAGGCGATCCGGAGTGCCGGAGCCCATGCTGGTGGTCAGCTAGACGATGTTTGTCTCCGCTGCTTCCCGCCGCTCGTCTCAAAGAATGAAGAATCTTGGTAACTAAACCCTTTACGCGGTGAATATTAGAAGCCTCTGCCGCAAATTTCTGTCCGTCGCGGCTCAAGAGCGGCACCTCGGCGTTCGTTTTTGGAACAGTTCGGCCGTCTTGACCGTTGCGCCATTCCGGACCGGGTGGTTAATATGACGGTACGATGACGACGCGCTGCATAGGCAATCCGTGCGGCCGAAATATGGGAGAAAAGAAATGGAAAGACGGCTTTTCCTGGCGTTCTGCGCGCTTGTGGCCGTTCCCATGACGGCTTCTGCCCAGCCGCACAGCATCGGCAAGGCGCTGACGGCATGCATCGTGCAGGCTGCCGAAGAAAACAGGCCCGTGGTTCTCGGCAAGGATAAGCCCGTGGCGCAGATTGCCTGCGATGACGACGGCGCCAGGTATTTCTACGACGCGCTCGAAACCCTTGGTGCCGAGACCAGCGATACGTCCGCCGCTGGCGTTACGCTGATTACGCGCCGTTTCGGAAGCGAGGGAGGGCCCGGAGCCTCGCGTTGCCAGCGGAAAGTCAGTGCTTCCGGAAGCTCGAGGGACGAAGACTATCACTGCTGGATCGACCTCGACGTCAACGACACGGTGCTGACGGGCTGGACGGGAAGTCGCCACTGACCTCTCGCTGATGTCGCCGCGCGCCAGACCTTAACAAGCTTTGCACAAGCCATGCCGCCTATGACTCTTCGAAGACGCCGGGATGTGACGCGGCGGGAAAAAGGACAATGATATGTCGAACGAAACAGAGACTTACCGCGACCCCAAGGATTCCACTGTCGCTCTTTTCCTGATGGACAATGATGCAGACAAACTGACGGACATTCTGGTCGCTGCTCTCAGCGAAGCCTTTCGTATTCTTGGCGAGGACGTCCCCTCCGACAGCATTCACTGATCGCCGACAGAGGCCAATTTTTAAGCGGAACGTTTGCGCCGGTCGGCAAAATGCCATAAATTATGCGATAAGGCTGTCAACTTGCAGCTGCGGTTTTCTTCACCGGCAGCACAAGGCGACGATAGTTTTCTTGCATGAGGATGAGATGAACGATTTTTACGTCGGCCAGAAAGTCGTCTGTATCGACGATAAGTTCAAGAACGTGTCGATCGACCAGCTGATCCGCAAGGACGAGATCTATACGATCCGCTGGGTTGGCATGTATTCGCACTACATCGACGGCGAATTTCTCGGCATCAAGGTAGCCGAGATCTTCCGTGGGGACGATGACGGTCCGGAAGGCTATGGCGCTGCCGACATGCCTTATCGCGCCTCCCGTTTCCGGCCACTGGTGGAAGACAAGATCAGCTCGCTGCGCAAGCTGCTGGCACCGACACCCGATGCCCCGGTCGAGCCCCAGAAGAAGGCGCCCGTCAAAAAGACCGAAAAAGTCTGAACCGACGGTAGATCGGTATTTAGAGCCTCCGACTGCCTGAACCTTCATCGCATGAACACGTTAGACGTGTTCATGCAACCTGGAGGACTGTCGGGATGAGCGAAATGACCTTGAAAGACCTGGCCGAAAAGATGCGCGATATCGATATCGCCATGCTGCTGACGCATGCCGAAAACGGTACGATTGCCGGGCGGCCGATGAGCAACAACGGCGATGTCGACTACGATGGCGACAGTTACTACTTCACCTGGGAAGAGGCCAAGATGGTCGCCGACATCGAGGCCAATCCAAAGGTGTCGCTGACATTTCAAGGCGAGAAGTCTTTCGCGGTCGCTGTCGAAGGCGAAGCAGCGCTGATCCGCGACAAGGCACGATTTGCCGAGCACTGGACGAGCGAGCTGGACGTCTGGTTCCAGGACGGTGTGGATACCCCGGGCGTTGTGATGATCCACGTCCATGCCGAACGCGTCCATTACTGGGACGGGGAGGATCAAGGCGAGGTTCAGGTTCCGGAGGACGATCAGTAGCCTCGTGAGGGACAATCGGGCGCAAACCTGCAGATTATACAACCTTACGTCTTGTCGGATGTTGCCTGCACCCTATGTCATTCCCATCGCGCTCCTTGAGAAATGAGCGGCGATAACGCCGAATTGGAGTACCGATGAAGAAAATTTTTACAGGTTTTGCTGCAGCAGCGCTTGCTGCGATGGTTGGCCTTTCCGGGGTTGCGCCGGCGTCTGCTGCGCCGCTGCCTGCCATGACAATGGCTGGTGGCTCTGACGTTACGACTGTCCAGTACAATCCCGATGCGCCACCGCCTCGTCGCATGAACCGCGATCGCCGCAGCCCACCCGGTTACCGCAACGATGAACGCCCTGGCTTCCGCCGCGGCCCTCCGCGCGATCGTCGCGGCAATTGGAACGGTTATCGTGGCTATGAGCAACGCCGTCCCGGCTATCGCCGCCACAGCGATGGCTTCTGGTATCCATCGGGTGCGTTCCGCATCCGGATCCAGTAATCGGTATCAGCTTCAGCGATTATAAAGGCGGCCTCAGGGTCGCCTTTTTTCGTGAATTTTACCGAATTTGGGCGTTGCTTGCCTCTCAATGGCGCCTGTCCGATCATCACAGTTTGCTAACCATCAACCGACGTGGGAGACACAACTTGACGTTGGCACGGTAAATCTACGGTGCCAATCGGCCGTCGCATTAAGATTTCGTCCATAGCATCCCAACAGAGCGCAACGAGACTGCTCGGGAAAAAAGGGGAATTGCAGTGTCTGACAAGAAGGCCGCCGAAAAGCTACAATACGGAAATCGCTTCGGAAACGACATCGTAAAGTTAGCGAATGCCTCCCTCAGCCTTGCCTCCCAATCTTCCGAATCCGAAATCGCAGCTGCGAAATACGCCCGATGGTTCAGCAACGGCGAGGTAATACCGGAGCCATCCGAGACGTCACGAGCGCGTTTCCGCAAGATCCTGCCGACAATGGACGCCATCGAGGTCGCGTCGGCGACGCGCGAAAACCTGTCGATCCTTGGGAACGACGCACATGATCTTTTTTCCGATCGACTGCCGGCCAACAACCGGATGAGGAAAGCGAACCGCTCCAGCGTGCTGCCTTCCATCCCCTATCTCGGCAGCTGCAAGTTCGGCGAAGTGGTGGTCGGCCAGTCGTCCGCGAGCTATTCGGTGCTGCAGCTTTTCATTGCCAATTTCGACGGGGAATTCGACACCTCCGCCGGTGCAAGCTTCTACAAGCCGAATAGTCGCGAGTTCGACCAGATGTTTTTTGGCGTGCATGTCGTGGTTGATCGGGACGGTAATCCGCTGGGTTTCGATCGCAAGCGCGGCGTCGACGGTATCGCATTCAAGACGAAGGATCTGAACAAGGCGCTTTACAATGTTGCCGCCGCTGCCACCGGTCTTTCGATGGAGCAACTGAAGGCACGGGCGCAGGCGGCCGCGCGCAAGAGGTAGGCCGCGCTAGTCTTCCCTTTGGCCCGCATCGATAATCCGGTCTTCCGCCATGCGGCGGTCCATGTGGATGGAGAAAAGCTTGGCGGTGAGATGGACGACGTTGCGCGCCTCATAGCGGATCTTCATCTTGTCGATCCGGTGCTCGATGGTCCGCTGAGACAAGCCAAGCTCCACGGCGATTTCCCTGGCGGTCTCGCCCTCCATCAGCAGTTGGATGATGACTTCGTCAACCGGGTCCAGCTTGGCGTCAACAGGTGCCTTGAAAAGGAAACGGCCTTCGGTGAACGATACGCACCATTCCGCCCGGCCGTTGGTTTTTTGAGGGATCAGCAAACGGTCGTAGCCGACATTGATGCCGGCGATTTTCGTCAGGACCAGATCGATCAAGGGCTTTCGCAGCGAAAGCGCGCGGCTGTAGTGGGGGATGACGGCGTCGAGGAGGTAGGTCCTGTCTGGCAGGTTCCTCAACGGACCGTCGGGAAACATCTTTTTCAGATTGAGAATGCGACTGTTGATCCCGTAGGGCTTGATGCGACGGAAATACCAGTCGAGAGGATCATCGCTTCTGGTGTCGATGAAGTTGAGCGACATCTTCAGAGACATGGTCTCGCTTATCGTGCCGCAGAACGTCTCCGGATCTTCTATCGGGCTGGTTGCATCCAGCCAGTTGTCGATCAGGGTCTGGGATATGGAATTGAAAGTCGATTTTGAAGTCATGCGAGGCTTACCGTAACGGCAAGCCCGCAGATTCGCATGGTTGATTTAACAATTATCAATCTGTCGCGTGGGTTGTTTTTTGCGACTGTTGCGCGAATATCTCACGTCAGGCCGAGACCCCGTGGTCCGACGTCGGTCAGCCCCTTAGGTTCATGCGTTGTGCAAAGCGCTGAGGAGATCTTCCTGCGTACGATGTCCCGCATGAAGGAGGTCGATTGCCCTGTTGGCCGCCGCAAGGCCGGCCTGGCTTGAAAGTTTAATTTCCCGTTCCGCACACCAAGCGTAGAGGGCACCGGCGAGAACATCGACTTCTTCGGAGCAGATCGGCGTCTGGATCAGCATGGTCATATCGCCCCCCTCTTGATGAAAGCACCCGCGATCAGGTGACGATCCCATAAAGCCGCGATTTTTCTAATATTCAAGCGAGACCGCACGGGGGTGTTAATATCCTCCGAAAACGGGACACCCCACCGTTCCGTAACGGTACATTACTGCTATTTGGAAGGCGCTGCTGCCCCGGACTGGGGCAGATCGGTCCCTGGAATTTCAGGGACTTTTGGGACGACGAGAAGCAGCACAGTCAGGATGACGGCCAGCCCGACCATGGCTGCGAGGATGATTTGTGCACGACGCGAGATCACTGGCGATTAAGCCTCGATGCTTCTATTGATGCGCTGATCAGTTCCTCGGCAAAGCCGAAGGCAGATTCTGCGTCCTCGCTGCCGAGCTTCAGTTCACCGCATTTCGCATGCATGGCGCGGCGAATTTCCTCCAGAAGAGCTTTGTCGACCTTCTGGTCGCCTTCACTGAGTGCATGGGTGAGGGCGCATTGGGCCAAGATCTCAAGCACCGCGAGGCGACCTTCGATTTCTCCCAGCGACGGGATTGCATTTTTCGCGCTATCGCGAGCACAGTCACGGGTTGTGTTAAGCATAGCTATCGCCTCCTGATGACAACTTTACTAAACGCACCATGCGCGCAATGGTTCGCTCCTCCAAACAATTTCGTCGCTATTTCGCCTTTAGTCTGCGGGACACAGCGATGCGTCGGCCAGAACATCCCTGCAGCGGGGCGAACGGCGGAAATCATCGTAATACATGGTCCATTCAGTAGTGTCCGCGTCGCGGTAAGGGCCGAACTTGAAATACTGGTTCCTGCCGAGACCCTTGTCCGCGTGGCCGATATGTCCCTTTACGGTGACAATCCATTTATCGTTGGCAAAAATCTCGATGCGGCCGGTGCCGTCTGGTCCAGGCTGCGTGTAGATGGCGAAATCGATCCAGCCTGAACCGGGCGTCGGCAGTTTGTTGCCACGATCGGTGATGGTCATCGCATCCGTGCAACTGGTGAACTCACCGCCGTCGCTCTTGGTCCAGGTGGCGTCTGTCGCGACGAGGGCACGCATCTGGTTGGTGTCGGGGCGGTACCAGACAGGCGTCTGGCCGGAAGCGCAGGATCCGGGTTTCACGCTTGGCGCACCCGACGGCGGCGCGACGTAGTTCGTCTCGACAGTCGCAAACAGCTTGCCGTTGTTGAGGCGCAGGGCGAGGAAGGGGCTGAAGTCGCCCTTGGCCTCCGGGCCGATCTCGCGCTTCCACTGGGCAATCAGGTAACGATGGTCTCCTGATGGTATCGGATCGGCGAACTTGACCGCAAATCCGTACCAGACGCCTTGATCATAGGGGACGCGATATTTGGTTTTCTCCCAGATCTCGGCGCGTTCGCTGCAATTTTCTTTGCCGGCTGCGCAATTCGGCTTGATGGTGAGTTTCAACGCGCCGCCGCCGCTTCGGCTCACCGCGGACTGGAACTGGTAGGTGCCTGCCTTCTGCTCGGCGTTATTGCGATAGTAGAGGTGACCGGCCGGGGCGAAATCTTTCCCGTCGAAGCCGTCGCGCAGCACTTGCTGGCCACCGTCTTCGGCCCGGGCGCTGGCAATCCGCGAGATCGCGGTCAGGATGGCCAGAAAGATGATCTTGGCGCGCATTAAGTCGGGGTTCCGGCATATTTCGATTGTCGCATCATTGACGTGAACGCAGCGCCTCGGCAAGGGGCGGTGATTGGACAATCGAAGACAAGCCGGTGGACAAACAGCGCGCTTGGGGCTTGATTGCGTTCAGAGAAGACGAGGGAGTTCCGACAATGACCATTGACCACGATCTCAGCCGCATTGCCGTGCAGGAAGAAGTGCTGCGCTTCGACTCTTTCGATTTCTCCACCGCCTGGGTTCTCGGCAATCTGCTGCACGATCTGGCGCGCGAGCGCAATCTCGGCGTGGCCATCGACATCACCCTGCATTCGATGCCGGTATTCTACGTGGCGCTTGCCGGCTCGACGCCGGATAACGCCAACTGGATCCGCCGCAAGCGGGCGATGGTTCTCCGCTATTTCCGCAGCAGCTATGCCAGCGGTCTTGAATTGAAGAAAGCCGGCAAGACTGTCGAGAACAACGGACTGTCGGCGGCCGACTACGCGCCGCATGGCGGCAGCTTCCCGATCCACGTCATCGGCACAGGCTGCATCGGTGCCGTCACCGTCTCCGGCCTGCCACAGCGCGACGACCACAATCTGGTGGTCGAGGCGCTGGCACTGACGCTCGGGCATGAATTGCACAATCTCAGCCTGGCGACGGAATAGCCACACGAGAATGCGGCGCGGGATGGCATCGCCCCGCGCCGTCATCGGATAGCGATCAGAGCCTGCCGCTGGCTTCCGATATCACCCTGGTCAAGCTGCCGGTCGCCGGAAATAGCGGGATCAGGCAGGCCTGCAGGGCGTGGTAGATATCTCCCTTGCCGCTAAACAGTGTGTGGGCAGGGGCCAGATCTTCCGTCAGTTCCTCATGCCAGCCGCCGTTCTGACGGTCTATAAACGCCTTGCCGATGATACCCCAGATCTTGCGATAGCTCTGCTCGTGGAAGTCATCAGGCAGATGCGCGTTGAGATAGTGGGCAGCGCCGGCTCCTTCGCAGGCCGGCCACCACAGCTTGTTGCGCTTGGCCGGTACATCCTCCCAATCGAGCGTGTAGAAAAAGCCACCGATCTCCTTGTCCCAGCCCAGCGACATCGACTGCGCAAACAGGTGGCGAGCCGCTTCCGGCATCCAGTCGTGGCGCTTGCCGCCCAGCGTCCAGAGCTGCAGCACGAGGCGTGCCCACTCCAGCCAGTGGCCGGGCGTCGTGCCGGACGGGCGGAACATCTCGTTGCCGCGATAGGTCTTGTCGAGCTGCCACTGGGCATCGAAATGCTCGGGCACGCGGAAGCCGACAGCGCCTGCCTGCCGCCGGATGATGAGGTCGGCGATACGTTCGGCCTTGTCGAGGTATGACCTGTCGCCCGTCGCCTCGAACGCTGCCATCAGCGCCTCGGTCAGATGCATATTGGAGTTCTGGCCATGGTAGTCACCGATCGGTGACCAATCCTGATTGAACTCTTCGGCGATGGCGCCGTGGCTGTCTTCCCAGAATTTCTCGTCGATTATTTTCGTTATGTCGGCGAGCATCTCGTCTGCCAGCGGATGGCCGACGGTCTTTGCCGATGATGCGGCGAGCAGCACGAAGGCGTGGCCGTAACCCTGCTTGCTGGCATCGACGGGACCGTCATTGTTGACAGTCCAGAAGTAGCCGCCGTGGGTCTTGTCGCGGTGATGATGCCAGAGGTAGCTCATGCCGTGGTCGATGATCTCGTCGGCCCCGGGCCGCCCCAGCAGGCTGGCGATCGAAAAGCAGTGGACCATGCGGGCGGACGAATGAATGCCGCGCACCGAGTTATCGGCACCGAGCGGCTTGCCCGCATCGTCCATGTCGTAAAACCCGCCCTTCGGATTGACGGCGCGATACTGGAAGAAATCGAACAAGCCGTTGGCCTGATCGAGCAGCCAGCGGCGATGATAGTCGCGGTTGCTCCAGTTTCCCAGCGTGGCGGGTTCAGCTGCGATCATAAGTGTTTCCTCCGGGAGTCTTTATAAATGCCAAGCGCGGTGCGCGCCCTTGGCCGGGATTCTTAGTGTCAGTGATCCGACAAGAACAGAGCTGCGGCGTCAAGTGCGTTGCGCGCACTCGAGTGCTTGTCGGTGGATCGCTGAAAAACGTGGTGCAGGCTGCATAGATATCAAGCCGCACCTCACCACTCTTGCCCTCTGCGGGTGCAGTATGTTTTGCGACGACCGATGCGCCAGCAACCAAGACCGAAGTCCGGTAATCGCGGGCGCACCTGCATGTTTTTTGCCGTTCGGCAAAAAGAGCGGCTATATTGCAAATCACTATGATCGACCGCATATATTGACATAAAGATATCTTTATGTGATTGAATGCGGAGTCGCAGTCGGGTCGAGGGAGTATGCTGGTGTTTGACGATCTTTTTGGTCCGGAAGCGGCGAAGCGGGACGGCAGCGATGTGTTCGCGGCGCTTAAGCAGGCAGCCAGCGAGCGCATTCTGGTGCTCGATGGTGCCATGGGCACGCAGATTCAGGGGCTTGGCTTCGACGAGGAGCAGTTCCGCGGCGACCGCTTCATCGGCTGCGCCTGTCACCAGCAGGGCAATAACGACCTTCTGATCCTCAGCCAGCCCGACGCCATCGAGGAAATCCACTATCGCTACGCCATGGCCGGCGCCGACATCCTGGAAACCAACACGTTTTCCTCGACGCGCATCGCCCAGGCCGACTACGAGATGGAAGGCGCTGTCTACGATCTCAACAAGGAGGGTGCACGCGTCGTGCGCCGGGCTGCCATCCGTGCCGAGCGGGAAGACGGCCGTCGCCGCTTTGTCGCCGGCGCCATCGGCCCAACAAACCGTACGGCATCGATCTCGCCCGACGTCAACAATCCCGGTTTCCGCGCCGTCTCCTTCGACGAGTTGCGCATTGCGTATGGCGAGCAGATCGATGGGTTGATCGATGGCGGCGCCGACATCATCCTGATCGAAACCATTTTCGACACGCTGAATGCCAAGGCCGCGATCTTCGCCTGCGAGGAGCGATTTATCGCCAAGGGCGTCCGCCTGCCGGTTATGATCTCCGGCACGATAACCGACCTTTCCGGCCGTACCCTTTCGGGCCAGACGCCATCGGCGTTCTGGAACGCGGTTCGCCATTCCAATCCGTTCACCATCGGCCTTAACTGCGCGCTCGGTGCCAATGCCATGCGGCCGCATTTGCAGGAGCTGTCAGGGGCTGCCGACACGCTGATCTGCGCCTACCCGAATGCCGGCCTACCAAACGAATTCGGCCAGTACGACGAGACGCCCGAGATGATGGCGGCGCAGATCGAGGGCTTTGCAGCCGAGGGTTTGGTCAACATCGTTGGCGGCTGCTGCGGCTCGACGCCGGACCATATCCGCGCCATCGCCGAAGCCGTGTCGAAATACAAGCCGCGCGCCATCCCCGAACATCGTCCCTTCATGTCGCTGTCGGGTCTCGAGCCGTTCCAACTCACCAAGGATATTCCGTTCGTCAACGTCGGCGAGCGCACCAATGTCACCGGTTCGGCGAAATTCCGCAAGCTTATCACCAATGCCGACTACAACGCGGCCCTGGCTGTCGCTCGCGACCAGGTCGAAGCCGGCGCTCAGGTGATCGACATCAACATGGATGAAGGCCTGATCGATTCCGAGAAGGCGATGGTCGAGTTCCTGAACCTGATCGCAGCCGAGCCGGATATCGCTCGCGTGCCTGTCATGATCGACTCGTCGAAATGGTCGATCATCGAGGCCGGCCTGAAATGCGTCCAGGGCAAGTCGATCGTCAACTCGATCTCGCTGAAGGAAGGCGAGGAGAAGTTCCTCGAGCAGGCACGGCTGGTACATGCCTATGGTGCCGCGGTCGTCGTCATGGCGTTCGACGAGACCGGCCAGGCCGACACCTACCAGCGCAAGGTCGATATCTGCACCCGCGCCTACAAGATCCTGACCGAACAGGCGGGCATCTTACCCGAGGATATCATCTTCGATCCGAATGTCTTTGCCGTCGCCACGGGCATCGAGGAGCATAACAATTACGGCGTCGATTTCATCGAGGCGACGCGGACCATCCGGCAGACCATGCCACTGGTGCATATCTCCGGCGGTGTCTCGAACCTGTCATTCTCGTTCCGCGGCAACGATACGGTGCGCGAGGCGATGCACTCTGTCTTCCTCTATCACGCCATCCAGGCGGGGATGGACATGGGCATCGTCAATGCCGGCCAACTGGTCGTCTATGACACCATCGATCCTGTTCTGCGCGAGGCCTGCGAGGACGTGGTTCTCAACCGCCGCCCTGACGGCACGGAGCGGCTGCTCGAGGTCGCCGAGCGCTATCGCGGAACCGGCGTGCGCGAAGCCCGTGTACAGGATATGTCCTGGCGCGAGCTCCCGGTTGAAAAGCGCATAGAGCACGCGCTGGTTAACGGCGTGACCGAATTTATCGAGGCCGACACCGAGGAGGCGCGCCAGGGTGTCGAGCGACCGCTGCACGTCATCGAAGGCCCCCTGATGTCCGGCATGAACGTCGTCGGCGACCTGTTCGGCTCGGGCAAGATGTTCCTGCCGCAGGTGGTCAAATCCGCTCGCGTCATGAAGCAGGCCGTCGCCGTATTGCTGCCCTACATGGAGGCTGAAAAGCTGGCCAATGGCGGCAACGGCGAGCGCGAGGCGGCCGGCAAGGTGCTGATGGCGACGGTCAAGGGCGACGTTCACGATATCGGCAAGAACATCGTCGGCGTCGTGCTTGCCTGCAACAACTACGACATCATCGACCTCGGCGTCATGGTGCCGGCGGCGAAGATCCTTGAGACAGCAATCCGCGAGAAGGTCGACATCATCGGCCTGTCCGGCCTGATCACCCCGTCGCTCGACGAAATGGTGCATGTCGCGGCAGAGATGGAGCGCCAAGGCTTCAATATTCCCCTGCTGATCGGCGGAGCGACTACAAGCCGCGTTCATACGGCGGTGAAGATCCATCCGGGCTATTCCTCTGGCCAGGCGGTCTACGTCACCGATGCGTCGCGCGCAGTCGGCGTCGTCTCGGCGCTGTTGTCGCCTGAGGGCAAGAAAAATTATGTCGACACCATCCGCGAGGAATACGCCAAGGTTGCGGCAGCGCATGCCCGCAACGAACTGGAAAAGGTCCGCCTGCCGCTTTCCCGTGCCCGCGAAAATCCTGAGAAGCTCGACTGGTCGGCCTATACCCCAAAGACGCCGTCGTTCTTCGGCACCAAGATCTTCGAGGACTATGATCTGGCCGAACTGGCGCAATACATCGACTGGACACCGTTCTTCCAGACCTGGGAGCTGAAGGGCCGCTATCCGGCCATTCTCGAGGACGAAAAGCAGGGCGAGGCGGCACGCGCACTGTTTGCTGACGCACAAGCGATGCTGAAGAAAATCATCGACGAAAAGTGGTTTCGTCCGCGCGCCGTCATTGGTTTCTGGCCAGCAGGTGCCGTCGGCGACGACATCAGGCTGTTTACCGACGAGACGCGGACTGCGGAGCTTGCGACTTTCTACACGCTTCGCCAACAGCTCTCGAAGCGCGATGGACGGCCGAATGTGGCGCTGTCGGATTTCGTGGCACCCGTCGACAGCGGCGCCGGGGATTACATCGGTGGCTTCGTGGTCACGGCTGGTGTCGAGGAAGTGGCGATTTCGGAACGCTTCGCCGGCGCCAACGACGACTACTCGTCGATCCTCGTCAAGGCGCTGGCCGACCGTTTCGCCGAAGCCTTTGCCGAGCGGATGCACGAGCGGGTGCGCCGCGAATTCTGGGGATATGCGACCGAAGAGACCCTGTCGCCCGAGGAGATGATCAGCGAGACCTATGCCGGTATCCGGCCGGCGCCGGGATATCCGGCCCAACCTGATCATACCGAGAAGGAAACGCTGTTCCGGCTGCTCGATGCGGAAGCGGCCACCGGCGTCAAGCTGACCGAGAGCTATGCCATGTGGCCGGGCTCGTCAGTGTCCGGCGTCTATATCGGCCACCCCGGCTCCTACTATTTCGGTGTCGCCAAAGTCGAGCGCGACCAGGTGCAGGATTATGCCGCCCGCAAGGGAATGCCGGTCGAGGAAGTCGAGCGCTGGCTCGGCCCGGTGCTCAACTACGTGCCGAACAAGCGCGAGGAAAAGATCGACGCTGCCGCCTGATCGGCGTGTCTTTGCAAGCGGTTAGGGCTAGACGCTGGCGATTTGATTCACGTTCATGCGGCCGGAAGGTGATTCACCTTTCGGCCGTAAGTGTTTGATCAGGCAGCACATAGCGCTCGATTGAAAATGGATGGTGATGCGTTTGCCCCGATGTTATTTTGGCTAACTTAGCTAAGGGCCAGAAGATGCAAGTCACCGTCCACGCCGCAAAGACCAATCTGTCCAAGCTCATTGATGCTGCGCTTTCCGGGGAAGAGGTTGTCATCGCCAAGGGCAGCAAGCCGGTTGTGAAGCTTGTGCCCATCGAGCGGCGGTCGTTCAAGATAGGCATCCTCAAAGGCAAGTTGACAGGCGATGCTCCGGATTTTCTCACCGACATGGATGAGGAAGAACTGGCGCTCTGAGAAGGCGCGCAGTGAGTTCATTCCTGCTCGACACCCATGTTTGGGCATGGTCGCTGACGGGCGACAAGCGGCTCTCACCGAGAGCGGTCGCAGTGATGGAGAAGGCCGAGCATATTTTCGTCAGCCCGAGCAGCCTGTTTGAAATCTGCCAAAAGGTCCGTATCGGCAAATGGCCGGAGATGGAGCCGTTTGTTTGAGGAACTTCCGGCGCTTCTCTAGCAGCAGGGCGGTGAAATCGCTGATATTACTCCTGCAATATGCGTCAATGCTTCGATGATGAACTGGGGCCACCGCGACCCCTTCGACCGGTTGCTTGCAGCAACGGCCATGGACAGTCGCATCGCGATCATCTCGGCAGACGTTGTTTTCGATGCTCTCGACGATCTCGGAGACTGGATCGCTCGCATCTGGTAAACATCAACCCGGCCCGATGGTCAGTT
This sequence comes from Rhizobium rhododendri, assembly GCF_007000325.2. Taxonomy (GTDB): domain Bacteria; phylum Pseudomonadota; class Alphaproteobacteria; order Rhizobiales; family Rhizobiaceae; genus Rhizobium; species Rhizobium rhododendri. The sequence goes on along the minus strand of NZ_CP117267.1, from coordinate 1,914,655 downwards.
CCGCGACGAAATCGTAGGCGTCGCCGCGATAGAGCGAGCGGGTGAATTCGACTGCGCGGCCGGAGGCGAGATAGGAGATGCGCTCGATCGACAGGCCGGCTGCTCCAGCCGATACTCCGAGCAATTCCGCATCCGTCTCCTTCATGTTTGTCGCAGATATGCGCTGCACGGCGCGCACCGGCCGCACCTGACGCTTCTCAAGTTCGGCGTAAAGCGAGGCGGTAACGGTCGACGGGTCGGGCAGGAATTCGCCGGAGACGCTGGCGTGTTCGATCGCCAGCGGCTGGTCGTCGGCGATGCGCAGGCGGCTCAGGCGGGAAACCTTGGTGTCGGCGGCAAGGCCTAGGATCATCATCTCGTCGGGCGAGGGCGTGTGGATGCCCTTGTGCAGCCATTGCGATCGCGCCGTCATGCCGCGCCGGGCCATATCCTCGGTGAACGAGGTCAGCTGCGACAGCTTCTGCTCGACCTTGGAGACCGGCTTGCTGACGAAGGTACCGGAACCATGGCGCCGCACCAGCAGCCCGTCGGTCACCAGGTTGTCGATGGCCTTGCGCACGGTGACCCGACTGACGGCGGCATATTCGGCAATGTCGCGCTCCGGCGGCAGAGCGTCGCCCTGCTTCAACGTACCAGCCTTGAGGGCCTCCTCCAGCGTTCTGCGCAGCTTGACGTAGAGCGGCCCCGTGCCTGCTTCCTGCATGCGGGCGGGAGAGAAGATCAGGGTCAGGTCGCCGGTCATGCGCTGCGCCTTTCGTCTTGCCCGGCAAGGGCGACCGCAAACGACACGGCTCCCTGCAGCGCGTCACCGAGTGGATCGACAAGCAGCGCCTGATGCGCAGTGCTCAGCCACGCGCGATAGGCGAGAGCGAGGCCACCGAGCAGGCAGACAGTGTTGCAATCTGGCCAGAGCAGGGCATCGAGGCTGTTGTCGATGTCAGACGCCGCCTTGCGGACGATCCGGGTTGCGATGGCGTCGCCAGCAGCAGCGTGCTCGAAAACCTGAGGCGCATACCGGGCAAAATCCCCCGGCGTGGCACTATGCGCGAATTCCACGACGTCCTGCGGATTGTTGCGGAATGCGGCCATGACGATGCGCGTCAGCGGCGTTGCGGCGCAGACGCCGTCGTGGGCAAGCAGTGCCAGTTCGAGGAGGTCGCGGCCAAGCCTGGCGCCGCTGGCCTGGTCTCCGACGACAAACCCCCATCCGCCGATCTCGGTTACCTTGCCGTGACGTCTTGCGCCGTAGACGGAACCGGTGCCGAAGGAAGCGACAACGCCGTCCGAGGGTCCGAGTGCTCCCTGCAGGGCGATCAGCTGGTCGGTGACGACCTCGGCCTTGGCAAATGGCAGTGCTTCGCGGATGAGGCTACCGTGAGGGCCGACATTGGCGCCGGCAACGCCAAGCACGGCGGTGCTGCTTACGAGGCAGGATGGATCAATCCCGGCGTTCTCAAGGGCGCTGCGGCTGGAGGCAACGATGTTCTCAAGGGCCATCACGCGGTCCGACATGATGTTGGCAGGGCCAGCCTTGCCGCGCCCGAGAATTCTGCCGGTCGCATCTGCTACGGCGGCACGGCAACTCGTTCCGCCGCCGTCTATGCCGATTGCATACTTCGTCATGTGAGCCCCCGGATGCCGTCCGTTCCCGCGTTTTTCACTACCATACCAAAAAAATACCATTTACCAAGTGCGAAGATGATCTGCGCCGTTTGTTTTTATTCGATTGTTTTTGTTGTGAATTTTTCGTTTCCAGGATTTTTTGCGACGAAAAGGTTAAATTCAACTGGACAATTGGTATTTTTTTGGACTTAATTCCGACCAAGGGAACAGCATCGACGGACATCGGCGGAAGCGGCAAACAAAAATAGCCGGAGCGCCAGGCGGACGACAATATTCGTCAGCAGATGTCACGGCAAAGGGCGGATCGATTTCGATCCGTGCGGCGTGACGTTGCAGCGTTTTCCTGATTGATATGTATTCCTGCTGCGGTTTCATGCGGGGATATGGGTCGCCGCTGGCTTGAGCCGGCCGGTGCTCGTTTCAGATCGAAAACGGCGTCTTGAGACGCCAGGAACAGGAGAGGGAAAAAAATGACACAGAAAATTCTGAAGGGCTTGCTGCTCGCATCCAGCCTTTTGAGCTCGGCCGGGTTCGTTCATGCGGCCGACGTCACTTTGAACGTCGAGAGCTGGCGCAATGACGACCTGTCGATCTGGCAGACAAAGATCATCCCGGCTTTCGAAGCCAAGAACCCGGGCATCAAGATCACTTTCTCGCCGACAGCACCGACCGAATACAACGCCTCGCTGAATGCCAAGCTCGATGCCGGTTCTGCGGGCGACATCATCACCTGCCGTCCGTTCGACGCTTCTCTGGACCTGTTCAACAAGAAGCACCTTGCCGACCTGACGACGCTGCCGGGCATGAGCAATTTCTCGCCGGTCGCCAAGGCTGCCTGGTCGACGGATGACGGCAAGTCGACCTTCTGCGTACCGATGGCGTCTGTCATCCATGGCTTCATCTACAACAAGGATGCCTTCGCGAAGCTCGGTATCTCCGTTCCGAAGACCACCGACGAGTTCTACGCCGCGCTCGACAAGATTAAGGCTGACGGTACCTATATCCCGATGGCCATGGGCACGAAGGACCTCTGGGAAGCCGCAACGATGGGCTACCAGAACATCGGTCCCAACTACTGGAAGGGCGAAGAAGGCCGAGTTGCGCTGATGGAAGGCAAGCAGAAGCTGACCGACGCCGACTGGGTCGAGCCTTTCAAGCAGCTGGCCAAGTGGAAGCCATACCTCGGCGACGGTTTCGAAGCCCAGACCTATGCCGACAGCCAGAACCTCTTCACTCTCGGCCGCGCCGCTATCTATCCGGCCGGCTCTTGGGAAATCGCGCTGTTCACAGCCCAAGCCCAGTTCAAGATGGGCGCTTTCCCGCCACCGGTTCCGAAGGCCGGCGACACGGGCTACATCTCGGATCATCCGGATATCGGCGTTGGCCTGAATGCCAAATCGGCGCATCCGGAAGAAGCCAAGAAGTTCCTGTCCTGGGTTGCCTCGTCGGAATTCGCCGACATCTACGCCAACTCGCTGCCGGGATTCTTCAGCCTGAACTCGACACCGGTGAAGATGAGCGATCCGCTGGCGCAGGAATTCGTCTCCTGGCGCGGTCCGTACAAGTCGACGGTTCGCTCGACCTACCAGATCCTGTCGCGTGGCACGCCTAACCTCGAGAACGAAACCTGGGTGGAATCGGCCAACGTCATCAACGGCACGGATACGCCGGAAGTTGCTGCCAAGAAGCTACAGACCGGCCTCGACAGCTGGTTCAAGCCTGCCAAGTAAGAAGTTTACCCTCCCCTTGAGGGGGAGGGTCGGCCCGACGGGCCGGGGTGGGGTGATCCTTGCGCGTGTGGCGTCACCCCCACCCGCAGCCTCGCTGCGACCTCCCCCCTCAAGGGGGAGGTACCGTGATCATGCTGTGCCCGCGCAAGCCCCAAGAAAACAGGCAAAGCCATGAGCGACATCACCACTTCAGCGGCCCTGCAGCCGGTTTCGATCAAGCGCCAGCGGCGCTGGCATATTCTCGTTTTCCTTTTTCCGGCGTTCCTGGTCTACACGGTGGTGATGATCCTGCCGCTGGTCGAGACCCTGCGGCAATCCTTTTACAATCTGGTCGACGGGCAGCTTACCTTCGTCGGCCTTGCCAACTTCAAGGTGCTGTTCGGCGATATCAGGTGGGCGCATGATTTCTGGAATGCGCTTCGCAACAACTTCATCTTCTTCGTCATCCACATGTGCGTGCAGAACCCGATCGGCGTGGCGCTGGCCGCCATGCTGTCGTTGCCGAAGCTTCGCTTCGTCACCTTCTACCGCACGGCAATCTTCCTGCCGACGCTGCTGTCCTTCGTCATTGTCGGCTTCATCTGGAAGCTGATCCTGTCGCCGCTCTGGGGCGTCACGCCGTGGATGATGGACCTCGTTGGCCTCAAGGCATTGTTCAGCCCGTGGCTCGGCAAACCGGGTTCGGCGCTGATCGCGGTCGCCCTGATCTCCGTCTGGCAATATGTCGGCATCCCGATGATGCTGATCTATGCGGCGCTGCTCAACATCCCAGAAGAAGTGATCGAAGCTGCGGAATGCGACGGCATTACCGGCTGGAGCCAGTTCTGGAAGATCAAGCTGCCGCTGGTGTTGCCGGCTATCGGGATCATCTCGATTCTCACTTTCGTTGGCAATTTCAACGCCTTCGACCTGGTTTATACAGTGCAGGGTGCGCTCGCCGGGCCTGATGGCTCGACCGATATTCTGGGCACGCTGCTCTATCGCACCTTCTTCGGCTTCCAGCTGCAGCTTGGCGACCGCTCCATGGGCGCAACGATCGCAACCGTCATGTTCCTGATCATCCTTGCCGGCGTCTCGTTCTACCTGTTCATCGTTCAGCGGTGCATCCGCCGCTACCAGTTCTGAGGCGGCACCGATGTCCAAGGCACGCTCATCCACCATCCGCACCGGTCTCGTCCATCTGGCCCTGATCAGCTACACGCTGATCGCCTTGTTTCCGGTCTTCCTGACCGTCATCAATTCGTTCAAGGATCGCGGCGCGATCTTTCGCGCGCCGATGATGGTGCCGACGCCGACCACCTTTAGCCTGATCGGCTACCAGACGGTCCTGGGGCAGGGCAATTTCGCCATGTATTTCCAGAACAGCTTTGTCGTCACCATCGTCTCGATCGTGCTGGTACTTTTGTTCGGCGCGATGGCGGCGTTTGCGCTCTCGGAATATCGCTTTCGCGGCAATATGGTCGTCGGGCTCTACATGGCGATCGGCATCATGATCCCCATCCGGCTCGGCACTGTCGCCATCCTGCAGGGGATGGTCGCCGCCGGTCTGGTCAACACGCTGACGGCACTGATCCTCGTCTATACGGCGCAAGGTCTGCCGCTGGCGATCTTCATCCTGTCCGAGTTCATGCGGACAGTCTCTGATGACCTTAAGAACGCCGGCCGCATCGATGGTCTGAACGAGTATGCGATTTTCATCCGGCTGGTATTGCCGCTGATCCGTCCGGCCATGGCGACCGTGGCCGTGTTCACGATGATACCGATCTGGAACGACCTGTGGTTCCCGCTGATCCTTGCGCCGAGCGAAGCGACCAAGACTGTCACCCTCGGCAGCCAGATCTTCATTGGCCAGTTCGTCACCAACTGGAATGCAGTTCTGGCGGCGCTATCGCTGGCCATTCTTCCGATCCTGGTCCTCTACGTCATCTTCTCGCGGCAGCTGATCCGCGGCATCACTGCGGGAGCGGTCAAATGAGCCTATCCGAAAAACCCATCCGCGTGCTTGTCGCCGGGCTTGGCAACATGGGCCGAAGCCATGCGCTCGCCTATCACAATAACGCAGGCTTCGAGATCGTCGGCCTCGTCAATCGCTCCAAGCCAGTGCTGGACGAAGCGTTGCACGGCTATACGATTCACGCCGACTTCCAGACCGCGCTGACAGAACTGAAGCCCGATCTCTGCTCGATCTGTACCTATTCCGACAGCCATGCCGACTATGCGGTCATGGCGTTCGAGGCCGGCTGCGACGTCTTCATTGAAAAGCCGCTGGCAACGACGGTTGCCGATGCCGAGCGCGTGGTTGCAGCCGCAAAGGCGGCGGGCAAGAAGCTCGTCATCGGCTATATCCTCCGCCATCATCCGTCTTGGATGCGGCTGATTGCCGAGGCCCGCAATCTTGGCGGTCCCTATGTCTTTCGCATGAACCTCAACCAGCAATCGAGCGGCCCGACCTGGGAAACCCACAAGGCTCTGATGCAGACGACTTCGCCGATCGTCGACTGCGGCGTGCACTATGTCGATGTCATGTGCCAGATCACCGATGCGAGGGCTGTCGAAGTGCGCGGCATGGGCCTGCGCCTGTCCAATGAGATCGCGCCGGATATGTACAACTACGGCCACCTTCAGGTGAAGTTCGAGGACGGCTCGGTCGGCTGGTATGAGGCCGGCTGGGGGCCGATGATTTCGGAGACGGCGTTCTTCGTGAAGGACGTGATGTCGCCGAATGGCGCCGTTTCGATCGTCATGGACCCGAACGCCAAGTCCGACGATATCGACACGCACACCAAGACATCGGTCATCCGGCTGCACAATGCCGAAACCGGCCCGGATGGCCGGTTCATCCTGCCTGATCGCGACCTGCATATGGATGGTGAGCCCGGGCATCAGGAACTCTGCGATTTCGAGCAGGCCTATGTGCTGAAAGCCATCATCGAGGATATCGACCTGACGCGGCACATGCACGATGCCGTGCAGTCGCTGCGCATCTGCCTTGCCGCGGACGAGAGCGTCCGGACCGGCAAGACCGTCACTTTGTAAGGATAAAAGCTTTGGGATCGCTTCAACTGAAATCCATCCGAAAGGCCTATGGCACCCATGAGGTGCTGAAGGGCATCGACCTCGAGGTCAAGGACGGCGAATTCGTCATCTTCGTCGGCCCGTCCGGCTGCGGCAAGTCGACCTTGCTGCGCAGCATCGCCGGCCTCGAGGACGTGACTGATGGAACGGTGATCATCAACGGAGTCGACGTCACCACGACCCCGCCGGCCAAGCGTGGCATCGCCATGGTGTTTCAATCCTACGCGCTTTACCCGCACCTGACGGTAAAGGACAATATGGGCCTTGGGCTGAAACAGGCGGGCACCCCGAAGGCCGCGATAGAGGAGCGGGTTGCCAAGGCATCCGGCATGCTCTCCCTCGAGCCCTATCTGGCCCGTCGTCCGGCGGAACTCTCCGGCGGCCAGCGCCAGCGCGTTGCCATCGGCCGTGCCATCGTCCGCGAACCGGCGCTTTTCCTGTTTGACGAGCCGCTGTCCAATCTCGATGCGGCGCTGCGCGTCCAGACGCGGCTCGAGATCGCCCGTCTTCACCGCAGCCTGAAGGCGACGATGATCTATGTTACCCACGACCAGGTCGAGGCCATGACGCTTGCCGACCGCATCGTCGTGCTGAATGCCGGAACCATCGAGCAGGTCGGCACCCCGATGGAGCTCTACAATCGCCCCGCCAACGTCTTCGTCGGCAGCTTCATCGGCTCGCCCCAGATGAACATGATCCCGGGCGCCAAGCTCGGCGAAAGCGCAAAAACCATCGGCGTCCGGCCCGAGCACATCACCCTGTCGCGCGAGAGCGGCACCTGGCCTGCCAAGGTCGTCCACGTCGAGCACCTCGGCGCCGACACTATCCTCTACCTCGAAACCGACCAGACCGGCCTGCTGACGGTCCGCCTCTTCGGCGAGCATCCCTATGCGCCGGACGAGACGGTTTTTGCCACACCAGACCCGGCCCACATGCACCGGTTCGGCGAGGACGACAAGGCGATGCGGTAGGGGGCGGATATTACACCAGTTTCCCTCGCTGTTACGCCCTCCGACGCGATACCGTGCGCGACGCGGAACCGGGGGCAGATGCATCGTTTCGGCAAGGATGAACGTGCAGCCCGTTAGGCGATGAATTTCATTTTCAGGCCACACGGTTTCCCTCTTTCCTGTGCTCGTCACAGGAATCCAGCCACCGCGCGTCTGCGCGGTGAGAGGACTCTCCGCAGTTTTGTAAAAAAGTCTATTGCGTCTAAGGACTTGGCGTACAGGATTCCTGTGACGAGCACCCGAATGCGGGAAGTAGGGTGGTACTTGTTCCCACTTCCATACCCTCGCAAGGCGCGAGCCTGGCTAGGTGACCGGAGTTCGTGGCTATCGGCATCAGCTTCATCGCCAGCCCCGCAGTCGCTACCCCAACACCGGCCGCATGAAGCTGCGTTCGTAGCTGATGATACTGCGGTTTTTCGCCTCAAGTTCGAGCGTCGCCTGGCATTCTGCGTCTGCGGCCATGCTGTTGCGGTAGGCTTCGTAGGCTGTGAAGCTCGGGAAGGAGAAGAGTGCCACGGCGACGTTGCTGGCGCCTTCGGAGGGCAGGAAGTAGCCGTGATGGGTGCCGCCCATGCGGTTGACGATGGGGATCCACCGCCGTGCATAGTCCTCGAATTCCGCAATCTTGTAGGCGTCGATGATGTAGCGGAGGTGGCAGGTGATCATTGGCTGTCTCCGGACGGTCGTTGAAGGTGTCTAGGAACCTGCTGCCAGCCGCGTCGTCAGTTCCTCGATGCCGGCTTGCGCTTCGATCTCATCGCCCTTGGCCATCAGGTAGAGCCCGAGGCAGAAGGCGAGGGCGGCGATGAAGAGGAGGTAATAGGCATGCGCCATCGGATTGATGGCCAGCAGCGTGCTGACCGCGATGGGCGTGAGGCCGCCGAAGATCGCGTAGGCGACATTGTAGGAGAAGGACAGGCCGGTGAAGCGGACGCGGGCCGGGAAGGCGCGGACCATGACATAGGGAACGGCGCCGACGAGGCCGACAGACAGTCCCATCACCGCGTAGAGGATGAACATGACTGTCAGGGAGGTGGCGGCGTAGCTGTAGAAGACGAAGGTGGCGGCGCCGAAGAACAGGCTGGCGACGGTGAAGAATTTACCGGAGCCGATACGGTCGACAATGGCGCCGGCGGCTGCCGTGCCGACGATCAGGAAGAGCGTGCCGAAGCTGGTGGCGGCCAGCGATTGCTGGGCGGTGTAGTGGTAGAGCTTCTGCAGGAAGGTGGCGGTCATCAGCGTGGTGACGATGATGCCGGCCGACAGGATCCAGGTCAGCAGCATCGAGATGACAATGCCCCTCGGATAGTCGCGCAGCACCGCTTTCAGCGGCAGTTCCGATACCAGCGCCCGGCTTTTCTTCATATCGGCAAAGATTGGCGTTTCGTGCAGCCAGCGGCGCAGGTAGACGGCGATCAGGCCGAAGATGCCACCGATCAGGAAGGGGATGCGCCAGGCATATGAGGCGACTTCATCAGGAGTAAAGACCGTGTTGATGATAGCGGCGATGAACGAGCCGAGCAGGATGCCCAGCGTCAGGCCGGAGCAGAGGAAGCCGCAGGCAAAGCCGACGCGACGGAAGGGAACGTGCTCGGCGACGAAAGTCCAGGCGCCCGGCACTTCGCCGCCGATGGCAGCCCCCTGCAGGATACGCAGGCAGACGAGTAGGATGGGAGCGGCAATGCCGATGGATGCATAGGTGGGCATGGCGGCCATGCCGAGCGTCGACAGCGCCATCAGCAGCAGCGAGAAGGCGAACACTCGCTTGCGACCGTATAGATCGCCGAAATGGGCGAGCACGATGCCGCCAATGGGGCGTACCAGATAGCCGGCTGCGAAGATGCCGAATGTCTGGATCAGCACCAGCCAGTCGGGCAGGTCGGGCGGGAAGAACAGCTTGCCGATGACGGTGGCGAAAAAGACGAAGATGATGAAATCGTAGAATTCCAGCGCACCGCCGAGGGCTGCGAGGCCCAGCGTTCGAAAATCCTGGGCGGTCAGGCGGCGGGGCGCCGCTGCTGGCGTCATCATGGGGGACATGGCAATGCACTCTGCTGAAATGTTCGGGCCTCAACTCCACAGGTTGCATGCGGGATCGCGGCGGGCATTTCAAGCGGTATTTGGTGTCACGGCCATCGAGCCCCGGGATAGGCTGTATCCGGATCGATGATCCCGGCAGACGTGGCGGCGCGAAGTGCACGCCGCCTGTTGTCATCAGGCCGCAAAGGTCATCAAGCGGGCGCGTTCGCTGAGGATGTGCTGGCAGGCGCTGGCTGCCTCCCGGCCCTTGACCACGAAGTGTTCCTTGAAGAAGCCGAGATGCGCCTCGGTATCCTGGAAGTGATGCGGCGTCAGGACGACGGAGAGAACGGGGACGCCCGTATCGAGCTGCACCCGCATCAGCGCGTCGAGCACGCTGCCTGCCACGAAATCGTGGCGGTAGATGCCACCATCGACGACGAAGGCGGCGGCGACCACGGCGGAGTAGCGGCCTGTGCGGGCCAGTGTCTGGACGTGCAACGGGATTTCGAGCGCGCCCGGCACATCGAAGACCTCGACGGCGGCCGCGCCGCGATCGTCGTATTTGCTCCATTCGGCGATGAAGCTGTCTATGCATTGATCGACGATTTCGGCGTGCCAGCGGGCGCGGACGAGGGCGATCTTGCCTTTTTGCGGTAGTGTGGAGATGGTCATGGTTCTGTTTTGCCTTTCAAGGGTTTCAAATATCCCTTGGGCGAACACGCCCGATCCCGAGACCTTTCGCGCGGAAAGGTCGTCGATCAGGCCTGCTCTCTTCCATCCGGACTATGACCGTCGGCTCCGGCATCGCACCGGATCTGCTGACCCTTCCGCTTTCTTCGGCGAAAGGCGCTCGCGGGCTCCATTCGCTGCATTCGCGCAGATCCTGATACCGCCGGTGGGGAATTGCACCCCGCCCTGAGAACATAGTCAATATGCCGCGCTGCAACACAGAAATCAAAGCAAAAACGCCGGGAAATACCCGGCGTTTGTGAACACTGTATCTTGACAGGGAGATCAGTCGTTGATGACCAGCAGGTCTTCCGCGGCAAAGCGCAGGGTGACGCGTTCGCCGACGGCCGGCGGCATCTTGCCGGGAGCGTTGAACATGTCGAAGGAAATCGTGTTGCCGCAGACATTCATGCGGGTGCGGATGACCGAGCCCAGAAAATGTGCCGAGGTGACATCGCCGGTGAGCGAGGTATCGCCCTTGGCACCTTCGGACAGCGATCCCGCCTCCGGCCGCAACGCCAGCGACACCGTGTCGCCTGCCTTGAAGGCGGTAACCGACTGTTTCAGCGTCACGCCCTGGTCGCCGATCGAGATACGGTTGGTGGCGGGATCGACGACCTTCGCCTCGATCAGGTTCAGCGTCCCGACGAAGGAGGCGACGAAGCGCGTTGCCGGGTGATTGTAGATCTCGAAGGGCGTACCGATCTGGTCAGCGCGGCCGGCGTTCATGACGACGATGCGGTCGGAGATCGAGAGAGCCTCTTCCTGGTCGTGGGTGACGAAGACGGTGGTGATGCCGAGTTTCTGCTGGATGAGGCGGATTTCCTCGCGCAGCGACACGCGGATCTTGGCGTCCAGCGCCGACAGCGGTTCGTCGAGCAGCAGCACCTGCGGCTTGACGGCAAGCGCGCGGGCAAGCGCCACGCGCTGCTGCTGGCCGCCGGACATCTGGTAGGGGAAGCGGTCGGCCAGATGATCGAGCCTGATCAGCGACAGCATTTCCTTGACGCGGCTTTCGATTTCCGCTTTTGGCGCGCCGGCGACTTTCAGGCCGAAGGCGACATTGTCGAAAACCGACATGTTGGGGAACAGGGCGTAGGCCTGGAAGACCATGCCGATGTTGCGCTTGTTCGGCTTCAGGTCCCGCTGTTCCTTGCCGCCGATCAGGATCGAGCCCGAAGTCGGCGTCTCGAAGCCGGCGATCATCCGCAGAACCGTCGTCTTGCCGCAGCCGGACGGGCCGAGGAACGAGACGAACTCACCCTTTTCGATGCCCATGTTGAAATCTTTGACAACGGTGTTCGGGCCGAAACTCTTGCTGACCGAATCGATCCTGAGGAAGCTCATGGCTCTACACTCCTTGCAGTTTTTTGTGACAGGCGCGGCAACCAGCGCTGTCCCGGTCTTTTCGTGGCAAACAACTGCATCAGCACCATGCAGAACCAGATGATCCCGAAAGACATGATGGCGAGTGCTGCTGGTTCATAGGCGCGATCCTGCCCGGTCTGCACAAGGTACGGACCGAAGGCCGGCCTGTTCAGCAGGCTGGCGAGCACGAACTCGCCGAGCGAGATGGAAAATGTCAGGAAGGCCCCGGACAGGATGGCGGACCGGATATTCGGGAAAATCACCTGGGCGACAGTGCGCAAGCGGGATGCGCCGAGACTTTCGGCGGCTTCCGTCAGCGTCTTAATGTCGATGGCCGCCATGCCGTTGTCGACGGCCCGGAACATGTAGGGCAGGGACAGCACGACATAGCCGATGACCAGCAGCACGTTCGTTCCCGTTTCCGACATCGTCAGGGGCAGGAACGAATTGGAGCCGAACAGCCGGATATATCCGAACACCAGAACCACAGGCGGAATGATCAACGGCATCAGCGAGATGAACTCGATCATCGGGCGGATTTTCGGCAGTTTCAGGCGTACCCAGTAGGCGGTCGGAACGACGATGAGGGCGCCGGCTATGATGGCAAGCAGGGATGCGGTGGCCGAGAAGCCGAGGGTCGCCAGGAATTTCTCGCTCGAAAATACCGACCGGTAGGCTGCAAAGCTCCATTGTCCGCGTAGCATCTGCAGCGAGAACTGGAAGGTCGCATAGAGCGGTATCAGGAAATAGGATGCTGCAACGATCACGATGAACGTCGAGACGATGGGGAAACGCTTGGTCACTGGCGCCACCTCTCGGCTTTGTTGCGAAGCACGAGATACAGCGTGTTGCTGATCCCCATGATGACAACCATGCCGACCGCCAGCGCGTAGCCGAGGTTGGGATTGTAGAGCACGTTGCCCTGGATCTGCTGGTAGAGGACGATCGGAACGACCCCGAAGCTCGATCCGGTGAGGGCGTAGACAGTGACGAGGGTGCCGAAGGCATTGGCGAACAGCAGCAGGAAGCAGCCCAGAATGGACGGCATCAACACGGGTAGCGCGATCATCTGCCAGTATTGCCTGCGGTCTGCTCCGAGAATTTCCGCAGCCTCCCGCCATTCCGACTTAAGGCCATCGAGCGCAGGTGTGATAATCAGCAGCATCAGCGGCAGCTGGAAGTAAAGATAGGTGATCGCTAGGCCCGCGAACGAGAAGAGACTGAAGCCCGATCCATAGAGGTTGAAACCGAAGACGTTCCGCAGAAACACGGTTACCAGACCAAGGCGGCCGAGCGTCGCGATAAAGGCGAAGGCGAGCGGAATGCCCGCAAAATTGGAGGCCACCCCGGAAAACGTCATGAACGCGGTGCGTACCCAGGGGGGCAGCCCGCCGAGCACCACGGCATATCCGAGAAGCAAGCCGGCAACCGCACCGAGCGCAGCGGCGACGAGGCTGAGGCGCAGCGAGAGGGAATACGCGGAAAGAATGGTCGGGGAGGTCAGCGCAATGAAATTGTCGAATGTAAATCCGCCGGCCGAATTCTCGAATGCGCCGGTGACCAGGTAGAGAACGGGTGCGATCAGAAAGAAGAGAGCGAACAGGAAGAACGGCGCAACGCCAAGCCAGTCCCAGTTGATGGCTCCAGTCCGGCGGGCGGTCGGCGCCTTCGCAGGCGATCCCGGCGGTGACCTGGAGGCGTTATTCGCGACACTCATGCACAACACCCTTGAAGCAAGTAATGAAAACGGATGCCGGCTGGTGCCGGCATCCGCGCGAGATTATCGATCCAATTACTTGGCGCCCATTTCCTTGGACCAATCGGAAGCAACGACAGCCTTGGCTGCGGACTGTTCCTCGAGGGTCGGGAAGATGGCCTTTGCATAGCCTTCAGCTGCTGGCATCTTGTCGAGCAGTGCCTGCGGGATGACCTTGCGGGTCGCCATGTCGGTGAAGCGGATCGGGTGGCAATAGCCCTTCAGCCAGCCGACCTGACCTTCGTCCGAATAAAGGTATTCCATCCAGAGCTTGGCAGCGTTCGGGTGAGGCGCAAATGCGGAGATCGCCTGAACGTAGACACCGGCGATGACGGCGTCAGATGGTACGATGACATCCATCGGCGGGTTGCCGGCGAGCTTGTCGCGCATGGCAAGGACATTGTAGTCCCAGTCGAACAGGACCGGCGTGGTGCCCTGCGCCATGTTCTGGGCGTTGCCGTTGACCGGTACCAGGTTACCGCTGGCCTTGAGGTCCTTCATGAATGCAGTGCCGAGCTTGGCTGTTTCAGCGCCGCCCTTGCCGCCCTTGGCCGTGCCGGCCGCGTAAACGGTCATCATCGAGCTGTTGCCGGTGCGCGGGTCGCCAGGCATGGCAACTGCGTTGGCATATTTGGAGTCCGTCAGATCGGCAAAGCTCTTCGGGCTTTCCTTGACGACGTCCTTGTTCACGCCGATGGCCAGAACGCCGTAGTAATCGCCGTACCAGTAGCCTTCGGAATCCTTGGCGCTGTCAGGGATCGAGTCCCATGTGGAAACCTTGTAAGGCTGCAGCAGGCCGTCCTTCTTGGCGGATGGACCAAAGGACAGGCCTACGTCGATGACATCAGGGGCCTGTGGGCCCTTGTTGCCCTTGTTGGCCTTGATGGCTTCGATTTCGTCGCCGGAACCTGCGTTCGGGTTCAGTTCGTTGACGGTCAGGCCGTACTTGGCCTTGAAGCCTGCGATGACGTCGCCGTAGCCGCACCAGTCGTGCGGCAGGGCGATCGTGGTCAGCGAGCCTTCTTTTTTGGCGGCTGCAATGAGGTCGTCGCTCGGCGCGGCAGAGGCTATGGCGGTGGACGCCATGACGATTGCGGTCGAGAGCGAAAGGAGGCGATGAATAGATCTGGTCACTGTTGTTCTCCTTGATCTTCAGTGTCTGGCGAAGCTGTTAATGACATTGCGTGAAGCTTGTGTGACGGTTGTTTTGCACCCGATTAGCGGGAAATTGCCGGGATGTCGGCGCGTCTCCCTGCGCTCGAATATCGATAGCATCAGCGGTTTTCGGCGTGGTCGTGTTGCCGACCTTTTTTCTTCTCCTCTAGCCGATTTTACGAAAGAGCTTGGTCTGTTCGAACAGGCCTTCCAGTGTCTTCATGCGCTCGCTCGTCTCGTCCCAGGTCGAGTTCTGGACAGCCTCGATGAGAGCCTCGACGATGAACAGTGTCACCACAGAGGAATCCCAGGCGGACGGCGCCTCGATCTGGACGCGGAAGGTATGTTTTGCGTGTTTGGAGGCGGGCGAGGCCCACTGGTCCGTGAAGACGATAATCTCGGCGCCTCGTCGGCGGGCGGCGGCCGCCAGGCTCACCATTTCAAGCTCATAGCGCCTGATGTCGAAGATGATGAGCAGGTCGCCGGGGTTCATGTTGAGCACATATTGCGGCCATGAACTCGAATTGGCGGATAGCAGCGTCGTGTTGGCGCGGATCACCTGCATGTGCGTGAAAAAGTATTCTGCCAGTGCGCCGGTGATGCGTCCACCGACGAAATAAAGCTCACGGCGGCTCTCGCAAAGCAGGGAGACAACGCTGTCGAAGGTGGCGGTATCGAGATCGGTGAGCGTCTGGCGCAGGTTGGCGCTGATGGCATCGGCGAAGCGATTGAGAATATGCGTGCCGGGCGCATTGCTTGCCCAGCGCCCACGTTTTGTCAGCGGATTGGAGATCGTTGCCTCGACCTCCTGGTGCAGATGGGACTGGAATTCCGGATAGCCCTTGAAACCGAGTTTCTGCACCATGCGTGCAACAGTCGGCGTCGAGACGCGTGCATTTTCTGCAACCGTGGTGATGCTTCCCAAGCCCGAGACAGGGTAATTGTCCAGCAGGCTTTCCGCCAGTTGCTTCTCGGCCCGCGTCAGCCCATCGAAATGGGCATGGATAACGTCAGCCACGGTTTTCGATGCGTTGATCACTCTGTTTTAGCCCCCAGGGACGGTCTTTGCCTGTCTCCATGACACTTTAAACAACGCTGTCACATATTGAGTCAATGTCTAAATTGAAGAGATAATTTCAGTTTACGGTTGACACTCGCCATAAGCTGAAGAATTCTTTTCTGTGAAGGTTTTGTTAAACTTTGGGTGGAGGGCCGGGATGCTGATGCATCAGGCTGTGCTGAGCGAACAAGAAGGGGAATGTGTTGCCGTCGAGCGACCAGATGGTCGCAGCCCGGTCGTGGTGATCTGCGAGCACGCATCCTCCCGGTTGCCGGAGCGGTTTGGCGATCTCGGCCTGTCCGAAGAAGCGCGGAACAGCCACATCGCTTGGGATCCGGGTGCTTTGGCGGTTGCGAGGGGACTGTCACGCAATCTCGATGCGTCTTTGGTCTACCAGCGCTTTTCGCGGCTGATTTACGATTGCAACCGTCCGCCGGAGTCTCCCGCAGCCATGCCGGAGGTGAGCGAAATCTATGATATTCCGGGCAATCGCCAGCTGGATAGCGAGGAGCGCAGGGCGCGGACCGAAGCACTGTATGTGCCGTTTCATCAACGTATCCGCGATTTACTCTTGCGCCGGACGGCGCTGGGGATGGCCAGCGTCATTGTCACAATTCATAGTTTCACGCCGATTTATGACGGCCGGTACCGCGAGGTCGAACTCGGCATCCTGCACGATACGGATGACCGGCTGGCGAACCGCATGCTGGCGCTGGCAGGCGAAGCGCCGCTCTATCGAACGGAGCGAAACCAGCCCTACGGGCCGCAACACGGGGTTACCCACACGTTGCAACTACACGGCGTATCGAACCATTTGAAGAATGTCATGATCGAGGTCCGCAACGACCTGATCGTGGATGATGTCGGCCAAGGGGTCATGGCCGATTATCTGACAGGGCTGATCCAGCGTAGCCTGGACGCCTGAACAATAAAGACCCCGGGGAACAGTCAAACTGCGGCAGGCGGGGCAACATATTTGCCACGCCATAAATGGGGACGGTCCGCAATTCCGCGGACTTTCGGTTGAAGGGGACGTTTCACATGTCGGATTATACCGAATTGGATAAGAAGCAGGATGTCGGCATCCTGCACTCCATGGGCTACGCCCAGGAGCTCGAGCGACGGATGAGTTCGTTCTCGAATTTCGCGATTTCATTTTCCATTATCTGCATCATGTCGGGGGGTATCAATTCGCTGGCGCAGGCGACGTCCGGCGCAGGCGGCATCGCCATCGGCATCGGCTGGCCGGTCGGTTGCCTGATGTCGATCTTCTTTGCGCTGGCTCTGGCACAGATATCGTCGGCCTATCCGACAGCCGGTGGCCTCTATCACTGGGGCTCCATCCTCGGCAACCGCTTCACAGGCTGGCTGTCCGCCTGGCTGAACCTGCTCGGCCTGATCACCGTTCTGGGTGCCATCAATGTCGGCACTTATTACTTCTTCTTCGGTGCGTTTGGCACCTATTTCGGCATGGAGGATACGGTGGTGGTTCGTATCACCTTCGTCGCCGTGATCACCGCCATCATGGCGCTGGTCAACCACATGGGTATCGGGCTCACCGCCAAGCTCACGGACATGTCCGGCTACCTCATCCTCGGCGCGGCTCTGGCGCTGACAGTGGTGTGCCTGATCTGCGCACCATCCTACGAGTTCTCGCGGTTGTTCACCTTCACCAATTATTCCGGATTGGCGACGATGGCTGCGGACGGAACACAGAGCGGGCCGCCGGTCTGGCCGGCCGTTTCGGGTGCCTGGGTCTTTGCGCTCGGTCTGCTGCTGCCGATCTACACCATCACCGGCTACGACGCCTCGGCCCATACGTCGGAAGAAACCGTGAAGGCATCCGTCTCGGTGCCGAAGGGCATGGTCTCTGCCGCAGTCTGGGCCTCGGTCATAGGCTACATCATGCTGTGCGCCTTCGTTCTGGTGCTGCCCAACATGGAAGATGCTGCCAAGCAGGGCTGGAACGTGTTTTTCTGGGCGATGGACAGCCAGGTCAACCCGACGGTCAAGATCCTCCTCTACATCGCCATCTTCGTATCGCAGTTCCTCTGCGGTCTGGCGACAGTGACATCCGTGTCGCGGATGATCTATGCGTTCTCGCGTGACAAGGGCCTTCCGGGCTCCAGCACGCTTGCCAAGGTTAGCCCCAAGTTCCGCACGCCGGTTGCGGCGATCTGGACGGGATCGATCCTGTCGGTGCTGTTTGTATGGCTCACCTCGGTGATCACCATCGGCGAATCCTCGGCCTATGCCATCGTCGTGTCTTGCACTGTCATCTTCCTGTTTCTCTCTTTCGCCGTTCCGATCGGCCTCGGCCTTCTCGCCTACGGCACGCCGAAATGGCCGAAAATGGGTCCATGGAGCATCGGTCCGACCTTGTTCCGCGTCGTGGCGGTGCTGGCGCTGATCTCGATGGTGGTGATGTTCGTTATCGGTGTACAGCCGCCGAACGACTGGGCACTCTACATCACCGTCGGCTTTCTCGTGCTGACGGCCCTCGTCTGGCTGGTCTTCGAGAACCGGCGCTTCAAGGGGCCACCGATCGGCGAGGAAGTCGCCCGTCGCGCGGCAAGCATTGCTGCTGCCGAGACGGCAGTCGGGGAAATCTGAGCGATATAGAGCCATGAGGGGTCGCCTTCGGGCGGCTCCTCGACAGGGCGGTCGGCAGGGGCGTCGGGCGCAAGACCGACGAGATCGCAGAATTTAAAGGGTCAGGGCGGATTTTATGAGCAGCATCTATACGTTTGACGATTTGAAGAAGGATGTGGCCGAAGGGCGCATCGACACGGTTCTCGCATGCCAGGTGGATATGCAGGGCAGGCTGATGGGCAAGCGGTTCCAGGCCGAGTTTTTTCTCGAGAGTGCCTGGAAGGAAACGCACAGCTGCAATTACCTGCTGGCGACCGACATGGAGATGGAAACCGTCTCCGGCTATGCGTCGACAAGCTGGGAAAAGGGCTATGGCGACTACACCATGAAGCCGGATCTTTCGACCCTTCGCCGCATTCCGTGGCTGGAGGGCACGGCGCTGGTGCTTTGCGACGTTCTCGACCACCACACCCATGCCGACGTGCCGCATTCGCCACGCGCTATTCTTAAGAAGCAGGTGGCACGGCTCGAAGCGATGGGCATGAAGGCCTTCATGGCGACCGAGCTGGAATTCTTTCTGTTCGACCAGAGCTACGAGCAGGCGCAGGCATCCGGATATCGCAACCTGCCGCTCGCCAGCGCCTATAACGAAGACTACCACATCTTCCAGACGACCAAGGAAGAAGGCGTCATGCGCGCTATCCGCAAGGGCCTGCAGGGCGCCGGCATCCCGGTCGAAAATTCCAAGGGAGAAGCATCGGCCGGGCAGGAAGAGATCAATGTCCGTTATGCCGACGCGCTGACCATGGCGGACCGCCACGTCATCATCAAGAACGGCTGCAAGGAGATCGCCTGGTCCCAGGGCAAGTCCATCACCTTCCTTGCAAAATGGAGCGCCGCATCTGCCGGCAGTTCGTCGCACGTCCACCAGTCGCTGTGGAGCGCCGATGGCAAGACGCCATTGTTCTTCGACGAAAAGGCCGAGCACGGCATGTCGTCCCTGATGCAGCATTACATTGCCGGCCAACTCGCCCATGCCGGCGAGATCACCTATTTCCTGGCGCCCTACATCAACTCCTACAAGCGCTTCGTGGCGGGCACTTTTGCGCCGACCAAAGCCGTCTGGAGCACAGATAACCGGACGGCCGGCTATCGTCTTTGCGGCGCCGACAGCAAGGCCATCCGCATCGAATGCCGCGTCGGAGGCTCGGACCTCAATCCCTACCTCGCCTTCGCGGCCCTACTTGCGGCAGGCATTGACGGGATCGAGAAAAAGATGGCGCTGGAGCCGGCGTTTGTCGGCGACGCCTACGCAGCCCGCGACGTGCGCGAAGTCCCCCGGACCTTGCGGGAGGCCACGGTTGCCATGACGCAATCGAAGATGTTGCGCGCAGCCCTCGGCGACGATGTCATCGACCACTATACCCGCGCAGGTGAATGGGAGCAGGAGGATTTTGACCGGCGCGTCACGGACTGGGAGGTGGCGAGGGGGTTCGAGCGGGCGTGAGATAATCGCAATGGTTGTGGGTTGTTGTTGCCTTAGAGGCACTATGCTAGGCTTGCCCTCGATCTTTGAAGGCCGTCATGGGACACATCGACGGCGCTCGGAATGAATCGCTGTTGCCACTTGCCCTTGCGGCACTTGGCCATGCCAGACGACCGCCCGCGAACACGACCTGACAATCATCACCCGCGACCGTGCGATCCTAGCCTATGGTGCCGCCGGTCACGTCAAGACATTGGCTTGTTGAGCCTTTTGGAGCAGAGAGAATGAGCATGATTCAATGCATTTCGCCGGTTAACGGCGAGGTCTATGCCGAGCGACCCGGCCTGTCGCTGGAGGAGGCGAGGGAGGCTGTCGCCCGCGCCCGCAAGGCGCAGAAGGACTGGGCGCGGCGGCCGCTTGAAGACCGCGTGCAACTGGTGATGAAGGGCGTGGCGCGGCTGAACGAGATGGTCGATGACGTGGTGCCGGAACTGGCCTGGCAGATGGGACGGCCGATCAAGTATGGCGGCGAGTTCCGCGGCTTCAACGAACGCTCGAACTATGTCGCGGCGATTGCAGCCGACGCGCTTGCGCCGCTGGTGGTCGAGGACAGTGTAACCTTCGAACGCCGCATCGAGCGCGAGGCGCACGGCGTGGTCTTCGTCATCGCGCCCTGGAACTACCCCTACATGACGGCGATCAACACGATTGCCCCGGCACTGATGGCCGGCAATGTCATCATCCTGAAGCATGCGGCCCAGACGCTGTTGGTCGGCGAGCGCATGGTGCAGGCCTTTGTCGAGGCTGGCGTGCCTGCCGATGTGTTCCAGAATGTCTTTCTCGAGCACGATATCGCCGACGCGTTGATCTCCGAAGGCAGCTTCAATTTCATCAATTTCACCGGTTCGGTCGCAGGCGGTCGCGCCGTCGAGCGGGCTGCGGCCGGCACCTTCACCGGGCTTGGCCTGGAGCTTGGCGGCAAGGATCCGGGCTACGTGATGGAGGACGCCGATCTGGACGCGGCTGTCGACACGCTGATGGACGGGGCCACCTTCAATTCCGGCCAGTGCTGCTGCGGGATCGAGCGCATCTACGTCAACGAAACCCTCTATGATGCCTTCGTCGAAAAATCCGTTGCCTGGGTATCGAACTACAAGCTTGGCAACCCGCTCGACCCGGAAACGACGCTCGGGCCGATGGCGCACAAGCGGTTTGCCAAGGTTGTCCGCGAACAGATTGCAGATGCCGTCGGCAAGGGTGCGAAGGCGCTGGTCGACCCGAAACTGTTTCCGGCCGATGACGGAGGTGCCTATCTCGCGCCGCAGATCCTCGTCGATGTCGATCACTCCATGGCGTTCATGCGCGAGGAAACCTTCGGTCCGGCGGTCGGTATCATGAAGGTGAAAAGCGACGCCGAAGCGCTCGAACTGATGAACGACAGCCAGTACGGGCTGACGGTGTCGCTCTGGACGCAGGATTCGGATCGGGCAGCCCGGCTTGGCCGCGAGATCGAGACCGGCACCGTGTTCATGAACCGCGCCGACTATCTCGATCCTGCGCTTTGCTGGACCGGCGTCAAGCAAACGGGTCGTGGCGGCTCGCTGTCCGTACTTGGCTTCCACAATC
The DNA here is from genome assembly GCF_007000325.2 of Rhizobium rhododendri. GTDB lineage: Bacteria > Pseudomonadota > Alphaproteobacteria > Rhizobiales > Rhizobiaceae > Rhizobium > Rhizobium rhododendri. Next base: position 1,893,423 of record NZ_CP117267.1, on the reverse strand, counting down.
TGACACGTCCCAAATCCTACCATCTGAAGAAGGTGACAGCATGAGCGCGATTACTGCCAACTGGAGCTATCCGACCTCCCTGAAGCTCGGCCGTGGCCGTATTTCGGAGCTGGCCGAGGCCTGCAAGAGCCTCGGAATGAAGAAGCCGCTGTTCATTACCGACCGTGGTCTCGCGACTATGGCGATCACCAAGACGGCTCTCGACATTCTGGAAGAAGCGGGCCTCGGGCGGGCGATGTTTGCCGAAGTCGACCCGAACCCGAACGAGAAAAACCTGGAAGCCGGCGTCAAGGCCTTCAAGGATGGTGGCCATGATGGTGTCGTCGCCTTCGGTGGTGGCTCTGGCCTCGATCTCGGCAAGTGCGTCGCCTTCATGGTGGCGCAGACGCGCCCGGTCTGGGATTTCGAGGATATTGGCGACTGGTGGACGCGCGCCAACGTCGACGGTATCGCGCCCATCGTTGCGGTGCCCACCACAGCGGGCACGGGCTCGGAAGTTGGCCGGGCCAGCGTCATCACCAATTCGGTGACGCATGTCAAAAAGATCATCTTCCACCCGAAGTTCCTGCCCGGCGTCGTCATTTCCGACCCGGAACTGACGGTCGGGATGCCGAAGATCATCACCGTTGGCACGGGCATGGATGCCTTTGCCCATTGCCTCGAGGCTTACTCCTCGCCCTTCTATCATCCGATGTCGGCCGGTATCGCGCTCGAGGGCATGCGGCTGGTGAAGGAGTTCCTGCCGCGCGCAGTCAGGGAGGGCACCGATCTCGAGGCCCGCGCCAACATGATGGCGGCTGCCGCCATGGGTGCGGTCGCCTTCCAGAAAGGGCTTGGCGCCATCCACGCGCTTTCCCACCCGATCGGCGCCGTCTACAATACCCACCACGGCATGACCAACGCGGTCGTCATGCCGGCTGTGCTGCGCTTCAACAGGAAGCCGATCGAGGAGAAGATCGCCCGGGCTGCTGCCTATCTTGGAATTCCCGGCGGGTTCGACGGGTTTTACGACTATGTGCTGCAACTGCGGGCCGATCTCGGTGTCCCGGATAACCTCACCAAAATGGGGATCGCAAGCGACCGGATCGACGATCTCGCAGCGATGGCGATCGAAGATCCGAGTGCCGGGGGCAATCCTGTTCCGCTGACGCTGGAAAACACCAAGACGCTGTTTCGCGATTGCTTCTAGCCGTTGCAGCGAACACAGACGACGGCCGGGGGAGGCGAAAGCGCTCCCGGTCTCGCAGCTTTATATCGCTGTTCCGACGTGATTATGAGAATGTCCGCATGAAATGAGGGTGGCGACGTTTGTACTTTGTTAACCATAATTCGAAAGGATGGTTAAACGCACCATGACCCCCCGGTGCAAGCCGGAGCGATGGTGAAGCTCCCTTTGCCTAGGACATACCATGCCAGTCATCACATTTGCCAATACCAAGGGCGGCGCCGGTAAAACCACTGCGGTTCTGCTGCTTTCGACCGAACTGGCTCGCAGAGGCTACCGCGTCACCATTCTCGATGCCGATCCGCAGCACTGGATTTCGCATTGGAGCGAGATGTCCGGGCCGGTTGCCAACATCTCCGTTATCGACTTCGTCACCGCCACGTCGCTGCCGCTGCATATCCGCGAGAACCAGGCATCGACCGATTATTTCATCATCGACCTGCCGGGCACGCGCACTCCGCTGCTGGCAACGGCTATCGGCCTGTCGGACCACGTGCTGATCCCGATCCAGGGCTGCGCCATGGATGCTCGCGGCGGCGCGCAGGTGCTGGAACTTTTGCAATACCTGGCACAGAAGGGAAGCATCCACATCGATCACTCCGTGGTGCTCACTCGCGTCAATTCAATGGTGACGACCCGTGCCCTGCAGACCGTCAAGACGCTGCTCAACCAGCGTCAGGTATCGGTGCTGGAAACGCCGATCGTCGAACGCTCGGCCTTCCGCGATATCTTCGACGTCGGCGGCACGCTGCAGACGCTCGATCCGGCCAGGGTCAGCAACCTTGAAAAGGCGCGTCACAATGCCAGCGAGTTCGCCGAGGAGATGCTGGCGAAATTGCCCGTCCGGCTCACCTCCTCAGCCCGCATCGCAGCCCATAGACTGATGTCCCGCGCGGCCTGAAAAACAGACAGTCCCAGAGCGCGGTGGCCCGGACATCCGGCTTGCGTATTGCAGGGCGCACGCCTGGCGCGAGCTGGTCGAGACGACCCGCAACGGCTCAGTCGTTAAGTGGCTTGCAGAGCTGTATTGGATCGAGGCTGAACTGCCTGGGCTCGATCCGGAGGCTCGCTTTGCCAGACGGTTGAGCGGTCAGCGCCGCCGATGCCGTGGAATTATTCTGGACGAACAAACGGCTGAAGTCTGCTGTCGGCCCGAAGCAGCCATCGAGGAGGCGCTAAGCCAACGTCGGCCTCGCGCCTTCATGGCAGTCGTAGATGTTGTAGTGGCACGCGCCCGAGAGCGGGCATAGCCTCGCTGCCGCGCCATGTTTCCTACGCGGGCCTCAGAATGACTATGCTACTGCATTCTGCCGAATACGAAGAGCGTCGGCCCAGTCCTTTAGGGCCTTAATATCGTCCGAGATCTCCGAAGGTGGCGGTGGCTCCTCATTACGAACGCGCGACGGATCATGCGCCTCGATGATGTCGCTGCATTTCTTAAACGCTGCTCGGAACGCTTCCGTATCCGTCTCCAAAAGCGCGGTGACCTTCTTCAAATGCTTGGTATCAATGTAATCCCGGTGCCGCATCAGCACACCTGCGAAAACGATCTCCTCGAGCGCGCGCTCCCACGTGGCCCGCAGAAAACCGTAAAGTCTGACGCCGGAGCTGCGGTAGCCGTCCTCGTCGTTGGCATCATAAAGAGCCTTGGCAGCCCGTTGGTCTTTCTCGAGCCGGTCCAAGCGCGCCTTGACGCCAGCATGATCCCACGGCAATCCATCGCCCACGATACCAGTACCTTCCGGGCCGCGTGAAAGGTTTGCAAGCTTGGCGGGAATGCCTTGGCCGCGGGCGTTGTCATTCAGATCGTTCACGAACACCAGGTCGTGGGTGAAAACAATAATTTGACGTTCCTTCGCCTCCTCCACGAGCCTTTGCGCGACCTTCTTGCGCCAGCGGTGGTCGAGCGATGTCACAGGGTCGTCGAAGATGAGTGCGGACTTGTGTGTGGCTGTCGCGAGCTCGGTCAGGAAAGCCGCCAGTGCTACGCAGGTTTGCTCGCCTTCACTCAGCACCAGATGCACCTTGGTCTTGGGATTTGCGAACAGACGGATTTGGTAGTTTGGCGAGCCGTACTGGCCGCCGGAACGCACCACTTCAACACGCACCTTTTCCGCCGCAAGCCTGATGATCTCTCTCTGGAAGCGATCACGCATCCGGGGAGTAATGATATCATCGGCAAGTGCGTTGCCAAGTTTCGTGATAGTTGTCGTCGCGGTCTGCCCCAGGCACTTGGCAATGCGCTCGAGCTTTGCCAGCCGCTTGACCTCCTTCGTGGCGACCGCGTGAAGGGCGGTAGCTGCAGCTCGGTCTTCGAGCTCGTCATGCTCGGCCTGCAGGATCTGACGGCCTACGACATCGGCTGCCGCCTCTAACTGGCCGGCATAGGTACGGGTGTCACTTTCAAGTGCCAGCAGCTCTGCTTCCGGGATCACCGACATCGGCGACAGTGTCATGACAACGCTGTGCTCGATGTCTCGCAGACACTGTAGTCTACGCAGATCGGCGGTGGCCATAAAGCGCAGCACCTCGGCGGCGACATCAGCGCGCTGGATGGAAATCCGCCTGCGTATGTCCGCCACTAGCCGAATATCCGGTTTACGCATCCGGAACTCTTTGAGTGTATTCATATAGACCTTCTCGGCCGCGTCAGCCTGCTTTTCCGTATCATCGCGGATGAAACCCTCGAAGCCGCCCAGCCGCGCACCGGCCTCGGCGTTGAGCGGCTGATGGCACAATATGCAGTGTTCACCTTCCGCCGCCGGGAACTGCCGCTCAACATGCTTAGAATAGTGCCGCGCCGCCTCCCATAGCTCCCGCCATACTTCCGCGCCGACGCCGGGGAAGGTGGCGTCCTTGAAGGCGTTTTCCGCGGCGATCGTCGCGGCAAACCGTTTGGTTCTGGCATCGTCTGCAAGCGATTTCAGCGTGTTGATAGCGTCGTCGGAATAGTATTCCTCAACCTTTCTGAGATAGCGCAGGACCCTCGCGATACCATCGGCAAACTGGTGCTGCTCGGCGGCGGCCTCAACCGGATTTTTGGCGAGGTCTTCGGTGAGTTGCTGGAGCCGTGCCCGTTCGGCATCGGTCATGACTGCGAGGGTCGCCAGCGGCTCCAGCTTGGTATTGTGCTTGAGATTGGACATGATACGCCCGACGGCTGTGGTCGCCCGCCAAGTAGGCATCTCGAACACGGGATCGCGGAGCGCCTTGAACTGGGTCTCTTCGGCCTGTAGCAGCACTTTGATCTGCGTGCAGACCGCCGCGAGGTCGTCGGGAATGTCGAGCCCGAACGGCCGGAAGGCAACCTCTGTCTTGTCCTGGATGTGGACTGCGCCGCATTCGCGGTCGAACACGCTAACGGCAGAAAGCACCGGATCAGGATTCTTGTTGTCCTCCCATGGCAGCACAGACTGCTGCACGCCGTCTTGCGAGATTGTAAAACTGGCCGTGGCCTTGCCGCCGATCGTTAAGGAAAATGCGTCGGGCATAATTTCACCGGCTTTGCGTGCCCTGCAGGCACGCTTCAACACTCGCCCATATCCCGATTTGCCGGCTCCGTTTGGTCCGTAAACAACTGTCAGGCCCTGTTGTTCGAACGTAAGGGTCTGCCTCGGAGCCAATTGGTTCACGCCGACGACATCGCCGAGGGAGACTAATGCGATGGTTGCGCCGTTACCGGGGTTCGCAGGCAAATGCACCGCTTCCAGCGCTGCGGCCATCAGTGAGATATCGGGCGCGCCGTGCTCTTTCTTACAGAGGTCCAAAACTTGGTCGATGGCCGCAGCATCAAGTGTACCACCCGTTACAATACGCCGCAGTGCATCTCGCTGCCACAATGGACGCCCTTGCGACCAATCCAGTATCGTTTGAAGCACAGTTTTCGGCGGGCCAGCTTGGTGCATAATCAAAGCTTTACTTAGAGGTGTTTTGCGACAATGGCAGCAGCCCGCAACCTATACTAGCACACGTAACATACAATCGATGGGGTGTCGAAACTCGTAGTTATCAACAAAACGCAGGCCCAATGCCGGCGGTGTGCTGATTTTCCCTTTTATGTTTGACTCCGGGACACACCCCGAACGATGCCCCGTTCACCGCAATGCCGAATGCCGATTGATGTCTGCTATTGCCCTCAATTGGTTCAAAGCCGCCAGTCCCCTCCCTGCCCCTTTTCCGACTTTCAAAAGTTGAATTGAGTATGGCAGCTCTTGGCGCAATGCCGCCATCAAACTTTCATTTCGGAACTGCCTATCGCGCTTGGTCAATATGCGAGGAAGGCAGTGCTTACTCCTGAAACCAGAGCTCTTGAAATAACAAAGCTGCCGGAGGGATGTCCGGCAGCTTTTTATCGTGTCTGATTTTTTCTAGTCGACGAATTCGACGACGGTGCCGGGCTTGACCATCTTTGCCAGTTCCGTTGCGTCCCAGTTCGTCAGACGCACGCAGCCGTGGCTCTGCGACTTGCCGATCTTGGAAGGCTCTGGCGTTCCATGGATACCATATGTCGGCTTCGATAGGGCCATCCAGACAGTACCGACCGGACCGTTGGGGCCTGGAGGAATGTCCAGCACCTTGTCGTTGGCGCCCTGCTTGAAATTGATCTTCGGATTGTAGGTGTAGCCCGGATTGAAGGCGACGCGCTCGACGGTGACCGTCCCCGAAGGCGAGGGGGTGTCGGTCGAGCCGATCGATGCCGGATAGGCGGATATCAGTGCGCCGCTGGCGTCATAGGCGAACACCTGCTTGCGCGCCTTGTCGGCGACGATGCGGGCGACTTCGCCGGTCTTCGGCGGGCCGATGTTGACGACCTTAACCGTTGAACCCGGCACGGTGAAATCCACACCCGGGTTGATCTCTTTCAGATAACCCTCATCCATATGGAAGCGCTCGGCGAGCATTTCGGTCGTGGAGGTGTATCCGAGCGACGTCAGGCTTGCCTTCTTGGCATAGTCTTCCGGAATTTCGGCGACGTAAGGTCCGGCTGCGTCTGCCGGCGTGATCGTGTAGTTGACGATCGGCATGCCGCCGGAGTTGCGAAGGTCCTCGAGGATCGCGTCGGTGTTGTTCGGGTCGAGTTGCTGGCCGGTCATTTGCTGGTAGGCGTAGATAGCCTTGGTGACGTTGCCGCCGATCCGGCCGTCGATGGCACCGGGTGAAATGCCCTTGCGATCGAGGAACACCTCAAGCGCGGTGATCTCCATCTTCGACTTGTTTTTGAGGGTGATGACGGGCTCTGCCGTTCTCGGTCTTGCGGGGGCGTCATCGGGGTTGAGCGACGCGTAGTCGCCATTTCCGCCGCCATTGCCCTGGGCATCCGGAATGCCCTGGTTGTCCAAAGGTATCCGTTCTATGGAGCCGCTGCCCGGAATGCCGCCGGTGACGGCGCCGGGTTCCCGCTGGCCGTAGAAATCGTCTGGCTGGCCGTTGCCGTAATCGTTGCCGTAGCCGCGGTTGCTGCTGAGTTCGGTATCGCCATAACGGTTCGTGTCGCTGCCGCCATATCCATCGCGGCTCGGAGCCTTGGGGTAATAGGTGCTGGCGCGCATTTCGGTTGCGATGACGGTGCCGTAGCGGTCGACGAGGACGCGGTTGCCGCGGCGGTCGCGCGTCATCACGACGTCGCCCTGTTCCGGGATCTGCTCAAGGATGCGTCCATCGGGTGCGACCAGCACCGTGTCACTGTTCTGGCCTCCGTAGTATTGCTGCGCCTCGACGGGCGAGAGCGTCGCGACGGAAGCAGCAAGCACGGCGGCCAGCGATAAGCCTGTCTGGAAGAATCGGTTCACGTTAGGTCTGTCCTCGATCGGTCGTCGGTTGCCACACACACTTCAATCTTGACACGAGTGTGGAATATTTCGGCAGCATGCTGAATAAAAGATAAAAATTCGTCACGTTGTGGTTATCGACGTAACGCCGCGCTGCGGGATTGGTTGCCGGCTCCTGATTTCGTGATGCAGGCCACGTTCGGTATGGTTAACAGTGTTATAACGCGCGGTGGCGGGCAGGCAGCGCCGGCGCAAGGGAGGGTACTGCGGATGATCGAATTTTCAGCTACTAACGGGCCGAAGCTGAGCCTGGACGAAGCGTCGGTGATGGATATCGGCGCCTGTGTCGTAGATGGCATCGACCTTGCGCCCGGCAAGGCCGTTCCGGACGATGGCGATGCGCGCATATCCCATTCGGTCGAGGGTTTTCTGTTCACCTGCGGTCCGGACCATATCCGCCATCGCGAGCCCATGCACGGCCCCCATGCCGGCCGGACCTATCCGCTGCACGGGTCCTTTTCGGCAACGCCTGCCCGGGTGCTCTGGACCCGCTTCGACAAGGGCGATGCGGAATGCCGGGCCGATGTCGACGTGGTGACGGCCGAAGGAGGCACAGCGCGGCTTGAGCGCTTGTGGAGGATCGACGGGGCGACGGGCGAGGTTTTCCTCGATGACTGGGTGATCAACACCGGCAGCGAGCCGATGCCTGTGTTCCTGATGTATCACATGAACATCGGTGGAAAATGGTTCGACGACGCGGTGCGCCTGACCGGGCAAATGCTGGAAGGCGGTGGTTTCCCCTGGGCTTTCGGAGAGGAACTCGGCGGCATATTCTGCGTGCCGGCGCCGGCAACGGACGGCGCGTTTTCCGAGGTGTCCCTCGGGCCGATTGCGGCGATTGGCGGCAAGACGCTGCGGGTGCGGATTGCAGCCGGGACACTGCCGTTTTTACAGGTCTGGCGCAATCAGAAGGCACCCGCCGATGTGCTCGGGATCGAACCGGTGTCGCACCGGTGGCTGCCACGCGCAGAGCTCGAAGAGGCCGGCGAGTTCAATATTCTGCAGCCGAGCGAGGGGCGGAATTTCGGCCTCAGCTTTGCTTTTGTCGAGGCCGGCTGAGCGGTTGACGCTCGCGGCCTCGCGTCGTAGATCAGCGTTACCGTTTCAGAGAAAGCCGATCCCAAAGACCGGTCTCAAGGAGGAATGTGCTATGGATATCCGCAAGATCGACGACCAATACTCGGTCACAGGTCAGATATCGGTCGACGATCTCGACGAGATCAAGGCGATGGGCTTCGAGTCGATCGTCTGCCATCGTCCCGACCATGAAAGCCCGGATCAGCCGTTGTTCGACGATATCGCGACGCGCGCCGAGGAACTCGGCTTCATCGTCGCGCATGTGCCGGTCGGCCCGATGGGCGTCACCGAGGAGGCGGTCAGCAGCATGATGGATGCGCTGGACGAGTTTCCGCGCCCGATGCTCGGCTACTGCCGCTCCGGCGCGCGCTCGACGGCGATCTACGAAAAGACCAAGCATATGCGCATGTAATCCGCACCCTGCGGACATGCCTGCCGGTGCCGCGCCCTGCGGCATCACGACCATAGAATTCGACCACCATCAGGAGAACCACATGAGCATCAAGCGCATCGACCCCGGCGCCCGCATGAGCGGCGCAGTCGTCCACGGTAACACCGTATATCTCGCTGGCCAGGTCGGCGAGGGCGAAACCGTTACCGAACAGTGCAAATACGCGCTGGCCGAAGTCGACCGCCTGCTGGCGGCTGCCGGCACCGACAAGTCCAAGATCCTGCAGACGCTGATTTATCTGTCGGACATGTCGTATTTCGCCGAGATGAACGCTGCCTGGGAGGCCTGGGTCGATCCGGCCAACACGCCGGCCCGCGCCACCAGCGAGGCAAAGCTTGCCGCGCCGAAATACAAGGTCGAGTTCACGGTCACAGCCGCAATCGGCTGATCATTGGTATTGTACAAAGAAAGCCGGCGGGTGCCTTATCCTCGCCGGCTTTTTTGTGGATAGGCGGTCGTAACGGAACCGTGAGCGCAGCGGTGCCTCCGGCTTTACGGTTTCTTAATATCCTTAACGCTAAGTTAATCTGATTATAAGGTTGCCGTCTTCAACCGCATCCGTGCCTGTTAAAAAGTTGGACGATGTCTCTTATCCACGCCCTTACGCTTCGCAGCGATCGCCTGATAAGGCTTAGTCTTGGCGCCCCCCGCGGCAAGGGTTCCAAGAAGGGCAATGTCCGCAAATCACGGCAGAGCAAGTCGCGGCTCGGCATTTTGGCGGGTACTCTCTGCGTCGTCTACTGCGTGGTGTTCGGGAAGCTGATCTTCCTCGGCATGCAGCCGCAGGCCGACACGACGAACATTCCCGCAGGTCCGGCCATGGCCTCGCGTCCCGATATCGAGGATCGCAACGGCGCGCTGCTGGCAACCGACATCCGGACTTTCTCGATGTATGCCGAGCCGATCAAGATGGTCGACGTCGATGACACCATCGAAAAGCTGACGAAGATATTTCCCAATCTCGACAGGAAATCAACCTATCGCAAGCTGTCAGACAAGCGATCTCATTTCGTCTGGCTGGAGCGTCAGCTGACACCGAAGCAGCAGGGCGAAATCCTCGCCCTCGGACTTCCCGCCATCGGCTTCCGCCCGGAAGTCCGCCGCTTCTATCCGGGCGGCAGCACCGCTGCGCATGTGCTTGGCTATGTCGATATCGACAATCATGGCGTTGCCGGCATGGAGAAATATCTCGACAACCAGGGCCTTTCCGACCTGACGTCGGCGGGTCTTGCCAGCAGCGAACCGCTTGAACCGGTGAAGCTGTCGATCGACATCCGAGTTCAGAATATCGTTCACGATGTCGTCGTGGATGCATTGACGAAGTACCAGAGCAAATCAGCCGGCGCGGTCATTCTCGACATCAAAACGGGCGAAGTGCTGGCCATGGCGTCTGCACCGGACTTCGACCCGAACGCGCCGAATGCAAATGGGGCCGATGGTTGGCTCAATCGGATGACGAACGGTACCAACGAAATGGGGTCGACCTTCAAGACCTTCTCGATGGCCATGGCGATGGACACTGGCAGCGTCAAGCTGACCGATACATTCGATGCCTCCCAGTCTCTGCATGTCGCCGGCTTCACGATCCACGACGACCGCGACGTGCCCCGTCGCTGGCTTACGGTTCCCGAGATTTTTCGGTATTCTTCGAATATCGGCACTGCACGCATGATCGAAATTGTCGGAATGGACGCACAGAGGGCGTATCTTGCACGACTAGGACTGTTGTCGAAGATGCAGACCGAGCTTCCTGAAGTGAAGATGCCAAGTCAGCCGAAAGTCTGGAAGAAGATCAACTCCATTACCGTCGCGTTCGGTCATGGCGTGGCTACGACGCCGCTACAGACGGCCGTTGCCGGCGCTGCCTTGATGGATGGCGGTCGGCTGATCGAGCCGACTTTCTTGCCGCGCACGCAGGCGGAGGCGGACGCAATTGCCAAGGTTGTCGTTAAGCCAAGCACCAGCGACACGCTGCGGGCGCTTTTCAAGCTCAATGGCGAGCAGGGTTCGGGCAAGAGCGCCGACGTGCCGGGCTACCATGTCGGCGGAAAGACAGGTACCGCTAACAAGGTCATCAACGGCAAGTACTCGCATGTGCTCAGCTTCAACGACTTTCTGGGGGCATTCCCGATCGACAATCCGCGATACGTGGTTTTCAGCTTCTGCGACGAGCCGCGCACGGGTGAAAAGGGGCTGACCTTCGCCACCAACAATGCCGCGCCGATGGTTCGCGATATTATCACCAGAGCTGCACCGCTTTTGGGTGTGCAACCGAACTTTGGCAGCGCCGTACTGGCATCCTACTGATCTACACCTGTTCCGACGAGGCGGCCTGATGGCAGGCCGCCCTGCAGCTACTTCAGGCCGGCAATCTCGTTGAGCGTCCGCGTTGGCGTGATTGCCTGCGGGTCGAGTACGATCTCGATGATCGCGGGCTTGCCGCTTGCCCGTGCGCGCACGATGGCGGGTGCAAACTCGGCGGTTGTCTTCACCGTCTCGCCATGGCCGCCATAGGCCCGGGCGAAGGCCGCGAAGTCGGGGTTGGTGAGCTTCGTGCCGCTGACACGGCCGGGATAGTCGCGTTCCTGGTGCATGCGGATCGTGCCGTACATGCCGTTGTTGATTACCAGCGTGATGATCGGCAGGCCGTATTGCACCGCCGTCGCAAATTCCTGTCCGTGCATCATGAAGCAGCCGTCGCCTGCAAAGCAGATGACTTCACGCTCTGGAAACAATGCCTTCGCAGCCACCGCCGCCGGCAGGCCGTAGCCCATCGAGCCAGAGGCGGGGGCTGCCTGGGTGTTGAACTGGCGGAAGCGATGGAAGCGGTGCAGCCACGTCGCATAGTTGCCGGCGCCATTGGTGAAAATGGTATCGGCTGCCGTGTTCGCCTCGATCCAGTCCATGATCCGGCCCATGTGGACATCGCCTGGGCTGGTTTCAGGGGTTTTGGACCATGTGCGGTAGGCGGCATGCATCCGGGCGGTGCGCTCTGCCCAGATGGGCGTTGCCGGCGCAGGAAGATCCGCCAGAGCGGAGACGAAATCGGCAGGGCTGGCGCAGATGGCGAGATCCGGCCGGTAGACGCGCCCGAGTTCCGACGGATCGGGATGGATGTGCACCAGCGCCTGCGCCGGGTAGGGGATGTCCATCAGCGTATAGCCGGAGGACGGCATTTCGGAAAAGCGGCCGCCGATGAGGATGAGGAGGTCGGCCTCCCTGATCTCCTTGCCGAGCGCCGGGTTGATGCCTATGCCGACGTCGCCGGCATAGGAGGGATGCAGATTGTCGAACAGCATCTGCCGGCGGAACGAGCAGCCGACCGGCAGCTGGAAGCGTTCGGCGAACGTGCGGAGCGATGCCACCGCTTCGTCGTTCCAGCGCGTGCCGCCGACGATGACCATCGGCCGCTCCGCAGCCATCAGCCGGTGCTGGAGTTCGTCGATCTGGCTTTTACCGGGATGGCTTGCCACCGGCATGTAGGGCTTTGCCTCAGGCGCCTCGACGAGGTCGCGCAGCATGTCTTCGGGCAGGCTCAACACGACGGGGCCGGGGCGTCCGGATGTGGCGACGGCAAAGGCGCGGGTGACGAACTCCGGAATGCGGGTGGCATCGTCGATCTCGCCGACCCACTTGGCGAACTCGGTGAAGGCGCGGCGATATTCGACTTCCTGAAATGCCTCGCGTTCGCGGGCATCGCGCTGCACCTGGCCGATGAAGAGGATCATCGGGATGGAGTCCTGGCGGGCGATATGGAGGCCGGCAGAAGCATTCGTAGCGCCCGGGCCGCGTGTCACCATGCAAATGCCGGGTTCGCCGGTCAGCCGGCCCCAGGCATCGGCCATCATCGCAGCACCGCCTTCCTGGCGGCAGACGAGAACGTCGATGTCGCTGTCATGCAGCGCGTCGAGCACGGCCAGGAAGCTTTCGCCGGGAACGCAGGAGATGCGCTTGACGCCATTGGCTTTCAAAGCCTCGACGATGAGCTGGCCGCCTGTGCGTTTCATGATCTTGCCTTTCCTTCGAGGGCAGCGAGTTCCGCCAGCACCTCGTCCTGATGTTCGCCGAGCCTCGGGCTCGGCCGTTCGTAGCGTAGGGGTGTTTCGGAGAGAATGACCGGCGTGCGGACGCCCGGAATGGCATTGCCGGCTGCATCGTCGAGATCGATGCGCAGGCCGCGCGCCACCACCTGGGGGTCGGCGAACATTTCCTCGATGGTATTAATGGGACCAGCCGGCACGCCATTCTGCTCGCAGCGCTGCAGCAGGGCGGCCTTGGTCCATTTCAGCGTCTCGGTCGAGACGAGTTGGCGAACTTCCATGCGGTTGGCGATGCGGGCCTTGTTGGTGGCGAAGCGCTCGTCGCCGATGATAGCCTCGATACCGAGCAGGCCGCAAAGACGACGGAACTGGCCATCGTTGCCAATGGCGAGGATCAGGAAGCCGTCGGCGACGGGCACCACCTCGTAGGGAGAGATGTTGGGATGAGCATTGCCCAGCCGCTCCGGCGCCTTGCCTGATATCAGGTAGTTCATGTTCTGGTTCGCCAGCACTGCCGCCTGGACGTCGAGCAGCGCCATGTCGACCAGTTGCCCTTCACCGGATTTGAGGGCATGGATCAGGGCCGCCTCGATGGCCGAGACAGCATAGATCCCGGTGAAAATGTCGGCGATGGCGACGCCGGCCTTCATCGGCTGGCCGTCTGTCTCGCCGGTGATCGACATGAAGCCGGACATGCCCTGGACGATGTAGTCGTAGCCGGCGAGATTGGCATAGGGACCGGTCTGGCCAAAGCCGGTGATCGAGCAATAGACCAGTTTTGGATTGAGCTTGTGGAGGCTCTCGTAGTCGAGGCCGTATTTGACGAGGCCGCCGAGTTTGAAATTCTCGATCAGCACGTCCGCCGTCATGGCCAGCCGGCGAACCAGATCCTGGCCCTCGGCCGTGCGCAGATCGGCGACGATGGAACGCTTGCCGCGATTGGCCGAGTGGTAATAGGCGGCGGAAAGGTTGGCTCCGTGGGTATCCTCGACAAACGGAGGTCCCCATTGGCGCGTGTCGTCGCCGCCATCCGGGTTTTCCACCTTGATGACATCGGCACCGAGATCGGCCAGCATCTGGCCTGCCCAAGGTCCTGCCAGCACGCGCGCGAGTTCGATGACGCGGATGCCTGCGAGCGGTGGCTTTTTTATCGGTCGGTTGGTCATGTTTTGCAGATCTTCGATCAGGGTGCGCGGAGCGATTGAGATGTATCGGATACCGGCTTGGATGCAAGCCGCCGCTCGCGCCACAGGATGTAGAGACCGGAGCAGATGATGATGAGAATGCCAACCCATTTCAGCATGTTCGGGAAATTGTCGAACACCAGCCAGCCGAAGATCGTCGCCGAAATGATCTCGAAATACTGCAGCGGTGCGAGCGTCGATGCCCGGACGGCGCGGTATGCATAAAGTGTCAGCATCCCGCAGACGGCTGCTGTCACGCCGACGCCGAGGAGATGGAGTGCGGCAGTGGCGTCCGGCATGACAGGCGACAGGATGGCATTGCCGGCGAGGCTGCCGATTGCCAGCAGGATCATGGAGAACAGCAATCCCCAGAGGCCGGTGTTCAGCTGCATCGAGGAGGCCGGTTCGCTATGGGACAGGACGCGCGTCAAAAGCACGAAGATCGAGCCGCAGATCGCGGTAACAACGGGGAGCAAGGCAACGAAGCCGAGTTGCTGGAAGCTGGGTTGGATGATCAGCAAGGCGCCACTGAATCCGACGACGCAGGCCGCGTAACGCCGCCAACCCACTGTTTCCTTCAGGAAGATGCTGCTGAGAACGGTGAGGATGATCGGCTGGACGAAGAAGATGGCGATGGCATCGGCAACCTCCATCACCTGTAACGTCGTCACGAAGGTGATCATCGACAGCACCAGCAGGCTGCCACGCAGGGCGTGAATTCTTCTCTGCCGCCACGTGCCAGGCATCCAACTGCGTTTCCAGACGATCATCGGCAGAGCGAACAGGCATTGAAAAAGAAAGCGTGCCGCTGTGACCTCGACCGGCGGGATGGTGACAGCCGCCAGCTTGGAAAAGATGTCGACGATCGGCGACAGCATGACCGACACGAACATCAGGGTCAGGCCCATCGTCATTTCCGACGAATGCCGCGAGGCAAGCGTATGGCTGGGGCTTTGCATCGACATTCCTCCGGCGTCAGGGCTTTGGCAAGACGCGTTCGCACCACGCGGCAAAGTTCGCCGTGGCCCTGTTGGCATCGACCTCATGCAGGGTCTCGTGCCGCATTTCGCTATAGATTTCCGTTGTGATATTCGAAAAGTCGAATCCTTTCAAACGGTTTGCCAGCCAGGTTATGGCTTTACCGTAATCCGTCGCCGGATCCTGCGCGCCAGCAACCAGGTGGATTGGGAGTGTGGGAGGTAGCCGGGCGAGGTGGCGTCGCCTAGGTGCGGCAAAACTCATGGCCAGCAAGTCGCGCCAGAGCGATACACAGGCATCGAAGCCGGAGAGCGGGTCGGCGATATATGCATCGACCTCGGCCGCATCCGTCGACAACCAATCGAACGGCGTCCGGTGATCGGGGATGGACTGCCCCCAGGCGCCGAACGTCAGTCGCGGTAGCAGGGCGCTCGGGACATCCGAGCCTTTAAGCATGCGCTCGATGCCGAGGATCAGCTGTCCAGCCCGTCCGGCGAGGCCGGGATGAAAGTTCGAGTTCCACACTGCGACGGCATCGAAGTCTGCGGGATGGGCGATGGCGGCGGAAAGGCTGATCAGTCCGCCCATGGAATGACCGAAGAGGACAACAGGCAGGCCGGGGTGGTCAGCCGAGGCCAGCGACCTCATCGCCATGACGTCCGCGATGACGCACACCACGCCATCGCTGCGGGCGAACTGGCCAAGCGGCGCATCCGGTGCTTTCGTGCGGCCATGCCCACGGTGGTCGTGCGCGTAGACGTGATAACCGTTGCCCGCCATCGCCTCGGCAAAGCGACCGTAGCGGCCGGAATGCTCGGCAAGCCCGTGCAGCACGAGAAGGATGCCGCGCGGCGTGCCCGATGCGGGCTGATGACGGTAGGCAAGTGCCGCGCCCGTCGGGCTCTGGTGCCGTCTTATCTCTTGAAACATGGGATCTCCTCGCATCGGTGCACCTGACGGCAATGGCTGGAACTTTGCAATGCAACTTCGGGGAGGCGCACAGGATAATGATAATCCGGCGGTGGGGAATTTACAGCTTGCGACGGAAGATGCGATCTGCTTACTTGTTCTCTTATTGTTCCTGGGGTGGATTGTCATGCGCGTTGTTTCTTTAAGGCTTCTGGCCGCTTTTTCCTGCCTGCCGGTTTTGCTGGGCAGCCTCTCCCTTCCGGCCGAAGCGCGCGATGGACAGACTAGGTTTATTCTTGCGGCCAGCTGGGAGCCGGCATTCTGCGCTACCAACGCTGAGAAAGCCGAGTGCCGGGACGAGAGTGCCAACGGCTTCGATGCCACCCACCTCTCGCTGCACGGGCTCTGGCCGATGCGGCAGAACTATTGCGGTGTGCCGGATGCGCTGCAACAGGCCGACCGCAGTCATGGCTGGGACAGCCTGCCTGCCGTCGAACTGTCGGCGGCGACCAAGGCCGCTCTCGGCAAGGCAATGCCGGGCACGCAGTCTGGCCTCGAGCGCCATGAGTGGCTGAAGCACGGAACCTGCACGAAACTCTCGGCAGACGCCTATTTCGGCACTGCCGTGTCACTGATCGATGAATTGAACGCATCTGCCGTCGGCGCGCTGTTTGCGGCGAACGTCGGCAAGACGCTGGATGCCGAACGCATCAAGGCCGCATTCGACAAAAGTTTTGGCCAGGGTGCCAGTGACCGCGTCAAGATGAGCTGCCGCGGAAACGGCAGCGCCCGGGTGATTTCGGAGCTCACCATCGGCTTGTCGCAGGATGCGGTATCGCCCGGCGAGAGTGGTCCGAGGCTGGGCAAGCTGATCCAGGGCGCCGGTAGTACCGCGTTCGGCTGCAGCGAAGGTCTGGTGCAGGCCGTCGGCCGCTAGGATTTCTGACTGCGCGGTGGCGTTGTCCGATGGGTATCGTCAGCGGCGGGTCAGGCTTGGACGTCGGCGGTTTGGCTGATTGCGTCACCCCGATGGTCGACAAATGCGGCGCAAGGCCGGTTTCGGCGTTGCCGCGCGGCGTGGTTTCCCTTACATAGCGGCTCAAACCCAGATCTCTTGCGCCTAGGAGAAGCCCAGCAATGGCACGTCAATTCATCTATCACATGTCGGGACTCAACAAGTCTTACGGCGCCAAGAAAATCCTCGAGAACGTCAACCTGTCGTTCTACCCCGATGCCAAGATCGGCATCCTCGGCCCGAACGGCGCGGGTAAGTCGACCGTTCTCAAGATCATCGCCGGCCTGGACAAGGAATTCACCGGGGAAGCCTGGCTCGCGGAAGGCGCGACCCTTGGCTATCTCGAGCAGGAGCCGCATCTCGACGAGACCAAGACGGTGCGCGAAAACGTCATGGAAGGCGTTGCCAAGAAGACGGCCGTGCTCGAGCGCTACAACGAACTGATGATGAACTACTCCGACGAGACGGCCGAAGAAGGCTCGAAGCTCCAGGATATCATCGACAGCCAGAACCTATGGGACCTCGAAAGTCAGGTCGAAATGGCGATGGATGCGCTCCGTTGCCCGCCGCCTGAATCGGAAGTCACAAGCCTGTCGGGCGGTGAGCGCCGTCGCGTTGCGCTCTGCCGGTTGCTACTGTCGCAGCCGGACCTGCTGCTCCTCGACGAACCGACCAACCATCTGGATGCCGAGACCATCGCCTGGCTCGAAAAGCACCTGCGCGCCTATCCCGGCGCCGTGATGATGATTACCCACGATCGCTACTTCCTCGACAACGTCACCGGCTGGATCCTCGAGCTCGACCGTGGCCGCGGCATTCCTTATGAAGGCAACTACTCCGCCTACCTGCTTGCCAAGGCAAAGCGCATGCAGCAGGAAAACCGCGAAGAGGCAGGACGTCAGAAGGCGATCTCGCGCGAACAGGAATGGATCGCCTCCAGCCCGAAGGCTCGCCAGGCTAAATCCAAAGCCCGTATCAAGTCCTACGAACAGCTGGTCGATGCCGCCGAGAAGCAGCGTCCCGGCGACGCCCAGATCATCATCCCGGTCAGCGAGCGTCTCGGCCAGGTTGTCATCGAGATGGAGAACGTTTCCAAGGGGTTCGGCGACGAGCTGCTGATCAAGGACTTGTCGATCAAGCTGCCGCCCGGTGGCATCGTCGGCATCATCGGCCCGAACGGCGCCGGCAAGACGACGTTGTTCAAGATGATCACCGGCCAGGAAAAGCCCGATGCCGGCACCATCCGCATCGGCGACACCGTGCAACTCGGCTATGTCGACCAGAGCCGCGATGCACTGGATGGCTCGAAGACCGTCTGGGAAGAAATCTCGGGCGGCGCCGAAATCATCAAGCTCGGCAAGTTCGACATGAATTCAAGAGCTTATTGTGGCGCGTTCAACTTCAAGGGTGGTGACCAGCAGCAGAAGGTCGGCAATCTTTCCGGCGGCCAGCGCAACCGCGTGCATCTTGCCAAGATGCTGAAGGCTGGCGGCAACGTGCTGCTTCTCGACGAACCGACCAACGACCTCGATACCGAAACGCTCGGTGCGCTGGAAAGCGCGCTGGAATCCTTTGCCGGCTGCGCCATCATCATCAGCCATGATCGCATGTTCCTCGACCGGCTGGCGACCCACATCCTCGCCTTCGAGGGTGACAGCCATGTCGAATGGTTCGAAGGCAACTTCGAGGACTACGAGCAGGACAAGATCCGCCGCCTCGGCGCCGATGCGTTGAACCCGAGCAGCCAGGCCTACAAGCGTCTGACGCGCTGATCGCCACCGGCGCGCGCTACACAAATTCGAGATCCCCCGCAGCCGCGGGGGGTTTCATTTGCGGCCCTGAACTGCCGGTTCACCGGCTCGCATCTGACAGTAGCGACCTTCCATTTCCCACTTGCGCCATTGCCCTCAATCACATAAAGATATGTTTATGTCTTGATTGGGTGAGTGTATGGCGGATCTTGTTAAATTTGGTCTCGAGGGGCTGGTCGATGTCCTGAAAGCAGCGGGCGAGCCGACGCGGCTCCGGCTGCTGGCGCTGCTGGCCGCCGGCGATTTGACGGTCACCGACCTCACCGAAATCCTCGGCCAATCCCAGCCGCGTATTTCCCGGCATCTGAAGCTTCTGGGCGAGGCGGGCCTGATCGATCGCTACCAGGAAGGCGCCTGGGCCTATTTCCGCCTGAAGCAGGATGGTGCTGCCGTGCATCTCGCCCGCACGCTGCTGCGCCATGCCGACGAGAGTGACCCTGTCCTGCTGCGCGACAGCGAACGTCTCGGTTCGGTGAAGCATGTACGCGCTGAGCGCGCCCAGGCCTATTTCAGCCACAACGCTGCCGAATGGGATGAGCTCCGCCGTCTGCATGTGGCCGACGAGGATGTCGACGCTGCGCTGAAGCAGCTGATCGGTACCCGGCCGATCGACACGTTTCTCGATCTCGGGACGGGAACGGGGCGCATGCTTCAGCTGCTGTCCGGCGTCTACCGCCGCGCCATCGGCGTCGATGCCAGCCGCGACATGCTGGCAGTCGCACGGGCCAATCTCGACAAGGCGAATATCACAACCGCCTCGGTGCGGCACGGGGATATCTTCAATCTGCCGCTCGAGGCGCAGGATTTCGACCTGATCACCATTCATCAGGTACTGCATTTTCTCTACCAGCCGGAACTTGCGATCGGCGAGGCGGCGCGCATGCTGCGGCCGGGCGGCCGGCTGGTGATCGTCGATCTCGCCCCGCACGCGCTGGAATACCTGCGCGACGACCATGCACATCTCCGCCTCGGCTTCAGCCACGCGACGATGGAGGAGTGGTTGAAGAAGGCCGGACTGGAGCTCGAGGAGGTCAGGGACCTTCATTCCGGAAAGCAGAGTGGCGAGGATCTGACGGTAACGATCTGGGTGGCGCGCGATCCGCGCCTGCTGATCGCGACCAGTGAAAGCCGTCAACCAGCATTACGCGCAGAAAAGAGGGCCTGACATGACTTCTACACCGGACACAGGGCGCAGCGACGTCAGCATCTCCTTCGAGTTCTTTCCGCCAAAGACACCCGACATGGAAGGCCAGCTTTGGGCCGCCATCACGGAGCTGACGGAATGGCAGCCCGAATTCGTCTCCGTCACCTATGGGGCCGGCGGTTCGACCAAGGCGCCGACGCTGAATACCGTGCGCAGGATGATCGCCGAGACGCCACTGCCGACTGCCTCGCATCTCACCTGCGTCAGTGCCACGCGCGAAGACACACACCGGGTCGTCGATGAGTTGCGTGCGGCCGGCGTCAGGCACTTCGTTGCCCTTCGCGGCGATCCGCCCGGCGGCATCGGCACCGCTTACCAGCCACATCCCGGCGGCTACGAGAATGCCGCAGCGCTGGTGGCGGGCTTGCGCGATATCGGCGATTTCGAGATCTCGGTGTCTGCCTATCCGGAGAAGCACCCGGAAAGCCGCGACACGGCTGCCGATATCGACATGCTGAAGCGCAAGGCCGACAACGGCGCCGACCGTGCCCTGACCCAGTTCTTTTTCGACAATGACGTCTTCGAGACCTACATGGAGCGGGTGCGGGCGGCTGGTATCGCCATTCCCGTGCTGCCGGGCATCATGCCGATCCAGAACCTGACGCAGCTGAAGCGCTTTGCCGGCATGTGCGGCACTAGTATCCCGTCCTATCTGGACGAACGCTTTGCCGGGCTCGACGACAAGCCTGAAGAGCGGGCCAAGGTGGCGGCCGATGTCGCGGCAGAGCAGATCGAGGACCTCGTGCGTCGCGGCCACCGGGAATTTCATCTCTACACGATGAACCGCGCTCCTCTGGTCGGCGCCGTGCTCGAGCGGCTGGGTTTCAAGCGCACGAAGATCGCAGAGGCGGCCGGCGCTGCTGCTTGAACCACGAAAAAGCGCCGGCCTTTTCAGGACCGGCGCTCATTTCAAACCCACATGTTAAGCTTAGAGAAGCCTGCATTTCCGGTCGCGGCGAGCCGCGAGCGGCGTCTCAGATGAATAGCATCGTCACGACGAACATAAATGCTGCACTGATCAGAAGGACGTTGATGGATTGCGTCAGTCCCATGGTCTGCCTCCTCCGTTAACCCTTAAAGCCTATGTCACAAATATGTCGCCCGAAAGCGATTTCCATACTGCACCGCAGCGGGCTGTGCGAGATTCGCTAATGTTTTGTCGTTAGCCGTTGATTCTAAACGTCAAAATAATTGTGTATTTCTTTACGAATGCTAACGCCAGATTAACGCCATGGCGTGGCTCAGGTCTTTGCTGCCGACGGTCTGCTGCGCGAAAAAAGCCGTCCGTCGAGGATAACAAGGCCGAGCCCGATCAGCAGCATGCCGGCCACCTGGGTGGCGCCGAGCCGCTCTCCCAGGAAGACGAATCCTAACAGGATAGCGCTCGGTGGAACCAGCAAGGTGACCAACGACGTGTTGGTGGCGCCGGCAAGCGTCATGATGCGGAAATAGAGAATGTAGGCGAAGGCGGTCGACAGAAGGGCCAGGGCGACAATGGCAGCAATCGTCTGCATCGGCGGCATGGCGAGCGTCCAGGGTTGATCGACCAGCAGCGAAACCGGCAGCATGATGAGCGACGAGCCGGTCAGCTGGCCTGCGGCGGTCACCGGCGCGGGGATGCCCTTGAAGCGCTTGGAATAGACGCCGGCAAGGCCATAGGACATGGCGGCGACGATGGGCAACAGCAGCGCCCAGAGCGGCGCACCTGCGGCATCCAGCGCTCCCGGCCCCACCAGCACGACGGTGCCTATCAGCCCGACGAAGCAGCCGATGATTTTCGCCCGACCGGGCTTCTCGTCCTGCGTCGCGTAATGGGCGACGATGACCGTCCAGATCGGCGTCGTGGCGTTCAGCACCGAGGCAAGGCCGGCGCCAATCTCGGTCTCGCCGAGAAAGATCATGGCGTGGGGGATGGCGTTGTTGATCAGCCCGAGCAGCAAGAATTGCCGCCAGTGGCTGCGCAGCAGGCCGTAGATACCGTATCGGCCACCGATATAGAGATGCAGCGCCGCGGCGGCCAAAATCAGCCGCAGGAAGACCAGCGTGAACGGCGGTACATCGTGCACAGCGATACGCGCAAAGAAGAAAGACCCGCCCCAGATCAGGCTGAGGAGCACAAGCAGCCCCCAGGTCAGCGCATTCATGCGATTGTCAGCTTCCATCCCGGCTCCTCCAGTCCAAAGCAACACAATCGCAGCTCCCGCCACCGCATCCACCCGATTCCCGCTTGCCGTGCAAGGGGTGTTGGTTTGGGGGCGTGGGTGGTGGTGAAGGGGGGCGGTGAGGAGATCCTAAACAATCCCCCGCTTTATTGGGAAACTCAGGATTGTCGTGAGCTTGCACTGAGCTCCCGCCTTACGAGCTCGTCACACAGATTGGATACGGCGACGGCGTCTGAGGTGTCGACGATGGTGATGTCATGGCTGCGAGCGGCGAGGTGCATTTCCGAATTGTCGCGCAAGGATCGGTCTATGAATTTGTCGATGATGCTGCGTCCAGCTTGATCGCGCTGGGCATATTCGGCCTCGGATCGCATTCTTTCCCTAAGGAGGTCGTTGTCAGCATACAGGAAAACAGGAGATATTTCGTTAGAGACAAGCGGAGCTATAAACTCGGGGCGAAGTGCAGAGCCTTCGATTATAAAAGGTGTTCTGGCATGGACCCTGGCGTCAATCTGCTGCCGTATTGCCGGCCAGATGTTTTCGTGATGAACCCTTAGAAACCAATAGATGGTCTCATCGGAAAGCCGTGAATAATATTCAGCGACAGGCGGCCGTACCTCCGGCCAAGGGCGCCCGGGATGACGGGCGAGGCTATCCGTTGAAATCATGTCACATCCAAGCTGGCGGGCAAGGCGTGTCGCCAATGTCGTCTTGCCTACGTTGGAACTGCCGGAAATCAAAATGCCCATGCGTTCCTGTTTCGACAGTTGGAAAATTCCAGTGAAGCCGCGAGCTTTGTGCCTGATCTTTTCGATGCCGTGAAGTCGCCGGTCTTGGATGAAGTCTGCCTACCAACCCTCTGACGTCTCCAAGGCGAAGGCTGCTGAAACTTGATGTGTAGGTACTCGCGCATTGATGCCGACAGTCATTCCAAGGGCGACCTTCAGAGCCGCCCCCGTATTCCTCGGCAGTCTCCGTCCTCAGAGCGCGTTCAGCAGCGCTTCCGTGGCCCAGCCGTCGGCGGGGAGGCCGAGGCGGAACTGTTCTTTCTGGATGGCAATGCGGGTGCCGGAGCCGAGGATACCGTCGATCTCGCCGACGTCGTAGCCGTGCGCCTTAAGCTTGGTCTGGAGCGCACGCATGTCGGTGTCGCTCAGGCCCTTCTCGGGCGTGCCCTTGTTATAGGTCGGAGCGCCTGCGAAGCGGGTTGCGAGATAGGCGGCCGACGTCGTGTAGATGAACGACTGGTTCCATGCGAGGTAGACGTTGAAATTGGGGTAGGTGAGGAAGGCCGGGCCGAAGCGGCCCTGCGGCAGGATCAGCGCAGAGACCAGATTGCCGAAGGAGGTGTTGCCGTCGCGTGGCTTGACACCGAGGGCGAACCAGTCGGCGGCGGTCATGGTGCCACCGATGCCTGATTTTTCATATGGAAGCGTCGCCGGAAGCGTCACCTCCTGGAGCCAGGGCTGGCCGCGCTGGAAGCCCAGCGACTGCAGGAAGTTGGCAGTCGTCAGGATGACGTCCGGGGCGCTCTCGCGCAATTTTACCAGGCCGTCGCCATCGCCGTCCTCGCCATAAGCGATGATGGTCTTTGGCAGCAGCTGCGTCTGGCCGATCTCGCCAGCCCAGGCGCCCTGGGTCGTTGCAGGTTCGACATCGTTGCGCTGGACGAGTTCACTGAGCGCGATCAGCTGTTCGCGGAAGCGGTCCGGGCGGCGGCAGTCATGGGCGAGCGTGACGAGAGCGTTGCGGGTGTTGAAATCGCCCTGCACGGCACCGAAGTCGGTTTCCATGGCCCAGAAGGCGGTGATGACGCCGGCCGGCACGCCATGTTCCTTCTCGGCGCGCGCGAAGACGTCGGCGTACTGCGCCATCTTCTTGCGGCCGATATCGAGGCGCGCCTGGCTGACGGTGCGCTGCGAGAATTCGAGGAAGGTCTGCTTGAAGACGCCCTGGGCGCGGTCGCGGGCGAGGACCTTGGGGTCGATCTGGGCGCCGGCGACCGTCTTTTCGGCGGCTTCCGGGGTTACGCCTGCATTGATCGCATCGGCCTTGACGCCTTCGAGAAATGTGGAGAGGTCACCGCCGCAGGCGGCTGCCGGTGTCGGGTTCTGCGGGGCCGGGGCGCTCGTCTGGGCCGCGGCAGCACCTGCCATTGTTGATGCGAAGATCATCGCGAGTGCAGTGCGTCGAGCGTTGAAGCGGTCCATGGGCGGTCCTCGTTGCTTACGGATGAGGTCGCTTTCCCAGAACATGAGCTTCGATGCAAGAAGGAAATGGCGCTGGCTTCAAGAATTCTTGAGCTTCGTGACCGCCTCGACCCAGTTCCGCCAGTTCTTTTCGTTGCCGGCAAAGACGTTGATGTCCGTCGGCCCCTTGATGCCCGGGATGACGCCGGTCGAGGTATATTGCCAGAAGGCCCAGCGGCGATCGGCATAGGTGACGCCGGGATGCTTGGCGACCGAGCGGACCCAGAAGTGGTAGTCCTTGAAGTAGCCGACGAGGTTGTCGCGGTGAAAATCGACGGACGTGTAGATGATCGGCCGCATGTGATAATAGGCCTCGAGGCGGTCCATGAAGCGCTGCAGTTGCGCCCGTACGGTAACCGCATCGGGGCGCAGGCGGCAGGTTTTGGATTCCGCGTTCCATTCAACATCGAGCACCGGCGGCAGCACCATGGCCGATTTCGGCACGTTGCGGATAAACCAGTCGGCCTGCTCGTCGGCGGAAGAGCAGAAATAGTAGAAATGGTACGGCGCGCTCGGGATGCCGGCAGCGCGGGCCTCGCTCGAATATTCCTGGAACTTGGTGTCGACGATATCCTTGCCTTCGGTCGCCTTGATGAAGGCGAAGGCTACGCCGGACGACTTGACCGTCCGCCAGTCGATGTCGCCCTGCCATTTGGAAATATCGATGCCGTGGATGGGGTGCAGTTGCGGATGGTCGGCGCCGAAATCCTGCGGCTTGGTATCGCGGAAGCGGGATTTCGGTATCGACTTCGTCTCCATGAAGTCATAGCTCGAATTGCAGCCGCTCAGCAGCAGGACCAACGGCAGTAAACATAACAAAAGCCGGCGCATGGGCGTCCCGTATCCAGGTGAGGTGTTATTCTGCCCAAGTTCAAGTTTTCGGCCGACGAATCGCAGCCGTGGCGGAAAAGGCACTGAAGCCGTTTTCATCATATCAACGTAAAAAATGCGTTATCTTCAAGCTAATTATGCGCGCGCCGTCACAATAACTGCCCGTATCGCATAGCCGCGGCCGATATCTTCAACCGAAAGCCTGGCGCCCAGCCTGTTGCAGCGCTCTTCGAGCACGGCCTGAAGGTCTGCGCGGGGTGTCACATGGAAGCTTCGCAGCCACGACTGCAACCCCTTGCGGAACCAGCCGGGCAGGCGCTGCTGCTGGCCGAAGTCGACGATATGCAGCTCACCACCGGGCTTCAGGGCATCGATTGCGGCGTCGATCGCGGCTTTCCAGTCGGGGATCATCGACAGCGCGTAGGAGATCATGATCCGGTCGAAACCCTCGGTGCCGAAATCCTGTGCCTTGAAGCTGGTCGCATCGGCAACCTTGAAATCCGGCATCGGCGATATCCCGCGAAAGCTCGCCCGGGCCGATATCAGCATCTCCTGCGAGATATCGAGGCCGAAGAGCCGGGCGGACGGGAAACGGCGGTGGGCGTATAGCAGGTTGCGGCCGGTGCCGCAGCCGACTTCCAGCAGCGAGCCGCCGAAGGGCATGTTGAGGTGGTTGATCGTGCGGTCGCGGCCGAACAGGTAGTATTTGCGCGTCAGGTCGTAGATGTGCCGCTGGTAGCGGTACATGCCGTCCATCAGGCCGGCATGGCCGCCGACTTCAGGCTCCGGGCCGGCCTCGACGCGGCTCATGGCTTTTTACCGTAGATGTGGAAGCCGCCATAGATGGCCGAGCGGTCTCGAGCGTTGAGGGCGTGCGAGCGCTCCTCGACATATTCCCACTGGTCGCGGATGGCGGGCGACAGGCGACCCTCGATGATGCTTTTCTCGGCGGCCGTGCGGAAAATGACCCGGGCGCCCGGTGCCGCTGTGCGGCTGATCTCGGCCCAGAGCTCGTTGAGCTGGGCATCGTTCATCCAGTCCTGCGCGTCGAGAAGCACATAGCGATCCATCGACGCTGCCTGCTTGGTGGCGAGCAACTCGGTGAAGTTCAGATGATGGACGGTGACGCGCTCTGCATTGGCCCGGATCGCTGCAAAGTGTTCCGGTCTGAGGTAGGTCGGCAGGGGCCCCTTGTCGGCTTCGGGATAGCGACGGGCGAAGGCCTGCCAGGCGAAATAGTTTTCGCTCATCGGGAAATGGCAGATGAGCTTTTCCAGCCGGTACTTCAGGACCGCAGCGATGGAGCCGTCGCCGGCAAGGCTTGCCAGTTCGTCGTATTGCTGCGGGGGAATACCGAGGCCGAACAGTGAGCTCTTGCGACCAAGCAGCCAGCGCACCATGCGCCGCTCGAAGACCGGCGAGATCTCGGTATCGAAGAACTGGCGCTGCTCCTGCAGGGTGCGGGCTTCCGTAAGCTTTGCAAACTTGACGCCGTGCAGGCGGCCGAGCAGATGGGCGGCGCCGATAAAGCGGCCAAGCAGGCCGGTGCGGTAGATGTTGCGGTTGAACACCGTGACGCGGCGACGGCCGAGCATGTCGCGGCCGTTCCAGTAGGCGCCGGTCGCCTCATCGAGGCCGGGGGCGATGAAGCGATCGAATGCCTGGCTGTTGACGCCGACATCCGGCGTGCCGAAGAAGCGGACGACATCGCCGTGGCCGGGCAGCAGCCGGAAGGCGGCGAGCTTCAGCCTGTTCAGCGCGATATGGTGCGGATTGAGATCGACGACGTCGATGGAGGCCGGGTTCTGCGAGAGGTAGGCGAGCATGTTGCAGCCGCCGGAGCCGATTGTGACGATGCGGTGGTGTGGACGGAGTTCCATTGCTTCCATGTCGACATCCGGGTCTTCCCAGATCTGCGGATAGACGAGGCCGGAAAACAGAAGGCCGAACAGGCGCTCGGAAAAGCCGGCCTTTGACAGCGCCTTGTGCTGGAGGAGCGCGTCCTTGATCTTCCTGTTCTTCGGGAAGCTGCTGTCCGAAGCGAATTCCGTCATGATTCGTCACCCCGTTGCGGTTCGGCGCATGTAACGCGGCAGTGCTACAGCCGCGTGACAGGCCGGCGCGGCAGGGCAGCGGCCAGCATGGCCCTCTCGGTCTATTGATAGGTCACCTCTTGATCGCTGCCGACTTTGCTGCTTGTTTCGTCGTCAAACTGGCGGAGACATGAGATGCGTTTGAGAGCGAAGATCGGGCTGGGATTGGCGGGGTTCGTGATGGCGGGCGTGGCGGGTGCCGCCGCCTGGCTCGCCATCGCACCCCCCGATCTGCTGAGGGTTGCCGATGGCTATGCCGCCAAGATAGTCTGTTCCGGCGTCTTCATTTCGGGCCGGGATCCCCAGGTTATTCTCTCCGAAGATGTGCAGGCGCCCGGCAATCCGGCGCTGAGGCTCGTTCGCCTCTCCATTTCCCGTGACGAGGGCGTCGTCTCTGCCCGGATGCTCGGCCTGTTCGCTCCCAATTTAGCCGTCTATCGCGGGCCGCTCGGTTGCGCCAGCGTGCCCGACGGGGACATGAAGATGGCCGCACATTTGTCGATGCCTCGCGTTCCGGTCGTGACGGGACGGGATGCCGACTGGCCGGATGGCGATAACGCAGCCGGCGAACCCAATGCCGCTATTGCGGATGTGATCAAGGATCCTGCCGTTGGCGGGCCCGGGATGCGGGCGATCGTGGTCATCAAGGATGGCAGGCTGGTAGCCGAAAGCTATGGCAAAGGCTTCGATGCCGGCATGCCGCTGCTCGGCTGGTCGATGACCAAGACTGTCAATTCAGCGATTATCGGGCGCCTCATGCAGGCGCGGCGGATGTCCTTCGATGATGCCGACCTGCTTCCGGAATGGCACGGCGACGGTCGATCGAAGATCACGGTGGCAAACCTCCTGGCGATGGAAAGCGGCCTTGCCTTCAACGAATCCTATGGCTCGGTCACAGATGTGACGCGGATGCTCTTCCTGGAGCCGGACATGGCGGCGATGGCTGCAAGTGCGCCGCAGGTCTCTCCTCCAAAGCAGGAATTTCATTATTCCACGGGGACAGCGGTGCTGCTGTCGCGGATCTGGATGAACAGGTTCGACAATCAGCACGCGGCCCGGGACTACCCCCACGATGCCCTGTTTGCCCCGCTCGGCATGTCGAGCGCCGTGCTGGAGGCCGACGAGCACGGCACCCTTGTCGGCGGATCCTATCTCTACGCGACGGCCAGGGACTGGGCGCGGTTTGGGCAATTCCTGCTTCAGGATGGCGTCTGGCACGGGCAGCGGTTGCTACCGGAGGGCTTCGTGGGCGCGATGCGGACGCCGACGAAAGCATCCAACGGGATATTCACCCAAGGCCAGGCGTGGTTGTCAGCCCCGGGCGGTGGAAGCCGGCATTTCGGATTGCCGCTGGATACGTTCTGGCTGGTTGGTCATGACGGGCAGAGCGTTGCGATCGTGCCGTCGGCCAATATCGTTGTCGTTCGCCTCGGACTTACTCCGGACGAATTGAACTATCGGCCTCAGATTCTTGTGCAAAAGATCGTCGATGCGCTCAAAATTGTAAAAACCTGACGGGAACCTCAGTAGTTTCCGTTGGCGACGTTGGTCATGCCCTTGTTCTTGGCATCGTAGTAATAGCCACGCGCGTAAAGGGCGACTGCGGTGTCGAGCTTGTTGTCGGCCACCATCCATGCACCGCGCAGATACTTTGCGGCATACTTGATGTTGGTCTCGGCATCGAAAAGGCCGGAGGCTGGGCCGTCGTAGCCCATGGATTTTGCCGTGTTGTACTTGATTTGCATCAGGCCGAAATAGCCGCGATTGTTGAAAGCCTTTGGATCATAGCGGCTTTCTCGGTGCACGACGCGGTGGATTAGTGCTGCCGGCACCTGATAGAGTTTCGCATATTTCTCGATCAGCGTGGTGATGTGGCCCTTTTCCTCGGAGGACACATTGTCATCGCTTCTCTCTTCCAGAACGGCAGGTACGATGCTCGGGCCTGTCGTGTCGAAGTTGAAGTCGTAATGAAGACGGTTGTCCGCGTAGCTGAGGTTTGCAGCCTGAGAGGGGGCGGCATAGGCAACCTGCGTCGCGGTGAAGGGGCTGGCTTCGCCCGGGCGTGGTGTCGGCACGACTGCCTGGATCGCTACCATTTCCGGCGTCATCGGGATAGCGTTGCCGCTTTCAACCAGCGCCGAGCTCAAGGCCGGGGTCTGCGTGAGATCCCCGGGGCGGGAAGGATTGGGTGTGGGAATGGCAACCACTGACGGGATTAGCATATCGTCTGAAGAGGCATAGGTGGCGGACGCCGAGGTATTTGCCGCAGGAGCGCCGGTGACCGAAGCAATGGCGACCTGCGCCTCGCTGCCCTTGCCGGATTTTCCAGCAGGTTGCCCCATGCGGTCCTGCATATTCGAGGCCTGGTCGGCCGGCAGGCGTGGGCCTATCGCCGCAGCTGTCTCGGTCCCTGGCAGGCGGCCGGATTTCGAAAGGGTCGCTGTCGCCTGTGGCTGGGCCTGCGACACAATCGCCGTCGTGGAACCGGGCGTTGCTGTTGTGGAAACTTGTGCCGTCGATGTCGGGTGGGGGACGTTTGTCGTCGTATGAGAGAGATCTGCCTGGGATGTCTGCTGCTGGGTGGCACAACCGGCGAGGCCACCGCAAAGGATTGCCGAGACGGCGACGCTGCGCTTCAGGCTCGTAAATCCGCTGGCTATCATGCTGTCTCTTTCGAAAATTGCGTTCCACCTGCGATGCAATTCGGTCACAGGGGAATTAAATTATGAACGCCAATTAACCTATTCGTGACAGCCCCGCAAGGTGGGACGGCGACTAAGCCGCCATTCGCCGGTATCCGGCCGTGACGGCGCCGGCCGCAATCAGCAACGTTCCCCCTGTCCTGTTGACCGCGCGCTGCACGCTGGCCTTGCGGATGTAGCCGCGCGCAACGTCGGCCAGCAGGCCATAGAGAAACGCATTGAGGGCTGCGAGGACGAGGAAAGTTGCTTCCAGGATAAGGGTTTGCGGCAAGAACGGCTTGCCGAGGTCGAGGAACTGCGGAACGAAGGCAATAAAGAAGATGATACTTTTAGGATTGAGTGCCGTTACAACATAGGCGTGCAGGAAAATCTTGGACGATCTTTCCTCGGGAAGGTTATCGTTGTCGCCCATCGGGCCGGTCACGACAGGGGCGCGCCAGAGCTTGATGCCGAGAAACATCAGGTAGCCTGCGCCGATCAGTTTGAGCACCGTGAACAGGCCTGCCGAAGTTGCCAGCAGGGCACCGAGGCCGGCAAGCGAGGCGGTCATCGCGGTGAAGTCGCCGAGCGTCACCCCGGCAACGGTTGCGACCGTCGTGCGCCGGCCGTGGCCAAGCGCATACGATATCACCAACAGGATCGTCGGGCCGGGGATAGCCAGCATGACGGCAGAAGCGGCGGCGAAGGCAAGCCAGGTTTCAACGGACATCGAATCATCCTCATCCCATCCGCCACCAGCGAAGACACCGTCTTCACGCTTCGTCAATCATCCTTCGCGGTATTGCTGGCCAATGTGGTCCATCACTTCGCCGAACCACTTTGCCGACATGTCGAACTTCTTGCCGCCCTTGATGCGCGGGAACTCGATTGTACGCAGCTTTCCGCCCTGGCCTTCGTCATGGCCGGTGACGCCGGAGACCTTGTTGAGGGCGCTTTCGACTGCGAGGTCGACCATGCCCTGGATCAGCCTGAGATCGTCGATATTGGCCGGCGCCGAGCGGGCGAAATAGCCGGATTTCTGGACCATGGACCGATCGGCATCGAGCAGGGCTGCAAACTGCTTCTGGAACCAGTTGCCGACATTGATGCTGTCGAGCTTCACGTGGCCGAAGGCATCGCGCTTGATGTTTTCGCCGGCAGCTTCGCGCTCGGCGATGATGGCATCGACACAGGCACCTTCGGAGACGAAGAGCGTCACATGGCCGTTCTTGTCCATCATCTCTTTCAGCCTGGCGGCCTCGGAATGGATGTCGAAAGCCATCTCCGGCAGGTAGAGACCGTCGATACTCTTCATCGCGGCGTTGGTCATCATGCCATCGACATATTCGTTGGCGCTGGTCTTCTGGATGTAGGCGCGCGCCGTTGCTGCCGTCAGCCAGCCGCAGCTGCGGCCCATGACCTCATGGATGACCAGCGAGCGCGGTGCCGCCGTTTGCTCGTTGCTGACATTATCGAAGAAGTGGGCGCCGACTTCGGCTGCCGTCCAGGCGCCAAGCGACTGCCGGATCGGCACGACGTCGTTATCGACCGTCTTCGGCAGTCCGACGACGGTGAGGTTGTAGCCGTTGGCGCCGAGGTAGGCAGCGAGATCGGCTGCCGTCGTGTTTGTATCGTCTCCGCCGATGGTGTGGAGGATGGTGACGCCGTCGGATGCCAGCCGTTCTGCAGCGACACGCAACGGGTTCTCGCCTTCCTTCACCATCCCACGCTTGACGAGGTCGGCGGCGTTGGTGAGCTTGACGCGGCTGTTGCCAATCGGCGATCCGCCATAGCGATGCAGCAGGTGCGCCTTTTCACGCATGGCGGGGGTGATTTCGATTCGGTCGGCCGTCAGGACACCTTGGTAGCCGGAGCGATAGGCAATCAACTCGATGTCGGGCGCGATGTCCGTGTAGCGCTCTATCAGCCCGCCAACAGCGGACGACAAGCAGGGCGCGAGCCCTCCGGCGGTGAGCATTGCGACTTTCTGTCTGGCCATGGTTGCCTCCTTGCAAGGTCAGTGCATCAACTCGGTGTTGCCTGATGGATGCGACAGGTGGGGAGGGCTGTAAAGTAAAGAATTTACGAATGGCGTGCTTTGCGGCCGAGCCAGACGACGAAGGCGACCAGCATCGCGAAGCCCACGGTCTCCAGCCCGACATGCTCGCCAAGGAGGAGGGCGGAAATGCCGAGCGTGAAGAAGGTCTGCATCAGCTGGACCTGGGCCACGCGGCCGATGCCGCCGATCGCAAGCCCCGCATTCCAGAAGAGAAAGCCGGCAAACATCGACATCAACCCGAGATAGGCAAAGGCGCCCCACGCTGTCACCGTTGGCGCGTGAAAACCGTTCGAGGCTGTCATGGCGGTACCGATGAGCGAGATCGGCAGGGTCACGACCAGCGCCCAGCAGATTGCCTCCCAGCCCGACAGGCTGCGCGAAAGCCTGCCGAGCAGGACATAGCCGAGCGCCACGATGACCGCGGCGGCAAACAGCCAGAGGTCGCCGGGCTGCATCTGGAAACCGTTTTGCGTCACCGAGAAGCTGACGACCAGGGTGGCGCCGATGACGCCGCAGATCCAGAACAGGATCCCGGGTCGCTCGCCGTCGATGATGGCGGCAAAGATCGCCGTCAACAGCGGCAGCAGGCCGAGGACGACGGCGCCGTGGCTTGCCGGGATGGTCTGCATGGCGATTGACGAAAAACCGGGAAAGGCGAAGACAACGCAGAGGCCGGCAGCGAACAACTGACCGAAGTGACCGCGCGGCAGCGGTCGGCGCAGGACGAGCAGCGTCACGATGGCGGCAGCGGAGGCGACCAGCGCGCGGCCGAAGGTAATGAAGGCCGGGGAGAAACCTTCCAGTGCAATATGGGTGAAAGGCAGCGTTGCACTGAAAATGAGGACGCCGATCAGCCCGAGGGCGAGGCCAAGAAGCTGCGGTCGGTCTGCAAAGGGCATGGTGGCTCCGGGATAAGGGTGACGCCAGCGCTTACAGGCCGGAGCGCCCCTGTCCAATTCATTTGACTTATGCGGGCAACATCGAAACCGATGGGAGCGGCATTTATGGTTAGATCATTACCTATTCGTGAAAGGTGTCTTCAACGCTGCGGCCAATGGTCAGCTTGCATTCGCCACCATTCTTTGATCAACGTGTTGCTCATTCTTTGGAGTAATCGGGATCGTCATGTCTATCTGGGAAAAGCTGCTGAATGCCGTCGGCACCGCGGGGAATGCCCTGTCAGGCGTGGTCGAAGCCATCCGGACGTTGTTCGAAGGCGATCCCGAAACCCGCCGCAAGGTGGCGTTCTCGGTCGCGATCATCGCGCTTTCTGCCAAGATGGCGAAGGCAGACGGTGTCGTCACCGAGAATGAAGTCAATGCCTTCCGCGAGATTTTTGAGTTTCCGGATGACCAGGCGAAGAATGTCGCGCGCCTCTACAATCTGGCGCGCCAGGACGTTGCCGGCTACGAGGCCTATGCCGAACGGCTGGCAACGCTGTGCGTCACTTGCAGCGAAAACTGCCCCGTGCTCGAGGACGTGCTGGACGGCCTGTTCCACATTGCCAAGGCCGACGGATTGATCCACGAGAAGGAAATCTCGTTCCTCGCCCACATCGCCGAGATCTTCCAGATGGACGAAGAACGCTTCGAGCAGATCATGGCGCGGCATGTCTCCGGTAACGGGCGCGATCCCTACAAGGTTCTGGGCGTCAAGCCTTCCGACGATTTCCCGACCATCCGCAAGCGCTACCACGGCCTGGTTTACGAACACCATCCCGACCGCCTCGTATCGCGTGGCGTGCCCGAGGAGTTCCACGTCATCGCCAACGAGCGGATGGCGGCACTGAACGCTGCCTACGAGGAAATCGAGAAGGAACGCCGCGCCGCATGACATCGTTTGCGGCTGACTACAGCGGTGCCCTGGTGCAACCGTCTCCGAACCACGGCGAGCGGGCAGGTGGGCGCAAGCCGGATATGATCCTGTTGCACTATACCGGCATGGGCACGGCCGATGGCGCCCTCGACTGGCTCTGTCGGACGGAAAGCCAGGTCTCCAGCCACTATTTCATCCATGAAGACGGCCGGGTGCTGCAACTCGTGCCCGAAGCGCGTCGTGCCTGGCATGCGGGCAAGGGTGTCTGGCGCAAGGAAAACGATATCAACTCGCTCTCCATCGGCATCGAGATCGCCAATGCAGGCCACCCGGGCGGCTTGCCACAATTCCCCGATGCGCAGATCGATGCGGTCATTGAATTGTGTCGCGATTGCGGCGAGCGCTGGTCCATAGCGCCGGAAAGGGTGCTCGGTCACTCCGATATAGCACCCATTCGCAAGGTCGATCCCGGCGAGCGCTTTCCGTGGGCAAGGCTGCATGCCGCAGGGGTCGGTCACTGGGTGGAGCCATCGCCGATATCCGGGGGGCGCTTTTTCCAGATGGGCGACAGCGGGCAGCCGGTCGAGGCGCTGCAGTCGATGCTGTCACTCTATGGTTACGGCACGGAAATCAATGGCGATTTTTCCGCAGCCATGGCCGGCGATGTCGAGGCTTTCCAGCGGCATTTCCGCCAGGAACGGGTCGACGGGATCGCCGATTTCTCGACCATCGATACGCTGCATCGCCTGCTGCGGGCGTTGCCGCACTTCGCCTGAAGATTGCACCTGTCCAATTGTCTTTTGAATGCCTGCTTACGGCTTCCGGCATCGCAAAAGGCTGCAGATCCGGACGCTGCCACAGCATTTCCCTATTATCTGCGCATTGCGATGGTCTAACGGCGCCGATGAACAGCGGCGCTGAACCGTTCACTTATCCGGAACAGCAGCCGTAGACGACAACGTGGATTTTTGCGGGAACTGGCCATCGAGATGGCTATCCCGACGGCAGGGCAGCGCCATGCGCCGCTGCCGCGATCCCACCCGGAGACGAGAGACTGAATGAAAAATTTGATTGTTGCGACGGCAGCATGCGCAAGCATGTTGCTGATGGGATACGATTGCGCTTTTGCAGGCCAGCACCGGGTCAGGGTCGAGACGAAATCGTTCAAGACACTCGGCCGCAGCATCGGTTACGCCAGGCAGGATGCAACGGCTAGCACCGGCAACACCGTTGTTCCGGGTCCGAGCGACAATCGCTATTCCGAGATCATCACCAAATATGCCAGGCAGAACGGCGTCGATGTCGCGCTGGCAACGGCAGTCATCAAGATCGAAAGCAACTTCAACCCGCGTATGCGCGGCAGCCATGGCGAGGTCGGCCTGATGCAGGTGAAGCCGGCAACGGCACGGATGATGGGTTATTCCGGCTCGGTCAAGGGGCTCGCCGATCCCGATACCAACATCCGCATCGGCATGAAATATCTGGCCCTGGCGCAGACGCTCGGCGGTGGCGAGACTTGCAATACTATCCTCAAATACAATGCCGGCCATGGCGCGACGCGCATGAACCCGGTGTCCAAGCGGTACTGCGGCAAGGTGCTGGCGCTTCTCGACTAGGCGGCAAGTGCTTGAAGACGAATTGTTTATCAGGTGAACTTCGTCTGGAAATCCAGCCGATTGTCATGCTATCGATTCCCGATATCGATGGAGACCTGACATGGCAGCGGATTTCAAGTTCATCGTCATCGGTCGCGGCATGATGGGGGCGGCGGCTGCTCGCCACCTCGCCCGCCAGACGAACGGCGTCGCCGTGATAGGGCCTGACGAACCTGCGGATCGGAAGGTCCACAGCGGCGTCTTCGCCAGCCATTATGACGAGGGTCGTATCACCCGGACGATAGATCCCGATCCGAACTGGGCCTTGCTGGCAAACCGGTCGATTGCGCGCTACCGCGAACTGGAGCGGGAAAGCGGCATTGCCTTCTACTCCCAGGTTGGCTGCCTTGCGGTCGGGCCGAGGCAGGGTGGCGCAGATGCCTATATCGATCACGTCGCCAAAGCTGCCGAGGCTCTGAAAGTGCGTACCGAGCGGTTTGATGACGATGGCCTGCGTGCCCGGTTTCCATTCTTTGCGTTCGACCGCGGCAGCGAGGGCATCTATGAGCCACAGGGTGCCGGCCATATCAGCCCGCGCCGGCTGGTGAAGGCGCAATCGCTGCTTGCCGAAAAGGTCGGGGCGAAGGTGCTGAAAGAGACCGTAGTATCGATCCGCGACGAGGGCGGCATTGCCGTGGTGACGACGGGCGAGGGTAACGTCTACCGGGCGGAGAAGGCGCTGCTGGCTGCCGGCGGGTTTTCCATTGCCGCCAGCCTGTTGGCGGCTCCGGTCGAGATGATTGTCCGTGGCCGGACGATTGCCTATTTTGAGATCAGCGAAGCCGATGCAATGGCGCTCGGAACCATGCCGTCGCTGATCACCAAGGGCCCTGATGACGTCGACAGCATTTATTTGCTGCCGCCGATCCGATATCCCGACGGCAAGTATTACCTCAAGATCGGCGGGGATCCCGACGACTACGACATCACCAGCGACGCCGAGATGCGTGCCTGGTTTCGCACCGATGGCCGGGCCTCGGTACGCGATCACCTGACGCGGATCGTTCGACGGCTGGTTCCCGATTTGCGGCCGTTGTCGATATCGTCGGGCGCCTGTGTCACCTCCTATTCACCGTCGACCTATCCGATGATCGGCTACACGGCGTCGCCGCGGATTGGCGTCCTGACCGGCTGCAGCGGCACGTCGGCGAAGAGTTCGGATGAAATCGGCCGGCTTGGTGCCGAATTGCTGCTCGAGGGTCGAATCAACGACGACGCCTACAGCACGGATTTTGCACCATATTTTCGCCAGTGAGCGGATTTGCCGGCGGTCGTTGGATTTAAGGTGGCAATTGCCTGCGGCCTCGGCTAATGAGCGCCTACCAGTTGGCCGGGCAGCCGCGCTTCACAATGTCGAAAGGCGGTGGGGTGAGGAAAGTCCGGGCTCCACGGAAACACGGTGCCGGATAACGTCCGGCGAGGGTGACCTCAGGGAAAGTGCCACAGAAAGTAAACCGCCCGGTCCCGACCGGGTAAGGGTGAAAGGGTGGGGTAAGAGCCCACCGCGTCTCTGGTGACAGCGACGGCATGGTAAACCCCACCGGGAGCAAAACCGAATAGGGATGACGCGGGGCGCGCAAGCGCACCAGCCTGTTTCCGGGCCTGTCATCCGGGTGGGTTGCACGAGGCGGCACGCAAGTGTCGTCCCAGATGAATGGCTGCCACGTTCCGACTTCGGTCGGGGCCTTACAGAACCCGGCTTACAGGCCAACTGGTAATTTTTTTCGAGCACTGCGGTGGCGCCTCGCGCCCTTTATTTGCGGTCGCTAATCGATAGTCAAATGTCCAATTTTTTCAAGCAATGCGATCGCCTCTCAGGCGCTCGCGGCGGGCAAATGCCGCACTTCCTAACCTTTCGTTAAGCTTAACGGCCTATGAATATGGGGGACTGCAACCGGCTTCCGCAGGCCGTATCCCATTGACGCCCATATGGTCCCATGGTATCCCAAATTCGCACTGCACAGGGGCAAATCAAGGCCCAATCATCGCAAAGTAAAGGTCGTGCTCCTCTCGGGGAGACCGGGAAGACAATAGTTTTTCCGGCGGGCGAAGCTTTGTGCGATGGCGGCAGTGAATGTGGGCGAAGGATTTTCGCGCGACCAATGGAAACGGGTGTTTCGCGTCATGAAACGCTTCCTGTCGAATGCGACGAACAAGATCGATGCCAAGGGCCGCGTTTCCGTGCCTTCGGTATTTCGATCGGTGCTGTCGGAGCGCGCCATTCCGGAGCTGTACTGCTTCCAGGATTTCGTGTTCCCGGCGATCAGCATCGGCGGACTGGATCTGCTCGACCGGTTCGAGCAACAGATTGCGGCGGAAGATCCGTTTTCGTCGCAGGCGAATCAGATGTCGCTCCTCATCCATGGGGGCGGGGTCTTCATGAAGCTCGATGCCGAGGGACGGTTGATGGTCACGGATTTCATCCGCGATTTCACCGGAATCACCGACGAGGTGACCTTCGTGGGTCGGGCGGACTACTTTCAGCTTTGGGAGCCGCAGGCGTTTCAAGCCCTGCAGGCAACCGCAAGAGAGGAGCGCAGGCTGGCGGGCATGCGTTCCTGATACAACGAGGGGACGGAATGGAAGCTCAACCTGGCGGAGATTGTGCTGAAGCCGGTGGCGGGCCGCTTCGTCATATTCCGGTTCTCCTGGCCGAAGTCGTAAGGGCGCTGGAGCCTGCGCCTGGCAAGGTCATTCTCGACGGCACGTTCGGGGCTGGCGGCTATACGTCGGCGCTGTTGGCGTCGGGTGCCGATGTGATTGCGCTCGACCGCGATCCGACGGCGATTGCGGCAGGCCAGGCGCTGGTCGAAGCTCATCCCGGCAAACTTACTCTCATTCACTCGCAATTCTCGCAGCTGGCAGAGCATGCTCCTGAGGGCGGTCTCGACGGCATCGTTCTCGATATCGGCGTATCCTCGATGCAGATCGACGAGGCCGAGCGCGGCTTCTCGTTCCAGAGGAACGGTCCGCTCGACATGCGCATGTCGGCAAAGGGCGTGTCTGCTGCCGACGTCATCAACAATGCCAAGCTCGCCGACCTTATCCGAATCTTCGTCTTTCTCGGCGAGGAAAAGCAGGCGCCGCGCATTGCCCATGCCATCGAGAAGCGCCGTGCCGAAAAGCCTTTCGAGACGACGCGTGATCTTGCAGGACTGATCGAGCTGGTAACGCCCCGCAAGGCCAAGGACAAGATCCATCCGGCGACCCGTGTCTTCCAGTCGCTGCGTATCTTCGTCAACGACGAGCTCGGTGAACTGGCCGAAGCGCTGTTTGCCGCCGAGCGGGCGTTGAAGCCCGGCGGCCGCCTGGTCGTCGTCACCTTCCATTCGCTGGAAGACCGCATCGTCAAGAAGTTCCTCACCGACCGTTCGGGCCGCTCGACGGGCTCGCGCCATATGCCAGTCGTCCACGAGCGGGCGGCGACTTTCGATGCCATCGGCAAGCAGGTCGTCTCGGCCGGCGAGGTCGAGGCCGAGCTCAATCCACGTGCCCGTTCGGCCAAGCTGCGTGCTGCTGTGCGAACCGCTGCGCCGGCAGAAGCAGCCGACGTCTCGATTTTCGAGCTGCCGAACCTTGCCACCCTTGCAAAGCTTGGAGGTTGAGATGCTGAAGACCTTCGATATCGTGCTCATCGGCGTCATGACCACTGCGGCGGCCGTGACCTACACCATCAAGCACCGCGCCGAGCTCAAGCTCGAGGAGGTGCATCACCTCGAAGCCGAGATCAAGCTCGAGAAGGATACCATCGAGCTGCTGAAGGCCGACTGGGCGCTGGTCGTACAGCCGAACCGCCTCGAGCGGTTGGTCGCCAACTATAACAGCGAACTGCAGCTGCAGCCGACACTCTCGACATCCCTCGTGCAGCCGAATGAGCTGCCAATGCTGCGCAGCCAGCTACCGCCACCTCCGGGTATCATGGACGGCAAGCCGACCGCAAAGCCCGGCACATCAAAGGGCGACGACAGCGATGCCGATATCCGCAAGGTTATAGCCGACGTGGCAGCCAAGCCTGCGCCGAAGCCAGTCGCAAGGCTGGCACCCGCTAAGCATGGCAAGTCCGGTGTCGACGATATCAAAACGGGATCGGTGAAGCGCTGATGTCTTTTCTATCCCGCATCATGCTCTTGAAGAGCAAGGCACATTTTTCCGCCGGTACCAACGGCAAGCCAGTCGACGCGCTTGCAAGCGCGGTCGTCGAGGGATCGCGAAAGCGCAAGACGGGGCAGGCGCGGAGCCGCGTCCTGTTGTTGAGCGTGAGCTTCGGCGTCGTCTACTGCATTATCGGCGCGCGACTGGTCGAGTATGGCACTGCCATGCCCGATACCGTATCGAGCATTCTGCCG
Source organism: Rhizobium rhododendri (assembly GCF_007000325.2). Lineage (GTDB taxonomy): Bacteria > Pseudomonadota > Alphaproteobacteria > Rhizobiales > Rhizobiaceae > Rhizobium > Rhizobium rhododendri. Next base: position 1,853,810 of record NZ_CP117267.1, on the reverse strand, counting down.
GCCGACAGGCTGATGGCCTCGCGGCCCGACATCGTCGACCGCAACGGGGCGCTGCTCGCGACCGACATCCGTACGGTGTCGCTGTTTGCCGAGCCGAACAAGATCGTCGATGTCGACGACGCCGTCGAAAAACTTTCGACAGTGCTGCCGGATCTCGATCTCAAGGGGACTTACAAAAAGCTTTCGACCAACACGTCGCACTTCGCCTGGCTGAAGCGCCAGTTGACGCCGAAGCAGCAGAGCCAGATCCTGGCGCTCGGTATTCCCGGAATCGGTTTCCGGCCGGAAAAGCGCCGCTTCTATCCCGGCGGCCCGACGGCCTCGCATATCCTCGGCTATGTCAACATCGACAACCGCGGCGTCATGGGTATGGAAAAATATATCGACGATCAGGGCCTTGCCGATCTCGCCGCCGTTGGCATGACCAGCAATGAGCCGCTTGAGCCGGTCAAGCTGTCGATCGACGTCCGCGTCCAGGCCATTGCCCGCGATGTCGTGACCAAGGCGGTCGTCAACTTCAAGGCCAAGGGCGGCGGTGCCATCGTGCTCGACGTTAAGACCGGCGAAGTCATCGCCATGGCGTCAGCCCCTGATTTCGATCCGAACGAGCCGAACGCGAGTGCCGCCGAAGGCTGGCTGAACCGTATGTCGAACGGCACCTTCGAGATGGGATCGACCTTCAAGACCTTCACGATGGCAATGGCGCTCGACAGCGGCAAGGTGACGCTTCGGGACGCTTTCGATGCCAGCGCGCCGATCCGCATCGGTGGCTTCGTGATCCACGATTTCCATGGCCAGGGCCGCGTGCTGACCGTTCCGGAAATCTTCCAGTATTCGTCCAACATCGGGACGGCGAAGATCGCCGATCTCGTCGGCATTGATGCCCACAAGGAGTTCCTGACGCGCCTCGGTCTCCTGACCCGGATGCCGACAGAACTACCCGAGGTGAAAACGCCAAGCCAGCCGAAAGTCTGGAAGAAGATCAACTCGATCACCATCTCCTTCGGCCACGGCGTCTCGACGACGGCGCTGCAGACGGCGGTGGCCGGTGCGGCGCTCGTCAACGGCGGCAAGCTTATCGAGCCGACCTTTCTGCCACGCACCGCAGAGCAGGCCGACCTGGTCGCGAAAACCGTCATCAAGAAGAGCACCAGCGACGACGTCCGCTTCCTGCTGGACTTCAATGGCTCCAAGGGTTCCGGTCGTGCCGCCCGCGTTCCCGGCTACGATGTCGGCAGCAAGACCGGCACAGCGGACAAGGTCGTCAACGGTCGCTACTCCCACACGGCCAACTTCAACACCTTCCTCGCAGCCTTCCCGATCGACAATCCCCGCTATGTGGTCATGAGCTTTTGCGACGAACCGATGACCGGCGAGCACGGGGGCACGATTTCAGCCTATACGGCAGCCCCCATCGCGCGCGATATCATCGCCCGTTCGGCAGCGATTCTCGGTGTAAAACCGAAATTCGGGGAGGGCGGCTCCGCCTTGCTGGTGTCTTATTGAGATTGAATGGATAACGCGGTCGATTCGCGTGGGGCGGGCAGGCCTAGAACAAAGAAGTAGACGCCATGAAATTGCGTGATCTCGTCGGGACTGATTTTCCCGAGTTGAACGGACCGGTCGGCGGCTCGCTGGGCGACATCGACATCACGGGTCTTTCCGCCGACAGCCGGCAGATTACGCCGGGAATGGCCTTTGTCGCGGTTGCCGGCACCAAGGCCGATGGCGCCGCCTTCGTGGCCGATGCCGCTGCGCGCGGCGCTGCTGTGATTTTCGCCCGGCATGCGGCGGATGCCGGTTCGGTTCCGGTTGTAGCCGTGTCCGAGCCGCGCCGCCTGTTGGCGCTGGCAGCCGCGCGCTTCTACGGGCGCCAGCCGGAGACGATGGTCGCCGTCACGGGTACGGCCGGCAAGACCTCCGTTGCCTCCTTCACCCGCCAGATCTGGGCGCATGCCGGAAGCACCGCCGCAATGATCGGCACGACTGGCGTCATCTCGCCCAGCCGCAACGACTATGGCTCGCTGACGACGCCGGATCCGGTGTCGCTGCACAAACTGCTGGCCGAACTTGCCGACGAGGGCGTGACCCATGCCGCGATGGAAGCCTCCAGCCATGGGCTTGACCAGTTCCGTCTCGATGGTGTGCGTCTCAAGGCTGCTGGCTTTACCAATCTCGGCCGCGATCACATGGACTATCACCCGACCGTAGAGGCCTATATGGCCGCTAAGATGCGGCTTTTCGATACGCTGCTGCCGCAGGGATCGCCAGCCGTCATCTTTGCCGACGACGCCTGGTCGGATCAGGCCGTAGCTGCTGCCCGGCAGGCTGGTCACGATATCCGCACCGTTGGCCGCAAGGGCAATTTCCTGACGTTGAAGCGGGTCGAGCATTCGCGCCACAAGCAGGTCGCCGAGGTGCATTTCGGCACCGAGATCTTCGAGGTTCACATTCCGCTGGCCGGCGATTTCCAGATCGCCAATGCGCTGGTTGCAGCCGGCCTTGCGATTTCGACCGGTGCTCCAGCGGCCGTGGCAATGCAGGCGCTGGAAAAGCTCCAGGGTGCTTCCGGACGGCTTGAGCTGATCGGCCAGACGCGCGACGGCGCGCTTGCCTATGTCGATTACGCCCACAAGCCGGATGCACTGGAAAACGTGCTTGCGGCTGTGCGGCCTTTTACCACCGGTCGTGTCATCGTCGTCTTTGGCTGCGGTGGCGACCGGGATCGTGGCAAGCGGCCGATCATGGGCGAGATCGCCTGCCGGCTGGCCGACGTCGTCATCGTCACCGACGACAATCCGCGCTCTGAACAACCGGCTGCCATCCGCGCCGAAATCATGGCTGCGGCCACCTCAGCCACGGAAATCGCGGACCGTGCCGAGGCTATCCGCGCCGCAGTCGACATGCTGAAGGCCGGCGATACGCTGATCGTGGCCGGCAAGGGGCACGAGGAAGGCCAGACGGTCGCCGGTGTCACCTTGCCGTTCTCGGATCATGCGGAAGTGCGCCGGGCACTAGGGGAGACGACATCTTGAGCTGGCTTTGGACAAGCGAAGACCTGATCGACATCATGCATGGCCGGCCTGTTGGCTCGTTGCCTGCGGGTATTACGGGAATTTCCATCGACAGCCGTTCGATCGGACCCGGCGAAGCCTTCTTCGCCATCAAGGGCGATCGTGTCGATGGGCATGACTTTGCGAGCATGGCGATGGCCAATGGCGCGTCGTTGCTGGTTGTCAGCGAAGCGCGACTGCCGGCACTCGGGCGCCTTACCGTGCCGATGATCGTCGTCGAGGATGTGCTGGCGGCATTGACCACGCTCGGCATCGCCGGCCGGCATCGGTCGCGCGCAAAGATCATCGGCGTTACCGGCTCGGTCGGCAAGACCACGACCAAGGAGATGCTGCGTCACGTGCTGTCGCCCTCCGGCAAGGTCCATGCCTCGGTCGCATCCTACAACAATCACTGGGGTGTGCCGCTGACGCTGGCGCGGATGCCAATCGATACCGACTTCGGCGTCTTCGAGATCGGGATGAACCATCCGGACGAAATCAGGCCGCTGGTGAAGATGGTCCGCCCGCATGTGGCGATCATCACGACGGTGGCCGCCGCCCATCTCGGCAACTTCAAGAGCATCAAGGAAATTGCGGCCGCCAAGTCGGAGATCTTCGAGGGCCTAGAGCCCGACGGAGACATCATCCTCAACCGCGACAGCGACCAGTTCTCGTTCCTCGAGCGCCAGGCGCAGGCGCTCGGCATTACGCGGATCTACAGCTTCGGCCAGCATGCCAAGGCCGACTTCCGGCTGGCAGAATTCAACGGTTCCGACGAGAAATCTGCCCTTTGGCTGACGCTCGGCAGCGAGACGTTCGAGATCGCAATCGGTGCACCCGGGCGCCACATCGCCGAGAATGCTCTCGCCGTGCTTGGCGCCGTGACGCTGGTCGGCGGCGACCTCGACAGGGCTATCGAGGCGCTGGCGACGCTGCAGCCGGAAAAGGGCCGCGGCAAACGCCACAGGCTTGCGATCAGGGCGGGCACGTTCACCGTCATCGACGAAAGCTACAATGCCAACCCCGCCTCCATGCGCGCGGCAATGGCGCTGCTGGCAACGGGTGCCGGTGATGATCGCGGACGCCGCATCGCCGTCCTTGGCGACATGCTCGAGATGGGCGAACATGCGCGTAGGGTGCATGCCGATCTGGCGGGTCCGCTGATTGCTGCGGGGATCGAACACGCCTGGCTCTCCGGACCGGAGATGCTAGCCCTGAAAGAGGCGCTGCCTGAAACAGTGCAGGTCGAATATCGCGAGACGACGGAAGAGCTCACCGCCTTCGTTCTTTCCTCGGTTGCGCCCGGCGATGTGCTGATGATCAAGTCGTCGCTCGGCATCGGGTTCGGCAAGATCGTGGCGGCTTTGCTTGACAAATTTCCTGCAGTTTCCGACACGAAGCCGCAAACCTAATTGAATTTTGACCCTAGAAAGGGCCCTGGATGCTGATCTGGCTCGTCGACCTCTCTGAACATGTGAAATTCTTCAATCTGTTCAGATACATCACGTTTCGCACCGGCGGCGCCCTGTTCACCTCGGCACTGATCGTCTTCCTGTTCGGACCGAGAATCATTGCATCTCTTCGCCTTCGCCAGGGCAAGGGGCAGCCGATCCGTGCCGATGGACCGCAGACGCATTTCAAGAAAGCCGGCACGCCGACGATGGGCGGGCTGATGATTATCGCCGGTGTCGTCGGCTCCTGCCTGTTGTGGGCCGACCTTTCCAGCGTCTATGTGGTTGCGGTTCTCCTGGTAACGCTCGGCTTCGGCGCCATCGGCTTCTACGACGACTATCTCAAGGTCACCAAGCAGAGCGACAAGGGCTTCTCCGGCCGCAAGCGCCTGTTGATCGAATTCGTCATTGCGTGCATCGCCGTATATTTCATGATGCGCTCGGCGTTGGCATCGGGTCCGGCCGGATCGACTTTCGGCTCGTCGATCGCCTTTCCTTTCTTCAAGGACTTCATGATCAATCTCGGTCTGTTTTTCGTGCTGTTCGGCGGCTTCGTCATCGTTGCGGCCGGCAACTCGGTCAACCTGACGGATGGACTCGACGGTCTCGCCATCGTTCCGGTGATGATCGCAGCGGCGTCGTTCGGCGTCATCGCCTATCTCGCCGGCAACGTCGTGTTTGCCAATTACCTGCAGATCAATTTCGTGCCCGGCACCGGCGAACTTTCCGTCGTGCTTGGGGCGATGATCGGGGCGGGGCTCGGTTTCCTGTGGTTCAACGCGCCGCCGGCCGCTATTTTCATGGGCGATACAGGCTCGCTGGCGCTGGGTGGCATGATCGGCACGGTTGCCGTCGCCACCAAGCATGAGATCGTCATGGCAATCATCGGTGGGCTTTTCGTCATGGAAACGTTGTCGGTCATCATCCAGGTCGGCTTCTTCAAGATGACCGGGCGGCGCGTTTTCCTGATGGCGCCTATCCACCATCATTTCGAAAAGAAGGGCTGGACGGAAAGCCAGGTCGTCGTCCGGTTCTGGATCATTGCCGTCGTGCTCGCGATGGTCGGCCTGTCTACACTGAAGCTGCGGTAAAAGAGATGATAGCGGTCACCACGCTCAAGGGGAAAAGGGTTGCGCTGTTCGGGCTTGGCGGCTCGGGCCTCGCCACGGCCCTGGCGCTGGTGGCTGGCGGTGCTGACGTCACCGCCTGGGACGACAATCCCGACAGCGTTGCCAAGGCGACGGCCGCCGGCGTTCCGACGGCCGACCTTAGAACAATCGACTGGCCAAGGCTGTCGAGCTTCGTGCTGTCGCCCGGCGTGCCGCTGACCCATCCGAAGCCGCACTGGACCGTTGACCTCGCCCGGTCGGCAGGCGTCGAGATCATCGGCGATGTCGAATTGTTCGTTCGCGAGCGTCGCGTGCACGCACCGGATTGCCCGTTCATCGCGATTACCGGCACCAACGGCAAATCGACGACGACGGCGCTGATCGCCCATATCCTGAAATCGAGCGGTCGCGACACACAGATGGGCGGCAATATCGGTACCGCCATCCTGACGCTCGATCCGCCGCGGGCCGAGCGCTATTATGTCGTCGAGTGCTCGTCCTACCAGATCGATCTCGCCCCGACGCTTAACCCCTCGGCCGGTATCCTCCTCAACCTGACCCCCGATCATCTCGACCGGCATGGGACCATGCAGCATTACGCCGATATCAAGGAGCGCCTTGTGGCCGGCAGCGGTACGTCGATCGTCGGCGTCGACGACAGCTTCTCGACGGTCATTGCCGACCGCATCGAACGCGCCGGCGGCACGGTGATGCGCATCTCTCGCCGCCAGGTGTTGTCAGACGGTCTATATGCCGACGGGAGCCGGATTGTCCGGGCATCGGCCGGAGAGACGGCCGCCATCGCCGATCTCGACGGCATCCAGACATTGCGCGGCAGCCACAATGCCCAGAACGCCGCAGCGGCCATCGCCGCCTGCCTGGCGGTGGGCGTATCCGTCGAGGATATCCAGTCCGGCCTTGCGTCGTTCCCGGGCCTGAAGCATCGCATGCAGCCGGTGGCGCGTCGCGGCACTGTCGTGTTCGTCAATGATTCGAAGGCGACCAACGCCGAGGCAGCGGCTCCGGCCTTGTCGAGCTACGAGCGGATCTACTGGATTGCCGGCGGCTTGCCGAAAGAGGGAGGCATCGCTTCGCTTGCACCGCTGTTTCCCCGCATCGCCAAGGCATATCTGATTGGCGAGGCGGCACCGCAGTTTGCAGCCACTCTGGGCGAGGCCGTGCCATACGAGATTTCCGGCACGCTTGATCGCGCCGTTCTGCACGCGGCTGCCGATGCGGCGATGGATCAGGGCGTCAGCGCTGCTGTCATGCTATCACCGGCTTGCGCAAGTTTCGACCAATACAAGAACTTCGAGGTCAGAGGGGATTCCTTCGTCGCACACGTGTCGGCGCTGGAAGGGATCACCATGCTGATCGGTTCGCCAACAGGAGGCGCATGAGATGGTAAGCCGCGTAGACCGTGGGGCCCTGGCCGACTGGTTCTGGACGATCGATCGTTTTTTCCTCGGGATTTTCATCCTGCTTCTCGGCATTGGCTTCATGCTGTCCTTTGCAGCGTCGCCGGCAGTGGCGACCCGCATCGGGCTTGAACCGTTCCACTTCGTCAAGCGCCATGCCGCTTTCCTCATCCCGGCAATCGCCGTGATGATCGGCATTTCGTTCCTGACGCCGCGTCAGGTGCGCCGGACGGCTGTGATCATTCTTGTCGTCTCGCTGGCTATGATGCTGTTTGCGTTGTTCTTCGGCGTCGAAGTCAAGGGTTCGCGCCGCTGGGTCAATCTCGCCAGCCTGTCGATCCAGCCTTCGGAATTCATGAAGCCGGCCTTCGTCGTCGTCTGCGCCTGGCTTTTTGCCGAGCATGCGCGCCAGCCTGAAATTCCGGGCAACCTCTTTGCCATCATCCTCTTCGGTATCGTGGCCTCGTTGCTGGTCGCCCAGCCCGACCTCGGCCAGACCATCCTGACATCGGCCGTCTGGGCCGGCATGTTCTTCATGGCGGGCATGCCCTGGCTGTGGATCTTCGTGCTTGGCGGCATGGGCGTGGGTGGTCTTTTCAGCGCCTATTACGTCTTCCCGCACGTGGCGCTGCGCATCGACAAGTTCCTGACCGGCGAAGGCGATACCTTTCAGGTCGATACAGCCCGCGAGGCAATTGTGCGCGGCGACTGGTTCGGCGTCGGTCCGGGCGAGGGTATCGTCAAACGCATCATTCCCGACGCCCACACCGACTTCATCTTCTCGGTGGCTGCGGAAGAGTTCGGCATCATCTTCTGCATGTTCCTGGTCTGCATCTTCGCGGTCCTCGTCCTGCGCGGACTATCTCATGCCTACCGTGAGAAGAACGACTTCAACCGCTTCGCCGTTGCCGGCCTGGTGCTGCAGATCGGCATCCAGTCTATCATCAATGTCGGCGTGAACCTGCAGTTGCTGCCGGCCAAGGGCATGACCCTGCCACTGATCTCCTACGGTGGTTCGTCGATGATCGCGATCTGCGTCACCGCAGGCTTCATCCTGGCGCTGACCCGTCACCGACCGGAGAAGCGCATGCAGGAGCGCAGCCTGTTTCGCGTGACCCACGGCGTTCCGGCGGAGTGATGCGATGAGCAAGGGCATCATTCTTCTCGCCGCCGGTGGCACCGGCGGCCATGTATTTCCAGCCGAAGCGCTGGCCTACAAGCTGCGCGATCGGGGTTACTCCGTGCATCTGGTCACCGACAGCCGCGCCGAGCGCTATGCGGGCTCCTTTCCAGCCGACGAGATCCACGTGGTGCCTTCCGCAACGATCGGCTCCAAGAACCCGGTCAATCTCGCCCGCTCGCTCTGGACGCTCTGGACCGGCATGCGCGCGGCCCGAAAGCTGATCCGCAACATCGGCCCGCTTTGCGTCGTCGGTTTCGGCGGTTATCCAACGATTCCCCCGTTGCTCGCCGCGACACGCATGGGCGTGCCAACCGTCATCCACGAGCAGAATGCCGTGATGGGCCGTGCTAACAAGGCGCTGGCCGGCCGCGTGAAAGCGATTGCCGGCGGCTTCCTGCCGGACAATGGCGGTGCGTACCCGGAAAAGACGGTTACCACCGGCAATCCCGTGCGGCCGGCCGTCATCGAGGCAGCCAAGACGCCCTATCATCCATCCGGTCCGGATGAGCCGTTCAACCTCGTCGTCTTCGGCGGCAGCCAGGGCGCGCAGTTCTTTTCCAAGGCTATTCCGACCGCAGTCAGCCTGCTGGAGGAGCCGCTCCGCAACCGGCTGCGGATCACCCAGCAGGTGCGGGTCGAGGACATGGAGACGGTCAATAACTGCGTCGTCCATCTGCAGATGGGAGCAGACATCGCGCCGTTCTTCAACGACATGGCCGAGCGGATTGCGGCTGCCCACCTCGTGATTTGCCGCTCCGGCGCCTCGACGGTCTCCGAGCTTGCGGTCATCGGCCGACCGGCGATCCTCGTGCCTTATCCCTATGCTCTCGACCACGACCAGGCGGCCAATGCCGCAGCGCTTGCCGCGAATGGCGGAGCCAAGGTCATTGCACAGTCGGAGCTCTCGTCGGAAAAACTGTCGGCGATCTTGCGAGGCTCGATGAATTCGCCCGAAAAGCTCGCCAAGATGGCCGCTGCTGCGAAATCGACGGGGAAGCCGGAGGCAGCAAACTTGCTCGCGGATCTTGTAGAGGCTATTGCCGACAAACGTTCAATTGCAGAATTCAAGGGGGCAGGCGCATGAAGCTGCCTAAGGCCATCGGCCTCGTACATTTCATCGGCATCGGCGGCATCGGCATGAGCGGCATCGCCGAGGTGCTGCACAATCTCGGCCACAAGGTGCAGGGGTCGGACCAGGCGGACAGCGCCAATGTCCAGCGCCTGCGCGCCAAGGGCATCGAGGTTCTCATCGGCCACAAGGCGGAGAACTTGGGTGAAGCCGAAGTGGTGGTGGTCTCGACCGCCATCAGGAAGGATAACCCGGAACTGATCGCCGCGCGCGAAAAGCTGCTGCCAGTGGTTCGCCGCGCCGAAATGCTGGCCGAGCTGATGCGCTTCCGCAATGCGATTGCCATTGGCGGCACGCACGGCAAGACAACCACGACCTCTATGGTGGCGACGCTGCTCGAAGCAGGTGGACTCGATCCAACCGTCATCAACGGCGGCATCATCAACGCCTACGGCACCAATGCCCGCATGGGCGAGGGCGAGTGGATGGTGGTCGAGGCCGACGAATCGGACGGCACCTTCCTGAAGCTGCCGGCAGACGTCGCCGTTATCACCAACATCGATCCCGAGCATCTCGATCACTACGGCACCTTCGATGCCGTACGGGCTGCTTTCCGGCAGTTTGTCGAAAATGTCCCGTTCTATGGTTTCGGGGTGCTGTGCCTCGATCATCCGGAAGTCCAGACGCTCGTCGGCCGTATCGAGGACCGCAAGGTCATCACCTATGGGGAGAACCCGCAGGCCGACGTGCGCTTCATGAATGTCCGCATCGACGGGACGCGGTCGCTGTTCGACATCGAAATCCGTCGCCGCCGCACCGGCAAGGTTATCGAGATCAAGGATCTCGTGTTGCCGATGCCAGGCCGTCACAATATCGCCAATGCCACCGCGGCCATTGCCGTTGCCAACCGGCTCGGCATTTCCAACGAAGACATAGCCCGTGGCCTTGCGGCGTTCGGCGGCGTCAAGCGCCGCTTCACGCTGACCGGCGAGTGGAATGGCGTGAAGATCTTCGACGATTACGGGCATCATCCGGTCGAGATCAAAGCGGTTTTGAAGGCGGCGCGCGAATCGTGCTCCGGCCGGATCATCGCCGTTCACCAGCCGCACCGTTTTACGCGGCTTTCGAGCTTGTTCGAGGAATTCGCCGCCTGCTTCAACGACGCCGACAGCATCTTCCTCGCGCCGGTCTACTCGGCCGGCGAGGAACCGATCGAGGGCGTCGATTCGGAAGCCCTGGTGTCGCGCATCAAGGCCGGCGGCCATCGCGACGCCCGTTACCTGCCTTCGCCGGATCGTTTGGCCGGAATGGTCGCGGAGATTGCAAAGCCGGGCGATTTTGTGGTTTTGTTAGGGGCTGGCAGCATAACCTATTGGGCCGCAGCGTTGCCACAGGAACTGGAAGGCCTTTCGGGTAAATCCGCATGAAGCAGGTCAATGGAGAAAAGCTGCTCGCGTCTTTGGGCGACGGCGTCAAGAATATTCGCGGACGGTTGACGCCGGATGCACCGATGGATCGCGTCACCTGGTTTCGTGCCGGCGGATTGGCGGAGCTTATGTTCCAGCCCCACGATACGGATGACCTCGTCACCTTCCTGAAGCTGTTGCCTCCGGAAGTGCCGCTGATGGTCGTCGGTGTCGGCTCGAACATCCTCGTGCGTGACGGCGGTATTCCCGGCGTCGTGCTGCGGCTGTCTGCCAAGGGGTTTGGCTCGCTCGAACTGGCCGGGGAAAACCGTATCAAGGCGGGGGCCATCTGCCCCGACAAGCATGTCGCCGCCATGGCCATGGATAACAGCATCGGCGGTTTCCATTTCTACTACGGCATCCCGGGCTCGATCGGCGGTGCGGCGCGCATGAATGCCGGCGCCAATGGCGTCGAGACCTGCGACCGGCTGGTCGAGGTCCATGCTGTTGATCGCAGCGGCAACAAGCATGTGCTGAGCAATGCCGACATGGGCTACACCTACCGCCATTCGTCAGCGTCGGCCGACCTGATCTTCACCGATGTGGTGTTCGAGGGTTATACCGAGGACAAGGCCAAGATCCGTGCCGACATGGATGCCGTGCGCAATCATCGCGAGACCGTTCAGCCGGTCCGCGAAAAGACCGGCGGCTCGACGTTCAAGAACCCGCCGGGCCTTTCCGCCTGGGAAGTCATCGACGAGGCCGGCTGCCGTGGTCTCGTCATCGGCGGCGCGCAGATGTCGTCGCTGCATTGCAATTTCATGATCAACATGGGCCAGGCGACTGGCTACGATCTGGAATATCTCGGCGAGCAGGTTCGCCGCGAGGTGTTCGAGAAATCCGGCGTCAAGCTGGAATGGGAAATCAAACGGCTCGGAACCTTCATGGATGGCCGCGAGGTTCGTCCGTTCCATGGTGTGACGACGGAGTAGGTAAATAGCAGAGCGCCTGCTGGGAACCGATACTTAGTTAGAAAAAAAGGCCGCGAAACAGATGTTTCGCGGCCTTTTTCGATGCGATTGTGTGGATCAGATCTCTTCGTTGCCTGAGAGCAGGATGCAGATCAGCGTGATGAAGGCGGCGATTGCCATATAGTAGCCGACATAGGCAAGGCCGTAGTTGCTGGCGAGCCAGGTGGCGATAAAGGGTGCCAGCGAGGCGCCGAAGATGCCGGCAAAGTTGAAGGTGATGGAGGCGCCGGTGTAGCGCACTGCCACCGGGAACGGCGCTGCCAGCGCAGTTCCGATCGGGCCGTAGGTCATCCCCATCAATGCCATGCTGACAGCTGCGAAGATGTAGATCTCGGTGAGGCCACCGGTCAGCAGGGTCTGCAGGAAGAACGAGAAGACACCGATCGCGACCGTCGTGGCGACGAGCACGGTGCGGCGGCCAAAGCGGTCCGACAGCTTGCCGGCGATCGGGCAGAAGATGCCGAAGAACACCGAGGCGACGATCTGCACGAGAAGCGCGTCGAGGAAGCTGATCTTCAGGACCTTGACGTTGTAGGACAGCAGGTAGGCCGTGCCGATGTAGAAGAGCACGAAGGTTGCCAGCGCCACGAAGGTGCCGAGGACAAGGCTGCGCTTGTGGTTCTTCAGGATTTCGACCACGGGAACGGCAACACGCTCCTTGCGGGCGACGGCTTCGCTGAACTCCGGGGTCTCGGTGATCGACAGACGGACCCAGAGGCCGATGCCGATCAGGATGATCGAGGCGATGAACGGCACGCGCCAGCCCCAGGTGATGAAGTCTTCCTGGGAGATGAAGTGCAGCAGCAGCCAGAAGACGGCCGACGACAGGAACAGGCCGACGGGTGCACCGAGTTGCGGGAACATGCCGTACCAGGAGCGCTTGCCCTCCGGCGCATTCTCCGTCGCCAGCAGCACCGCGCCGCCCCACTCGCCCCCGAGACCGAAGCCCTGGCCAAAGCGGCAGATCGCCAGCAGCAGAGGCGCGGCCACGCCGATCGAGGCGTAGGAGGGCAGGAAGCCGATCAGTACCGTCGAGATGCCCATGGTCATGAGGGCTGCAACGAGCGTCACCTTGCGGCCGATGCGGTCACCAAAATGGCCGAACACGATGGCGCCGATAGGACGGGCGAAGAAGGCGATTGAAAAAGTCGCGAATGATTGCAGGACGCCGGTGGTCGGATCGCTGGTCGGAAAGAACAGCGTCGGGAAAACGAGGACTGCAGCCGTCGCGTAAACGTAAAAGTCGAAGAATTCGATGGTGGTGCCGATCAGGCTTGCCAGCAGAACGCGTGACGGCGAATTCAGGGAGGCACTGTTTCGCGACGAGGGAGCCGGCGATAATGGCGATATCGCTTGTTTCATTTTCCTACCAATCCGGAATGCTAAGTTCAACTTCACGGGCCTTAACGCAATTTAAGACCGGCGCAAACGCCAAAGTAGCAATTTCCCGAACGAAATCGTTGATGCGTCGCACAATAATGTCCGCATCGTCGGGTGTCTCCGGCTGATCCGCAGGGATCTCAAGTCGAACCGGCGACGCGTCTGCCGTTACTCGCAATCACTCCGGTATCGCAGGGGTTGCATATCTCGGATCGGAGGCTCCCGCCGGGGTGATGTCCAGGATTAAGAAAATCGAAGGCGCCTCTTGCCACGGATCTAAAGCTCTGATTCCAAGAGGGTAATTGCCATCGGGATTTTGATTCTTTTGGGTCGGTGGCGGCAAAAGATGCATCGGGTTAACCAAAGTAAACGCTTCGTTAACTATAATGACGCTCTAATAGGCTCATTCAGAAGCCGGTGGAATCGCCCGGTAAAAGCTTCGCGCAAGCGTGCTGTCGCAAAGAGCTGTATTTTTGGGGGTATCGATGAGTGAGAAGCATGTAGCCGTCCTGTTTGGCGGTTTTTCCTCGGAACGGCCGGTCAGCCTGTCGTCGGGGAAGGCATGCGCTGACGCTCTCGAAGGGCAGGGCTACCGGATCTCGCTGATCGATGTCGATCGCGATATCTCGGCGCGGCTCGCCGATCTTGCGCCCGATGTCGTCTTCAACGCCCTGCATGGCCCCTTCGGTGAAGACGGCACGATCCAGGGCGTGCTTGAATACCTGCAGATCCCCTATACCCATTCCGGCGTGGCTGCGTCTGCGCTGGCGATGGACAAGTCGCGCGCCAAGCTGGTGGCTGCCGATGCCGGCGTGCCGGTTGCCGAATCATTGCTGATGAGCCGTTTCGACTTCGGGTCCGAGCATCCGATGCCGGCACCCTATGTTGTCAAGCCGGTCCGGGAAGGTTCGAGCTTCGGCGTCGTCATCGTCAAGGAAGACCAGGCGCACCCGCCGCAGGTTATCACGTCGTCGGAATGGCGCTACGGCGACGACGTGCTGGTCGAGCGCTACATTGCCGGCCGCGAGTTCACCTGTGGCGTCATGGGCGACAAGGCTTTGGCAGTCACCGAGATCGTGCCGCAGGGACACAGCTTCTATGACTATGACTCGAAATATGTCGCAGGCGGCTCGAAACACGTAATTCCCGCAGAAATTTCACCAAATATTTACCAAAAAATACAAAGATTAGCGTTAACGGCGCATCAAGCAATCGGCTGCCGCGGAGTCACACGATCAGACTTTCGCTACGACGACCGCTTTTCCGAGGATGGTGAACTTATCTGGCTAGAGATCAATACCCAGCCCGGCATGACCCCGACTTCGCTTGTGCCGGAAATGGCAGGCCACGCCGGCTACTCGTTTGGCGAATTTCTCCGGTGGATGGTGGAGGACGCGTCATGTTTGCGTTGACGGTCAAAAGGATGAAGCGCTCGAGGCACCGTGCTCCGGTGCTGTTCGATCAGCCGGAGGACCTGTTCGTCCTGCCGCGGCCGCTCCGTCGTGCCGTGCGTTTCCTGGTGAGCCTCGGCTCCGGGCGCATCTACGTTCCACCACATCTCGGCACTGTCTCCGCCATAGCTTTCCTTGCCGCGACAGGCCTCTACGGCATGTCGCTCGGCGGTCATACGCAGACTGTCGCCCAGGCAACGACGGCGGCAGCCGGCTTTGCTATCGAGGACGTCAAGGTTTCGGGCAACGACCAGACTTCTGAAATCGAAATCCTGCAGCTTCTCGGCCTCGATGGCACGACATCGCTTGTCGCACTCGACGTCGATGCCGCGCGCCAGAAGATTGCCAGCCTTCCCTGGGTCGAAAACGTCGAGGTTCGCAAGGTCTATCCGAAGACCATCGAGGTGAAGCTCAAGGAGAAGGCCGCTTACGGTATCTGGCAGCACGGCGCCGAGCTTTCGCTGATCGAGCAGAACGGTACGGTCATCGCGCCGCTGCGCGACAACAAGTTTGCGTCCCTGCCATTGTTCGTCGGGCGCGAAGCCGAGAAGGCCGCGACTTCGGTCGGTGACATGTTTGCCGCCTGGCCGGACCTTCGCAGCCACGTCAAGGCTTTTGTGCGTGTCGCCGGTCGCCGCTGGGATCTCTATCTCGACAGCGGCATCGTCATCAAGCTGCCGGAAGACGACCTGCAGCAGGCGCTCGCAAAGCTGGCAAAGCTGGACAAGGAACAGAACCTTCTGGCGCGCGACATCGCTGCCGTCGACCTTCGTCTCGAAGATCGCACGACGGTGGAACTGACGCCGGATGCGATGGTGCGCCGACAGGCGGCGCTGGATTTGAGAACCAAGGCTCTGAAAAAGGCGGGACAAGACACATGAGCTTATTCGGTTCGTCCCATTTCGGCTTGCCGCGCCTGAAGCCGCTTTCGTCGAAGCGCTCGCATATCGTCTCCGTGCTCGACATCGGCTCGACGAAGATCGTCTGCATGATCGGTCGGCTGACGCCGCGCGAGGAAACGCAGGTTCTTCCCGGCCGCACGCACAACATCGAAATCATCGGCATCGGCCACCAGCGCTCACGCGGCATCAAGACGGGCGTCATCGCCGATCTCGATGCAGTCGAAGGCGTCATCCGCCTTGCGGTCGACGCTGCCGAGCGAATGGCGGGCCTGACGGTCGAGAGCCTGATCGTCAACGTCTCGGCCGGTCGCCTCGGAAGCGACATCTATACGGCAACCATCGATCTCGGCGGTCAGGAAGTCGAAGCCACCGATCTGAAGAAGGTCCTGACGGCCGCCTGCCAGCAATCGCTGCGCCAGGATCGTGCCATCCTGCATTCGCTGGCGACGGGCTACTCGCTCGACGGCGAGCGCGGCGTTCGCGATCCGCTGGCGATGTTCGGCGACGCGCTTGGCGTCGACATGCATGTGGTGACGGCTGAGCGCTCGGCATTGCGCAATCTCGAACTCAGCGTCAACCGTGCCCACCTGTCGGTCGAGGGCATGGTGGCAACGCCTTATGCCAGCGGTCTGGCTGCCCTGGTCGACGACGAGGTCGAACTCGGATGCGCCGCCATCGACATGGGCGGCGGCACCACTACGATCTCGGTGTTTGCCGAAGGCAAGCTCGTGCACACGGATGCGGTCAGCATCGGCGGTCATCACGTCACGACCGATCTGGCCCGTGGCCTGTCGACCCGTATCGAGGACGCAGAACGGCTGAAGGTCGTGCACGCTTCGGCGCTGCCCAATCCGGGCGACGACCGCGAAATGATTTCCATCCCGCCAATTGGCGAGGATGACCGCGACCAGCCGACCCAGGTGCCGCGTGCGCTGGTATCGCGCATCGTCAGCGCCCGTATCGAGGAAACGCTGGAGCTGATCCGCGACCGTATCCAGCGCTCGGGCTTCAGCCCGATCGTCGGAAAGCGCGTCGTGCTGACGGGTGGTGCGAGCCAGCTGACCGGCCTGCCGGAAGTGGCGCGCCATATCCTCGCGCGGAACGTCCGCATCGGCCGCCCGATGGGCATTTCCGGCCTGCCGACGGCAGCCAAGGGACCTGCCTTTTCGACGGCGGTCGGCCTGATGATCTATCCGCAGGTGGCGGATCTGGAAACGCATATGGGCGGCAGCGGTCTGCTTTCGTCGCTCGGCGGCAACAACAGCCGCATTGCCCGGGTCGGGCAGTGGCTGAAAGAAAGTTTTTGAGTTTCCGGGCCGGGCGGCAATGCCTTCCGGCACGGGCGAGCACATTGAGTGAATTGGCTGGCGTGGCGACGCGGTCATAGACAAGAAGGAACGGTACCATGACGATCAAGCTGCAGAAGCCAGATATCACCGAGCTTAAGCCCCGCATCACCGTGTTCGGTGTCGGTGGCGGTGGCGGCAATGCCGTCAACAACATGATCACAGCCGGCCTCCAGGGCGTCGACTTCGTGGTCGCCAATACAGATGCGCAGGCGCTGACCATGACCAAGGCACAGCGGATCATCCAGCTCGGCGTCAACGTCACGGAAGGCCTCGGCGCCGGCTCGCAGCCGGAAGTCGGCCGCGCTGCCGCTGAAGAGTGCATCGACGAGATCGTCGATCACCTGCAGGGCACGCATATGTGCTTCGTCACCGCCGGCATGGGCGGTGGTACGGGCACCGGTGCTGCTCCCGTCGTCGCCCAGGCCGCCCGCAACAAGGGCATCCTGACGGTTGGCGTCGTCACCAAGCCGTTCCACTTCGAAGGTGGACGCCGCATGCGTCTGGCCGAAATGGGTATCCAGGAACTGCAGAAGTCGGTCGACACCCTGATCGTCATCCCGAACCAGAACCTGTTCCGGATCGCCAACGACAAAACGACGTTCGCCGATGCGTTCGCCATGGCCGACCAGGTTCTCTATTCGGGCGTTGCCTGCATCACCGACCTGATGGTCAAGGAAGGTCTCATCAACCTCGACTTCGCCGACGTTCGTTCCGTCATGCGCGAAATGGGCCGTGCAATGATGGGCACCGGCGAAGCATCGGGCAACGGCCGCGCCATGCAGGCTGCAGAAGCTGCGATCGCCAACCCGCTGCTCGACGAAACCTCTATGAAGGGTGCACAGGGCCTGCTGATCTCGATCACCGGCGGCCGTGACCTGACGCTGTTCGAAGTCGACGAAGCTGCGACCCGCATCCGTGAGGAAGTCGATCCGGACGCCAACATCATCCTCGGCGCAACGTTCGACGAATCGCTCGAAGGCATCATCCGCGTCTCCGTCGTTGCCACCGGCATCGACCGTGCGATGAACATGACAGCCGAACGGAACATGGAACTCCGCTCCGCACCGAAGCCGATTGTCCGTCCTTCTGCGGCCGTTGCCCCGGCACCGGCCGCTGCTCAGCCTGCCTATGTCGCGCAGGCACCAAAGGCTGCCGATCCTATCGCCCAGACGATCCGCATGGCGGAAGCCGACATGGAACGCGAACTGGAAATGCTGACCACCCGCCAGGTTGCGCCAGCTCCCCAGCCGGTCCAGCAGCCTGTGATGCAGGAAGAAACCTTCCGCCCGCAGAGCCGTATCTTCGCAGCCCCGGAAGCCGCAGCACCGGTGCTGCGTCAGTCGGCACCCGCACCGCAGCCGGCTCCGGTCATGCAGCAGCCCGTCATGCAGGCTCCGCAGCCTGCACCGATGCGCCAGGATCCGATGGTCCGCCAGACCGCGGAAGCGGTCCGCATGCCAAAGGTCGAGGATTTCTCTCCGGTCGTCAAAGCCGAGATGGATCATCGTGCACAGCCGAACCATGCCGCTGCCGAAGAACGCGGCCCGATGGGTCTGCTGAAGCGAATCACCAATTCGCTTGGTCGTCGCGACGAGGACGATGTTTCCGCCGACATGACCGCTCCGGCACCGACTGCGGCTTCGCAGCAGCGCCGGCCGCTGTCCGCAGAGGCCAGCCTCTATGCTCCGCGTCGCGGCCAGCTTGACGATCACGGTCGCCAGCAGCCACAGCCGCGCATGAGCAATGAAGACGACCAGCTCGAGATCCCGGCATTCCTGCGCCGTCAGTCGAACTGATCCGGCAGCCCCGCAAACTTTGGCCCCCGGCGCAGATATCTGCTCCGGGGGTTATGTTTTATCTGGCCTGTGCCGCGCGAAATTACCTAGGAATTTCAGTGACCTGATTCCGTTACATTGCGAAAGAAACAGTGATTTGGTTTGCCGCGGCGTGGCGCGTATGTAGATACCAAGCGCACTACGGAATCGCATCCGCTCTTCGGATCAACTTTGAATTTCGTGCCAAGTAACAGACCGAACCACGACATCGCAGTCTCTCAAAAGCAAGTCGGTTCGGTGCAGGATGATAAGGCAGAACGTAAATGGCAATTGGATTGCTGGGTTTTCAGACAACTGTTGCAGCCCCCGTCACACTCTCCGGCATCGGCGTTCATTCCGGCGCCAACGTGTCGATCACCTTTCTTCCTGCCGAAGCCGACACCGGCGTCGTTTTCCAGCGCATCCACGATAACGGCGATGTCACTGAGCTTCGCGCCGTATCCTCGCAGGTCGGCAACACCGATCTGTGCACCGTTCTCGGCTTTTCGGCTGCCCGTTCTGTCGCGACCGTCGAGCATGTCATGGCGGCAATCTATGCCATCGGCCTCGACAACGTTGTGGTCGAAGTCCAGGGCGCCGAGATGCCGATCATGGATGGCAGCTCGTATCCGTTCATCGAAGCTTTCGAGCAGACCGGCATCGTGCCACTCGGCGTCAAGCGCCGCTACATCCGCATCGTCAAGCCGGTTCGCATCGAATCGGGTGGCTCATGGTGCGAGTTCCGCCCCTATGACGGCACGCGCTTCGAAGTCGAAATCGATTTCGATTGCCCGCTGATCGGCCGCCAGAAGTGGGAAGGCGACCTGAACGCCGAGACCTTCAAGAAAGAACTGTCGCGCGCCCGGACTTTTGGCTTCATGCGCGATGTCGAGCGTCTCTGGGCATCCGGTCATGCGCTCGGTTCGTCGCTGGAAAATTCGGTCGTCATCTCAGACGACAACACGGTCATCAATGTCGAGGGCCTGCGCTATGCCAAGGACGAGTTCGTGCGTCACAAGACGCTCGATGCTGTTGGCGATCTTGCCCTTGCCGGCACGCAGTTCATCGGCTGCTACCGCTCGTACCGCGGTGGCCACAAGATGAATGCCAACGCACTGAAGGCACTCCTCAGCGACACGTCTGCCTATGAAGTTGTCGAGACGTCCGTGCCGCGCCGCCGGCCGGCAGCGCGCGACTTCGTCGCCGTCAACGCACCCGAGTTTGCTCCCTGGTCCGCATGACCTCCAGATAATGTTCGACCAGGGTAGCCGCCTCCGAAAGGGGGCGGCTTTTTCTTGGGCGGACGAAAGGCAGCAAGGTGGCAGGATGCGGGTAAATCTCGTGGATGCGCCACAAAAATGCGTTAATGGTTCATCATTGCGTTGCCCTGACGACGCTTTTATGGATAGAAACGCGGGCCGGTAGCACTCGTTTTTTGTCGTGGCGGTAATTGGGAATTTCCGAATGGGTTTTGCAGGATCTGAAAGCATGAAGATTACAGCGCGGGCTTTGCTCGTCACGCTTCTCCTCGCAGGGACCGGCGCGTTCGTATCCGGTTGCCAGTCGGACAAGGACATCGACATCACCAAGCTCGGCGTTGAGACCGATCCGCCGGAGCAGCTTTACAATCAGGGCCTTGCCAACATCAAGGCAGGCAACATGGGCGAGGCCGGCAAGAAGTTCGATGCCATCACCCGCCAGGAGCCATTCTCGGACTGGGGCCGCAAGGCGCTGGTCATGAGCACGTTCGTCAAGTATCGCACCGGCAACTACGACGAGGCCGTGACGACCGGCAACACCTACATGAAGCAGTATCCGCGTTCCGAGGATGCTGCCTACGTGCAGTATCTGGTCGGCGCCTCCTATGCCAAGCAGATCGTCAGCGTCACGCAGGACCAGCGCGCCTCGCAGCAGACCATCGAGGCGATGCAGAAGGTGATCGACAACTATCCGAAGTCTGAATACGTCGATGACGCCCAGGCAAAGATCCGCTTCGCCAAGGACCAGCTGGCCGGCAAGGAAATGCAGGTTGGTCGCTACTATCTGGAACGCAAGGATTACCTCGCCGCTATCTCGCGCTTCCGCGTCGTCGTCGAGAACTATCCGACCACCAACCAGATCGAGGAAGCGCTGGCGCGTCTCGTCGAAGCCTATTACGCCATGGGCATCGTTGAGGAAGCACAGACTGCCGCTGCCGTGCTCGGCCATAACTATCCCGACAGCCAGTGGTATGCCGACTCGTACAAGCTGCTGAAGAGCGGTGGCGTCGAACCACGCCAGAACGAGGGATCGTGGATCGCACGTGCCGGCAAGAAGCTTCTTCTCGGTAGCAGTTGAGAACCAATAAGAGATGCTGGTCCAGCTTTCGATCCGCGATATCGTCCTGATCGAGCGGCTGGACCTTGCCTTCGAAAAAGGTTTGTCGGTTCTGACCGGCGAGACCGGCGCCGGCAAGTCCATCCTGCTCGACAGCCTGTCGCTGGCCATGGGCGGCCGCGGCGACGGTGGGCTCGTGCGCCACGGCGAGGAACGCGGCCAGATCACCGCCGTCTTCGATGTGGCAATTGACCATGGCGCCCGCAAGCTGCTCCGTGAAAACGGTATCGACGACGAAGGCGACCTCATTTTCCGACGCACCCAGTCTGCGGACGGCCGCACTAAGGCATACGTCAACGACCAGGCGCTGAGCGTCCAATTGATGCGCCAGGCCGGGCAGCTGCTGGTCGAAATCCACGGCCAGCACGACGACCGCGCTCTCGTCGACACCAACGCCCATCGCACCTTGCTCGATGCCTTTGCTGGTCTCACCGATGAGGTCGTCGCCGTTTCCGGCCTCTACCGCCAGTGGCGCGAATGCGAACGGGCTTTGAAGAAGCATCGCGACAAGATAGAGCTTGCCGCCCGCGAGGCCGATTATCTTCGCGCCGCCGTCGAGGAGCTGGAAACGCTCTCTCCGCAGGATGGCGAAGAGGACGATCTTGCCGAGCGCCGCTCGAAGATGATGAAAGCCGAGCGCATTGCCGGCGATATTTCAGAGGCCTCCGAGTTCCTGAACGGCAATGCCTCTCCCGTGCCGCATATCGCCTCGCTGGTGCGGCGCCTCGAGCGCAAGAGCCAGGAAGCGCCCGGCCTGCTGGAAGACACCGTCGCCCTGCTGGACGCAGCCCTCGACCAGTTGTCGAATGCGCAGATGGAAGTCGAGGCGGCATTGCGCAAGACCGAATACGACCCGCGCGAACTGGAGCGGGTGGAGGAGCGGCTGTTTGCCTTGCGCGGAGCCGCGCGCAAATATTCCGTTCCGGTCACCGGCCTGCCTGATCTCGCCGAGAAGATGATTGCCGATCTGGCTGAGGTGGATGCCGGCGAGGAGAAGCTCGCCAAGCTCGATGCCGAACTGGCGGTTGCCAAGGGGCTTTTTGATCGTGCCGCCCAGAGCCTTTCCGAAAAGCGCCATTATGCCGCAACGTCGCTCAGCGACGCCGTGATGGCCGAGTTGCCGGCACTGAAGCTGGAGCGCGCGCGTTTCATGGTCGAGATCACCACCGATCCGGCGGCCGGCGCCGCCGAGGGCATCGATGTCGTCGAATTCCATGTCCAAACCAACCCCGGCACCCGTCCGGGACCGATCATGAAGGTGGCATCGGGCGGCGAGCTGTCACGCTTTCTGCTGGCGCTTAAGGTGGCGCTGGCCGACCGCGGCTCGGCACCGACGCTGGTCTTCGACGAGATCGACACCGGTGTCGGCGGGGCGGTGGCGGATGCCATCGGCCAGCGGCTGAAGCGGCTGTCGGAGAAGGTGCAGGTTCTGTCCGTCACCCATGCGCCGCAGGTGGCGGCCCGCGCTGCGACCCACCTGCTGATTTCCAAGGGCCCGTCTGCCGATGGCTCCGATAAGATCACCACGCGGGTGGCGACGATGGAGCCGGAGGACCGGACCGAGGAAATTGCCCGCATGCTGGCCGGCGCATCGATCACCGACGAGGCGCGGGCCGCCGCTGCGCGGCTGTTATCCGGAAACGGCTGAGCGCCGCTGTCGCAGGGTATCTTTTCATCGGCTGGAATTGCTCTAGAAAGATCCACTCAAACTGTGGAGTGATATGGATGCCGAGCGAAGCTATGTCCGTCGAGGATCTGACCGAGGCCGATGCAGCCGCCGAACTGGAGCGGCTGGCGAGCCAGATTGCCCACCACGACGCACTCTATCACGGCAAGGATGCACCGGAGATCTCGGATGCCGATTACGACGCACTGAAGCGGCGCAACGATGCGATCGAGGCGCGCTTTCCGGCGCTGGTGCGAATCGACAGTCCTTCCCGCCATGTCGGCGCTGCTCCGTCCGATACATTTGCCCAGATCACCCATGCGCGGCCGATGCTGTCGCTCGACAACACATTTTCGCAAGAAGACGTGCAGGATTTCGTTGCCGGCATCTACCGTTTCCTCGGACGCCTGCCGGACCAGTCGATTGCCTTTACCGCCGAGCCGAAGATCGACGGGCTGTCGATGTCGATCCGCTACGAGAACGGTCGCATGGTGAGTGCCGCGACGCGTGGCGACGGGACGACGGGCGAAAACGTCACTGCCAATATCCGAACCATTAAGGAAATCCCGAACACTCTGCCGAAGGACGCGCCGGATGTCGTCGAGGTGCGCGGCGAGGTCTACATGGCCAAGAGCGACTTCCTGGCGCTGAACGCCCAGATGGCGGCGGAGGGCAAGCAGACCTACGTCAACCCGCGCAACACGGCCGCCGGCTCGCTTCGCCAGCTCGACGCCAAGGTGACGGCCAGCCGCAAGCTGCGCTTCTTTGCCTATGCCTGGGGCGAGATGTCTGAAATGCCGGCGGATACCCAGCTTGGCATGGTGGAGGCTTTCGGGCGTTGGGGCTTTCCGATCAATCCGCTGATGAAGCGGTTGGAATCGGTAGCCGATATTCTCAGCCACTATGACGATATAGGCTTGAAGCGCGCCGATCTCGACTACGATATCGATGGCGTTGTCTACAAGGTCGACGACCTCGCGCTGCAGGCTAGACTCGGCTTCCGCTCGCGCAGCCCCCGCTGGGCGACGGCGCACAAGTTTCCGGCCGAGCAGGCGTTTACGCGACTGACCGCCATCGATATCCAGGTGGGTAGGACAGGCGCCCTGACGCCAGTGGCGCGGCTGGAGCCGATCACTGTCGGCGGTGTGGTTGTCACCAATGCGACGCTGCACAACGAGGACTACATCAAGGGTATCGGCAATGGCGGTGAGGTCTTGCGAGAGGGCCGGGACATCCGGATCGGCGATATCGTCATCGTCCAGCGCGCCGGCGATGTCATTCCGCAGATCGTCGATGTGGTGCTTGAGAAGCGCGATGCCGCAAGTGTCGCCTACGAGTTTCCGAAGGTCTGCCCGGTCTGCGGAAGTCATGCGGTGCGCGAGGTCAACGAGAAGACCGGCAAGCTTGATTCGGTGACGCGCTGCACCGGCGGTTTTGCCTGCCAGGCGCAGGCCAAGGAGCACCTGAAGCACTTCGTTTCGCGCAATGCCTACGATATCGAGGGGCTGGGCGCCAAGCAGATCGATTTCTTTTTCGAAAGCGACGATCCGGCCCTGCAGATCCGCACCGGGCCGGATATCTTTACGCTGGAGGAGCGGCAGAAGGCGTCCTTGACCAAGCTCGAGAATATCGATGGCTTCGGCAAGGTCAGCGTCGGCAAGCTATATGCCGCCATCAACGGGCGGCGTGAGATTGCCTTGCAGCGTTTCATCTATGCACTCGGCATCCGCCACGTCGGCGAGACCAATGCCAAGCTGCTGGCCCGCTCCTATGGCACATATGAGGCCTTCGGAGAGGCTATGCGCGAGGCAGCACCGCTGACGGGAGATGCATGGAACGACCTCAATGCCATCGAGGGTATCGGCGAGGTCGTCGCCCGCGCCATCGTCGAGTTCTACAAGGAGCCGCGCAACAGCGAGGTCATCGAGCGACTGCTGCGCGAGGTGCGCCCGCAGGATGCCGAGCAGCCCAAGGCCTCCGGTAGTCCGGTGGCCGGCAAGACCGTGGTCTTCACAGGCACGCTGGAAAAGATGACGCGCGACGAGGCCAAGGCTAAAGCGGAAAGCCTCGGTGCCAAGGTGGCAGGCTCCGTCTCGAAGAAGACCGACATCGTCGTTGCCGGCCCCGGCGCCGGCTCCAAGCTCGACAAGGCGCGCGAGCTTGGAGTGCAGACGATGGACGAAGACGAGTGGCTGGCGCTGATCGGCCTTGCCGTCGACAGTAGGGTGATTTAGCACCACTACGAGGCATCCGGCTGCCAACGAGTAAGCCAACGCAAGCGGGCTGGACCTGAAGCTCCAGCCCGCTTTGTGTTATTTCTTTTTGAAGTGACAATTGTTCAGAGAAGGAGGGAATGGGTCGCCGCTTTTGACATTCTTATCGTGCTCTGCCCCAGCATATGAGTTATTAGTGTCGTGATACTGTCCGTATAAACCTGTTTCCGAGCATGTTTGGCCCGACCAATGCTTAGACATAGTGTTTCCTTTGCTTGCGTAGCCCTACCTCAGGAAAAGTTGTATTTATCAGCACACATAACTACTTTCAATATATATCTTAAAATTTAAGAATATTAGAAATTGTGAAAAAGAATAGGATATTTGGCATTCGGGAAATTTCCGGAAATCAATCTTCATTTTGTAACTGAGCGCATGGCCATACTACTTGCTCGCGACCCATCTCAATCCGCCATTTTCCAAGCTCGATAAGGCGCGCGAGCTTGGAGTGCAGACGATGGACGAGGACGAGTGGCTGGCGCTGATCGGGTGAGGCAAGGCCGCAGCCTCCATCATCCTTGCTCGCGCAGGCGCGCCATGGTCAGGGCGTCGACGTAAGACCCGGCGCGGAAGGCGAAGTCCTTCAGCCGGCCTTCCTCGATAAATCCGAAACGCTTGTAGAGCGCGATGGCGGCTGCGTTGTCTGCATAGACGGTGAGTTCGACGCGTCGGATGTTCAGCCAGTTGTCGGCGCAATCCAGCAATGCACCGATGAGCGTGCTGCCGATACCGCGACCGGTGTATGCGTCATGGACGCCCATGCCGATGCTGCCGACATGCTGCCTGCGGCCCTCGAACCGCCGCAGGCCTGCGTTTCCAACGATTCTTCCGTCGAGGACGGCAACCAGACGCGGTGATTGCGCCTCCGCTTTAGACAGCCAGCGGCGGGTATCGTCCGTCGTCTGATAGGGCAGGCGCAGCGTGCCTGCGCGAAAGCCGGGCAGGTTGGCGATTGTCGAGATACCCTCGGCATCATCTACTTCGGCCGCGCGGATCAGCAGTCCTTCGGGAGGTGTTTTCGAACGCGATTTGTCAGAACTCGGCGTCTCATTCATGGGGTCTCTCCTTGTTTGACGGAGGAGAGCCGGTTCCCAAACCCTGCTCGCCTCGGGCAGGGTCGTCGGGATGATCGGTCGGGTTTCAGCCCGGCAACACGCCCCCACACCCTGGAAGGGTGGTGGTGATGTGAAGCATGACGTTGTTGAGCGATCCGATCATCCTCCCAGATTTCCTCAGCGTCGGAAGAATGTCAACCTCGCTGCCAAATTGCTTCAAGGCTCAAGCCTCGCTACTACTGTCCGATCAGACGAATCGGACACCACCCGTGAAAACCATCGCCATCGATTTCGAGACTGCCAACGAGCAGCGCGGCAGCGCCTGCTCCGTTGGACTGGCGTGGATCGAGGACGGGCGTGTGGTGCGGGTGGAAGAGCGGCTGATCCGCCCGAAGGACATGCGGTTTTCGGGTTTCAACATCGCCATCCACGGCATCCGGCCGGAGCATGTCGAGGATGCGCCTTCGTTTCCCGAGGTGATGGAGGAGTTCCAGGAGGACTTTCGCGGCGCGACGATGATCGCCCACAATGCGTCCTTCGATTTTAGCGTCTGGCGGGCGAGCCTCGATCACTACCGGCAATCCTATCCGGAGCTATTCTATCTCTGCAGCCTGAAGATGGCGCAGCGGATCTGGCCGCAGCTCCTGTCGCACCGGCTGAATGTGATCGCCGAGCATCTGGCGCTGAGGTTCAAGCATCACAATGCGGCTGAAGACGCGGCCATCTGTGCCTCGGCCGCCATCGAGATGGCGAAGGCGGTGAAGGCCGTCGATGTCGGCGGCATTCCGGCCGCAATCGGCATGACGATCGGCCGCCTGACGTCGCGCGGCTATGAGCCCTGCACCTGCCGCAAGCGCTAACGTCTCTCCTTGCAAAGATCCGCCTGCGACATATCTTCGGCGCTGGATCAACAAGGAGTTTTCCATGCGCCGTTTCGCTCTCGCCGCTGCTTCAATTCTCACGCTCATCGCCGGCACGGCCTCGGCCGAAGTCGTCGGCAAGGTCGGCGTCGACTGGACGGGTAACGACATCCTCATCGATGCCGTTCCGGACCCGGAAATCAGTGGCGTCACCTGCCACGTCACCTATTTCGACCGGGGCGTGATCGACCGTCTGCGCAAGGGTAAGTGGTTCGAGGACCCGTCCAACAATTCCATCGCCTGCCGCCAGACGGGTCCGATCCAGATCAACGATATCAACCTGTCAGAGGGCGGCGAGGAGGTCTACAAGTCCGGCATGTCGCTGATCTGGAAGAAGCTTGTCGTCAACCGGATCTATGACAAGAAGAACGACACGCTGATCTATCTCGCCCATTCGCGCGAACTGACAGACGGCTCGGCGAAGATGTCGATCTCGACCATCCCGCTCTACGGTCAGACGGTGACCTGGACAAAAGGCAAGCCCGCTCCCTGACCCAACCCATACGAAAACGGCCCGACGCTTGCGCATCGGGCCGTTGGATAAACGGGGTAGTCAGGCTTAAGCGGCCTGCGCCAGTTCGTCGGCGATGACGGTGTCGAGG
The DNA here is from genome assembly GCF_007000325.2 of Rhizobium rhododendri. Classification (GTDB taxonomy): domain Bacteria; phylum Pseudomonadota; class Alphaproteobacteria; order Rhizobiales; family Rhizobiaceae; genus Rhizobium; species Rhizobium rhododendri. The sequence goes on along the minus strand of NZ_CP117267.1, from coordinate 1,826,302 downwards.
TTGAGGAAGCAGACCATTGTCTTTTCCAGGGCGACGATGCCGCGGCAGAAGGCGCGCTGGGCCTCCGGGATGATTTCCGGTGCCGGCTGCAGGTCTTCGCTCTTGATGGTCATCATGTCCGACACCTGCTCGACGAGCAGGCCGACCAGCTTGCCGGCGATGTCGGTGACGATGATGGCAGAGCGCTCCGACGGCTCGGTCATCTTCATGCCGAGGCGGCAGGACATGTCGATGACGGGGATAACCGCGCCGCGAAGGTTGATGAGACCGAGAACGTAGGGTGGCGTGTGTGGCATCGGCGTCACTGGCGCCCAACCGCGGATTTCGCGGATCGCCATGATGTCGATGCAGAATTCCTGATCGGCAAGGTGAAACGAAACGATTTCCAGGTAGGCACCCGACTGTTTGATGGCGTTCGACATGTGAAGTTCTTTCCGGAGCGTCTGAGCGGAATCATTGAGGTTTGCCGTTGAAAAACATGTTGACCGAGACTGGTTACGATCAGCTTAACGTTGTGCCGATTTCCAAGGTATCGCGCATATTCGATATGGGTGACGGCGTGTTGAATTGCGGTCGGTCGCCCGAAGCGGTATCCCTGCAGCCTCTCAACAGGTACTCCATTGGACGGGCCGCTTTGGCATCGGGAATCGATCATGAAAAAACTGCGTATTGCGATCTGGGTCCTGGTCGCTTTGATGGCCGGCTTCCTCGGGGCAGGGTCGTTCTATTTCACCCGATCGCCTGAATCCGCTGCTGCAGGCGGCCCCTTCGGCGTTCCCTTCACGCTCGTGGCGCAAAATGGCCAGCCAATCACCGAGAAGGCATTCCGCGGCCGGCCGTCGGCGGTCTTCTTCGGCTATACGCATTGCCCGGATGTCTGCCCGACGACGCTCTTCGAAATGGATGGCTGGCTCCAGAAGGTCGATCCGGATGGATCCAAGCTCGGGGCCTATTTCGTCACCGTCGATCCAGAGCGCGACACGCCTGCCATCATGAAAGAATATGTCTCCAACGTTTCGCGCCGCATCACCGGCATTTCCGGGCCGACCGACAAGGTGACCGAGATGGTGCACGGTTTCCGGGTCTATGCGGTCAAGGTGCCGCTCGACGCCAAGGATCCGAATGGCGACTATACGATGGACCATTCGGCATCTGTGTATCTTCTGGACGCAGAGGGCCGGTTTGCAGGAACGATTGCCTACCAGGAAAATCCGGATACGGCCGTCAAGAAGCTGCAGAACCTGATCAACAAGGGCTAGGCGGGGTGCCTGGGCCGGACCTGTCGGTCTGTCGGTTGTACGATCCACGATACGTCAGGTAGGCAAGAGCCGCAGCGCCCGATGAGCTTTGTGACCATGAACCCGCCGGTAATGCGGCTTCCCGTCGTCCGCCGCTTGCTTTTGCGCCATGTCGCGAGGTACGACACCTGCAAACCGCCATCGACCGGCTGGACTGAACGACGATGAGAGACCGAAGCGTTGAATGAGATTCGCCTGTATGTGACGACGACCGAGCGCGATGCCGAGCGGATCCTAGACCTGATGACGCCTGTCTTCGAAGACGAGGAACTGCCGATCGCAACCTCCGAGATCGACGAGAAGAAGGATATCTGGGAAGCCTCGATCTACCTCTATGCGGATCAGGAAGAGGACGTTCGCCCACGGTTCGAGGCGCTGCTGGCCGAGGCCTATCCGGGACTTGCGATCGACAAGGAAATCATCCCCGACGTCGACTGGATCGCCCGCTCGCTCGACGGCCTGAAGCCGGTGCGCGCCGGCCGCTTTGTCGTCCATGGCTCCCATGATCGCGACAAGATCCGCGCCAGCGAGATCGCTATCGAGATCGACGCCGGTCAGGCCTTCGGCACGGGTCATCACGGGACGACCGCCGGCTGCCTCGAAACCATCGAGACGGTCATGCGCAGCCGACGCGTCCGCAATGCGCTGGATCTCGGCACCGGCAGCGGCGTGCTGGCCATTGCCGTGCGGAAACTAAAGAATATTCCGGTGCTGGCCACCGACATCGATCCCATCGCGGTTCGAGTCGCCCGCGAAAACGTCGTGCGCAACGGCATAGCCTCGGGAATTTCGCTCGAAACCGCTCCCGGATTTCACTCGACGGCCTTTTCCCGGCATGGGCCTTTCGACCTGATCATCGCCAACATCCTTGCGCGGCCGCTGATCCGCATGGCGCCGCAGCTTGCCAACCATCTTGCTCCCGGTGGGTCTGTCATCCTGTCCGGTATCCTTGCCGCCCAGCGTTGGAAGGTGATCGCCGCCTATAACGGCGCCACGCTGCGCCATGTCCGCACCATATGGCGCAACGGCTGGGTTACAATCCATCTCGACCGCGCCTGAGCCTTGACCGGCTCGCGCAGTGATTCCGGCTTTGTTACCAAGTTCTTGAATTTCCTCCAAAATGCAAAAGGCGACACCAGGGGTGTCGCCTTGCAGATCAGTGTTACCTGATCATGTCCGCGAGCAGAGGGGAGGAAATGCTCAAGCGGGCGTCTCGCATTCTCGTCAGTCGTCGGCCGGGAGGAGAAGCCGTATCGACCGATCCTAGAATGCGTAGCTGGTGTTCGTGTTGCGTACGTCGCCGCGGCTTACGCCGATGATCCGGGAAGCTTCGCTATCTGCAACGCGCAGGGCACCGATTACGTGACGGACGGTCCGGCGTTCGCCAGCCTGCATCGGGCTGCTGTATGCGAAACGGGGAGTGTTCATAGTCGTATTCCTTTTGGGTGGGTTGCTTTCAACCCTTCTGATGCACCCCTTATAAACTATCCCGCACTGCAGCACAGATTTAATGCGGCATGGGAGCCATGCGTATACGTCATGGGTATTGTCGTGATTGAGTCATAATCGCTTGATTCTGCCCATCAAATAGGCGCAGTCGTTAACGGGCATTAACAGGCATTAATGCGAGGGCCAGTCTCGCAATGGCGCCGAATTGGGATAACATGCAGGCAACCGCCCAGGGCGGATTCGCTTTGTCAGCATTTGGATGCCCCATGTTCCAGTCTTTTGATGTCACTTCCACACCGCAATTCGGCCGTGAACGCGTTGCGGGGCTCCGAGCCTCGTTTACAGCTCTCGGGATCGATGCATTTCTGGTGCCACGCGCCGACGAGTTCCAGGGCGAGTATGTGCCCGCCTGCTCGGAGCGACTGGCGTGGTTGAGCGGCTTCACCGGTTCTGCCGGCGTGGCGCTGGTAACACAGTCGAAGGCTGTTGTTTTCGTCGATGGCCGCTACACGACTCAGCTGCTGGAGCAGGTGGATACGACAGTGTTTTCCAGTGGCGATCTTGTCGGCGAACCGCCGCATCAGTGGCTTAAGAAGCACGCCGCCAAGGGACTTCGGCTCGGGATCGACCCGTGGCTGCACACCGGCGCGGAAGTGCGACGGCTGGAAAAGGCGTTGGGCGAGATCGGCGGCACGCTCGTGTTCCTGCCGCACAATCCGCTCGATCGCCTGTGGACCGACCGCCCCGCCGAGCCGCTTGGACCCGTGACCATCCAGACGGTGGAGCAGGCCGGCGTGCTTGCCAGCGAGAAGATCGGCTCTATTGCAAGGCTTCTGGAAGAGAAGAACTGCGCGGCCGTGCTGGTCACCGATCCCTCGTCGATCGCCTGGATCTTTAATATTCGCGGAAATGACGTGCCGCATACACCACATCCGCTCGCCCGGGCGATCATTCATGCCGGCGGCAGGGCAGAGCTGTTTCTCGACAAGCGCAAGACCAATATCGAGGCGGAAGCCTATCTGGCGCAGCTCTGCCAGCAATTTCCCCCGTCCGATCTGATAGAGAGGCTGAATGCCGCTTCCGCCAATGGCGCGCGCGTAATGGTCGACCCGGATCTGGCAGCGCAGGCTCTGACCGACATTATCCGCAGCGCCGGTGGCGAGGTTGTCGAGGGTAACGATCCCGCACGGCTGCCGCGCGCCCGCAAGAATCAGGCCGAGCTGAATGGCTCCGCTGCTGCCCATCTGCAGGATGGTGCGGCGATGGTGACCTTCCTTCATTGGCTGGAGACGCAGAAGCCGGCCACCGTTTCGGAAATCGACGCGGCCCGCAAACTTGAGGCTGTCAGGGCCGAAATCGGCCAGGCGATGCAAAATCCGCTGAAGGACCTGTCATTCGACACGATTTCAGGAGCCGGCGAGCATGGCGCCATTATCCACTACCGGGTGACGACAGAGAGCGACAGGTTGCTGCAGGCTGGCGAACTCTACCTGCTCGACTCGGGCGCTCAATATATCAACGGCACAACCGACATCACCCGTACCGTTGCCGTCGGCACCGTGCCGGAGGAGCAGCGGCAGTTTTTCACGCTGGTTCTGAAAGGCATGATCGGCATCAGCACGGCGCGCTTTCCCGTCGGCACGCGCGGCTGCGATCTCGATCCGCTGGCCCGCATCGCGCTCTGGAAGGCCGGCGCCGACTATGCCCACGGCACCGGCCATGGCGTCGGCTCCTTCCTGTCGGTGCATGAAGGCCCGCAGCGCATTGCCCGTCTCTCGACGCAGGAGCTGCTGCCCGGCATGATCCTCTCCAACGAGCCTGGCTACTACCGTCCCGGCAGCTTCGGCATCCGAATCGAAAACCTGATTTATGTCCGCGATGCGGAGCCGATCGACGGCGGCGATATCGACATGCTGGGTTTCGAGACTCTGACCTTCTGCCCCATCGACCGCAGCCTGATCATCGCGGAATTGCTGACACATGACGAGCTTCACTGGCTGAACGACTATCACGCGCGCACCCGCGAGGCGTTGATGCCGCTTATCCATGACGCCGAGGTGCGCAGCTGGCTGGAGAATGCGACGCTGCCGCTCGGCCACTGAGGCCGAACTTTTCACGCGAAGTCAGGGTCAGGCGCCGATGAACTGGCGCCAGGCCATGACGACGATCCAGCCGGTGACGAGCATTGCGCTGGCCGGCAGATAAAGGCCGACCAATCCTGCGGCTACCAGCGCCACCTTGAGGTCGATGCCGCCGTTGAAGAAGGTGGGGGCCATCAGCGCTGTCAGCACGGCGGCGGGCACGGCGTTGAGGGCGGCCTCCATGCGCGGCGGGATGCGGGTCATTCGGGTGATGAGAACGTAGCCGCCGATGCGCGTCAGGTAGGTTACGCCGGCAGCCGCGAGTATGAGCAACAGCATGTGGGGATCGAATTGCGTCATCGTCACACCTCGTGGTTTTCGACGGCGAGGTCGGGCTTGCGGTTGCTTTTGACCGGCGGCAGGAGGGCCGCCAACGCAACGCCGGCGAGCGCGCCGATGCTGACATGCCAGGGCGAGCCGACATAACGGTAGGCGACGACAGCGGCAACGGCGCTGGCAGCGACGACGGGCAGGAAATTGTCGCGCTTGCGGAAGCCGATGACGATGCCGAGAAAATAGAGCGGCAGCAGCACATCGAGGCCGATCGATCGGGGATCGCCGATCAGGCTGCCGAGCAGGCCGCCGATGAAGCTTGCGAATACCCAAGGAATGTAGACCATCAGGGCAAGGCCGATATACCAGGAAAAGCTCACCTGCTTGCCGGCTTCGCCGCGCTTCACCGTCTCGGCAAACTGTGGATCGACGAGCAGGAAGAAGGTCAGGGCCTTCTGGATGCCGTTGAAGTGCCTGATGTTGCGGGCAATCGCCGCCGAATAGAGGATATGGCGAAAGTTGACCGCCAGGATCGACAGGACGATCAGCCAGGCGGCGACGTCGTGACCGAAGAGATCGAGGCCGACCAGCTGGCTGGCACCGGCATAGACGATGCCGCTCATCAATGTCAGTTCGCCGAGCGAAAGGCCGTGGCCTTGGGCGATGGCGCCAAACAGGGCGCCGAAGGGTGTGGAGGCAAGGCCGACGAGGATACCGCCGCGCAGTCCCTCCTGAAAGTCCGCGCGATTCATCTCAAGCCCTGCGTTATTTCCGGTTGCGGGCTTCCCTGTAAGGCGAGGGGCTGGCAGCGGCAACTGAATTTCCTTGATCGATGGATCGATTTCGCTGAACCTTGCGGCGCGCAAGGAGGGCACAGATGAAGAAGATCGTTCTACCCAAGGAGGAGAAGGCCGCTGCCGTCACGCGTATCCGCCAATATTTCGCCGACGAGCTCGACCAGACCATCGGTGTGCTGCCGGCCGAATTCCTGCTGGAGTTTTTCGCCAACGATATCGGCGCATTCTTCTACAACCAGGGTCTAAGCGACGCCCATGCGGCGCTGACGAAGCAGATGGAGGATTTCGGCGAGGCGATCTATCTGCTCGAGCGGGAACGCAATGACGGGACCTGATGTATTGAGTCAGCCTTTCGGCTGAAACGTATGTTCCGGCCCGGGAAACGACCGCGCCTTCACGTCTTCCGCATAGGCTGCGGCGGCTTCCGAGATCAGCGGCGCGAGATTGGCGAAGTGCTTGACGAAGCGCGGTTTGAAATCGCTGAACAGGCCGAGCATGTCGTCGGACACGAGCACTTGGCCGTCGCAGGCAGGCGAGGCGCCGATACCGATGGTGGGAATCGACAGGCTCGCGGTGATCTCGCGAGCCAGCGGCTCAACCGTGCCTTCGATAACGATGGCAAAGGCGCCAGCCTCTCCGATGGCGGCGGCATCGTCACGTATCTTGTCCGATTCCTTGTCCGAACGACCAAGTGCGCGGTATCCGCCGTTGGTGTTGACCAACTGCGGCATCAGGCCGACATGGCCGAACACGGGAATGCCGCGTGCGGTGAGGAAGGCGACGGTCTCGGCCATTTCCCGTCCGCCCTCGAGCTTGACGCCGTCGCAGCCGGTTTCCTTCATGATGCGGGCAGCGGTCAGGAATGCCTGTTCCTTCGAGGCCTGGTAGGTGCCGAAGGGCAGGTCGACGATGACGCAGGCGTGGGCTACGCCGCGCATCACGGCTTGGCCGTGGGCGATCATCATCTCCTGCGTCACGCCGACCGTGGTCGGCAGGCCGTAGAGCACCATGCCGAGCGAATCGCCGACCAGCAGCATGTCGCAGTGAGGATCGAGCAGACGCGCCATCGGCGTCGTGTAGGCCGTGAGCGCTACGACAGGGCGCGTGCCCTTCATCGCTTTGATGCGGGCTGGTGTGATGCGCTTGGCGGAGGTCGTGGCACTCATGTCAGGCGGCCTTTTCGCTACGGGCGTTGATTTGACCGATGACGCGGTTGTCAAGCAGCCGGGTTGTTCCGATCCGCACGAAGAGGGCGACGAGGATCGGGCCTTCGCCGGTGGCCGCCAAGGGTTTCAGAGTTTGCGGATCGCGCACGGCGACCACTTCGGGCGTGGCGAGCGGCTCGCGCGCGATGAAGTCGGTGAGGGCACTTTCCAGCGCTGCGGGATCCCGGACGCCCGCCGCGTAGAGGCGTTCGGCTTCTGCGAGCGCTTGCGGCACGATGACGGCAGCGGCGCGCTCATCGGCGGTGAGGTAGCTATTGCGCGATGACAGCGCCAGACCATCGACATCGCGCACCGTCGGGACAGCGACGACGGTCACCGGCTGCGCCAAATCCTCCACCATGCGGCGGATCAGGGTTACCTGCTGGAAATCCTTCTCGCCGAAATAGGCCTTGTCGGGCTGGACGATGTTGAAGAGCTTGGTCACGACGGTGGCGACGCCGGCAAAGTGGCCGGGACGCACAGAGCCCTCGAGTTCGGTGCCGAGGGCCGGCACGTCGACGACGGCTTCCATCGGTCTTGGATACATGTCTGAAGGCGTCGGGGCGAAGAGATAATCGACCCCGGCCTTGCGCAGCATGGCGCTGTCACGCTCGAAATCGCGGGGATATTTCTCCAGGTCCTCGCCGGCGGCAAACTGCAGCGGATTGACGAAGATCGAGGTGACGACGATATCGTTTTCGCTCCGCGCCCGGCGAACGAGTTCCAGGTGTCCGGCATGCAGATAGCCCATGGTCGGCACGAGGCCGATGCGTCGTCCGGCGCGCAGATGCGGCATAAGCCTGGCGCGCATCTCCGCAATGGTGCTGGTCACATCCATAGATCACTCTCCCCACGCAGGGCGAAACCGAAGTCCCGCGAGCCGGCCATGCATCCCATCCACGAAACGGCAGGCTCTCCTAGCGCGCCGCGCTGCCAAACGCAATTCGGCGCTTCGCCCGGAACCTGCGCTGCCAACCACGGAATGAGCGGCGACTTAGCATTTTCGTCAGCTTTTTGCGGTTATGTCGTCGGATGGCGAAGATCGTGGCTTTGGCGGCATATTTCTATCAGGCGGCGGTGGCATTCGGGCTGCTGATCGTCGTCGCCCACTGGCTGTCGCCTGCGGATTATTCTGCCTATTCGCTGTTTATCTCCATCAGCCAGTTTGCCGCGATCCTCTGTTTCGAATGGATACGCTTTGCCTGCAGCCGGTTCTATCCCGGCCAGACGGGGAGCGAGCCAACAGAACGGCGCGCGTTGAAAGTCGAGTTTGCCACTTGCGCGCTTATCTGTGTGGTCGCGGCTGCGGGGTCGATCCTGTTTGCCGTGCCTGTCGGCGTGGCGCTGGTTGGCGGTCTTGTGGCGATCTTTCAAGGCGCGAGCGACCTGCACCTGACGATGTTGCGCTTCCGCCAGGAATTTCGCACCTTTTCGAGGCTTCAGGGATCGCGCGCCACAATCCTCGCCGTGGGCACGCTCAGCGGCGCGCTGTTGGCCCCGACCTTCATGGCGGCGGTCGGTGGGCTGCTGGCCGGCTATGTGGTCTATACGCTGCTGGCGGTGGCGCTGACCCGCCGCGTCTCACCGGAGCGGGCAAGCTTCGACGCTGCCGTTGTCCGAAAGCACTTCATCTACGGTAGCGTCGCTGCCGGCGCCTCGGTCGTCGGCCTGCTTGCGCCGCTCGGCCTGAAGGCGATCCTGACGGCGGTGCTTGGGCCTACGGCTGCTGCCGGGGCGCTGCTGGCGCTCGATCTGCTGCAGCGGCCCTTCGTGCTCATCGTCTCGGCGCTGCAGGCGATCCAATACCCCGATGTCGTGGCACTTTACGATCGGGACGGCGAAACCAGCGCTTTCAAGGCGCAACTCGGCGCCTATTACTCGCTGCTGACCGGCTTTACGCTGATGACGGCTGCCGGCATTTTTGCCCTTCTGCAACCCATCGGCCTATTCGTTATCGCGCCTGCTCTCCGGGACGGTTTCATGAGTGCTGCACCCTTCGTCGTCGGCCTGGCGCTTTGCCGGGCGCTGACGCTCAACATGCTGCCGACACCTGCGCATCTTCGGCACAGGTTGCTGTCGATTTTCCTGCTATCGGCCGTCGATTGCCTGTTGCTGAACGGCGGGACGCTGGCAACTTCAGCAATGCTTGGCGATGCAAGCGGGCCGTTGATGGCGGGCGGCATGGTCGGTGCACTTTTGGCCATGGTGGTTGGGTTGAAGGTGCTGGTGACGCTGCCGTTCGAGTTCGTCTGGCAGCCAGTGGCTTTTGCGGCAGTGGGGCTTGCCATCCCGGTCGTGGCCACTGCCGGCTACGGGCAAGCGCTCTGGTCCTCGGTGGCTGTCGGCGTGGTCGGCGGCGGCGTCTTTTGCCTCGCCGGGTTGTACAGCTATTTCAGGCGGCTGTTTAGCGCGGCGGCAACCTCCTAGTCATGGCTTACAGGGCGGCCAGCATCTCGAGGATGCGGCCGGCGCTTGTATCCCAGGAAAAACGTCCGACATTGATCCGGCCGGCATCCTGCAAAGACTGGCGCAGGGATGGCTCGTCGCAGATGCGGCGCATCGCTTCGGTCAGTTCTTCCTGTCTGGTCGGATCGAAATAGAGGGCGGCCGTGCCGCAGGCTTCGCGCACAGCCGGGATATCTGCCGCGAGGACCGGGCAGGCTTGCGTCATGGCCTCCAGCGGCGGAATGCCGAAGCCTTCGTAGAGGCTCGGGAAGACGAAGGCGGTCGCATGGCGTTCCAATGCCACGATCTCGGCATCGGTCAGCCTGCCGGGATATAGGATGCTACCGGTCGAGGCCGCGTCCTTCGATTTGAAAACGCTCGGCGCACTGCCGCCGACCACGACCAGTTTCTGGCTGGTGTTGCAAAGGGCTTCGAAGGCGCGGATGGCAAACTCCAGGTTCTTGTTGGGCTTCATGGTGCCGACCAGCAGGAAGAAGCCGTTCGTGGAGAGGCCGAGCCGGTCGATGATCCCGGTATCCGGCGCAATGGCGGCAAAATGATCGACCGCGTTGTAAACGACATCAATACCGGCGGCCGGCACCTTGAAGACAGAGGCGAGTTCGCGGCGGGAAAATTCCGAGACGGTGCCGATCTTCGCCGTCCGCGTCAGGGCAAAGCCGAGAGCGGCGTGCAGCAGCCGATAGCTGCGTTTGAATGAGCCCGGATGGCGGAAGATCGTCACGTCATGAATGACAACCGCCTGGCGCCGGTGCAGCAGCGGGCCGCTGCCGCCGAAGCCCAGCAATCGGCCTTTGCGGGCATGAGCGTAAAGCGCCGTCTGTTCCCACAGGTGCCCGGGCCCCGCGCCGAATGCATCGACGCCGATGGCCTGAAGATCGAGGTCAACGGCGGTACCAGCGGGGACGGCGAGACGCCAGTTAACCTCTTTAAGGGCATCTGTCACGGTGCCGGCTGCGATCCTTGCATCCAGCGCCAGTGTCAGTTCCCTTGCGAAGCGTTGCACGCCCGAAAGGGGCTGCGTCAGAAAGCGGCCGTTGATGGTGATGGTTTGCACGGCAATGGCCCCATGGCGTTTCCGCCACATTCGGCGATCTTCGTGAAGGAAGGTTTAGCGCCTCCGCCGATCGCTCAGGCGTTGAGCGCCTCGGCGCTGTCGATGATCGCCACGCCGCGCACGCGCATTTCGTCGATGGCGGCTTTTACGCCGGCAGGGTCGATGCCGCGGCTGGCGTCCTCGATGAAGCGCACCCTGACGCTCGGCAGCATCTCGACGGCATCGATGGCGGAGAACTTGACGCAGTAATCGGTGGCGAGGCCGCAAAGATCGAGTTCCGTGACCTGTCGCTCGCGCAGATAGTCGGCGAGGCCGGTCAGGGCCGCCTGATCGTTGTCGCGGAATGCGGAGTAGCTGTCGACTTCAGGGTTCTGGCCCTTCTGCTGGATGAAATCGATGGCGCCGGCGTGGAGGTCGGGATGGAGGGCGGCGTCCGGGGTATCCTGGACGCAATGGTCCGGCCACATCATCTGCGGCTTGCCGGAGAGCATGCCCATGTCGAAAGGGTTCTTGCCGAGATGGGAGGAGGCAAAGCTGCCATGGCCTTCGGGGTGCCAGTCCTGCGAGGCGACGACAAGGTCGTACTTGCCGCTGTCGATCAATCTGTTGGCGACGGGCACGATCTCGTCGCCCTCTCGAACGGCGAGGTTTCCGCCCGGGCAGAAGCCGGTCTGGATATCGATCAGCAGCAGGGCCTTCATCGTCACGTCCTTCCATCCATGTCTTGGTGCACGATGCCAAGACGGCACGGAAGGATCAAGTGTTTTGCGCCCCGCACAGGGTGCGAGGCGCAATGGGTTCAGGGTCTCAGCGCAGCTTGTGACCCTTGATGCCGTAGAATGCGATGTAGATGTAGCAGAGCACGGGCATCAGGAAGGCGAGGTGGATGCCAATGGTATCGGCAAGACCGCCCTGAATGACCGGCAGGATGGCGCCGCCGACGATGGCAAGGCAGAGGATGCCGGAGCCCTGGCTGGTGTATTTGCCGAGGCCTTCGAGCGCCAGGCTGAAGATCGTCGGGAACATGATCGAGTTGAACAGCCCGACCAGCAGCACGGCCCACATGGCGACATGTCCGGTAGTAAGCACGGTGATGAGCAGCAGGATGGCAGCGAGAGCGGCGTTGAATGCCAGAGCCTTGCCGTCATCGACGTAGCGCATGGCTACGGCGCCGATAAAGCGACCGATCATGGCGCCACCCCAGAAATAGGCGACGTAGTGGGCAGCATCCGATTCCGACAGGCCGCCAATGTCGGGCTGGCTGAAGAAGTTGACGAGGAAGCTGCCGATGCTGACTTCAGCGCCAACATAGAGGAAGATGCCGACGGCGCCGAGGACGAGATGGCGATACTGCCAGGCCGATCCGGTATCGCCGGGCTTGTTGACGGTTTCATCGCCCTGGACGTTCGGCAGCTTTAGCGCGGCAAAGACGGCTGCCAGCACCAGAAACGCGATGGCAAGGATCATGTAGGGGAATTTGACCGTGCTGGCTTCAGCCAGATGGATGGCGTCGAGCTGTTCCGGCGTCGCGGTGCTGAGATCGGCTGTTGCCGCCGAGAGGATCAGGAAGGCGCCAAAGATCGGCGCGATGGTGGTGCCGAGCGAATTGAAGGCCTGGGTCAGCGTCAGGCGGGCAGCAGCCGTTTCGGGCTTGCCGAGGACGGTGACATAGGGGTTGGCGGCAACCTGCAGAACGGTGACGCCGGCGGCGAGCACGAAGAGTGCGCCGAGGAACAATGCGTAGATGCGGTAGCTGGCGGCGGGGATGAACAGCGCGCATCCGATAGCGGCAATGACGAGGCCGACGACGATGCCCCATTTGTAGCTGATGCGCTTGACCAGAGCGCCGGCCGGCAGCGAGACGATGAAGTAGGCGCCGAAGAAGCAGAGCTGGATGAGCATCGATTGCGTATAGTTCAGCTGAAAGACGTTTTTCAGGTGCGGAACCAGAATATCATTCAGGCAGGTGATGAAGCCCCACATGAAAAAGAGAGAGGTGAGCGCAATAAGCGCAAATTGATAATTCTGTCCCGCCGGCGCCTTGGCACCTTCGGAGACAGCGCTGTTTGTTGTTATACCAGCCACTTTATTGATCCTCAAAACTGTTGTCGCCGCGCCTGAAACGTTTCAGGCCCTGCCGGGCGGCAGATTGGCAGCGGCCCGCTGAAAATCCGCAAAAGAGCGCGGGAGGCAGGGCCGTAGGCGACGATATAAAGCAGTCAGCGACAATTGGTAGCACCGCAGCATTGTGTTTTTTGCAGTGCAGCATAGCGTCAGGATTGAGGCTTGGGGGTGTCGAACCGGTGGCGGCTGATGGTAATTCAGCGGCAGAGTAGGGTACTGAAACTGCGCTAAGTTGTTGCTTCTTGGCCGTTTTTCTGTTGTCTACTACAAGCGTCAGATGATCATAAGACCCGAAAATACCAGCGACATTCAGCCAATCCGCGTGCTCGTCACCAGCGCATTCGACGGCGCTCCTCACAGCGACGGAACGGAAGGCGCTATTGTTGAAGGTCTTAGAGCCGGAGGCGCTTTAACGGTGTCGCTGGTGGCAGAAAAGGATGGAGAGATTGTCGGCCATGTCGCCTTTTCTCCGGTCGAAATCCATGGCCAAGCCGTCAACTGGTACGGGCTCGGGCCGGTCGCCGTGCGACCCGACAAGCAGCGACAGGGCATCGGAGCGAGGCTTATCGAAGCTGGACTTTACCAGATAAAAACCCATGGCGCGGCTGGATGTGTCGTCCTCGGCGACCCCGGCTACTATGCCCGCTTCGGGTTCAAGGCTGACCCCGCTTTGCACTTTCCCGGAGTCCCGGTGGAATATTTCCAAAGACTCGACTTCGGAGATGACACGCGACAAGGCGTTGTCGTTTATCACAGGGCGTTCTACGGAACCTGACCGCTGCCTGCGGGAATGTTCCTAGCTGAACGACAGGAGAATGACATGTCTGGCCTTGACCTCGAGCTTGTCATCCAGCCTAGCGATGACGATTACAACGCAATTCGCCAACCGCTGATCGACTACAATGCTTCAAAGGTGGATGGGCCCTGGGGCCCGCTCGCAATCCTGCTGCGCGACGAGGCTGGCACGGTGCGGGGTGGTCTATGGGCGAGCTACAGCTACGACTGGCTTTTCGTGGAACTGCTCGTGGTCCCCGAAGCCTTTCGTGGCCAAGGCCTTGGTGCCAGGATGCTGCAACAGGCGGAAGGCTGGGCCAGAGAGCGAGGCTGCGTTGGCGTCTGGCTGGATACGTTCAGCTTTCAGGCGCCAGGCTTCTACGAGAAGCAAGGCTATACCGTCTTCAGCGTGCTCGATCACTACCCCCGACAAACGCAGCGCTTTTTCTTGTGCAAGATGCTGTGATTTTTTCTCGAGGACTGCGGATCAGCTTCTATGGATATGCAAGGTGGTGACACCGTCGGCCGGTCATAATGCTGCACCTTGACAATTATCCGGTACCTTACCATCGCTAGCTTTATCGCAAAGGTCGCGTGTCTGCTTCGCTTGGAGCGGCCACGGCTGCTTCGGTGAGTGTGTTGCAGCGATCAGTTGAACCAACCGCAAATTGCAGTCATTCTGTCCCCACCCTGACCTTGTCATGCTGAACAAGCACCTTATTTGGTGCCTCTGAAGGTGCGATGAGCAGACAGGCTGGATGGGGGGACATCGATAATGCGCGTTGCAAAAAGGTTGCCTCTCCGGAAGTATCGTCTCCTGATTGCCCTCCTTTTTGCAAACATATTATCGTTTTTCTGCGTAACGCAGTTCGCCAACGCAGGCATTTTTGACGCCTTTGGCAGCAGGGCCGTCTTCTGCCAGCCTAAAGATCGACAATGTGTCCTCGATGTAGCACTCGACATAGCGATCAAGGATTTCAGCAGCCGCGATCCGATTGCCGAAGCCGCTCCACATGCAACGCGGGCCGGCAGGCTTTATGCGCTTGTTCCGCCAGATCAGTGGCAGGCGGTTCGGCAACGCTGGCAGGCGGCGGGAGCAGATGAGGCTTTCTTCGCCACTCTAGACAAGACCAGCTGGCCTCTCCTTCCATCGGACTGGCTGACTGCTGACCTCCTTGAGGAAGCTTTGGACAGCCAAGAGGGGCCTGATAGGACGAACTTTGCCGACTTCGTTGAGTTCGCCTTTCCCGTTTTGCTTAAGAAAGAACGCGCGGCTACGCTTTCTCTTTGGGACGAGCACGTAGAGATGCTCTGGAACGATGCGTTCGATACCGTCACGCTGGTTTTCGACTGGATGGCAAATAATGATGTGGATGCGCTGGAGCGTTATGCCAGCCGCTATAATTTTCCGCAGTCCGCGACTTATGATCCGAGGGAGGGGCTGAGCCGGGCCGCTGCACGTTTCTGTGATAACGGCAATCATGAGCCAGGGGAGCGCATCCTCGCACTGCTTGAGAAGGAGAAGCAGGGCTGGAAGCTGGAGAGAGAGAAACAGGCGATAGACTGGTCTCGGCAGACCACTGGTGTGCTTGCTTGCCGAGGCGAGCAGGCTGCGCTTGACCTTGTTGATCCTGTCCTGGCGCAGATGCAGACGGATGTGCGCGAGGCCAAAGAAAAATACAAGAACCCGCAGGAACAGGCCTTCGTTGTTGGCGTGATCCGCAGCGAAGTTGCAGAGGGTCTGATACAACCGCTTGCGTTGCACTTCGAAGAGGCCGGTCAACACGATCAGGCGGTGAAGGTGTTCGCCCGACTGCCTGTACAGCAGTCAGCGATGATGCTCAGCGACATTGCTGAAAAGGGCATTTATGGCATGGAGTTCCTTCAGCAGTCGTTTGCCGAATTTATGGAGGTTCACCGTGAAGATGCCTTCTACGATACCGACAGAAGCAAGGCACTGACTTGGTATCTCGAAAAATATGATGGCAGCGAGGCGGGGCCGGGCCTCGAACGTGAGGCCGAGGCGATCGACATGGCTGGCGAGATCTGGCCCAACCCTGTAGCGCGGCAGGCCGCTGAAAAGGCACTAAAGACGCTTGCCGATAGGGCTAATGAAGATCGTCGGGCGAAGCAGAGCGCGCTTGATCGAGCACGCCTAAGGTTGGGGGCGTTCGAAAAACGCAGGCGGGGTTGCGAGATCCCTGACACCGCGCTCACGGAAATGCTTGCCAATGCTGGCGGCTATGATTTTGCTGAGCAGCGCAGCGAGATGTTGATCGACTACCTGAGCTATCTGGATACAGACAAGAACGGCGAAAGCCGCGGGGATTGCATTATTCATTAAGGCGGCGGCGCAATTAAGACGCAGCGATCACGCCCAGCCCTCAGGTGCCGTGTCGTCCTACATTTTGCCACACCGCTTCAATATTAGGTCCTGATTGCGCCAGATCGTTGGATATCGTATCCCGGATATATCGTCGAGATCTTGGATTACCTAAGGCTAACGGCGAAGCAGGACGGTTTGCGGAATTCGTTGGACGCAGAGCTAAATAGCTATTCTTCGAATTCGTAAAATGTCCCCAACGGGCCGACATCCGCCACGGGGTTACTCGCCACAGCGCGCTTCCGCCCTCACACCCTCTCCACAAACCCATCCAGCACACGCTTCTGGCCGGCCCTGTCGAATTCGATGGTCAGCTTGTTGCCTTCGATAGCTGAAATATTGCCGTTGCCGAACTTGATGTGGAAGATGCGTTCGCCGACTGCGAAGCGGGAGGGAGTGTCGGTCGTTGATTTCGCCACCAGTTCGCCGTCGATGGTGCGCGCCTTCGGGCCGCTTTCGCCGTAGCCGATGCGCTCGACTGCGTGGCCGGAGCGCGAGCCCCAGTTGTCGCGCGTTGCATCGGTCTTGTTGGCCTGGGCGCGTTTCCAGCCCGGCGTGCCGTAGCTGTTGGAGAAGGGCTCGGCCTTGTCGAAGCGTGACTGGCCGTAGGCGCTGCGTCCATAGCCGCCATAGGATTGCTCGGTCTCGGCGACGGACACGTGTGTATTCGGCAACTCGTCGAGGAAGCGGGAGGGCAGGGTGGATTGCCAGAGGCCGTGGATGCGGCGGTTTGAGACGAACCAGATGTGGCAAAGGCGTTTGGCCCGCGTCAGGCCGACATAGGCAAGCCGTCGTTCCTCTTCGAGACCCGCCCGTCCACTCTCGTCGAGCGAGCGCTGGTGGGGAAACAGGCCTTCCTCCCAGCCGGGTAGGAAGACCGTCTTGAATTCCAGTCCCTTGGCGGAATGCAGCGTCATGATCGAGACAGCATCGAGGTTCTCGTTGTTTTCGGCATCCATGACCAGCGAGACGTGTTCGAGGAAGCCGCGCATGCTCTCGAAGCTGTCCATCGAGCGGATCAGTTCTTTCAGGTTGTCGAGGCGGCCCGGCGCTTCAGCCGACTTGTCGTTCTTCCACATGTCGGTGTAGCCGGATTCCTCGAGGATCTGCTCGGCAAGCTCCGTGTGGGGTGCGTTTTCGAGCCGTTCCTGCCAGCGGCGGACGGACATCACGACGTCGTACAAAGCCTTGCGCGGCTTCGGCTTCATCTCGTCGGTTTCGATGATGTCGGCTGCCGCGGCCAGCATGGGTATATTGCGGGCGCGGGCATAGTCGTGCAGGGCGCGCACCGTTGTGTCGCCAAGACCGCGTTTCGGCGTGTTGACGATGCGCTCGAAGGCGAGGTCGTCGGCCGGCTGGCAGACGAGGCGGAAATAGGCCATGGCGTCGCGGATTTCCATGCGCTCGTAAAAGCGTGGGCCGCCGATGACGCGGTAGTTGAGGCCGAGCGTGACGAAGCGGTCTTCGAACTCGCGCATCTGGAACGAGGCGCGCACGAGGATCGCCATGTCGTTCAGCGCGTGGCCGCCGCGCTGCAGCTGCTCGATCTCTTCGCCCAGCGCCCGGGCTTCCTCTTCCGAGTCCCAGGCGGCGTGAACCTGAACCTTGGCGTCCTCGGGATCGCTGCGGTCGGTGAAAAGCGTCTTGCCGAGCCGGCCTTCGTTGTGGGCGATCAGATGGGCAGCCGCGCCGAGGATGTGTTCGGTCGAGCGGTAGTTGCGCTCGAGCTTGATCACCTTGGCGCCCGGGAAATCCTTCTCGAAGCGCAGGATGTTGTCGACCTCGGCGCCGCGCCAGCCGTAGATCGACTGGTCGTCGTCGCCGACGCAGCAGACATTCTGCATCTCGCCCTTCGGCCGCTGGGCGAGCAGCCGCAGCCACATGTACTGGGCGGTGTTGGTGTCCTGATACTCGTCGACGAGGATATAGCGGAAGCGCTGGTGATAATCCTTCAGCACATCCGGGTTCTGGCGGAACATGGTGATCGGATGCAGCAGCAGGTCGCCGAAATCGCAGGCGTTCAGCGTCTTCAGCCGCGCCTGGTAGGCAGCGTAGAGTTCGCGGCCCTTGCCGTTGGCAAAAGCACGGGCATCGCCCTCGGCAATATCGGGCGGTGTCAGGCCCTTGTTCTTCCAGCCGTCGATCATGCCGGCGAATTGCTTTGCCGGCCAGCGCTTGTCGTCGAGGCCCTCGGCCTGGATGATCTGCTTGATCAGGCGAACGACGTCGTCGGTATCGAGGATGGAGAAATCCGATGTCAGGCCGACCAGTTCCGCGTGACGGCGGAGCAGCTTGACGCCGATCGAGTGGAAGGTGCCGAGCCATGGCATGCCTTCGACTGCGCCGCCGACCAGCAGTGCAACACGCTCCTTCATCTCGCGCGCCGCCTTGTTGGTGAATGTCACCGACAGGATCTGGCTGGGGAAGGCGCGGTTCGTCGACAGGATATGGGCGATGCGGGTGGTGAGCACACGGGTCTTGCCGGTGCCGGCGCCGGCGAGTACCAGCAGCGGCCCCTCCAGCGTCTCGACAGCCTCTGTCTGCTCGGCGTTGAGGCCTGCGAGGTAATCCGGCACGCGGCCGACATCGCGCGCTGCCATGGCGCGGGCGGCAATGCCGCCGGCAGCTTGCGGACGCGCTGCAGCCGGCTCGTGGCGCCTCGGCTCGGCGTGCTCGGGCTCTTCGTCGAAGAAGGGAATGTCGTCGTGTCCTATCGTCATGTCGCGTAATGTAGTGATTCGGAATCGAAAGGCCAGAAAAGATGTTCTGCTTTCATTCCCTTATTGCCATCCCGCCCGCTATCGGAGCCGCCCCAGCGCGCGATTCGGAGACGGCAGGGCGCGGTGACGTGTCGTCGTCCGCGCGGCAATGTCCCTGCGCATCCACTACGGCCTATGGTTCGCTACGACGCTCATGGGGCAAATCTGTGCGTTGACAAGGGGCTGTCATTATTTTTCATGATATTGCCGCAATCCTTGATACACGTCTCGTCATCGAAGCAGAGGCCCTCGTCCATGATCAAGAAATTCGTTCTACTCGCCGTCTCGGCTGCCTTCCTGAATGCCTGCACGACCACCGATCCCTACACGGGCGAGCAGAAGGTTTCGAACACTGCGGGTGGCGCTGCCATCGGCGCGGGGCTCGGGGCGATTGCGGGCCTTGCCGTCGGCGGCTCCCCGGTCGGACGGCGCAACGCGGCGCTGATCGGCGCAGGCATCGGCGCTCTCGCCGGCGGTTCCATCGGCAATTACATGGACCAGCAGGAATCGGAGTTGCGTCAGCAGCTGCAGGGCACCGGCGTTTCCGTCACCCGCACCGGTGATCGCATCATTCTCAACATGCCGTCGGCCATCACCTTCGATACCGACCAGTATTACGTGAAGCCGGAGTTCGACCAGACGCTGAACTCGGTGGCAATCGTTCTGCGCAAGTTCAACAAAACGCTGATCGACGTCAACGGACATACGGATTCGACCGGCAGCATGCAGCATAATCAGGAGCTCTCGGAGCGTCGCGCAGACTCGGTCGCCGGCTATCTCGGCACCCAGGGCATCGATCCGCGCCGCGTCTCCGCCGTCGGCTTCGGCCCGACACAGCCGGTCGCCAGCAACGCGTCGGAAGCCGGCCGCGCGCAGAACCGTCGCGTCGAAATCCAGATAGCGCCGATCACCCAGAACGGCTGATTGCCTATAGAGGGCGTGCGCAGGCAGGACCCGCGCCGCCCCTGGTAGGCTGAACTCATGCCGTTAGAGGTCAGAGGTCCTGTGCGCGCGCGAGCAAATCGGCCCAGCGTTTGACGTAACCGTTGACGACGGGCGGGTGCAGGCCTGCAGAGATCAGCTTTTGTTCAAGGCCATGCACATCGAAGGCTTCCAGAAGGGTGTCCTTCGGATAGAGCCTGAGCGTGTAGGTAAACATCTCCTCCCAGCTCCGCCGGACCCTGACGGATTCATCTTCCAGATGCGGGCGATAGCGGGTGACGAGCTCATCGAGGGTCATGGCCTGTGCTCCCGGATACTACCGTTTGCGCCCACGGCCCAAGGCCTGTCCGGACTCCTTGGCCAGGTCTGCAAATCCCGGCGGCTTGCTTTTGATCCACGCCACGAAAGTCTGCACAGCCGGATCCTCGAGAATTGCCTCGATCGTGCTGAACTTCTTGGCGAGTTGGCTATCCGTGAAGATTGCATGGATCTGGTTGTGGCAGACGCGGTGCAGGTAGACGGTCTCCTTGCCGCCCTTGCTCTTCGGGACGAGATGGTGGGCGTCCTTCTGATCGTCCGGGATCACGCGCTCGCAGAGCGGGCAAATCGTTGGCTCCGGCTCCGCGTTCGATGAGTCAAAGTCGTCTCTGTTCTTGCGGGCCATCTATCCTCGGTCAATTTTTCGAGCTGGTGCTGTCGTGCATTCGTATCGTTTCGATCGATGCAGGCGTCTCCCGCAGATATCGCTTCTGACGGAATGGAGCAACGATCTTGCGCAGTCGTCTCAGCCTCGCATTTGCGACGCACTGTACCTTGCCTATGACAGCCTGACGTGCTCGGCCAGAAAATCCAGCAATGCACGAACTCGCGCTGGCACAGGGCCGCCTTCGCCGATATAGACGGCGTGGAACGCCTCGATGTCGTCGGGATTGCAGTCGTCGAGCACGACAAGCAAGCGTCCAGCGGCGACATCGTCCCGGATCGTGAAGCTTGCCAGTCGCGCCAGGCCGCCGCCGGCCAGGCAGAGATGTCGCATGGCCTCGCCATCGCTCGCCTCGATCGTGCTGACCAGCTTTTTCGCGACGCACTTGCCGTCCACCAGCAGCGGCCAGCCGGCGACGGCTCGCCGGTATGAAAAAGCGATCTTCCGGTGTCTGTCGAGATCGGCTGGCGTGCGCGGCGTGCCATGTTCCTCGAGATAGTCCGGCGTGGCGACGATCGCCATCGACGTGCCACCGAGCTTGCGCGCGACCAGCTGCGAACTCTTCATCGGACCAGCCCGTATCGCGACATCTGCATTTTCGGCCATGAGGTCGACGACCGCGTCGGTAACGGTAATCTCGAGTGTGACTGCGGGATAAAGCCGCAGAAATTGCGGGACGAGCGGCGCAAGAACATGATTGGCGAAAGATGCGCTGGTGTTGATGCGTATGCGGCCGATCGCCAATTCTCCGACCGAGGCGTTGCGTTCCGCCTCGGCAATGTCGGCAAGTATCCGGACGCTGCTGTCGTAGAAGAGGCTGCCTTCCGTTGTCAGCTGCAGCGTGCGAGTGGAGCGATTGAGCAGCCTCGTGCCTAGCCGTCCTTCCAGCCGCGTCATGAGCTTGCTGATTGCCGAGGGGGTGAGGCGGCTGGCACGGGCGGCAGCCGAAAATCCGCCGAGATCGACCACCCGGACAAAGATCTCCATTTCGCCTGAACGGTTTACGTCGGTTTTGCTCACTATGAATTCAATTCATGAATGCTGATCGTTGCGGCAGTCTAGTTCACATCGTCTTTGCAATCTACCTTTGACGAAACGCAGGAGACGACAATGGAATACAGATATCTCGGCCGATCCGGCCTGAAGGTCCCCGCCTTGAGCTTTGGCGCGGCGACGTTTGGCGGCAGTGGCCCGCTGTTCGGTGCCTGGGGGACGACGGATGTCGTCGAAGCCCGCCGCCTCATAGACATCTGCCTGGAAGCTGGCCTCAACCTGTTCGACACGGCGGACGTCTATTCGGCCGGCGCCTCGGAGGAAGTGCTGGGGCAGGCGATCCGTGGCCGCCGCGACAGCGTGCTGATATCGACAAAGATGGCGCTGCCGATGGGCGACGGACCGAACGATGCCGGCACCTCGCGCTCGCGGTTGATCCGCACGACAGACGATGCGTTGCGCCGGCTCGGCACGGATTACATCGATCTGCTGCAGCTTCACGCATTCGATGCCCATACGCCGGTGGAGGAGGTGCTGTCGACGCTGGACGATCTCATCTCAGCGGGAAAGGTCCGCTATGTCGGCGCCTCGAACTTCGCCGGATGGGAGCTGATGAAATCGCTGGCGGCAGCCGACCGGGGCGGCCATCCTCGTTATGTCGCGCACCAGGTCTATTATTCGCTGGTCGGCCGCGACTACGAATGGGAGCTTATGCCGCTTGGCGCAGACCAAGGTGTCGGCGCGCTGGTCTGGAGCCCACTCGGCTGGGGGCGGCTGACTGGCAAGATCCGCCGTGGCCAGCCTTTGCCGGAAGGCAGCAGGCTTCACCAGACGGCAGAGTTCGGGCCGCCCGTGGATGAAGACAAGCTGTTCGATATCGTTGATGTCCTCGACGGGATCGCCGGGGAAACCGGCCGTTCGGTGCCTCAGATCGCCATCAACTGGCTGCTCAGCCGGCCAACCGTCTCGAGCGTCATCATCGGGGCTCGAAACGAGGAACAACTCCGGCAAAACCTCGGCGCTGTCGGCTGGAGCCTCACCAGCGAGCAGATTGCCCGCCTCGATGCGGCAAGTGCTGTCGCCGCGCCTTACCCCTACTATCCATACCGCCGGCAGGAGGGATTTGCGCGGCTCAATCCGCCGATGTTGCCTTAGGCTCCCGCCTCACAGCATCCCCAGAAACTGTTTCAGTTCCGGCGTTTTGGGGTTGCTGAAGAACTCTTCCGGCGGGCCGATTTCGTGGACGCGGCCTTCGTGCATGAAGACGACGCGCGAGCAGACGTCGCGGGCGAACTTCATCTCGTGGGTGACCATCAGCAGCGTCATGCCTTCGGATGCGAGTTCGCGGACCACGGCCAGCACTTCCGACACGAGCTCCGGGTCGAGCGCCGAGGTGATCTCGTCGCAGAGCAGCGCGATCGGCTGCATCGCCAGCGCCCGGGCGATGGCGACGCGCTGTTGCTGGCCGCCGGAGAGCTCGTCGGGATACGCATCGAACTTGTGGGCCAGGCCGACCCGCTCGAGCATCTTTCGGGCCATAGCTTCTGCATCAGCCTTGGACGTCTTCCGCACCACCGTCTGCGACAGCATGACATTGCGGCCGGCCGTCAGGTGCGGAAAGAGATTGAACTGCTGAAAGATCATGCCGACCTTCAGCCGCAGCGCCTTCAGATGCAATTCGTCGGGCAGGAACTGGGCACCGGCGACGGAGATCGAGCCGTCATCGATAAGTTCTAGGCCGTTGATGCAGCGTAACAGGGTGGATTTCCCCGAGCCGCTCTTGCCGATGATGGCGATGACCTCGCCGGGTTCGACGTTTATGTTGATGCCCTTCAGAACTTCGTTGCTGCCGAAGCTCTTGCGCACCTCAGTGATTTCGATGAGCGACATTGAGCTTCCTTTCCAGGATCTGGCTGCTTTTCGACAGAGGCCAGCAGAGGGCAAAATAGATGAGGGCGACGAAACCGTAGACGGTGAACGGCTCGAAGGTGGCATTGGTGATGGCGGTGCCGGCCTTCGACAGTTCGACGAAGCCGATGATCGATGTCAGCGCCGTGCCTTTCACCACCTGCACGGAAAAGCCGACGGTCGGCGGCACAGCGACGCGCAGGGCCTGTGGCAGGATGACATGGCGCATCTGCTGGGCGTATCCCATGCCGAGGCTGGCAGACGCCTCCCACTGGCCCTTGACGACGGACTCGACGCAACCGCGCCAGATTTCAGTAAGGAAAGCGGCCGACCAGAGGATGAGCGCGACGCCGGCGGCAAGCCAGGCCGGGACGTCGATGCCGAACAGCCCCATGCCGAAGAAGGCGAGGAACAGCTGCATCAGCAGCGGCGTGCCCTGGAACAGTTCGACGTAGTATTTGACGAAAATGCGCGCGATGCGCCGCTTCCCCGTGCGCAGGTAGAGCAGCACCATGCCGAGCAGGCCGCCGCCGACGAAGGAGACCAGCGACAGGAGGATTGTCCAGCGGGTAGCGTAGAGAAGATTGCGGACGATATCCCAGGTGGTGAACTGGATCATCGGGTGCTCCCGCGCGGAAAGAGGATGCGGCCGAGGCCGGACAGGAGCTGGCGCAGGATGATTGCCAGCAGCAGGTAGATAGTCGTCGAGACGAAATAGGCCTCGAAGGCGCGGAACGAACGCGACTGGATGAAATTTGCGGCAAAGGTCAGGTCTTCAGCAGCGATCTGCGAGACGACGGCGGAGCCGAGCATGACGATGATGATCTGCGACGACAGGGCCGGCCAGATGCGCTGCAGCGCTGGGACGAGGATCACATGCCAGAATGTCTGGAACGGCGTCATCGCAAGGCTGGCGCCCGCCTCGAACTGGCCGCGCGGTGTCGCCTGAATGCCGGCCCGGATGATCTCGCATCCATATGCGCCGAGATTGATGACCATGGCGAAATTGGCTGCCTGCATTTCCCCGAGCTTGATGCCGATGCCGGGCAGTCCGAAGAATATGAAGAACAGCTGGACGATGAAGGGCGTGTTGCGGATCAGTTCGACATAGGGAACGACCAAGGGCCTCAGCCAACGGGGGCCGAGCGAGCGGGCCCAGGCGCAGGCTATGGCAAGCCCGATGCCGAAAACTGCGCCGACGGCGGTCAGTTCCAGCGTGATGCCGACGCCCTTGATCAGCATGGGGTAGTATTCGCCGAGCCAGGCGAAGTCGAAATGGTAGTGCATCCAGGTTCCTCCGCTTCCGGTGGGGAGGCCGACGCCGCAAGGGCGCCAGCCTTTGTCAGGGAGCGGTCAGAGGTCTGCCGGGATGTCCTGGTGCAGCCATTTCTGGGTGATCTTGTTCATCGATCCATCGGCCCTGCCAGCCGCGATGATTTCGTTGATCTTGCCCTTGAGTGCGTCCTCGTTCTTGTTGAGGCCGATATAGCAGGGCGACTTGTTCATCAGGAACTTCAGTTCCGGACGGTTCGGCGGGTTCTTCTCGAGGATCGCAGCGGCAATGACGTTGCCTGTCACGATAACCTGGACCTGGCCCGAGAGGAAGGCCGAGATCGTGCCGTTATTGTCCTCGAAGCGCTTGATGATTGCATCCGGCGGGGCGATCTTCGTCAGGGCGAGGTCCTCGATGGCGCCGCGGGCCACGGCAACGGTCTTGCCCGAGAGATCGGCAGCGGACGTGATCTTCAGGTCGGCGGGGGCAAAGGCGCCGTTGAAGAAGGGCGCATAGGCGGAGGTGAAGTCGATGACCTTCTCGCGATCCGGGTTCTTGCCAAGGCTGGAGATGACGATGTCGGCCTTGTTGGTCTGCAGGTAGGGGATGCGGTTCGGCAGCGTCACCGGCACCAGTTCGGCCTTGACGCCCAGTTTGGAGGCGATGAGTTTCGCCATGTCGATGTCGAGTCCCTGCAGTTCCATGTCCGGGCCGACAGTGCCGAAGGGCGGTGCGTCCTGCGGCACGGCAACGCGGATCGATCCACGGGCGGCGATGTCGCTGAGCGCGTCTGCGCGCGCCGCATGGGGAGCGGAGACGGTGCCGACCGTCATCATCGCGAGTGCGGCCATGAGGAGGAACTGTTGGCGTTTCATAGGCTTGTCCTTTTAAACTCGAATGAAAAATCAAGAAGGCCTACGCAATTCGCGTGCCAGACGATGAGCGCCGGGACTGGCGCGATGTGGCGGGTCCGGGCTCTCCGACGAGCCGAAAGGCGGCCTGCCGCAAACGCACATGCCGCGATTTTGTGCAATATTTCGGTTCTCTAACGCTGCAGCGGTTGTCGGTCGCAGCCGCAATTCCGATCTGCCGGAGAGCAAGGTCCGGTGTCGTTCCATGAGACCGCTGGACCCGACGTTGGGCTGGACAGGACGGATCGCTTGTCTCATAGAAGCCCTTCGGGGCCTTACAGGTCCTGCCGAGATCGCATGGGAGATCACGCAATGGCGCTGGCGGATGCAAGAGCTGGAACACGCAACGAGGCGGGCGTTGCTGCCGTTCTCGGCATTCTGAAGCAGGCTTTCGGCGACCGTTTCCAGACGGGTGATGCCTTTCGTGCCCAGCACGCGCACACCACCACATACATTCCCTCGCAGCTGCCCGACGGCGTGCTTTTTGCCGAGAGCAGCGACGACGTCAAGGCTGCCGTGCGCGCCTGTTCCGAGCACAAGGTGCCCGTCATCGCGTTCGGCACGGGCTCGTCGCTGGAAGGCCAGATCAATGCGCCAAATGGCGGAATATCGATAGATATGAGTCGGATGAACAAGGTTCTTGCAGTCAATGCGGAGGATCTCGATTGCGTCGTCGAGCCGGGCGTGACGCGCGAGGAGCTCAACGTCTACCTGCGCGATACCGGCCTGTTCTTCCCCATCGATCCAGGGGCCAACGCCTCGATCGGCGGCATGACGTCGACCCGCGCATCCGGCACCAATGCGGTGCGCTACGGGACGATGAAGGACAATGTTCTGGCTGTGACCGCTGTAACGGCGTCCGGCGAGGAGATCAGCACCGCTCGCCGGGCCCGTAAATCCTCCGCCGGCTACGACCTGACCCGCCTGTTCGTCGGATCCGAGGGGACGCTCGGCATTCTGACCTCGGTGACGCTGCGGCTGCAGGGTATTCCGCAGAAGATCGCCGGTGGCGTCTGCGCCTTCCCGACCATCAAGGCGGCCTGTGACGCCGTCATCATGACCATCCAGATGGGCATTCCCGTTGCCCGCATCGAATTGCTGGACAGCATGCAGGTTCGTGCCTGCAACCGCTACTCCGGCCTGTCCTATCCCGAGCGGCCGACCCTGTTCCTGGAATTTCATGGCACGGAGGAAACGGTGCCGCTGCAATCGGCTGAATTCGGTGAGATCGCTGCCGAATGTGGCGGGGACGAGTTTCAATGGACCGTCAATGTCGAGGAGCGCAACAAGCTCTGGAAGGCCCGTCACGATGCGTACTGGGCCTGCCGCGCGCTTGCGCCTGAATTGGCGGCTTTGTCGACGGACGTCTGCGTGCCGATTTCGAGGCTTGCCGAGTGCGTCGTCGAAACACAGGCCGATATCGAGGCGCATGGACTGCTGGGGCCGATCGTCGGGCACGCCGGTGATGGAAACTTCCACGTCCTGCTGCTGTTCGACGACAAGACGCCCGAAGGTGTCGCCGTTGCCGAGGGATTTGTCGCGCGTCTCAATGCGCGGGCGCTGTCGATGGACGGCACCTGCACGGGCGAACATGGCATCGGCCAGGGCAAGATGGCGTTTCTCGAGCAGGAGCTCGGCGGCGCCGTCGACCTGATGCGCCAGATCAAGCGCAGTCTCGATCCCGATGGCATATTCAATCCCGGCAAAATCTTTCATGCAGACTGAAAAATGGAATATTACCATGAGTTTGCCTTGCCCCCGACGCGAATGGCGCTAGTGTCGTGACGGGCATGAGGAATGGAGATTCAACGCGTTGTTAGGCAAGGTCCTGGTCTTTCTGGGTGGCGTTCTGGTGGTGGTGCTGTTCGTGGCGCTGCTGGCGCCGCTCTTCATCGACTGGACCGGATTTCGGCAAAGTTTCGAGGAACAGGCCAGCCGCATCATCGGCAAGAAGGTCACCGTTCATGGTTCCGTCGATGCCCGCCTGCTGCCGTTTCCCTCAGTCACGCTGCATGACGTGCGCGTCGGCCAGGAGCCGGACGGGACGCCGATTGTGCAGATTTCAGAATTTGCGATGGATGCCGAGCTTGCGCCTTTCCTGTCTGGCGAGGCGCTGATCTTCGACATGCGCATCTCCCAGCCGAAGGTCCGCCTGCGGCTGCTGAAGGATGGCACGCTGGACTGGATGCGCGGCAGCCAGTCGGAAATTCCGGCGAAATCCGTGGTGCTGGAAAACGTCCATGTGGATGGCGGATCGGTCGAGTTCATCGACGAGCAATCAGGGCGCACGCGCCATATTACCGATCTCAATGCCGAAATGTCCGCGAAATCGCTGGCCGGCCCTTGGCGGGTCGAAGGCGAGGCAGCGCTCGATGACGAGCATGGGAAGTTCACCATCGCCAGCAGCCAGCCCGATGACAACGGCGTGCTGAAGGTCCGCACGCGCCTGGTGCCGCAGGGCCATCCCGTCAGCATCGATCTCGATGGCGAACTGAAGCTGGTGGCGAGCAAGCCCGATTACCTTGGTACGTTCTCGGCCGGCATTGAAACCCGGCAGGCACGCAAGATATCGGGCGACGCTAAATCGAGCGAGCCGCGTGCCAAGGGCAAGTTCGAACTCACCAACGACCGCATTCGTATTCCCGAATACCGCCTGGAGCTCGGTGCTTCCGACGACCCTTATGTCATCACCGGCGAGGCAACGCTCGATACGGGGCCAAAGCCGGAGTTCCTGCTGACGGCGGACGGACAGCAGATCGATGTCAACCGGCTCGGAAATCAGGGCAGCGAAGGCAAGACGACGCGCAACCCCGCAGTTTCCGCGCGGCAAAGGCTGAGCAACCTCATTGCCATCGCAGCCGAAATACCGGTGCCTCAAGTGCCTGGCAAGGCAACGGTACGCCTGCCGGCAATCGTTGCCGGCGACACGACATTGCGCGACGTGCAGCTCGATCTCGAACCAGCGGGCGCCGGCTGGACCGTCGACAAGGCAGTCGGCACGCTACCCGGCCGCACGCAAGTGGAAGCCAAGGGCAAGTTGCTGCTGCAAGGCGACCCGAACTTCACCGGCAACCTGCTGGTGGCCTCCAGCCAGCCTTCGGGGCTCGCCACTTGGCTGTCTGGCACCGTCGATCCGTCCATTCGCGAGTTGAAGGCCGCCGGCTTTTCCGCCGACGTCAACCTGACCCATTTACGGCAGCGTTTCGACAACCTCGAGATTGCCATCGGCGATGCGACGCTGAAAGGGCGGCTGGATCGTCAGCTGCCGGAAAACCAGGCGCCGACGCTGGCTGTCGATCTCAATGGCGATTCCCTCGATCTCGACGCGCTGCGCGCCCTGACCGGCCTGTTTACCGGACAGGAACCGGGTGAAAACATTCTCGATCACAAGATCAACGCCCATCTGAAAGCAGACAAGTTTTCCGCCTTCGGCATAGCCGCCAGCGATGTCGAGACTACGTTCGGAATTGCCGATGGAGCCCTGAAGCTCGACAAGCTGTTCGTGCGCGACGTTGCCGGCGCAGAGATTACCGCCACCGGGGGCGCGTCAGGCTCTCTGCTCGAATACAAGGGATCGGGCGAAATCACCTTCAAGGCTGCCGACCCGACGTCGTTCTTCACGATGCTCAGCCAGCACCTGCCGCATCACCCGGTCGTCGACCGGCTTGTGCGCAATGGTGCATGGTACGGCAACACGGCCCTTCGCGGAGCACTGACGCTGGGCGGCGACCAGGGCAACGGGCTGGCACTGACGCTGGCCGGCGTTTCCAACGGCAGCCGCGTCAACCTCGATTACCGCATGTCCGACCTTCTGGCGCTGACCGGCAAGGGTACGACGACGCTTGAGGCGACGCTTGAGAATTCGGTCACTTCGATCCTGTTCGGCCAGGCGGGCCTCGATCCGCTGCCCGTCGATGCCGATGCCAACGGACGCCTGACTCTGAAGGTGTCGGCGACCGATAACGACCCGGCCGATGCGGCCCTGACATTTGCCACCGACAAGACGTCGTTTACTGCCAACGGCAAGGTCGATGTCCGGCCGGCGACATTTCTCAACGGCACGATGGCGCTGTCAATGGAGAGCGCCGATCTCGATCCGTATCTGGTCATGAACGGCATCGGCATGCCGCAGATGGGCACCGGCCTGCCGGCGAAACTCCAGATCACCGCGACGATCGATTCGGACAAGGTGGCGTTCTCCGACATCAAGGGGCAATTCGCCAGCAACGGCGTGACCGGCAAGCTGGCCTTCGACCGCAAGGCGGCCAACATCAAGGCGAGCGGCGACATTGCCATGACGGAAGCCGATCTCGGGTGGCTCGGAGAGGCCATCTTCGGCCCGATGACGGACCCGGCCGATGGCAACCTGACGAGGGCCAAGCTGGGACTGCCGATGTTTACCGGCACCGACATCAATGTAAAACTCTCGGCTCAGCAGATGTGGCCCGGCATTTTCGGTCCCGTATCCGATTTCACCACCAACATGTCATACAAGGGCGATGCCCTGCAGTTCAACGACATGGCAGGCAAATGGAGCGGTGGAACGATCGGCGGTCGCCTGCTGCTTGCCAACAATGATGGCAATGCCTTGCTGCAAACGAAGATCGATCTCGGCAATGCCGATCTGGCCGTCATCGGCTGGCAGCGCGACGGCGCCCCTGTGGCGACCGGGAGGGCAGAGCTCTCTCTCAACATGGAGGCAAGCGGCAAGAGCGTCAGCGACCTCGCGGCCTCGGCGAGCGGCTCCGGCCAGGTGATGCTCGGCGAAACGCGTATTCGTGGTCTCAATCTCGGCATCCTGCCATCGCTGTTGTCGGCCACCGACCAGATCCAGGGCGCCGTCACCGCCGACAAGGTGGAGCCGATCGTCCAGACGCTGCTGAACAACGGCGATGCGGTGTTGAAGCCGCTGACGATGCCGCTCAATATTTCGGGCGGACGGGTGCGGATCGACAATCTCGTTGCCATGACCGATACGGCCAAACTGACCGGCAATGCCGATATCAACCTGTCCGACGAGACCATCCGCGGTGCGCTCGCCATTTCTCTAAATGCCGGCGCCGATGCTGTCAGTGGTGCCGATCCGGCCCTGCGTCTCGGCTTCACTGGGCCGCTGGCAACACCGACCCGCAGCGTCGATTCCAGCGCTGTCACCAGCTTCCTGTCCTTGCGGGCCTTCGAGCGCGAACGACGCCGGGTCGAGCGGCTGCAATCTGGTGTGCTGGAAAAGCAGCGGTTGAGGCGCGAGGTGGCGCTCACGAAATTCGCAGCCACCGAGCGCGATATCAAGCGCCAGCAGGATGCAGTCATCGAGGAGCAGCGCAAGGCCGAGGAGGAGCGCCTGAGAATGCTGGCCGAACAGGCCGAGACGCAGCGACAGGCGGAGGCGGCGACGAAAGCAAAGCTGCAGGCGGAAGCCGATGCCGCCGCCAAGGCTGAAGCTGACGCTGCGGCCAAGGCACAGGCCGAAGCGCAGGCGCAGGCGGAAGAAAAGGCGAAGGCCGATGCCGCCGTAAAGGCCAAGATCAAAGCGGCAACGAAGGCACGTGCTGAGGCCTTGGCCAAATTTCAGGCAAACGAGGCGGCACGGGCTGAAGCTGAGGTCAAGGCAAAAGCCGATGCCGAACAGAAAGCCAAATCGCAGCAGCAGCCACCTTTACCGGCACCGCTGACTGTTCCGGATTTTTCCACTCCACCGCAAAAGTTCTGATCAGGCGGGGCAGTCGCTGGTCGTCACTCTTTTCTGGCAGCGTCCTTCAGCCATTGTAGGACATGGAGCCTCAGCGCTGACGACAGGTTGCTTTCCGGAGATCTCCTATCGTCGATTTCGGCGATAAGTGCGGCCTGCGACAGGCCACGTGCATTGGCAATCAGCTTCAGTTCGTCCCAGAAACCATCCTCCAGCGTGAAGCTGGTGCGGTGGCCATGGAGCGTGGCGGAGTGTTTGCGGATCATGATGGCCTGGTGGACGCTTTTTCGGAAACGACTGTAAATCGATCGACCGGACGTATTTGACTGCGTGGACCCGCCAAGCTTGCGGCTTATTTGTCAGTCGACGGCTGCTCGATATGTCCGTCGTCCAGCGCCTTGCTAGCCTTGTCGTTGAGCGTTGTCGTCAGCTTCTTTTCGCTCTTGGTGCGGCCGAAAGTGATGCGGTTCTGCTCGGCCTGCTTCTCCTTGTCGGAGCGTGCCTGCTGCTTTCGAAACTGTTTCAGGTTGACGATCTCTGCAGTCATCGATCCGCTCCCCAACGTATCGCCTGGGGCCGTGATTTCACTGTTTCTTGCGAAATGCATCCAGCGACACGACGGAGCCGGGCTTCTTCGGCTCGCTTTCGTTGGTGGCGATGTGCTCGACCGGTGTATCCGTATTGACGGGATATGCGGTGATCTCGCCACTCGGCAATTCTTCCTCGTCGCTGAGAGGCACGTCGAATTCGAGCTCGAAATTCACCGACGGATCATAGAAACCGCGGATGGCGTTGAAAGGCACCACCAGCTTTTCCGGTACGTCAGAGAACGACAGGCCGATCTCGAAATGGGTTTCGGTGATCTTCAGCTCCCAGAACTGGTGCTGGATGACGATGGTCATCTGCTCCGGATACTTCGACTTCAGATGCTGGGAGATGCGCACGCCAGCGGCGCCGGTCAGGAATGTAATGAAGAAGTGGTGGTCGCCGGGCAGGCGGCCGGTCGTGCCGACCTCGGTCAGAACCTTACGGATAACTCCGCGCAGAGCGTCCTGTGCCAGAATATCGTAGCGGATATGATCCTGCCCCATGCTTTCCCGTCTTTCGTTGGCCGTCTTCAAGGCTCTATGCCACAGCAGGCGGATTCGGAAAACCCCCGACGCGCGAGTCATGTCGACCGACCATACATGATTTCCGAAAAAGGGAGAAGGTGGAGGTTTCTGTTGCCAGGTACCTCCGAACCCCGCCTTAAGGTGCGAACCTTCAGGACTTGATTTGAAGTGTCACACTGCGATTAAGCAGCGAGACGAGCTTCCGCATAGTTGGTGTTTGCAACTACAGATTTAGTCCGATAACGGTGGTACAATGCCGGGCAAAAAGTAGATCTTTACACCCTTGTCGATCCTATTTCGCCCCCATCAAAAGCCGATCATCTCTGGCCAGTTTTTGGTGGAGGCGCCGGGTACCGCCCCCGGGTCCAATAGGTTTATTACATCGCTCATTTATTGCCATAGCCGGTCCGAAAACCGGCAATACCGATATAGTGTCTTCTCGTGCCCGAGGGAAGACCTCGTGGCAAAATTGCTTGGCATTTTCTTGATCGGCGTCGAAACTGGGGGAGAAGTCGGTCCCGATTGCTGGCATGGCTTGGTTTTGAGGCGCGGCGACGTTACGAAACTGGCGACGCAAAAGGATTTCTCACATGGCCCGGCATCCCGAATACCAGTACCTGGATCTGCTGGAACACCTTCTGGAGAAGGGCGACCGCCGCATCGACAGGACCGGCGTCGGCACCTTGTCGACGTTCGGCGCGATGATGCGCTTCGACCTCTCCGATGGAAGTTTCCCCGTCTACACCACGAAGCGGGTGTTTTGGAAAACGGCCGTGAAGGAAATGCTGTGGTTCCTGACCGGGCAGACTAACATCCAGTCGTTGCTGCGCGAAAACGTCCGGATCTGGACCGACTGGCCGCTCGACAAATATCGGAAGGCAACCGGCGACGATATTTCGCAGGAGGCCTTCGAGGAGCGCGTGCTCGGCGACGACGCTTTCGCCCTTGAGTGGGGCGACCTCGGGCCAGTCTACGGCAAGCAGTGGCGGCGGTGGCTGGATGCGGACGGTCAGGAACACGACCAGATCGCGGCCGTCATCCAGACACTGAAGTCCAATCCCTCCAGCCGGCGCATGCTGTTCCACGCCTGGAACGTCGGTGAACTCGACCGGATGGCGCTCAGCCCGTGCCATATGACGTACCAGTTCTATGTCAGCAATATCGCAGACGAGGGCGCCCCTGCGGGGTCGGGCAAGAAAGGCAAGCTTTCGCTGCTGGTCGGCCAGCGCTCCTGTGACGTCGGCCTCGGCAATCCTTTCAATCTCGCCCAGCAGGCGGCGCTGGTTCACATGGTGGCCCAGCAGGTGGACATGACGCCGGGCGAACTGATCTGGGTCGGGGGAGACGTGCACCTCTATCTCAACCACGTCGATCTGGCCCGCACGATCCTCAGTCGCGAGCCACGGCCGTTTCCGAAGCTCCGTCTGCTGCGCCATCCAGACAGCATCGACGACTATCGCATCGAGGACTTCGAGGTCAGCGGCTACGATCCGCATCCGGCCATCGAGGCCCCGGTCGCGGTGTAGCGACCGGGCATGGCGCAGGGATCAGGCGCTTGCCGGCCTGTCCGGCTGGGCATCGTTGCCGCCGGTGGTCTTGAGGAGTATCGCGCCGACAATTGCAGACAAGAACGAGCCGAGCAGGACGCCGAGCTTCGTTTCATCCTGCAGCATCGGGTCCGAGGCAAAGGCCAGCAGGCCGATGAACAGGCTCATGGTGAAACCGATGCCGCAGAGGAGGGCGACGCCGTAGAGTTGCAGCCAGGTCGCGTGCCTTGGCAATTCCGCCCAACCCATGCGGATGACGGCGGCTGAGAAGGCGAAGACGCCAAGCTGCTTGCCGACGAACAGGCCTGTCGCCACCCCGAGCGGGACGGGATCGACGAAAGCACCGAGCGACAGTCCGGCAAACGAAACGCCGGCGTTGGCAAACCCGAAAATCGGCACAATCAGGAAATTGACCCAGGGCTGTATGCCGTGCTCCAGCGTCAGCAGCGGGGAGACTTCCGTATCTGTTTTACTCGCGATAGCCCTCAGCGGAATGGTGAAGGCGAGGGCGACACCGGCTAGCGTCGCATGAATGCCCGACTGCAGTGTCAGCAACCAGAGGATTGCGCCTAGCACGAGGTAAGGCAGCAGGCGTGTCACGCCGGCGCGGTTGAGTGCGACGAGCGCCAGCAATGTCACGGCAGCGCCGCCGAGTGCATAGACATTGAGGTCGCCGGTATAGAACACGGCAATGATCAGCACGGCGCCGAGATCGTCGATGATTGCGAGGGCCGTCAGGAAAACGCGCAGCGATGTCGGGACTGCTGGCCCGAGCAGCGAGAGGACACCGAGAGCAAAGGCGATATCGGTGGCAGACGGGATAGCCCAGCCCTTCGGATGCCCGGCTTCTCCGAGATTGAACGAGAGATAGATGAGGGCGGGCACCAGCATGCCGCCAATCGCTGCGACACCGGGGAGGATCCGGCGCGACCAGGTCGACAACTGGCCGTCGAGAACTTCCCGCTTGATTTCCATGCCGACCATCAGGAAGAATATCGCCATCAGGCCATCGTTGACCCAATGAAGTATCGAAAGACCTCCGACGTAGAGATGCAGGGTGTCCGCATACACAGAATAGAGGGGCGAGTTGGCGACGGTAAGCGCCACCACTGCGGACACCATGAGAACGATGCCGCCTGCGGACGAACTTTGCAGAAAATGTCGCACGAACGACATCGGCCGGATTGGAAATTTCGATTTCTTTGCTGTTTTCATTCTGCTGTTTTGGACTATCCAGGCGTGCAAATCCAGACGAAACCGGCACTTTCGATATCGCGACGCTTAGCCCAGCTCTGAAAGCGCGTGTCAGGGGTTTTGTCGCCGGGTCTTCGAAACCACCGATGCTGCGACTATAAAGCCAAGCGATTTTCAGCCTGCAACGGCGTATCACGTTGCGCTGCAACTGGCTGTCGAGGAGATCAGCGCGAAATGGAGTGCCTCAGACATTTGATTTTGCGGAAGATGCCGGTGGCGGCTTTTACCGTCGCTATGACGATCGGCGGAGCGACGGGGGTGTCGGCTGAGGATCTTGCGCATGGCAAGAAAGTCTTCCAGCTCTGTACGCAATGCCATGTTGTGGACCGCGAGAGGAACGGCTTCGGTCCCTATCTGAAGGGCGTCGTCGGCAGGCCTGCCGGGGCCGTTGCCGGCTACCGGTATTCGAAGGCCATGAGCGATGCCGGTGCTGCCGGACTGGTGTGGGACGAGGCAGCGCTTTCGGCGTTTCTATCCAGCCCGAAGAAGAAAGTCCCGGGCACGACCATGCCATTCTGGGGATTGTGGAGCGACAGCGAGATCAAGGACGTCATTGCCTATCTGCGCGCCAACCCGTGATGGGAACGGCCCCGAAAGCCGGGGCCGCATGTGGGCGGTAAGAAACTGCCTCTGACTGTTTACGACGGATTCTTGTCCTGTGTCTTCGTGTCGAAATCGGCGGCATCGTGGCGCTCATGCAACTGGCTCGACGGTTCTCCAAACACGCGATTGACCATGCGGCCGCGCTGGACTGCGGGGCGTTCGCCGATCAGGTCGGTCCAACGCTGCAGGTTCTTGTATTCCTGGACCTGCAGGAACTCGGCTGCTTCGTACAGCCAGCCCTTGGCCAGCGCACCATACCAGGGCCAGACGGCGATATCGGCGATGGTATAGTCCGAGCCGGCCAGATATTCATTGTCGGCAAGCCGGCGGTCGAGGACGTCCAGCTGGCGTTTCGTTTCCATCGTGAAGCGGTTAATCGGGTATTCCATCTTTGTCGGTGCGTAGGCGTAAAAGTGACCGAAGCCGCCGCCGAGATAGGGGGCGCTGCCCATCTGCCAGAACAGCCAGGACATGCATTCCGTACGGATCGGCTGTTCCGTCGGCAGGAAGGCGCCGAATTTTTCGGCGAGATAAAACAGGATCGAGCCTGATTCGAAGACGCGCACCGGTGTCGGTCCGCTGCGATCCATCAGGGCCGGGATCTTGGAATTCGGATTGATGTCGACGAAGTCGCTGCCGAACTGGTCGCCTTCGTTGATGCGGATCAGCCAGGCATCGTATTCAGCCCCTTCGTGGCCGAGGGCCACCAGTTCCTCGAGCATGACCGTCACCTTGACACCGTTGGGTGTCGCCAGGGAATAGAGCTGCAGGGGATGCTTGCCAACGGGGAGGGCTTTTTCATGGGTGGCTCCGGCGATGGGCCGGTTGATATTGGCAAACCGCCCGCCGCTTGCCTTGTCCCATGTCCAGACGCTTGCGGGCTTGTATTCGGTGTTCTCGGTCATCGGTTAACTCCAGTCGGGATTGCCGGTTTTTGCTTGAGGCAAGGACCAAATGGTATGCTGCATTTCGCAGGCAAGGTCCACTTGTGCGATGCGGTCGCGGGACGGCTCCCCCGCTCGAGCCTTTTTGTGGCACCGATGATTATGGTGCGGTAAGAACGGGCGGGAAGGCCGACCGCGCCAAGATGGGTGCCGGCGCTGCCGAGGGATTGAAGGGATGCAGGTTCCATGTCGGACATAAGACAGGTCATCATCGTCGCGATTTCGCGAAACAGCATCATCGGCAGGGATGGCGCCATGCCATGGCGGTTATCCACCGACCTCAAGCGCTTCAAGGCGCTGACGTCGGGAAAGCCGGTCATCATGGGCCGCAAGACGTTCCAGTCGATTGGCAAGCCGCTGCCGGGAAGGCCGAACTTCATCGTTACCCGCGACCCCACTTTCGCTCCTGAAGACGTTACGGTCTTGAACTCGCTGCAGGACGCGATTGCGCAGGCTTCCGAAAAGGCGAGGCTCGATGGCGTGGATGAAATCTGCGTCATCGGTGGCGGAGAGATCTATCACCAGGCGATGGAGACTGCCGAGCGCATGTATGTGACGCACATCGAGACAGAGGTTGAGGGAGACACATCCTTCCCGGCGATCGACCCGGCGGTATGGCAGGAAGAGGCCGAGTTGGCAGTCCCCGCTGGCGAGCGAGACAGCTTTGCAACGCGCTTCGTGACGTATCGTCGCCGGTGAAAGTCGCGCGGATTACAGGCGTGGCTTTGCCTGCTTCAAAGTTTGCAACGGCTTTGCCGCGAAACACGCGAAACTGCATTTAAGCTCCAAAAATCAACTATTTTTCCAATTATGCCGCCCAACTTCCAGAGGTTGCGTTGAAAGCGACACCGCCGATACCTATAACGAGGGCATCGTTGCTGCCGCGGGGAACCAGGGCCGGACAACGTGTCAAGGATTCCACGAACGATGAGGTTTTAATGCCCTGGAGTAATCAGAATGGCGGCGGTCCCTGGGGCGGCGGTGGCAGCGGCGGCGGTAATGGTGGCGGTGGCGACAAGCCAGGCCCCTGGGGCAAGGGTCCCAACCGTCCGCGCGGCAACGGCGGGGGCGGTCCTCCCGATCTGGAAGACATCATCCGACGCGGCCAGGAGCGCCTGCGGGGGATCATTCCAGGCGGTTTCAACAGCGGTATTTTCCTGATTGTTGCTGCGGTCGTCGTTGTTTTCTGGCTTATCCAGTGCATCTACACCGTCCAGCCGGACGAGCGAGGCGTCGAACTGCGCTTTGGCAAGCCCAAAGAGGAAGTCTCGCTTCCTGGTCTTCATTTCCACCTCTGGCCGATGGACCAGATCAACATCGTCAAGGTTACTGAGCAGTTGCAGAGCATCGGTGGACGCGGCAGTGCCAATTCCACATCTGGCCTGATGCTGTCGGGTGACCAGAACATCCTGAATGTCCAGTTCACGGTGCTGTTCACGGTGAGCGATCCGAAGGCCTACTTGTTCAATCTCGAAAATCCGGCAGAAACCCTGCAGCAGGTGTCCGAGAGCGCCATGCGTGAAGTCGTCGGCCGTCGTCCGGCACAGGATGCATTCCGCGACAACCGTCAGCCGATCGCCAGCGAAGTCCAGAACATCATCCAGGGCACGATGGACCGCTACGGCTCGGGTATCGCCATCAACCGCGTCAACATCGAGGATGTTGCTCCGCCTCGCGAAGTCGCCGATGCCTTCGAAGAAGTGCAGCGTGCTGACCAGGACAAGCAGCGCCTCGTCGAAGAAGCTAACCAGTACGCCAACCAGAAGCTCGGTGGCGCACGCGGCCAGGCGGCGCAGAACCGCGAAGAAGCGGCTGCCTACAAGGACCGTGTCGTCAAGGAAGCCGAGGGTGAGGCCCAGCGCTTCGTGTCGGTCTACGAGCAGTACGTCAAGGCGCCCGATGTCACCCGAGAACGCCTGTTCCTTGAAACGATGGAATCCGTCTTGAAGAATTCGAACAAGGTCATCATCGACCAGAAGCAGGGTGTGTTGCCCTATCTGCCGCTGAACGGGATAGGCAAGGTCGTTCCGCCGGCTGCCGCGACAGAGGGGGGTAAGTAACATGTCCTCCAGTCGTCTTCCGGCGATCGTCATCGCCATCTTCGTCCTCCTGTTCATCGTCTATTCGTCGGTGTTCGTCGTCAACGCTCGCGAGCAGGCCGTTCTGGTCCGCTTCGGTCAGATCCAGTCGGTGAAGTCCGAGCCGGGCATCTATTTCAAGCTGCCTTTCGCCTTCGCTGACGCCGACCGCGTCCAGTATGTCTCCAAGCAGGCCTTGCGCTTCGATCTGGATAATATCCGCGTCCAGGTTAAGGGCGGCGCCACCTTCGATGTCGATGCCTTCGTGGTCTACCGCATCGCCGATGCCCGCAAGTTCCGCGAAACCGTGTCGGGCGACCGCACGGCGGCCGAATCGCAGCTTCGTACCCGCTTCGACGCCTCGCTGCGTCGGGTCTACGGTCTGCGCGAATTTGATGCCGCTCTTTCGGACGAGCGCGTATCGATGATGCTCGAAGTTCGCAACGACCTGCACAAGGATGCAGAAACGCTCGGTCTCCAGATCGATGACGTCCGCATCCGGCGCACCGACCTGACGCAGGACGTGTCGCAGAAGACTTACGACCGCATGCGCGCCGAGCGCCTGGCGGAAGCAGAGCTGCTGCGCGCCGAAGGCACCGAAGAGGGCCAGCGTCGCCGGGCTGTCGCCGACCGCCAGGTCGTTGAGATCGTTGCCGAAGCCAGCAAGGATTCGGAAGTCCTGCGTGGTCAGGGCGAAGCCGAGCGGGCACGGATCTTTGCCGATGCATTCTCGCGCGATCCTGCCTTCTTCCAGTTCTATCGGTCGATGGCCGCCTACACGACGGCACTTGGGTCCGGGACGACGACAATGGTGTTGTCGCCGACATCGGATTTCTTCCGGTATTTCCAGAACCCGAACGGAACGCCGCCTGCACCGCAGCCAGGCGCACCCGCCCTGGCAGCGCCATCGGCCAGCGCGCCTCTCGCCCTGCCGGGAGCACCAGCCGTCAACTGACGCTGTCTCGCACTCAAGATTGCGATCATGTCGGGCCATCCAAAGGGTGGCCCGATTTTTTTGTGCCCGCTAACCACCGGCAAGTGGCGCCCATCTCCGACCTTTGTCATCACGGGCGGGGATTAGCGAAAAAGGCGATTCCACCCTTCATCATTCCGCCCTATGCTGATGCTGTAATAAACGACCTGACCTTTTGATGAGGATGCCTGATGGCTTCGACCGCTTGCCCGACCCTTCGACGTTCGCTTGCCCTGATGGCTGGCGCGGCCCTTGTTGCCGGCTCCACCTTCAATGGCTTCGAACGGGCTTATGCGGAAGGCACGACGAATGTCCTCTCGGGCGTGCCGGGCACCATGCCGGCCACTCCCGCGCCGCCGAATGCCACGACCCCGCCGACGCCGTCAGGTCCGTTGCCGGTGCCACCGCCAGGATCTGCGCCGCCTGCCGCTCCACGCCCACCGATGGCAGGACCTGCCTCGGTTGCCGATCTCGCAGCCGGGTTGCTTGATGCCGTCGTCAACATCTCGACCTCGCAGAAGGTCAAGGGCGAGGGCACCGTGTCGACACCGAAGATGCCCGACGGATCGCCTTTCCAGGATCTGTTCAACGACTTCTTCAAGGATAAGCCCGGGCAGAGCAACAATCACAAGGTCAGTTCCCTGGGCTCCGGCTTCGTCATCGATCCGAAGGGCTATGTCGTCACCAACAACCACGTGATCGAGGGCGCCGACGATATCGAGGTGATCTTTCCGGATGGCACCAAGCTGAAGGCAAAGCTTGTCGGCACCGACACCAAGACCGACCTTTCCGTCCTCAAGGTAGAGCCGAAGCAGCCGTTGAAGTCGGTTCACTTCGGTGATTCCAGCCAGATGCGTATCGGCGACTGGGTGATGGCCGTCGGCAATCCCTTTGGTCTTGGCGGCTCGGTGACGGTCGGTATCGTTTCGGCACGTGGCCGCAACATCAATGCCGGCCCGTACGATAATTTCATCCAGACGGATGCTGCGATCAACAAGGGCAATTCCGGCGGTCCGCTGTTCAACATGCGCGGTGAAGTGATCGGCATCAACACGGCTATCATCTCGCCGAGCGGCGGCTCCATCGGCATCGGCTTCTCCGTGCCTTCAGAGATTGCCGAGGGTGTCGTCAAGCAGCTGATGGATTTTGGTGAGACGCGTCGTGGCTGGTTGGGGGTGCGTATCCAGCCTGTGACCGACGATGTCTCGGAGAGCCTCGGACTGCCGTCGGCCAAGGGCGCGCTTGTGGCGGGTGTCATCAAGGGCGGTCCGGTCGACAACGGCTCGATCCTTGCGGGAGACGTCATTCTCAATTTCGATGGCAAGGCTGTCAACGAAATGCGCGACCTGCCGCGCGTGGTTGCGGAAAGTCCGGTCGGCAAGGCGGTAGATGTCGTGGTGATGCGCAACGGCAAGCAGCAGACCGTCAAGGTGACGCTCGGCAAGCTTGACGACACTGCCGCTGCCGCGGACGATAAAGCGGCTGCGCCGGATGCGGCACCCGGCGGCTCCAATGGCAATGGCGTCATTAACCCCGATGGCGACGGCGCTGGCGATGACGATGGGATGGACGATCAGGAAGACCAGGGCGACGCTGCACCGGCTCCGAACGCCGATACAGTCCAGACCGTACTTGGTATACAGCTGGCGGGCCTCAACGCGGACAACCGCAAGACCTTCGGTATTGCAGACAGCGTCGACGGTGTCGTCGTCATGGAGGTTGCACCGGGATCGCCGGCGCTCGAAAAAGGCCTCAAGCCCGGCGACGTAATCGTCGAGGTGGCGCAGGAATTCATGAAGACGCCGGGATCGATCTCGGCCAAGGTTACGTCCCTGAAAAAGGAAGGCCGTCGCAACGCGCAGATGATGATCGCCGCGCCCAACGGCGACCTGCGCTTCATTGCCGTGCCGCTGGAGTAGGGCTTAGGCCGCACTCTCCGCGTCGCGCCACTGGTCTGCCGTCAACCGGTAGAGCACGTGATGCTTCAGCTCCGGCTTGCTGTCGGGGATGCGGGGATGATCGAAGTCGCCGTTCATATCCCGGTGCATGCCGATGCGCCGCATCACGGCCGTCGAGCGGTGGTTGTTGTGGACGGCGAAGGAAACGATCTCGTCGAGATCAAGGGTCTCGAAGCCGTGACGGAGCAGGGCGGTTGCCGCCTCGCTGATGAAACCCTGTCCCCAGAAGCGCACCGGCAGACGCCAGCCGATTTCCACCGTCCCAAGCGGAATGAACGGTTCTAGGTCGGTGCGGGCAAGGCCGCAAAAGCCGATCGTTTCGCCGGTCGCCTTGCTTTCAAGCGCATAGAAGCCGAGGCCTGTTTCCGCAATCAGGGTCTTCAGATGGTCGAAGAAAGCATCCGCGCTCGCCCGATCCCGGCAGAAGGGAAAGAACTTCATGACCGTCTCGTCGGAGTTGATCTCGAAGAAAAGATCACGGTCGGGTTCGCGCCAGTTGCGAACGATGAGGCGGTCGGTTTCGAGAATGATCATGGCCAAAGTTCCATCCGTCTCTTGAAGCCTCGAAATGCGTTTGGAGATTCAGGCGTCGACAAAATCCGTTTTGCGGTAGCCCTGGATATAGAGGAGCGCGGTGAGGTCGGCGTGGTCTATGCGCATTTTTGCTTCAGCCGCGACGGCGGGTTTTGCATGCAGGGCGACGCCGGAGCCGGCGAGCTCCAGCATGCCGAGATCGTTGGCTCCGTCGCCGACCGCAATCGCGTCCTCGGTGGAGATGCCGAGGGTGGCCGCGATTTCGGTGAGGGCATCGACCTTCGCCTGCCTGCCGAGGATCGGCTCGGCGACGAAGCCGGTGAGCACGCCATTGTCTTCCAGCAGCACGTTGGCGCGGTCTTCATTAAAGCCGAGAGTAGCGCCGATGCGGCTGGTGAAGACTGTGAACCCGCCCGAGACGAGCGCGGTGTAGAAGCCCTTCGCCTTCATGGTGGCGATCAGTTGCGGGCCTCCTGGTGTCATGGTGATGCGCCTGGCGATCACTTCGTCGACGACCGAGATTGGCAGGCCTTTCAACAGCGCGACGCGGGCGCGCAGGGCGGGTTCGAAATCGATCTCGCCGTTCATGGCCTGCGCAGTGATGGCTGCGACCTGATCCTTCAGGCCGACTTCGGCTGCCAGCTCGTCGATGCATTCCTGGGCGATTATCGTTGAATCCATGTCGGCCACCAGCAGCTTCTTGCGTCGGGTCTCGGCATCCTGGATGACGAGATCGATGGGTGCGCTGCCTAGTACGGTCCTGAGGCTTGTCTCGGCCGCCTGCAGGTTGGTGCCGTCCCGGAGGGCGATGTCGCAGGCTATGCCATCCGCCAGCCAGTACAATCCCGATGCTTTCACCGCATCGGCCGCCTGTTCCGCGAGGCGCGAGACGAGAACGGGGTTTGACGGATTGGCAATAAGCGTGGCAACGAAGGCCATGATGGGAAACCCTGTGAACGACATCGACGCGATCCTGATAACCGGGCCGACCGCCAGCGGCAAGTCCGGCATGGCCGTGGAGCTTGCCAGCCTGCACGACGGCGTGGTGATCAATGCCGACAGCATGCAGGTCTACGACACGCTGCGGATCCTCACCGCGCGCCCTTCCATCGAGGATACGAAGGGCATTCCCCACCATCTCTACGGCCACGTCCCGGCGAGGGATGCCTATTCGACCGGGATGTGGCTGAGGCAGATTTCGGAGCTTTTGGCAGAACTCCGCCGGGAGCGCCGCATGCCGGTCATCGTCGGCGGAACCGGGCTCTATTTCAAGGCTTTGACGGGCGGACTTTCTCCTATGCCGGAAATCCCGGCCGAACTTCGTGAGGGTCTGCGCCAGCGGCTGATCGAGGAGGGGGCGGAACCGCTCTACCGCGAACTGGCGCAGCGCGACCCGGCGATGGCGGCTACCCTCAAGCCGCAGGACGGGCAGCGCATCGTCAGGGCGCTCGAAGTGAAACTGGCAACAGGCCAGTCGCTTGCCGCGCTACAGGGGCTTGCCGGACCGGTCATCATCGACCCCGCCCGTGCCCGCAAGATCGTCGTACTGCCCGAGCGGCAGTTGCTGCACGCGCGCATCGACCGCCGGTTCGAGGCGATGCTTGCTGATGGTGCGGAGAAAGAGGTAGCCGATCTGCTGGCGCTCGGCCTTTCGCAGCAGCAGCCCATCATGAAGGCTATCGGCGTCTCGCAGATTGCGGCGATGTTACGCGGCGAAATCGGGCGCGAGGAGGTCATCGAACTCGGTTCGGCTGCGACCCGGCAATATGCGAAGCGGCAGATGACCTGGTTTCGCAACCAGATGGATGAAAGCTGGGAGCGGATCGGCTGAAGTCGGCGGGCGTTAATCCCTGCTGAACAGCGACCCCAGCGGCTTCCTGATAAGACTGTCACGCATCGACGAAGCCTGATCGCGGCGCGGAGATGCGCCGGTGTCCTGCGTAGGGTTTGCCCGGCTGGCATCATCGCGCCTG
This sequence comes from Rhizobium rhododendri, assembly GCF_007000325.2. Classification (GTDB taxonomy): domain Bacteria; phylum Pseudomonadota; class Alphaproteobacteria; order Rhizobiales; family Rhizobiaceae; genus Rhizobium; species Rhizobium rhododendri. Next base: position 1,782,184 of record NZ_CP117267.1, on the reverse strand, counting down.
TATTCGCGGCGCAATTCGGCAAGCTTGCTGTCGATCGAGGTCTGCGGAGGCATGGCGAGGCCGGCGGCAGGCTCGCCGGGGCGAGGCAGCATGTCGGGCCTGTAGGCCTCGACCGATACGGGACCCAAAGGCACGGGTCGTGGTGTTTCCTCGGACAGGTGGCGCACCGAAGCTACTTCCGGCTCGATCTCGTCTTCGCCGGTCCTGCTGCTGCCCGTCGAATAGGCCTGCTGGAACGCCGATATGTCCGGTCCGGAGATCGAGCGCATGCGGCTGACGATATTGCGCAAATCGACCGTGTCCGGGGTCACGTCGTCGGCCCGTTCGGCAAGGCCGTTGGCTTTCGGAATGAGATTGTCCGCCACCCTGGTAAAGCGCATGCGCATCGGCACGGCAATCGCCTCGCCGAAAGCGATAGCCTCGCCATTGCCGATCGACGACAGGAAGCTGGTGGTGGAGATGGACGAGTTCGGAATGGCGGAGCGGATGATCTCCTGGTCGCGGTCGTTGGCAAGGCGCATGGCAAACAGCGTCGAGCACTGCGACAGGATCGTCTGGTCGAGTTCGCCGGGGCGCTGCGTGATGATGCCGAGGGAAACGCCGTATTTGCGCCCTTCCTTGGCTATCCGCGATATGGCCTGCCGGGTGGGCACAAAACCGAGATTGGGATCGGCTGGAATGTAGCGATGGGCTTCTTCGCAGACAACCAGCATGTGAATGCCACCCTCGCTCCAGAGCGCGATTTCGAATGCCATGCGGCAGAGGACCGAGGCGACGGAATTGACGACTTCCGAGGGAATTCCCGACAATTGAAACGTGCAGATAGGCCGGTCGTCGCCCGGGATCCGGAAGATTTCCGCGATGGTCTCCATGATCGTGTCGCTGATCGTGTTGTTGGAGAACATGAAGTGATAGCGCGGATCGTTGATCGCCGAGATGACGCGGATTTTCAGCGAGCGAAGATGCGGCTTCTCCTGCCGTCCCTCGAGCTTGCCAATGCGCTCGTCGATCAGCGCGAGAAGATCGGCCATCCGGTAAGGAACGGGCGTGTCTGCCGTCATCGAGCTTTTTTCGGTCTGGCGGCGCATCAGCGTCGAATCGTTGCCCCGAAAGGCGCGCTTCGCATCCGGAATGATATCGCGCAGCATATCGAGTTCTTCAGCCACGGGCGGGCGGCCCCGGAAGATGACCTCGGCAAACTCCTCCAGCCGCATCAGCCAGAAGGGCAGGTCGAGCGTATCGGTATCGACGACGACGGAATGGTCGGGAAAAGCGGCGGCAAATTCGTTGTGGGGATCGAGGATCAGCACCCGCAATTTCGGATCGGACGCAATGGCCTTGTGCAGCAGCAGCGATACCGCCGTCGATTTGCCGACGCCGGTCGAGCCGACAACGGCGAAGTGCTTCGAGAGCATGGAGGGTATGTGGATGGCGGCGTCGATCGTTTCGTCCTGCGTCAACTTGCCGATGACGCAGCTGCTTTCCTGGCCGGCGTCATAGATGCGCATCAGGTCGCGAGCGCGAATACGATGGGCGACGGCGCCGAGATGAGGATAGCGGGAAATGCCGGAGGAGAATTCTTCGCGGCCATCGGCATCGACGCGCACTTCGCCCAGCAACTCGGCTTCAATTCGGAACTGGTTGTCCTCACCTTCACCCCAGGCCATGTTGCCGGTGTCCATGGAGTAGACCAGCGCGGCGACGCGGTTGCCCTCGACGCTGATGGAGATCAGCCGTCCGACGGACCAGAGTTCTGTGAGATCGGTGCCGCCCGCCTCTGCGGTTGCGGCGATCGTGACACGAGCTCCGCTGCATGCGACGACGCGGCCAAGAAAGCGGTTCCCGGGGGTGAGGTTGTCGCGGCGGTCATGTTCGCCCGCTTTGCCTGACGTCTGCAAATCGTTGTTTAGCAACCGGGTGCTCCTGATATCGGCCGAGCATAGGGTTATCCGCTTAACAAAGTCCTGTCGAAGTGCTTGTTTTTTCAGCTGACCTTTCGTGCATTGACTTTTTATTGCCCAAAGCGTTGACGCTACGAAATTTTCTGTCTATCAATTCCGGTCATGAACATAGCGACAACTCTTATTGTGGTGGGACAGCGCATGGGCAGGATGGTGTAACCATCCGGCGATAGCCACCCATGCGCTAGACAACAGGCTCCCGAAGGAGCCTTTTTTTATGCCCGAAATCGGGCGTCGCGCTTCCAGAATACTCAAGCAGGCAACGGAACTTGGCAATGACGGGCACAGACAAGCAGATCAGCGATAACAGGATGACCGGCGCAGAAATCGTCCTGCGGGCGCTCAAGGACAATGGCGTCGAGCATATTTTCGGCTATCCGGGCGGCGCAATCCTGCCGATCTACGACGAGATCTTCCAGCAGGACGATATCAAGCACATCCTCGTCCGCCACGAGCAGGGCGCCGGACACGCGGCCGAGGGCTATGCGCGCTCGACCGGCAAAGTCGGCGTCATGCTGGTGACCTCCGGCCCCGGCGCCACCAACGCTGTCACGCCGCTGCAGGATGCGCTGATGGATTCGATCCCGCTCGTCTGCCTGACCGGCCAGGTTCCGACGACGCTGATCGGCTCCGATGCTTTCCAGGAATGCGACACGGTCGGCATTACCCGGCCTTGCACCAAGCACAACTGGCTGGTCAAGGACGTCAACAAGCTTGCGGCCGTCATTCACGAAGCCTTTCGGATCGCCCAGACCGGCCGTCCGGGCCCCGTCGTCGTCGACATCCCCAAGGACGTTCAGTTCGCCACCGGCACTTATACGCCGCCGGAAGCGCATGCAGTCCAGAAGAGCTACCAGCCACAGGTCCAGGGCGACATCAACCGCGTCAAGCAGGCTATCGAGCTGATGGCGACTGCCCGCCGTCCCGTCATCTATTCGGGCGGCGGCGTCGTCAATGCCGGTCCGGAAGCCTCCAGATTGCTGCGCGAGCTGGTCGAGCTGACCAATTTCCCCATCACATCGACGCTGATGGGTCTCGGCTCGTATCCAGCTTCCGGCAAGAACTGGCTGAAAATGCTCGGCATGCATGGCTCCTACGAGGCCAACATGGCGATGCACGACTGTGACGTCATGGTCTGCATCGGTGCCCGTTTCGACGACCGCATCACCGGTCGCCTGAACGCCTTTGCGCCGAATTCGAAGAAGATCCACATCGATATCGATCCGTCTTCGATCAACAAGACCGTTCATGTCGACATCGGCATCGTCGGCGACGTCGGCAATGTCCTAGAAGACATGGTCCGCCTGTGGCGTGCCCTGCCCAAGAAGCAGGAGCCCGGCCAGCTCTCCGCGTGGTGGGACGACATCAACCGCTGGCGGGCGCGCAATTCCTTCGCCTACAAGATGAGCGACGATGTCATCATGCCGCAATATGCGATCCAGCGGCTCTATGAGCTGACGAAGCATCGCGACACCTACATCACGACCGAAGTCGGCCAGCATCAGATGTGGGCGGCCCAGTTCTATGGCTTCGAGGAGCCGAACCGCTGGATGACTTCAGGCGGCCTCGGCACCATGGGCTACGGCCTGCCGGCAGCTCTCGGCGTCCAGATCGCCCATCCGGATGCGCTGGTCATCGACATCGCCGGCGATGCCTCGATCCAGATGTGTATCCAGGAGATGTCGGCGGCGGTGCAGCACGATGCGCCGATCAAGATCTTCATCCTCAACAACCAGTACATGGGCATGGTTCGCCAGTGGCAGCAACTGCTGCATGGTAACCGCCTGTCGAACTCCTACACGGAGGCGATGCCTGACTTCGTCAAGCTTGCGGATGCCTATGGCGGTGTCGGCCTGCGCGTCGAAAAACCCGGCGATCTCGATGCGACGATCCAGGAAATGATCGACGTCAGGCGTCCCGTCATCGTCGACTGCCGCGTTGCCAATCTCGCCAACTGCTTCCCGATGATCCCGTCGGGCAAGGCACACAACGAGATGCTGCTGCCGGACGAAGCCACCGATGAGGCCGTCGCCAACGCCATCGACGCCAAGGGGCGCGCGCTGGTTTGATCGCGACGCGGAGGCGCGGTGGACGCGCCTCCAATCATACATGGCGTTGAACAAATATCTGAGGAAACGGACCCAAGATCATGAATGCACACCTTCAACCGACCGGCTCCGCCTATTTCATTTCGCCGGAAACTGCGACGGCCGAGAACCACACGCTTTCGGTTCTGGTCGATAACGAGCCGGGCACGCTTGCTCGCGTCATCGGTCTTTTTTCCGGTCGCGGCTATAACATCGAGAGCCTGACCGTGTCGGAAACCGAACATCAGGCGCATCTGTCACGCATCACCATCGTGACCCGCGGGACGCCACAGGTGCTGGAGCAGATCAAGGCGCAGCTGGAGCGTATCATTCCCGTTCACCGGGTTGTCGACCTGACGGTACGGGCCCGCGAACTCGGCCAGGAACGGCCGATCGAGCGCGAAGTGGCCCTGATAAAGATCACCGGTACCGGCGAGACGCGGGCCGAGACGCTGCGGCTGGCCGACGCTTTCCACGCCAAGGTGGTCGATGCCACCGTCGAACATTTCATTCTGGAAATCACCGGCAAATCCTCGAAGATCGACCAGTTCGTCGCCATCATGCGGCCTCTCGGCCTGGTCGAGGTATGCCGCACGGGCATCGCGGCAATGAACCGCGGCCCGCAAGGCATGTAAGCTGCAATCACGCGGTGCCGCTGGAGATCAGAGCATCTCCAGCGGTGTTTTCCTCTGCGGAGGCGGAAAGGCTGCGTCTAGGGCTGCCCAGTCCTCATTCGAAATGTCGAGCGACACTGCCTGCCGGTTTTCCCTGGTGCGCGCCGGCTGGGACGTCTTCGGAATCGCGAAAACGCCGTCGCGCCTGAGCACGAAGGCAAGTGCGACCTGGGCAGGCGTTGCCTGATAGGCCTTGGCAAGCTGGACGAGCGTCGGGTGACGCGTCAGCCGGCCTTGCTCGATAGGCGAATAGGCCATCACTGGAATATTTCGGTCGTGGCACCACGGCAGCAGGTCGAATTCTATTCCACGCCGGCCGAGATTGTAGAGCACCTGGTTTGTGGCGACGTTTCGGCCAGACGGCACCCGCAACAGTTCCTCCATGTCATTGACATCGAAATTCGAGACGCCCCAGGCGCGGATCTTGCCGGCAGCCTTCAGCCGCTCGAAGGCGTCGACTGTCTCTGCCAGCGGGTAGCTGCCGCGCCAATGCAGCAAGTAGAGGTCGAGCCGGTCGGTTCCTAATCGTTGCAGGCTGCGCTCGCAAGCTTTGATCGTGCCCTCGCTGCTGGCATTGTGCGGATAGACCTTGCTGACAAGGAAAACCTCGTCGCGACGACCTTCGATTGCCTTGCCGACAAGCCGTTCCGAGGCGCCTTCGCCATACATCTCGGCAGTATCGATCATCGTCATGCCGAGGTCGATGCCGACCTGGAGGCTTTCGATCTCCGTCTTCGCCCCGGAGGCATCGTCGCCCATGTTCCAGGTGCCCTGGCCAAGGGCTGGAACGCTGATGCCGGAGGGAAAGCTAATCGACGGGATGGCATCGCTCATGGCTGTCGCCTTTCGTATCGTTCGTGGAAGAGGTTCACAGAGTACGCTTCTTGTCTCCAAGCGATGTATGCTCCGCACCACAGTTTTAAAGGTAACACTGTCGTGACCCCGGTCGTCGGTGTCAGCCACGGACGCGCTGCCGATGCTATTTTGTCACCGTCACATTTGTCATCTCGTACATCACGAGGATTGCGTGCATATCGGATGCACGCGTCGCAGAGGACGGATATTCCGTGCCCTGCACAGAGCGATGGAAACGCGACATGCCGGGGAGACGATGATGCCGCCTGATACGTTGCTGGCCCTGCTTCTATTTGCCTTCACCACGTCGATCACACCGGGGCCGAACAACATGATGCTGTTCGCATCGGGGGTAAATTTCGGCTTTCGGCGCACGATCCCGCACATGTTCGGCATAGGTGTCGGCTTTCTGTCGCTGCTTTTGAGCGTCGGTCTTGGGCTTGGCGCCATCTTGCATACGGTCCCGGTGGTATACACCGCCCTGAAATTTGCCGGCGGGGCCTATCTGCTGTGGATTGCCTGGAAGATCGGCTCGTCGCGCAGCCTCGGTGAAAGGGAAGGCGGCGCCCGGCCGATGTCGTTTTTGGCAGCCGCTGCCTTTCAGTGGATTAATCCGAAGGCCTGGGTCATGGCCGTCACCGCGATGGCTGCCTATACCGATGCGGACCGATATTTTGTCAGCGTGACGATCGTCGGACTGGTTTTTGCCGCCGTCAATATCCCGACGGTCTCCACCTGGGCCGGCTTCGGATCGGCGCTGCGCGAGTGGCTGGCGGTGCCGGTGCGGCTGAAGTGCTTTAATATTACCATGGCGGTTCTGCTCGTGCTCAGTCTCTGGCCGATGCTGAAGTAAGGCAGCGTTGGGGAGGCTCACGTGCGTTGCGGGGGTGGGAGAAGGTAGCTCTGCCTCTTATTCCCGGTATCCGCAGATTTTTCCGGTTGCCTCCAAAGGGCGAATCCTGCCAAGTCCGGCGATGCAATTTGCGCCACAACAAGATGAAGCGCTTAAGGCCGTTTCCAAATGGCTGAAGGACGGGCGGTCGCCGCTTTTTCGCCTGTTCGGCTATGCCGGAACCGGCAAGACGACGCTTGCCCGCCATTTCGCCGAGAATGTCGATGGGGAGGTGCTGTTTGCCGCCTTCACCGGCAAGGCTGCCCAGGTGCTGCGGTCGCGCGGCGCCACCAATGCCCGAACCATCCATTCGCTGATCTATCGTCCGCGCGGCGAGGAGTCCGTCGAGGATGAGGAAACCGGCAAAAGCTCGATGACGCCGATGTTTACCGTCAACCGGCAGAGCCCGGTGTCGAAGGCTGCGCTGATCGTCGTCGACGAGTGCTCGATGGTCGACGAGGCGCTTGGCAAGGATCTGATGAGTTTCGGCACGCCGATCCTTGTGCTCGGCGATCCGGGCCAGCTTCCGCCGATCACCGGGGGTGGGTTTTTCACCAATGAAGAGCCGGACTACCTGCTGACCGATATCCACCGCCAGGCTCGCGACAACCCGATCATCCAGCTCGCCATGCAGGTGCGCGAAGGCAAGGAGATCATGCACGGTGACTACGGGACCGTGCAGGTCATCTCCAAGGGCGAGGTCACGCAGCCGCTGGTGCTCGAGGCCGATCAGGTGCTCGTCGGCACCAACAAGACACGCAAGCGCTACAACCAGCGCCTTCGCGAGCTGAAGGGCTTCAATACAGAATATCCGCAGTCTGGCGACAAGCTCGTCTGCCTCCGTAACGATCCGGCTAAGGGGCTGCTGAACGGCTCGCTCTGGCAGGTCATGACCTCGTCCAAAGAGACCACCAAGCCCGGCATCAACCTTCTGATCCGTCCCGAAGACGACGACATGGATCGCGGTGCGGCCAAGATCAAGGTGCTGAAGACGGCCTTCGAGGATGTTCAGGGCGAAATCCCGTGGACCACCCGCAAACGCTATGACGAGTTCGACTTCGGGTATGCCTTGACGGTGCACAAGGCGCAGGGCTCGCAGTGGAACAAGGTTGTGCTGTTCGACGAGAGCTGGGCCTTTCGCGACACGCGCGAACGATGGCTCTACACGGCGATCACCCGCGCTGCCGAGACGCTGACCATCGTTCGCTGAGGTCTGCCGGTTGCATCAATCTTTTGCATGGCTTGCACATGCGAATGTCATTGGCGTTGACGAGACGATCGGATTAAAAGCGCAGGCACGTTGCTCGTGAACTGGATATCGACGATGCCCACCAAGCTCTCCGTGAATGTCAATGCAATCGCCATGCTTCGCAACCGCCGCGACCTTCCCTGGCCGAGCCTTGCGGCGCTCGGGCGCATCGCGCTGCAAGCCGGCGCCAGCGGGTTGACGGTGCATCCGCGTCCTGATCAACGACATGTGCGATTTTCGGACCTCCCGGTCATCCGGGCGCTGATCGACGACGAGTTCCCTGAGGCAGAATTCAATATCGAGGGCTATCCGACGCCGGAATTCTTCGATCTCTGTGCCGGTGTCGAGCCGGAGCAGGTGACGCTGGTGCCGGATCATCCGTCGCAGGCGACGTCGGACCATGGCTGGGATTTCCGCAAGCACCAGGCGTTTCTTGCCGATGTCATCGCGCCCTACAAGAAACTGGGCTGCCGCGTCTCGCTGTTTGCCGACGGCGACGGCGATCCCGAGGCAGTAGCGATTGCCAAGACTGTCGGTGCCGACCGGATCGAGCTTTACACCGGTCCATACGGTGGATGTCATAATTCGCCGGAGCGGGCGGCTGCCGTGCTTGCGGGTCTTGGCAAGACGGCGGATGCAGCCATCGCGCTGGGGATGGGCATCAATGCCGGTCACGATCTGACGGTCGCCAACCTGCCGGACCTGATCAAGCGTATCCCGCAGCTTGCCGAGGCATCGATCGGTCATGCACTCACCGCCGATGCCCTGGAGTTCGGCATGGCGGAGACCGTTCGCCGGTTTCGCCGGGCGTGCGGGCAGGTGGTTTAGGCCACCGTCGCCCAATCTCCCCCGGATGGGGGAGATCAGGTTAGCGGCCTTGGGCTTACGCTGCCAATTCAGCCTTTCGTTCTTCAAAGAAACTTCTCAACGTCTGCGGAACCTTGCCGGTCAGTGTCGTGAAATCGGCGGTCAGGCTGTCGAAGTTTCCGGCGCGTATGTTTGCGTCGGCAGATACCAGCATGTCGACCAGGAATGGCGGCAGGCCGGCGCCGGCCATACCGGCGGCAAGCTGTTCGTCGGTGACGTCAATGACCTCTAGCGGGCGACCGGTGATGGCAGAGACCGTCGAGGCGACATCCGTGATCGAATAGGAAGTAGAGCCCGTCAGCGTGTATGTCTTGCTTTCCGTATCGCTGGAAGCAAGGGCTGCGGCAATGGCCAGCGCGCAGTCTTCGCGGGAAATGTAGGGCGCCTTGCCGCCTGATGTCGCGGTGTACCACTTTCCGCCCTGCAGATTGTGCGGCAGGGACATCATGAAATTATCTAGGTACCAGGCGTCGCGCAGGATGGTGTAGCCGATACCGCTGGCCTTGATGGCATTTTCGGTGCCGAGATGATCGGGGGCGAAGGTCACCAGCGATTTGTCGGGGTTTGGCATCGAGGTGTAGAGGATGTGCTTGACGCCGGCGGCCTTGGCAGCCTCGATGGCAGCCTTGTGCTGAGCCAGGCGCTTGCCGGGAGTATCGAGCGAATCCGTGCTGATGATCAGCAGGCGGTCGATGCCCGCAAAGGCCGATACGAGGCCTGCCGCATCGTCGAAATCCGCCTTGCGGGTGACGACGCCCTTGGCTGCAAGTGTGCCGAGCTTTTCCGGGCTGCGGGTCGCGGCGACGATATCGCCGGGAGCGACCTTGTAGGTTTCGAGCAGGTGATGGACGACGCTCTGGCCGAGCTTGCCGGCAGCGCCGGTGACGAGAAGGGTCATGGGATTTTCCTCTGTTCCTGGCAACCGGCTCCACGACCGGCATTGCAGTCTCAAAAAGAGACTTGCGCTACAATAGGAATTGAGAGAGTTCTGTAAAGGAGGCAGTTTTTCTGCCGTAGGTTACCAAAAGGGAACTGCCATGAGCGGCACCGTCGTCAATCTGCGCAACAAGGACATGGCCGGGAATGGCCGGGTGTTCGATGTCGCCAAACTTGATCCGAGCAATTGCCCCATCCGGGACGTGATGCAGCAAATCCATGGAAAGTGGTCGACGCTGCTTGTCGACGCGCTATCGCAGCGTCCCTATCGCTTCGGCGAACTCAAGCGCGCCGTGCCTGATATCTCGCAACGGATGCTCACCCAGACGCTGCGCGACCTGCAGCGCGACGGTTATGTTGAACGCGAGGTCTTTCCGACAAAGCCGCCGAGTGTCGAATACCGGATGACCGAACTCGGGCGCTCGCTCTACGAGCCCCTGTCGCACTTGCTGAACTGGGCGGAAGCCAATCACGACAACGTCCGGGCGGCGCGGCGCAGGTTCGACGAGCCCGGCGCCTGAGGCGTGCGCCAGTTCTGACGTTCTGAGGTGTTTCAGGCAGCTTCGGCGTCGATATTGGCCAGCGGGGCTAAGGCGAAATGTACGGCTGCCTGTGCGTGGATCGTCGTGCTGTCGAAACCGGGCAGCGGCAATTTTTCAGCATCGAGAATGAGGCAAATCTCGGTGCAGCCAAGGATGACGCTGTCCGCACCACCAGCCTTCGCCCGTTCGACGATCTCCAGCAGTTTAACACGCGATTCATCGCGGACTTTGCCGGCGCAGAGTTCGTCGAAGATGATGTCGTGCACCGCCGTGCGGTCATCGACGTCCGGGACCATGACGGAGACGCCGAGTTCGGCCATGCGGTCGGCATAGAACCCGTGTTCCATGGTGTAGCGGGTGGCCAGCAACAGCGGCCTCCTGCGACCGGCTGCCTTGAGCGCGCTTGCGGTTTCATCGATGATATGGACCAGCGGAACGGAGATGCGGGCTGCCACTTCCTCGGCAATCAGATGCATGGTGTTGGTGCAGATCAGCACGCAGTCGGCACCGGCGCGCTCCAGACCAGCTGCGACGTCCCCGAGTCGTCTGGCGGCGTCGGTCCAGCGACCGGCCTTCTGCAAGGCGACGATATCGGCGAAATTGACCGAATGCATCAGAACCTCGGCAGAGGTCAGGCCGCCATGTGCATCGCGGACCATCTCGTTGACGAGACGGTAGTAGACCGCCGAACTTTCGAAGCTCATGCCGCCGATCAGGCCAATGGTGCGCATAGAATTTGTCTCCGCATGTGATTCCGTTGTCACCATTGTCGTTCGAAACATCCGCGCGTGATTTGCATTTTTCGTTCGATTTACAAAAATAATGTAATGAGATTGCGCAATATGACGTATTTGTGCAAATTTATGGCGTGATAGTGAGGAGGGACGCTGATGCTGGACGAACGGGACCGGAAATTGCTCGATATCTTGCAAGGCGATGCCGGAATATCGGTCACGGCCTTGGCCGATGCCGTGGCTCTGTCGGTATCCGCCTGTTCGCGCCGGATCCAGCGACTGGAGGACAGCGGTCATATCGCCCGGCAGATCGTCGTGCTCGACCGCCGCAAGATGGGCGTGCCCACCACCGTCTACGCGCTGATCAAGACCGCCCATCACGCCGACGAATGGATCGAGCGCTTCAAGAGGGCTATCACCGACATACCGGAGATCGTCGAGGCGCACCGGCTGACGGGCAACCACGACTATATCCTCAAGATCGTGCTGCCGAGCGTCGAGCATTACGACGTGATCTACAAGACCATCGTCCGCCGGGTCGAACTGTTCGACGTAGCGGCTTCTATCTCGATGGAGGAACTCAAAAGCGGAATGGCAATCCCCGTTGGGTATGCGGTATAGGCGGGGTGCTCAGATCGCCTCATAGGCGAACAACAAGCCGATGAGGGTGATGCCGAACAGGCCGAACAAGAAGCATTGGTCGGCGACGGTCTCGAGTGTCCTGCTGAGCTTCAGCCGGATGGCAAAGCGGATCGACAGGTAGGACGTAATGGCGCTGACGAGGAAGAGAAGCGAGGCGCAGCCTGCATATTCATCGACCCGGCTTGGCCCGATACGACCCTCGACAACCTTCACCAGTCCGATCAGCGTGGTGCAGATACCGACCATGGTGCCGGATGTCGGCAGGATATGCTGGGCCAGTGTCTTTTCAGCAGCCGGATTATCTTTTTTCGACACGGTCAATACTGTGTTCCTCCAGTCGCCACTGCAGGCGTCGGCTTCCCAACGCTTAATGCACGCGGACGTTGGTGTCGACATTAGCGTGGAGGATTGGCCCACAATTGCTGTTCTTCCGGGAAGGTAGCTCTGGTCGACGGCTGGCGGATTTGAAGATGTGCAACGGAGCCATGCGTAAACGGCGGTTGATGTCCGTCGAGAACAGGCTCACGTGAGGGAGGGTGAGCACAGGAAAGGATCGTCATGCAGGAACATCATGTCGTCGTGGTCGGCGGCGGTTTTGCGGGATTGCAGATCGTCAACGACCTCCGGCGGGCGCCCGTCCGCATCACGCTGATCGATCGGCGCAATCACCACCTCTTCCAGCCGTTACTCTATCAGGTCGCAACGACACTGCTGTCGACCTCAGAAATCGCCTGGCCGATCCGCAGCCTTTATCGCGAGCGGCCCGATGTCACGACGCTGCTTGCCGAAGTCGAGGGCATCGACAGGCAGGCAAAGACCGTGGCGCTTACCAACGGCGACATCGTTGGCTACGATACGCTGGTGCTGGCGACCGGTGCCACGCACGCCTATTTCGGCCATAACGAATGGGAGCCGGTCGCACCCGGCCTGAAGACGCTCGAGGATGCCACGACCATTCGCCGCCGGCTGCTTTTGGCCTTCGAGCGGGCCGAGATGGAAGAAGACGCGGCGATCCGCGAGGCGCTGCTGACCTTTGTCATCGTCGGTGCAGGACCGACCGGTGTCGAACTTGCAGGCATCATCGCCGAACTGGCGCACGATACCCTTCCGAAGGAGTTCCGCCGCATCGATACCACGAAGACCAAGGTCGTTCTCGTCGAGGCCGGGCCGCGCATTCTCTCGGCCTTCGTCGATGACCTGTCGGCCTACGCCCACAGGAAGCTGCAGAGCAGTGGCGTCGAGATCCGCACCGGCAAGGCCGTGACGTCCTGCACGGCCGACGGTGTCGTTATCGGCGACAGCTTCATTCCGTGCCGGACGATCGTCTGGGCAGCCGGTGTGCAGGCGTCGCCCGCGGCGGCCTGGCTCGATGTGCCGGCAGACCGCGCTGGCCGTGTTGTTGTCGAAAAGAACCTGACGGTACCCGGCGACGACGCAATCTTCGTGATCGGCGATACGGCGTCGGTTCTTCGCGAAGACGGGACGCCTGTGCCCGGTGTTGCGCCGGCCGCCAAGCAGCAGGGCGCATTTGTCGCCAGGGTGATCGAGGCGCGGCTTTCCGGCAAGACCGTGCCGGACACCTTTCGCTACCACCACCAGGGAAACCTTGCCACGATCGGCAAGGGCGCGGCGATCATCGATTTCGGATGGATCAAACTGAAGGGCGGCCTCGCCTGGTGGATATGGGGGCTCGCCCACATCTATTTCCTCATCGGCACGAGGTCGCGGCTCAGCGTCGCCTGGAGCTGGCTCTGGATCTATCTCAGCCGCCAGCACAGCGCACGGCTGATCACGCAGAAAGAAACGCCGCGCGAGGATTGTGGCCACGCAAAAGGGCGACCCGCGAGGGCCGCCCTTGATGTCTTCAGGATGATTTCGACTTACGCTGCGAGCGAAGCGATGTCGATGACGAAGCGGTAGCGCACGTCGCTCTTCAGAACGCGTTCATAGGCTTCGTTGACGTCCTGGATGTTGATCTTCTCGATCTCCGAGACGATGTTGTGCTTGCCGCAGAAGTCGAGCATTTCCTGCGTTTCCTTGATCGAGCCGATCATCGAGCCCGACAGGCTCTTGCGGCCCGGGATCAGCGAGAAGGCATGAACCGGGATTGCATGTTCAGGCGCGCCGACGATGACCATCGAGCCATTGACCTTGAGCAGGCCAAGATAGGCGTTCCAGTCGATGGCGACACCGGCCGTGCAGATGATCAGGTCGAAGGTGCCTGCCAGCTTTGTGAATGTTTCGGCATCCGACGTGGCGTAGTATTCCTTGGCGCCGAGTCGCAGGCCGTCTTCCTTCTTCGAAAGGCCCTGCGACAGGACCGTAATGTCGGCACCCATGGCGGCGCCGATCTTCACGCCCATGTGGCCGAGACCGCCCATACCGACGATGGCAACCTTCTTGCCGGGGCCGGCCTTCCAGTGGTGCAGCGGCGAATAGAGCGTGATGCCGGCGCAGAGCAGGGGGGCGGCGCCGTCGAGCGGAAGATTGTCCGGGATCGAGAGGACATAGCCTTCCTTGACGACGATCGAGTCCGAATAGCCGCCCTGGGTCGGCGTCTTGCCGTCGGCTTCGACGCTGTTGTAGGTCTGTACAAGGCCGGGCATGTACTGCTCGTTGTCTACATCGCGGTTGGCGCAGCCGACGCAGCTATCGACGAAGCAGCCGACACCGACATGGTCGCCGACCTTGAACTTGGTGACGTTGGCGCCGACGGCGGACACGATGCCGGCAATCTCATGGCCGGGAACGATCGGGTATACGGCGTTCTTCCACTCGTTGCGAACGGTGTGGATGTCGGAATGGCAGATGCCGGCAAACTTGATGTCGATGACGACGTCGTCGGCATTCGGCTCGCGCCGTTCGAATGTGAAAGGGGTGAGGGGTTTGGACGCGTCCGTTGCGGCATAGCCTTTTGCGATTGGCATGGGATATTCCTTCTTTGGGGGCTGCAAGGTGATGATCCCTTATGCCGCGTTTCCTGTCACCGGCGTTAGAGCGATCCTCTCAGGTTTTTGCCCGATCCTGCAAAAGTGTGAACGCTGCCTATTTGCCGGGCTAGGGATTTCGCCTACATAGGAACGGTAGCTTGCTCCCCCTGCACCCCCGATTAAGAGTGCCTTGATGACACTGATGTTCAATCCCCATCATGAAATCGCATCGATCGCCGCCCGCTTTGCGCCCGGCGAAGGAGAGTTCAAGACAGCGATCGAAGGGCTCGGGATAAGCCGTCGCTCGATGCCGAGCGCACCCTGCCACGCCAGCTATCGGCCGTGCTTCGCGATGGTCATCCAAGGGGCGAAAAGCCTGCAGCTCGGAACCGACATCATTAATTACGGCGCCGGCGACTATCTCCTGACGTCGCTCGATCTCCCTGTCGCCTGGCGCGTCGTCGAGGCCAGTCCGGAAGTCCCGCACTTCTGCATAACGCTTGCCATCAGCCCCGAGAAGCTGCTCGACTTGCTCAGCCGGACGGATATCCAGCGACCGGCCGAACCTGCTGTCGGCCAACGCGGAATGATGGTCAACATCGCGACGCCCGAATTGCTCGATGCTGCCGTGCGGCTGCTCCGCTTGCTCGATAATCCGAGTGACATCCCGGCGATGGCGCCGCTGCTCGAGCAGGAGATCCTCTACCGCATCCTGACGGGACCAGCGGGTGGACAACTCATCAACATCGCCGTCGCCGACAATCATGGCCACCGCATTGCCCGCGCCGTTGCCTGGCTGAGGGAGAATTTCGCTCGTCCGCTGCGCATCGAGGAGTTGGCCGAGCACGTCAACATGAGCGTTTCCTCCTTTCACCATCATTTCAAGGCAATCACAGCGATGACGCCGGTGCAGTACCAGAAGCAGCTGCGGCTGCACGAGGCCCGGCGGCTGATGCTGATCGAGCGGCTCGATGTCGGCACCGCCGGCCACCGTGTCGGCTACCAGAGCCCGTCGCAATTCAGCCGCGAATACAGCCGTCTCTACGGCCTGTCGCCGCTGCGCGACGTCGAAGGCATGCGCGGGCCCATCGCCGCCGAATAGGGCTCACGCCGGAGCCGAGTGCACGTTCCGGCGATCACGGAAATTTCTTCGGCGCTCCGCCCAAAGTTGCTTGACGCCTTGAGCCAGCTGCGGCATAAGTCTGCGAACCGTACCGTACGGTACGCAAATGGGAGTGGTCATTGTGCCGAGCGACGCACTGCAGACATCGGAGTTTTCGCCACGTCAGAACGCCGTTCTGGAGCAGGCGCTGCGATTGCTGGTGGACGGTGGCGAAAAGGCGCTGACGACATCCGGCGTGGCGCGCGCTGCCAATTGCTCCAAGGAAAGTCTCTACAAGTGGTTTGGCGACCGCGACGGATTGCTGTCTGCGATGATTGCCCACCAGGCGAGCAAGGTCCGTACCTTCGAGCGCAACGGCGAACGGCTGACGGCGACGAGCCTGCACGATCATCTGGTGATCTTTGCCCGCGACCTCCTGGAAGTGCTGGCCGGCGACGTATCGCTGGCACTGAACAGGTTGGCGATCGGCCAGTCGAACCGCGATGGCTCGAAGCTTGGGAAGCTGCTGCTCGAGCGCGGACGTCGACAGATCGACCGACGTGCCAGCGGCCTGATTGATGCCGGCAAGCGGGCGGGGCTGTTGCGCTTCGACGATGCCAACGAGGCCTACCACACGCTCTATGGCCTCGTCGTCTCCGACCTGCACGTTCGCATGCTGCTCGGCGAACCCAGCATCAAGGATGGTGCCCAGCAGGCGGAGAGGGCGGTCAGTGCTTTCCTCAGGCTCTATGGCACGGAAAAAGTTTCGGCGGATGCAGCCGCATCCGTCTGATGGATCAAACCAAAATCGACAAGCAAGGGAAGGAAAAATCAAATGCGCGTCTATTACGATCGTGATGCCGATCTCAATCTCATCAAGGCCAAGAACGTAGTCATCGTCGGCTACGGGTCCCAGGGTCGCGCCCATGCGCTGAACCTCAAGGACAGCGGCGCCGCCAATGTGGTCATCGCGCTCAAGGCCGGTTCGCAGACGATCAAGAAGGCCGAAGCCGATGGCTTCAAGGTCATGACCGTCGCAGACGCCGCCAAGTGGGGCGACCTGTTGATGATGGCGACCCCGGACGAGTTGCAGGCCGACATCTGGAAGGCCGACATCGAGGCAAACATCCGCGACGGCGCCGCTATCGCTTTTGCCCATGGCCTGAATATCCATTTTGGCCTTATCGAGCCGAAGGCGTCGCTTGACATCGTCATGATTGCACCGAAGGGCCCCGGCCACACGGTTCGCGGCGAATACCAGAAGGGTGGTGGCGTTCCTTGCCTCGTGGCCGTTCACCAGAATGCTTCCGGCAACGCACTTGAACTGGCTCTCTCCTACGCCTGCGGCGTAGGCGGCGGCCGTTCGGGCATCATCGAAACCAACTTCCGCGAAGAATGCGAAACCGACCTGTTCGGCGAGCAGGTCGTCCTTTGCGGCGGTCTGGTCGAACTGATCCGCGCCGGTTTCGAAACGCTGACGGAAGCCGGCTACGCACCGGAAATGGCTTACTTCGAGTGCCTGCACGAAGTGAAGCTGATCGTCGACCTGATCTATGAAGGCGGCATCGCCAACATGAACTACTCGATCTCGAACACAGCTGAATGGGGCGAATACGTCACCGGCCCACGCATCATCACGGCCGAGACAAAGGCTGAAATGAAGCGCGTTCTGACCGACATCCAGACCGGCAAGTTCACCTCGGACTGGATGCAGGAATACCGTGCCGGCGGCTCGCGCTTCAAGGGCATCCGTCGCATGAACGACAACCACCAGATCGAGGAAGTCGGCGCCAAGCTGCGCGGCATGATGCCTTGGATCGGCAAGAACAAGCTGGTCGACAAGGCCGTCAACTAAGCTTGTTAGATATAGGTGAGATGAGGGGGCCGGGGCGAAAGCTTCGGCCTTTTTCGTATGTTGGGTGGATCCGTACGGCTTAGGAGTGACGCAGGACCGGACAAATAAAAATTGATTTTGTCCATGTGCGGAATAGAGTGGAGTCGTAGCAGGAGGTTGGTATGCGTCAGTGGCCTGTACAGGATGCAAAGGCACGGTTCAGCGAGATGCTAGAGGCCTCTCTTGACCAGGGACCGCAGCTTGTCTCCAAGCGCGGTATGCCGGCAGCAGTGCTTGTGTCCGTTGCTGATTGGGAAAGCCTCCAGCAGAGGGTCAAGCCCAGTCTGAAAGATATTCTACTTGCTCCTGAGCCTCGTGTGGATTGGGAAATCCCTGATCGCGCCAACTGGAAGTCTCGCGAGATTCCGGATTTCGAGTAGCGGGATGTATCTTCTCGATACCAACGTGGTCTCCGAGTTGCGGCGTCATCGTCCTCATGGTGCTGTCGTCGCCTGGATAAAGTCGGTTTCGAGCGAGACAATCTATCTGCCTGCTGTGGTCATTGGCGAAATAGCAATCGGCATTGAGCGTACATCGGTCTCCGATCCGGTCAAAGCGCAGGAGTTATCCGAGTGGCTCGATCAAATCCTTAATACTTCCCAGTGTATTAGCGCCGATGCCCAAACTTTTCGCATTTGGGGTGGGCTTACGCATCGTCTCGCGCCCGATTTGCTCGCGGACGCCCTGATCGCGGCGACTGCGGTACAACGAAACATGATAGTGGTCACACGCAATGTCGGCGATTTCATAAAGCTCGGTGTTCAAGTCCTGAACCCCTTCGAATTCGCAGTAGATATTCTGAAATAATCAAAAATAGGTCAGCATTGTTGACTTATCTTTTATTGCGTGGTTAGCTTCCCGAAAGACACAAAATTACGAGGAAGCCCCATGTTGAATTGGGAAAACATCTTTGCGACGCGCTCGAGCCGGATGCGCGCCTCTGAAATCCGCGAATTGCTGAAGCTGCTGGATCGGCCGGACATCATCTCGTTCGCGGGCGGGATTCCCGATCCGGAGCTGTTTCCGAAGGAGGCGTTCAAGCAGGCCTACGCCGACATCTTCGACGGTTCGACTGTCGATGCAGCCCTGCAATATTCGGTCAGCGAGGGTTACAAGCCGCTGCGGGAGTGGCTCGTGCAGCAGATGGCCAGACTCGGCGTTGCCTGCGGCCTCGACAACGTGTTCATCGTCTCCGGGTCGCAGCAGGCGCTCGATTATCTCGGCAAGCTGATGCTGTCTCCCGATGATACGGCTCTCGTCACGGCGCCGACGTATCTCGGCGCGCTGCAGGCCTTCAACGCCTACGAGCCGACTTACGACCGGTTGACGCCGAACGGCAACCGCACGCCGGGTTCCTATCGCGCTGCTGCGGAAAAGGCCGGTGGGCGGGTGAAGTTTGCCTATCTGTCTCCGGATTTCGCCAATCCGACCGGTGAGACGATTGACCTCGAGGCGCGCGAAAAGCTCATCGACCTCGCCGACGATCTCGATATCGCCATCGTCGAAGATGCCGCCTACCAGTCGCTGCGCTACGACGGCAACCCGATCCCGCCGATCCTTGCCCTGGAGATTTCCCGCAAGGGCGATATCGAAGCAACGCGGACGATCTATTGTGGCAGTTTCTCCAAGACCATGGCACCGGGTCTGCGCGTCGGATACGTTGTTGCCAACGCTCAGGTAATCCGCAAGCTGGTGCTGATGAAACAGGCGGCGGATCTTCACTCCTCCACCATCAACCAGATGGCCATTCACAAGGTCGTCGAGCATGGTTTCCCGGCCCAGGTTGCCAGAATCGGAACGGTCTACAGGCGCCGCCGGGACTGCATGCTGGCAGCCCTTGCGAAGTACATGCCGGCAGGGACCCACTGGACGAAGCCTGAAGGCGGCATGTTCATCTGGGTCACCTTGCCAGAGGGCATGGATGGAGCGACGCTGCTTGCGAAATCGCTGCAGACGGCCAAGGTCGCATTCGTGCCGGGGCAGGCGTTCTTTGCGGATCGATCCGGCGCCAACACATTCCGGATGAGTTTTTCCCGTGCCGACGACCAGCAGATCGAAGAGGGCATTCACCGCCTGGCGGACCTGATTGCGAACGAGATCGTCTCCGAGGCGGCCTGATCTTAGCGTTTGCTCGAGGTAGGCGTTTTGTCCTGCCGTTGGTGATTTTGAAATCCTTATATCTGGGGGCCGGGCAGCTCGTTTGCCTGGCGCATCCGGCGTTGTTATGCAGTTCCTATCGGTTGAGCACGCGACCGTTGCAAAATGCAGTTGATTGCACGCCGGCCTGTCACACATCTGTAAAACGCCGTCCCTATGGGAAGTGCAAACCAATGAGGACCGAGCCATGAAGACGATCGCTACCGCCGCCGCGCTGTTTGTCGCGAGCCTCGCCGGATTGCCGGCCTCCGCTGCCGACCTCGTGCTCTACACCAGTCAGCCGAACGAAGATGCACAGGCGACCGTCGATGGCTTCATGGCCGCCAACCCATCGATCAAGGTCGACTGGGTGCGTGATGGCACACCGAAGATCATGGCCAAGCTTCAGGCCGAGATGGCCGCCGGCAATCCCGTTGCCGACGTGCTGCTGATTGCCGACACGGTCACGCTCGAGCGGCTGAAGGAAGCCGGCAAGCTGATGGCCTACAAGTCGCCGGAAGCGGTGAACTACGATGCGTCGCTCTATGACGCCGGTGGTTACTATTATTCGACCAAGCTGATCACGACCGGCATCGTCTACAACACCGCCGCCGCCATGAAGCCGACCAGCTGGCAGGATTTGACAAAGCCGGAAGCCAAGGGCCTCGTGGTCATGCCGAGCCCGCTGACATCAGGTGCGGCGCTCATCCATGCGCAGACGCTTGCGGGCGTGCCGAGCCTCGGCTGGGAATTCTACAAGAGCCTCGCTGCCAATGGCGCGATAGCATCCGGCGGCAATGGCCAGGTGCTGAAGTCGGTGGCTTCAGGCGAGAAGGCCTATGGCATGATCGTCGACTACATGCCGATCCGCGAAAAGGCCAAGGGCGCACCGCTCGCCTTCGTCTTCCCGACCGAAGGCGTATCCGCCGTCACCGAACCGGTTGCGATACTGTCGACCGCCAAGCATGCAGAGGCGGCCAAGGCGTTCGTCGACTACGTGCTGTCCGAGAAGGGGCAGGCTGGCTTCGTCAAGCTCGGCTATATACCGGCGCGCAACGGCGTTGCCATGCCAGAGGGCTTTCCGGCGCGCAGCACGATCAAGGTGCTGCCGCTGGATGCTGCTGCGGCTGTCAAGAATACCGATCAGGATCTGAAGACCTTCTCCTCGTTCTACGGTTCGAAGTGAGTTAAAAGACCCTGTCGATCAACCTGGACCACGCATGACAGACTATCTTCGCCGGGGAAACGGCCAGCCAGCCTGGCTGTTTCCCCTTGTCGTCCTTGCCGTTCTGATCCTCTCGGCCCCGCCACTGGTGCGGCTCGCCGTTGCCGGCATCGCAGCGTTGCTGCACGGCGGCGCCTATGATCTCGTCTCCGATCCCGGCCTTTGGCAATCCACCTGGTACACGGTCGAGACTGCGGTGATCGGCACTGTCATTTCCGTGGCCATCGGCTGCCTGTTTGCCTTCCTGCTCAGTCTCACCGATCTCCCCGGAAAGGGCATTCTCAGTTTCCTCTTCGTGCTACCGATGATGATCCCGCCGCAGGTCACGGCGCTCGCCTGGGTGCAGATGAGCGGCCCCTCCAGCCCGCTGCTCAAAGCACTCCACATCGCGCCGCCGCTGGGGTCGCCACAGCCGCTCTATTCGATCGGGGGTATCGCGTTGCTCTACGGTGTGCAGCACGCGCCGCTGGTCTATCTCGCTCTGCGGGCCGGCCTGATGGCGTTGCCGCGCGATGGCGTCGAGGCTGCCCGGCTTTCCGGCGCGGGTGGCTTCCGGGTTTTTCGCGATGTCATCCTTCCGCTATCGATGCCGGGCATCGTTGCCGGTGCTGCGATCGCCTTCGTCTCGTCCATCGGCAATTTCGGCATTCCGGCGATCCTCGGCATTCCCGCCTCGATCTTCACGCTGTCGACGTTGATCTTCACCAAGTTCTCCGCCTTTGGCCCGCGCACATTCGGGGATGTCGCCGTGCTGTCGTCGATCATCGCGGTCATTTCGATTGCCGGGCTTGCGTTGCAGAACCGGGCGCTGCGAGGGCGGGATTACCGCGTCATCGGTCTCTCCGGTGCGTCAGCTGCCTTTGCGCTTGGACGCTGGAAACTTGCCGCCGGACCGCTGCTCTGGGGGCTGGTCTTCATCATGCTGGTGGCGCCATTCCTTGCGCTTGTCGCCGGCGCGCTGGTGCCTGCCTACGGCGTGCCGCTTTCGTTGAAGACGGCATCGTTGCATGCCTTCGAGGAAATCCTGTTTCACCAGTCGGTGACACGGGTCGCTTTTGGCAATTCGCTGTTTCTCGCTGGCGCCACAGCGCTCGGCCTGCTGGTGCTGACGGTGCTTGCCGCCTACGTGCTGACGAAGCGGCGGGACCTTGCCAGCCGGCTGCTGGCGGGGCTGATCGACATTCCCTATTCGCTGCCGGGGATCATCATCGCTGTCTGCTTCATCCTGCTGTTTGCAGCGCCCCTGCCGCTCATCCATGTCACGCTCTACGGCACGATCTGGATCGTCCTGCTTGCCTACTTCTCGGCCTATTTTTCAGTCAGCCTCAAACCGGTGATGAGCGCGTTCCTGCAGCTTGATCCGGCGCTGGAAGAAGCGGCGCGGCTCTCGGGGGCAGGCTTCCGGCGCCGCCTGGTCGATATCATCGTGCCGCTGATAGCGCCGGCCGCCGGTGCCTCTGTCATCCTCGTATTTCTCATTGCCTGCAACGAGTTGACGGTGTCGGCGCTGCTCTGGTCGGCGGGCACGCAGACGCTTGGCGTGGTCATCTACAATCTCGACGACAGCGGCAGCTCCGACCTCGCATCTGCGATGTCCGTGCTGGTCGTTGCGATGGTGGTTCTCCTGATGCTGCTTCTGGAGCTTCTGGCCAATCGGCTGCCGAAGGGAGTGGTGCCGTGGCGCAGCTGATCCTCGATACGCTCAGCAAGGATTTCGGAACGGGTCGCGCCGCCGTCGAAGGACTTTCGCTGACCGTGCGCGAGGGTGGGTTCCTCGCGCTTCTCGGGCCATCCGGTTGCGGCAAGACGACGGTGCTGCGGATGATTGCCGGTTTCGAGCAGCCGACGGGAGGTTCGATCCATCTCGGCGACCGTTTGCTTGCCAATGCGACATCCGCGCTCCCGCCGGAAAAACGCAATATGGCGATGGTATTCCAGTCCTATGCGCTGTGGCCGCACATGAACGTCGCCGATAATGTCGGCTATCCGCTCAAGGTCCGTGGCATTTCCGGTTCGGACTATCGCGACAGGGTGATGGAGGCGCTGCGCACCGTGCGGCTTGGTGATTATGCCGAGCGTCGGCCGGCCGACCTCTCCGGCGGCCAGCGACAGCGGGTGGCGCTGGCGCGCTGCCTGGTGACATCGCCCGACGTGGTGCTGCTCGACGAGCCACTCGCCAATCTGGACCGGCATCTGAAGAAAGAGATGGAGGAAACGTTCCGCGAGTTTCACCAGCGCTCCGGTGCCACGATGGTCTATGTGACGCACGACCAGAGTGAGGCGATGGCGCTGGCAACGGATGTTGCCGTCATGTCCGAAGGCCGTTTGCTGCAAGTTGCCGAACCCGCCGATATCTATGCCCGTCCCGAGGGCAAGCTGGTGGGCAGCCTGATTGGCCAAGGCAGCATTCTTTCGCTGCCGCTATCGCCCGAGACGGTCGGGCGAGCCCTCGACTGGAGGGCGCTGGCGCCTCTGATAGCGGGTTCGTCGAGCAGTGGTGGCGCATTTATCGATATTCTGGTGCGTCCGGAGGACGTCATCGTCGATGCCGAAGGGATCGAATGCAGCGTGGAGGCGGTGCTTTACGAGGGCGAGCGCTATGCCGTGCGGCTGGCTCTGCCCGATGGCCAGGTCCTGCGTGCCTACACCCGCCATTCGGTATCACCGGGCGACCGAATACCGGTCGTCATCCGCGCCGGCTGGAGGCTGTAGCCACTGAATGGCGATCTCCCTCATGAGGTGGTTGTCGCCCTCTGCCAGCTGTGTTTCAGTCGAGTGTCGTTCAAAAGGAGTCGCCATGCAGAGCACAGCTTTTCCAATCTTCGATCTCGGCGCCTATGAGGCTGCAGGGGCTTCCGATAAGCGAAGGCTTGGCAATGTCGTCGATGATATCTGCCGCTCGACAGGCTTCCTGGCAATCGCCAACCACGGCATCAGCGACGGCATTATTCAGGACATCTGGGCTACGACAAAGGCCTTCTTCGACTTGCCCGCGGCAGAGAAACAGCAGGCCAGTGCCCCTTATCCTGGCTACCCCTACGGTTATCTCGGGCCCGGCACGGAAGCGCTGGCGAAATCGCGTAACGTCGAGACACCGCCTGATCTGAAAGAGAGTTTCAATGGCGGGCCGCTGGCCGTACCGCCGGGTATGACGGATACGGAGGCGCTTAGCTTTTGCTATGCGGCGACGATCTGGCCATCTGCGCCGCAGGGTTTCACCGAGGCCTGGAAGAACTACTATACCGCAATGGAAGACCTGGCTGCGCGGATCATGCGGGTGTTCGCGACGGCACTGCAGCTCGACGAACATTTTTTCGATGCCCATATCGACGCTCCCATCAGCGCCCTCAGAGCTCTCAATTATCCGGAACAGGCAGTGTCTCCCAAACCGGGGCAACTGCGTGCGGGTGCGCATACGGACTATGGCAGCCTGACGATCCTGCTCCCGCAGCCGGGGTCCAAAGGCCTTGAGATCATCGCACCGGACGGCAGCTGGACACCGGTGCCGCCAGTACCCGGTGCATTTGTCATCAACATAGGCGATCTTATGGCGCTGTGGACAAACGACCGCTGGGTCTCGACTATGCACAGGGTGGTCAATCCGTCTGCGGAGGAGGGTGGGCTACAGCGTCGCCAGTCATTGGCCTTCTTTCACCAGCCGAACTGGTTTTCGGAAATCTCCTGCTTGCCATCGTGCGTGGCGCCAGGCGATAGCCCGAAATATGCCCCTGTCCTTTCCGGCCCCTACCTCATGGGCAAGTTCAAATCGACCGTCACAGGAAAGGCCGGCTAAATTTCCCGATATCGAGATGCCATTGATGCGGTGGCTTGCACAGGCAGCACGCATCTCGACTTTCCGACCTCATGACACTGGAATTTATAATGAACACGACACGCATCGAAGAAACCGCCGGATGGCCGCCTGAGAAGACTGTTTTTGCGGTTCCTGCCGTAGAACTGCGGGTGCTGGCCGGCGACCATCCGGTCCATCTTGCCAATGCCGATGCCATCACGGCCAACTGGGCAGCGGAGATTGCCGCCAACCCGACGCTGTTCGACGGCCGGATGGTGTTCCAGCGACGTCTGGAGATCACCTCTGCCGGAATTCGCGGCGAGGGGCACGTGGTGCCGTTCTCGTCCTTCATGTGGTGGCGCAAGCAGGCGGATCGCAGCGGCGGCTTTCATCTGTTCGGCTATCCCGTCATAGCAAGCTCCGATGGGGCGCTGGTGGCAATCAGGATGGGCGCGCATACCGCCAATCCCGGCCAGGTGTATTTTGCTGCCGGCTCGCTAGACGAACACGATATCGTCGACGGTTTCTGCGACATAGCCTCCAATATGCGTCGCGAGGTAGGGGAGGAAACCGGGCTCGATCTGGACCTTGCGACGGCCGATGGCGGATATTACGGGGTCCACCAGAACAGCACCGTCACGCTGTTTCGCATTTTCCGTTTTTCGCAGACGGCGGAAGAATTGGTGGCGGCAATCGAGCGGCACATGATTGACGACGAGGAGCAGGAAATTGCCGGCGCTGTGGTCATTCGTTCGGCCGATCCGAAGGCTCAGCCCTACCACGGGAGTATGGTGACCATCCTCGACTGGTATTTCAATCGGCAGGCTTGAGCCAGTCGCCTTGCACTTGGCAGCGCGGTCGGGCAGGTTGCCCGTCGTCGAAGATTTCAGGAGGCTGATTTGGCTCGCAGTTACGGCATCTACGATGTGTTCACCGATCGCAAACTGGCCGGCAATCCGCTGGCCGTGATCTTCGACGGGGACGGGCTCGGCGACGCGGAAATGCTGTCGATCGCGAGAGAGATGAACCTTTCGGAGACTGTCTTCGTCTGCTCGTCGACCAATCCTGCCCACAGCGCCAGCTTGCGGATATTCACGCCCGGGCGTGAACTGCCGTTTGCCGGCCATCCGACCGTCGGCACCGCTATAGCTCTTGCCGAGCGCAATCATGCCGGAAATGGCGGCGAACTCGATCTGGTGTGCGTGCTCGAGGAGAAGGTCGGACCGGTGCGCTGCGCCGTTCGCCTCCGCCAGCGACAGGCGAGCTTTGCCGAATTCGACCTGCCGCGCAAATCGCAGCAGATCACCCTGCCGCTCGACAGGCTCGGTATAGCCAATGCCCTGGGATTGCAGCCGAGCGAACTCGCCTTCGAGAATCACGTCGTGTCGCTGTGGTCGGCGGGCGTGCCGTTTCTGCTCATTCCCGTGCGCGACATCGGCACCGCCGGGCGTGTGGAGTTCGATCCGCAGCTCTGGGAGAAGACTGTGCCCTTCGTCGACGGGGCATTGGCCTCGGCCTACCTCTACTGCCGAGGCGCGGTCAACCACACCGCAAAGTTCCATGCGCGGATGTTTGCCGCCGGCATGGGTATCGTCGAGGATCCGGCAACGGGGTCCGCAGTCGCTGCGCTATCCGGCGCCATCCACCACTTCGACCGGTTGCCGGATGGCCATCATCCGATCATCGTCGAGCAGGGCGTTGAGATGGGCAGGCCGTCGCTCATCCATCTTCACATCGATGTCACCAATGGCGAAATCTCCAATGCGCGTATCGGCGGACAAGCTGTTCGTATCGCGTCCGGAACGCTGGATCTTTGATTTTAAAGGATTTTCTGACTTATCCGGTTTTTTTTGACAATTCGGCAAAGAAAATTCGTCAATCGGCTGGACAATGAAAGCGATCCTATTTATATCGCCCTCACACCGGAAGAACAAGCGGTGCGGGTGATTAGCTCAGTTGGTAGAGCAGCTGACTCTTAATCAGCGGGTCGTAGGTTCGAGCCCTACATCACCCACCAAATTCTCTTTAAAATCAATTTTTTGTAGGTATTCTTCGAGGATACCTACGGTCTTGGTACGCACGTTCCCGTCTGGACCTTTCCGCGAATTCTATAAAATTCGTTAAGGAATTTCGCGCTTAACGCGTCATCCGATAACCCCACCATTGTGCCGAATGCGTCATGTTACTAAGTTATGGGTATCGGGACCTGCGAGGAGGATCGCCGATGGTCGATCAGGGAGGTGATGATGATCGAGGCTTCCACGCTTTTTCACGCTTCTGTTCATTACAGGGGCATTGCGCTGCATAATGGCGTACTCACCCTGCCACGCCTGCGGGCCATCGTTGGCAAGACGGCCCCGAAAAAGGCGAAAATTACCGATGCGGATATTGTCCGTGCGGTCACAAGCCGGGACGGGACATTCGAACTCGACGGATGGCGGATCAAGGTCTCTGCCATCCACCAGGTCGATCGCCCTTAGTGCTGTCCAAGCCCTTAATGTTGTCCAAGCCAGGTCTTTTTCAAAAGTCTGGAACAAAAGTGCTCGCTGAAGGGTTGCGCCGGCAGAATACAGAACTTTTCAGTGCAATTGAGCCGGGATCAAAATGCCAGCCTGCACGTCAGGCGCGCTGTAGATAGTGATCTGCCTGGCCAAGACCGGCTTTGGGAGATTGCCCGGCAGCAAGAGCAGTTGCAAATGATTGATCGGGTGATAACTGACCTTTCGGGGTTACCGGATTAAGAATTTTCAAGCGCACATATTTTAAAATTATTCGAATCGGAGCTTTTCTTGCGACAGTTATTTTGGGCGGTTATCGCAGTCGCCGTCGGTCTTGCGGTGTCATCGGCCTCAATGGCGCAATCTCTTGCTGCGCCGAAGTCTGCGCCGATCCTGGTGATTTCGGGTGACATCACAAACACCAATGTTGCGGGGACTGCGCAGTTCGACCTGCCTATGCTGGAGGCCCTCGGCATGGAAAAGATGTCGACCAAGACGCCCTGGTACGAGGGCGTGGTGACGTTCGAGGGCGTGCCTATGGACAAGCTGATGAAGATGGTCGGCGCCAAAGGCACAAGCGTCCGCGCAGTCGCACTCAACGACTACGCCATCAACATCCCGATTTCCGATTTCGCCGAGTACGGCACAATGCTGGCGATTAAGCGCGACGGTCAATATATGCCAGTTCGCGACAAGGGACCGCTGTTTATCGTCTATCCGTTCGACAGCAACAGCGAGTTGCAGACGCAGACATATTACGGCCGATCAGCCTGGCAACTCGCCAAGCTCGTCGTGGAGTAACAGGCGTTGCGAAGCACCACCGTTGCGTTCAGGAAGATCCAGTGGGTGCTCGCCGGGGTGGTCTGCTTTTTCGTCCTTTCTTCTTCCTATCTCTCCTATGTGATCATCGAGCGGCAGGAAGCCCTGCATCAGGTCGCAGGCTATAACGAGACCTGGAGCGTCAGCCAGACGTCTTCGGAATTGCTGCGGCTTGAAAAGACGCTGCTGGCCTATTCGGTCCCGGGTAGCGGCGTGTCGTTGAAAGATGTGCGGCTTCGGCTGGACATCATGTTCAATCGTCTCGGCGTATTGGAAAATGCCACCTTTCGAAACTTTGTCCGCAACGACAATTTCAACAAGGTGGCCATTGAACAGCTGAAAACGGCGCTTGATACGATCGACCGTTCGATGCCGACGAGCGATACGGCGCCATTCGATCCCCAGCCGGCACTGAAGATCCTCTCCGATATCGAGCCCGATGTCATTGCGCTCGGTTCAGCTGCAATCGAAAGCGGTGCTAAGAAGATCGATGAAGACGAGGCCGGTCTGGAGCGGCTGCATCTGATCTATACGGGCCTGACCGCTGGCCTCATCCTCTGCGGCATCGCTCTGATCATCCTTCTTGTCCAGCACAACCGGCTGCTTGCGCGCGCGCGCGACAAACTCAACAGGGCAACGGAAGAGCTGCAGCGCACATCGCGGGAAACCGACGCGCAGAATTTCCGCTATCTGACGGCCTTCAACAACATGACGCAGGCGCTGTGCATGTTTGACAAGGGCGGCCGCATGATCGTCTGCAACGACCGTTTCTCGACAATGGCGGCGCGGCCGCGCGGCATCGCCAGCGGTACGTCCATTGACAGCATTGCCAAAACCTCCGGGTCCGGGTCGGGTTCTTCGACCTTCGAACAGCTTCTTGCCCTCCAGATTCCGCTGATCAAGGAAGCGCGACGCGGCGTCTTCATGCATGAGGCTTCCGATCGCAAGGCCTACGTGGTGACCCACGAGCCGCTGCCGGAAGGCGGCTGGCTTGCTACCTACGAGGACATCACGGAGCGGCGTCGGCTGGATGCACGCATCGCCCACATGGCCCATCACGATGCGCTGACCAATCTGGCGAACAGGGTGCTGTTCATGGAGATGCTGGAGCGCAAGCTGAAGGAGGCAAAGCGCGACGGCGACGCGGTGGCCGTATGTTTCCTTGACCTCGACGGCTTCAAGGATGTCAACGATACGATGGGGCACCACGTTGGAGACGAGCTTCTGCAGCGGGTATCGCAGCGCCTGCTCGCCCATGTCGGCCCTCGAGATGTCGTCGCCCGCATCGGCGGCGATGAGTTTGCTGTCATCAATATTCTCAAAGCCAACGAGGATTTGAGCGAGGAAGCCAGCGAGAAGGAGGGCCTTGAGCTGCCGATCCGGCTGGTTGCAGAGCTGACGCGTCCTTACCTGCTGGACGATCACGAGGTGACCATTGGCGCCAGCGTTGGCGTGGCAAAGTTTCCCCAGCATTCCTCGGATCCGGAAGAACTGTTGAAATACGCGGATCTGGCCATGTACGAGGCCAAGGCCGAAGGCAAGGGACGCGTGCGCGTCTTCCGTCCTGACATGGACGAGCGGCTGCTGGCGCGAAAGGCGCTGGAAGTTGATCTGCGCAAAGCGCTCAAGCGGCGCGAGATGGAAGTTTACTACCAGCCTCTCGTGGACACCGCGACGCGTCAGGTATCCGGCTATGAGGCGCTGTTACGGTGGAACCATCCCCGGATGGGTCAAATCCCGCCAATGGACTTCATCCCGATTGCCGAGGATACTGGGCTGATCGGCGCGCTCGGTGCGTGGGTGCTCAATCAGGCCTGCGCCGATGCCGTGCGCTGGCCTGACCACATCACGGTCGCCGTCAATCTTTCTCCGATCCAGTTCCGTAACGACAACCTGATCCAGACGGTCGTCGCGGCCCTGACGGATAGCGGGCTCGAGGCAGGCCGGCTGGAGCTGGAAATCACGGAATCCGTCCTGCTCGATGCAGGCGCCCATACGGCGTCGACCTTGCTGGCCCTCAAGAAACTCGGCATCTCGATTGCTATGGATGATTTCGGTACCGGCTATTCGTCGCTGTCCAATCTCAGAAGTTTCCCCTTCGACAAGATCAAGATCGATCGGTCGTTCATCCGCGAGTTGACCCTGCATTCGGAATCACTGTCCGTCGTCCGGCTCATCACCGCTCTTGCCCAGACCCTGGGGATGTCGACGACGGCGGAGGGCGTGGAGACCGAGGAGCAGTTCGCCGTCCTCCAGGAGATCGGCTGCACGCAGGTTCAGGGCTATCTATTCGCCAAACCGAAACCGGCGCGGGACCTCGGCATCGATCCTCGACAGTAATGCAGGCGTCCCCCGTCGATGTCAGGATGACGAGGGGCTATGGGCGGATACAGTGATATCGAGCGTGACGTGGCCCATGGTCGGGCCAAAGCGGCAGAAGGCCTCGTTGATCGTCGCAAAGATGGCGCCGGCGTCGCCGCGCAGCTTGGTGCAGAAGTTCTTCGAACTGTGGAACACGCCGGAGTGCTTGAGGAAGTCGATGCAGCCGTAGATCTCGTCCATGTGCTGATCGATGCCGAGAACGTAGAGCGAGAATTGCGCGGAGACAGTCTCTCCCGTCAGGGGCGTTTTGCGAACGGCTGCGAGAGCCGCCTGCTTGCGTTCTTCGAGCGGAAGGGTGCTGACCATGCTGGTGCTTGGCGTGCAGATCGGATCGTCGGGTTCGCCGGGGCAGCCGCGCGAGACCGTGGCGTGCAGTACGCAATGCTTGCCCGATGAGGCTGCCGCCACGAAGAGGTCGCGCATCGCTGGAAAAAGCACGTCCGTCGAGCCGACCAGCAGCGTCGATAGATCGTCGGTCGAAACCCGCATCTGGTCACGATAGGGGTCCAGAGCGCCGAGCGCGCCGTGGATGACGCCGACGAAATCGTCGGTCATCGGATAAAGTGATATTTGTGCGCCTGAAAACATTTTAGCCCGCCTCGCTCCGCTGGTATTATCCAGATCAGCTTTTAGGGTTTGGAAGCATGCACGCTTCGGTCTCAGCCCCGGCAATACGGAGCACCCCTGTCGATCCCCCCTGATAGCATGGACCGGAAAAGATAAAAGCAGATTTTTCCCGGGTCGACCGAGGGAGTGGAATTGCAAGGTCATCGCAGGCCGCATGCATCCTTTTGCAGCCTGACCCGTTGGCGATGCGAGAGTTGCGGCTTGCAACGCGGAGGGACGCTGTCAGATGAAAATCGCGACCTACAATGTAAACGGCGTGAATGGCCGGCTCGAAAACCTGCTGCGCTGGCTCGACGAATTCAATCCGGACATCGTCTGTTTGCAGGAATTGAAAGCGCCAGACATCCGCTTTCCGGCGCGCGAGATCGAGGGGGCGGGCTACGGGGCGATCTGGCATGGCCAGAAAAGCTGGAACGGCGTGGCAATCCTGGCGCGGGACGCTATGCCGCTGGAGACCAGACGCGGGTTGCCCGGTGATGACAATGGACAGAGCCGTTATATCGAGGCGGCAATCGGCGGCGTCCTGGTCGGCTGCCTGTACCTTCCGAACGGCAATCCGCAACCGGGCCCGAAGTTCGAATACAAGCTAGCCTGGTTCCAGCGCCTCGCAGACTACGCGCGAGAGCTTCTGGAACTCGAAATCCCGGTCGTCCTAGCCGGCGATTTCAATGTGATGCCGACCGAACTCGATGTTTATAATCCGGAGCGCTGGATCGACGATGCGCTATTTCATCCGGATGTCCGCCACGCTTTCCGGGAACTCGTCGATCAAGGCTGGACGGACGGGATCCGGCGGATGCACCCCGATCAACGGATCTATACGTTCTGGAAATATCTCCGCAACGCCTATGCCCGCGACGCCGGTTTACGCATAGATCACTTCCTCCTCAGTCCCTCGCTGGCCGAGCGGCTGTCCGACGCCGGGGTCGACGGGGACGTCCGCGGCTGGGCGCATGCCAGCGATCATGCTCCCGCGTGGATCACGCTCGACGACTAGGGACGTCAAGGCGCTCCATGAATGCCTTGAATGCCTCTAGAAACGGTCGTTGCCCCCGCAGCAGCTTGATTTCCGCCTGATCGAGATCGAACCAGCCGGCGCGGTCGACTTCCGGAAAACTTTGTATCTGGCCGGATTTCGGAGGCCATTGCATTTCGAAACTATTGCTGACAATCGCGTCTGCATCGATCTCGGCATTGGCCGCAAAAGCGACGACGACTTTGCCACCAGGCTGTCTGATTTCCCCGAGCAGCGTGAACGGACCGTCGAGGCTGGTGCCGATCTCCTCGCGGACCTCCCGGCGGGCAGCGGCGAGATCGTCCTCGTCCGGTTCGATGCCGCCTTTTGGAAGCGACCAGGCGCCTTCGTCCTTGCGGGCCCAGAAGGGGCCGCCGGGATGGACGAGCAGGACTTCGGGTGCCCCATGTGTGGCAAAGCGGTAGATCAGTACGCCGGCACTGCGTTTCACCATCTCAACTCTTTGCGTCAGCCTTGAGGGATAGCCCGAAATCTCGATAGACACTGAGACAATCGGTATAGCTGAGAGTTCTGCTCTCGCCATAAGAAACATGGGCGTTGGAAGCGCCTATACCTGCCTCTTCGGCGACGAACAGGATAGCCTCACCCAGTGACAGGCCTACAATCATGTCGTCGGCGCCGTCATCGCTGTCGATCCCTGTTATCGTTGCGGCAAGTGCGCGCTTGGAGAAGACGATCTCTCGCTCGGCTGGCCTCATTTCTGCGGGTCCTTACGTTCGGCACGGCTTCAGCCGCGCAATTCTGGATACTTGCGCTGCAGTTCGCTGTCGTCGGAGCAGGAGGTGTCGACTGCGGATAACTCGACCGATACAGCTTCCCCGACGTCGAGTTCGCCATCATGAAGGAGTTCGACCTGGTCTCCATCGTGCCTGACGAGGGTCGCAGACGATGTGAATCCGCGTTTTAGCAACCAATCGCGGGGTGCCTTGACGAGCAGGGTAACAGCAAACTTGCCATCCTCTTTTTCGGTCGCGACAGTCACGCTGTAGGAAACTGGCGCGGTTTCGTTGGCCAGCTCAAGCTTGCCGGTCGCGTCTGCCTTGTGCAGGGTGTTGGTCATGATGATCCTCTCATTGTCATGTTCAGAAACAAATTCGGGCCCTTGAAGTTCCGATCCGTGCCGTCCGATGGCGAGCGTGACAAATTGCCGAACGCTCATCCGCAGCCTGCAGGCTTCAGTGCCGCCATCCTTCAGATTGAATTCGGAGACTTTGGTGGGGAACCATGACGCGCAACGCTGGTTAGTCTGGTCCAAGCCGACCAAAAGGAGACAGGCCATGAACGGTTATCCCAAGCCGCCATTTCCCACGCAGCCACAGTCCATCCCCGGCAAGACGGCCCGGATGGATCCGAAGCCCGACCACGGGGAGAGCTCCTACAAGGGGTCCGGACGTCTGGCCGGAAAGCGTGCCGTAATTACCGGCGGCGACAGCGGCATCGGTCGCGCCGTCGCAATCGCATTTGCGCGGGAGGGTGCGGATGTACTCGTTTCCTATCTCGATGAGCACGAGGACGCAGCGGAGACGAAGCACTATGTCGAAGAGGCCGGACGGAAGGCGGTTCTCGTGCCCGGGGATATCCAGGATGCAGCCCATTGCCGGGCGATCATCGACAAGGCCGTATCCGAACTCGGCGGCATCGACATTCTCGTCAACAATGCCGCCCACCAGAATACCTTCAAGGATATCGCGGAGATCTCCGATGACGAGTGGGAGCTTACCTTCAAGGTCAACATCCACGCTATGTTCTACCTGACAAAAGCAGCCGTCGAACACATGAGCCCCGGCAGCTCGATCATCAATACGACCTCGGTCAATGCCGACATGCCAAATCCGACGTTGCTTGCCTATGCCACGACCAAGGGCGCCATCCAGAACTTTACGGGCGGATTGGCACAGATGCTGGCCGAGAAGGGGATTCGCGCCAATGCCGTTGCGCCGGGCCCGATTTGGACGCCGCTTATCCCATCCACCATGCCGGAAGAGAACGTTACCAACTTCGGCAAGCAAACGCCAATGAAGCGGCCGGGGCAGCCGGCGGAACTCGCAACAGCTTACGTCATGCTTGCAGATCCGCTGTCGAGCTATGTGTCCGGTACCACTATTGCAGTCACCGGCGGCAAGCCGTTCATCTAGTCAAAAGAGGAAATGTCATGACACAGGAAAACGAAAAGGTCGCACGCACCTGGGAATTGATGGAGAAGATCCTCTTCTGCATGCTTTCCACCCGGGTCGGCGAGGACATCCGTTCGCGGCCAATGGCAGCCCATTTCGAGCCGATTGAAAATGCGATCTATTTTCTGACGGATGTGGCTAGCCACAAGGACGAGGAAATTGAGCGCCGGCATAATGTCGGCCTGTCCTTTGCCGACACGAAGGGCCAGAAGTACGTTTCCGTGACGGGCGATGCAGAAGTGTCTAACGACCGGGAGCGGATCCGCGAACTTTTCTCGACGCCCGCCAAGGCCTGGTGGGAAAGCGCCGAAGATCCGTCTATCCGCGTGCTGAAAGTTACGCCGAAATATGCGGAATACTGGGATAGCCCCGGCACCGTGGTCAGCTACGTCAAAATGATTGCTGCAGCCATGTCGAGCGCGAAGCCCGACATGGGCGAAAATGCCAAGGTCTCGCTTTAAGGACCTGAGTTTCTTCAGCCTTTTAATTTTGGCCCGGCAGCCCATTCAAACTTGCCGGTTGAGCCTCGAGAGTATGTCGGTCCGAAGGTCTCCTCAGATCTTCGGGCCGATTTTGTTTATCAGCGATGGCTTCTTCCGTTGGCCATCGCCAGTGCGAATACGCCGCAGAGTACAGCAACCAGCAGGTAGTCGAATGCTGTCAGCAGTCTGAAGATTTCCATGTTTTTCTCCTCCTCAAGAGCGCGTCCAGTGTACTCCTCTTTGGATGGGTCGTCATGAATAAAATTCAGGGTTGCGGAAAAGCTCGAAAAAACATTCCGCTGCCCGTCTCATGAGGGGAAGCCCTTCCCTTGTCACGCCGCCACCAGCGTATATTGATCGCGCGACGCCCGGAGTAGAGTTCGGCTTCCGGCAGGCGATGCATAAAAAGGACTGGCTGATGCTTTCTTCGCCCGAGACTATTCCTGTTGTTGCCATTGTTGGAGGTGGTGTTTCAGGGGCGGCGGTTGCCTACCATCTGGCGGGAACAGGTCTGTTCGGCAGGCAACAGATCGTGCTCTTCGAACCACGGGCATTGCTTGGCGCAGGTCTCGCCTACGACACCGTCGAGCCTGCCCACCGCATCAACGTGCCATCCACCCGCATGAGCCTGTTTCCGGATGATCCAGAGCACTTCCAGCGCTGGATCGATACGAACGGGGCTCTTGGCGACGATCCCGACGCACTGGCAGCCAGCGGCGCCCTCTATCCGAGGCGCGGTCTGTTCGGGCGCTACATGAACGCGATGATCCGGCCGCTGGTCGAGAGCGGTTCCGTCCGCCATGTTCGCGAGCGCGTGCTCTCGGCCGATCGCCTTAATGGCCGGTGGCATCTGACGGGCGAGGGCGGTTATGTTATCGACGCCGATATACTCGTCATTGCGACCAGCCATCCGGCACCGTCCGCACCGGAGCCGCTTGCCAGTGTTCTTGCCGGAGATCCGCGCTTCGTCGCCGACCCTACCCGGCGGGGCGCGCTCGACCCGATCGGTGTCGACGACCGTGTGCTGATCGTCGGCAACGGGCTGACATCGGCCGATGTCGTTGCAGCGCTTGGCCTGCGAGGCCATCGGGGACAGATCACAGCGGTATCACGCCGAGGCTTGCGATCGCGCGGTCATCCTTCGATGCCGCAGGATCCGTTCGGCGATTTCACCTCCGAGCCTGCGCAGACTGCATCAGGACTTCTCAAACGCGTGCGGGCGGCCATTCGCGAAGCGGGCAGAGAGGGGCTTAGCTGGCATGCGGTCATCGATCAGGTGAGGGGCCAAGGCGAGGCGCTATGGCGCGGCCTGCCGGTCGAGGAGAGGCGGCGGATCGCGCGTCACCTTCGGCCGTTCTGGGACGTCCACCGGTTCCGTGTCGCGCCGCAAGTCGAGGCCGCCAGCGAGGAGGCAATCGCCGAGGGTCGAATGACCGTGCTGGCTGGCTCCGTGGCCGAAGTTTCAATCGACGAGGATCGCATCCGCTGCGTGCTGCGGCTCGGGCGGTCGCGCCAGCGTGTGGAGCGGCATTTCGATGCGGTGGTGGTCACAACGGGGCCGGGGCATGGCGGCATCCTTCGCAGCCAGCCCTTCCTGGCAGGTCTGGCCGAACGGGGCTATCTGGTGAACGACCCAACGCGACTCGGTCTCGACTGCAATGCAAATTCACAAGCGATCGGTGCGTCCGGCACGGCGACGGAATCCCTGTTCATATCGGGACCGCTGGCGCGCGGTACATTCGGCGAACTGATGGGCCTGCCGCAGGTAACGGAGCACGCGGTCTTGGTCGCATCCGGCGTTGCAGATACGGTCCGTGCAATGTTTCCAGCGACGCAGCGCCTGCACAGCATCTAGCGGGTTGCGGCCGCCTCTCGTCCAAACGCAATTTTATCGTCTTATAAGCCTGCAATTTCTGAGATATCGGCTTGCCCGCGCGCTCTCCCGGCGTTACGCAGCTTGCGTGATTGCCGATCAGCGAGATGCTGCGGTCGTGCGTCTTCAGGTAAGCGAATCTCATGCTGACAAAAAAAGGAAAATACGGTCTCAAGGCGTTGGTCGATCTTGCTCGTCTGGGCCCGGGCGAAACCGCCTTCATCAACGACGTTGCTCTGCGCAACAACATTCCGAAGAAGTTTCTCGATGCGATTTTGCTGGAGTTGCGAAATTCCGGCGTGCTGCGCTCGAAGAAGGGCCCGGGAGGCGGCTATTCGTTGTCTCGTCCCGCTGCCGAAATTCGTATCGGCCATGTGATCCGCACCCTTGACGGGCCGCTGGCGCCAATCCGTTGTGCAAGCCGTACTGCCTTTGAAGCCTGCGACGACTGTGCCGATCCGGCAGGCTGCCAGGTACGGAGGTCGATGACCGTGGTTCGCGACGCCGTCGCAACGATCCTCGACAATATGACGCTTGAGCAATTCGTGGCGAGCGGGACGCAAGGGCTGGATGCTGAAGAAGCGCTCGTTTCCGTGACGGGCTAGGCAGACCAAGTCACCCGGGCTTCCAATAGGCGACCTAACGAGATGCCACGAATATCGATTATTTTTCAGAGGCCTGGGAACCATTTCAATCCAGGGGCGTTCCCGAAGGGATCGGTGGCGTCGCTACAGGCGCATCTCGTCTGGCCTGGCCTGATAACGGTCGGCATGGGTGCATCGTAGCGAAGATGATACGTTTCAATAAATCGATTTCCAGTTCCATCCCTGCGATCCTGACCGTTGGCGCGATAACGCTGCTCCTTGTTGTCCTCGGCGCCCTTTATTTCAGCGGTCGTGCGGCGGAGGAGGCGGACAGCGCTGTCGATGCAAGCCGCCTCAACAATCGCGTGCTCAACCTGCTGAGTTCGGCGCAGGACGCCGAAACCGGACAGCGCGGCTATCTTCTGACCGGCGATGCGCGTTATCTTGCGCCGTTCACAAAATCCGCAGTGTCGATCCCGGCCGAAATCGCCGCGCTCACGCCGCGCCTGCTCGAAATCGGCGTTCCCCAGTCTTCGCTGGACAATCTCAGATCCCTCATGGATCGAAAGCTCGCGGAGATGAAACGCACGGTGGACCTGCGTTCCGCCGGCGATACTGCCGGTTCGATAGCGTTGGTCGAATCGAATGTCGGGATCGAGCTGATGGATGAAATCCGTCATGAGATCAATGTTATCCAGCAGCGCGGCGTCGTCAATTCGGGCGACCATATCGCCTCGCTCAGGGCATCGACAACGTCACTGTCGGCGATCATTGCCGTCAGTGCGGCCTTGCTCGTGGCACTAGCCGCCGGCGCGTTCAAGCTTATCCGCGATCACCACAGGCAGATCGAGGCGGCACGACTGCAGCTTGCCAGTGCGAACGAAACGCTGGAAGAGACCGTGGTAGCCCGCACTCAAGGGCTGCAAAGGGCAAACGACGAGCTGCAGGCCTACGCCTACATCGTCAGCCACGATTTGCGCGCTCCGCTCGTCAACATCATGGGCTTCACGGAGGAGCTCGATCGTGCCGCACAGGTGTTCAAGTCATACCTCGAGAAAAACAATGCCGATCTCACAACGATCGAAGGTCGTGCGGCCATCGAGGCCGTCGACACGGATATCCCTGAAGCGCTTGGTTTCATTCGGACTTCGATGCGTCGGATGGACAATCTGATCAACCAGATCCTTGTGCTCGCGCGGGCCGGAAACCGCGAACTGCACCGCGATCGGATCAAGCTGTCGGAGCTGGTCGAGGACACGTTGGGTACGCTCCGTCACAGGCTCGACGAGGCCGAGATCGAAGTCGATATACAAGGCGTGCTTCCCGAGGTGCAGTCCGACCGGCTAGCTCTGCAGCAGATCGTCGGCAACCTGCTGGACAATGCCATCAAGTACCTGGACCCCTCACGGCGCGGTAAGATCTCCATTTCCGGCAGGCGCCACGGTATGTTCGCGAGCGTCGAAATCAGCGATAATGGACGGGGAATCGCTGCAGGCGACCAGGAGAGGATTTTCGAACTGTTCCGGCGCTCGGGCAGACAGGACATGCCGGGCGACGGCGTTGGCCTTGCCCATGTTCGTGCGCTGGCCCGGCGTCTCGGCGGAGATGTTACCGTTAGTTCCGAGCTGGGGCAGGGGACAACGTTCGAAGTTAAGATTGCTGCCGATATGGCCCGATTGAAAAGAGAAGATTCGAAATGATGAGTTCCCCGAATACCGTCAAGATCATCATGATCGAAGACGATGAAGGCCACGCACGGCTGATCGAGAAGAATATCCGTCGCGCCGGCGTCACCAACGAGATTGTGCCCTTTGTCACAGGCGGAGATGCGCTCGACTTCATGCTTGGCAAGGATGGCAGTGGCGAGCCTTCGCGTGGGCAGCCCATCCTCATCCTGCTCGACCTCAACCTTCCCGACATGAGCGGGCTGGATATTCTCCAGAAGGTCAAGGCCAACGAGCACACGAGGCGGGCAATGGTGATCGTTCTGACGACCACCGACGACCCGCGCGAAATCGCCCGTTGCTACGACCTCGGCGCCAATGTCTATGTCAGCAAACCGATGCAATACGACAAGTTCGTGCATGCGATACAGCAGCTCGGCATGTTCGTTGCCGTCATGAAGATCCCGGAGGTGGAATGATAGAGCTGGATGCTGCGGCGGATGCTGCGATCCATATTCTCTATATAGACGACGATGAAGCACTCGGCGTGCTGACGCGCAAGAACATGCAGCGTCGCGGCTACGAGCTTCATCTGGCGAAGGACGGCGCTGCCGGCCTCGCGCGTCTTGCCGAAGGTGGCATTGACGCGATTGTCCTCGACCATTTCCTCGAAGGGGAAACGGGGCTGGACCTGCTGCCCTGCATCGTCTCCGGTGCCGATCACCCGCCGGTCATCTACGCGACCGGGTCGGGAGATGCCGGCGTTGCGGTTGCCGCTCTGAAGGCTGGCGCTGACGACTATGTCATGAAGGGTGTTTCGTCCGATTATTTCGACCTGCTGGCCGCAGCGTTGGCCCAAGGGTTGGAGCGGGCGCGGTTTCGGCGTGACACGTTGCGTGCTCAGGCGGTGATCCGCCATGAACGCGACCGCGCCGAGCTACTGCTCTCCGAAGTCAACCATCGGATCGCCAACAGCCTCGGCCTGGTGGCCGCGCTGATCCGCATGCAGGCTTCCGTCACCAAGGATCAGGTGACCATCGATGCGCTGCAGGAAACGCAGATCCGCATCAATGCCATCGCCAGCGTCCACCGGCGGCTCTACACCAGCCACGAGGTCGGTACCGTCCGGGTGAAGGAATATCTGGAGAGCCTGCTTGCCGAACTCGAGGCGTCCATGCGCGACGAGCAGCGGCCGCATAGTGTGAAGGTCGAGTGCGACGATGTCATACTGTCGACTGACAAGGTGATCACGCTCGGCCTGATCATCAGCGAACTCGTCACCAACGCCTATAAGTACGCCTATCCCGCCGGTCAGACCGGTGAAATCCGCGTGGTTGTCGACCAGACTGGCCAGGGTGGCCTCCGCGTGCATGTCGAAGACGACGGCGTCGGCTTCGACCGGACGGCTCCGGCCAAGGGCACAGGGCTCGGGACCAAGATCCTGACGGCGATGGCATCCAGCCTGAAGTCCAGCATTCTCTACGCTCCCGATCGCCAAGGCACGCGGGCGATGTTGAATTTCTCTATCGACTGATCGATGCGGCGCGCGACTCGCAAGTGCTGTGAAGGTTGCCTTTCTGTCGCCTTGGTTTGCTTTACAAGCGATGACGATGATCTCGCCAACTGACCTGTTGCCCTGGGGAAGACGCTTGCGACCACTTCTGAATTCGATCTCCGTCCTTTTCCTGACACTGGCCGTGTCAGCGACTGCGGTTGCCTTGCCGGCACGCGCGCAGCAGTCGGCGGCTCCGGCGACATCGTCACCCGAGACAACGCCAGCGCCAGCGGCTGCGCCCGCTCCTGACGCGCCCAAGCCCGATGCAGCGAAGCCCGATGCGACCAAGCCGGACGCGCCGTCGGCGGATGCCCAGCAAAAACAGCAACCGCCTGCGGCCAACGGCCTCGATCGAACGGCTGCCGAGATCGCCCAGGCTCGCAAACAGCTTTCCTCCCTCGAGGACAGTGTCAAACAGGGCGCGTCCGATGACGATGCGCTGGTGGTCCTTGCCGGAAAGGCTGACGATCTCACCCGTGCCGCGGCCGAGATCTCGGGGCGCCTGAAGCCACGGGCCGACGAAATGACGGCGCGACTGACGCAGATCGGCCCGCCGCCGAAAGAGGGCCAGCCTGCAGAGGCTCCCATCGTCACGCAGGAACGCGAAAAGCTGACGTCTGCGATCGCGCAGATCAACGTGGTGATGGGCGATGCCGACAATCTGACGGCCAGTGCCAATCGGGTGTCCGGTCAGATCACCGAGCTCCGACGGCGCCTTTTTGCCGATACCCTCTTTCGCCGTACCGAACTCTCGCTGTCGACCTTCGACGACGCCGGCCAGGCGCTCGTGCAGGAGGCTGTCAACTTTCGCAACGCTCTCTCGAGCTGGGGTACGTTCGTCTGGAAATTCAAACGGATCCCGCTGTTTACAGCTGTTTTCCTGTCCCTTGCCGCAGCGCTGATCTTCATGGCCGGGGGGTACCGGCTTTTCGGGCGATACTTCTTCCGTGACGAGACGATCGAGGCTCCCTCCTATATGAGCCGGCTCTCCATCGCGTTCTGGTCGACGATGATCCGGGCGTTGTCGGTGGCTGCCTTTCTCGTGCTCTCGTTCTTTTTCCTCGAGACTTTCAATGTGCTGCGGCCGGACATCGCGCCGGTGTTTTCAGCAGTTTTCGGCTTCGTCGGGCTGGTCTATTTCGTAGCAAGCTTCGTCAACGCCGTCTTTGCGCCGTTCGAGCCCAGCTGGCGGCTCGTGAAGCTCTCCAACAAGGGCGCTCGATCCGTCGGCTGGTGCTTGCTCGCCATTGCCATCGTCAATGGCCTCGATTTCGTCCTCAATCGCATCAGCGAATCGATGGGCTCGCCGGTCATCGTCACCGTCGCGAAGAGCTTCTCTGCAGCGATGATCATCGGCCTGATCTTCATCGCCGTGTCGTTCGGCAAGCCGATGCTTGCGAGAAGCGGCGATCCCGAGGCTCCGGGCCGACGCTGGCCGCACGGACTCGCCATCATCTTGAGGGTCATCGGTGCCGCGCTGAT
The DNA here is from genome assembly GCF_007000325.2 of Rhizobium rhododendri. Classification (GTDB taxonomy): domain Bacteria; phylum Pseudomonadota; class Alphaproteobacteria; order Rhizobiales; family Rhizobiaceae; genus Rhizobium; species Rhizobium rhododendri. The sequence goes on along the minus strand of NZ_CP117267.1, from coordinate 1,740,489 downwards.
CTTCATGGCGGTGATCGGCTATGTCGGGCTCGCCCGCTTTATCGCGCTGCAGCTGATCGTCACCAGCGCCGTCCTCGTCACCATGTATCTCGGCATCCTGCTCGGCAAGGCAGTGTCCGATCAGGAGAATTTCCCCGAGACATCGGTCGGCCGGTTTCTGCAGAGCCGTGCGAGCATCAGCACCGCGATGCTCGACCAGGCGGGCCTCGTGGCAGGACTGGCAATCTATGTCTTCGCGCTGATGACCGGCATCCCGCTCATCCTGTTGTCGTGGGGGTTCCACGTTCAGGATCTGGAAATCTTCTTCTATCGGCTGTTCACCGAGATAAGGCTCGGCAGCATCAGGATCTCCCTCGTCGGTATCCTTGCCGGCATCCTGTTCTTCATCGGCGGCTACCTCGTTACCCGCTGGTTCCAGCGCTGGCTGGACGGCACGGTCATGGCGCGTGGCCAGGTCGATCTCGGCGTCCGCAACTCGGTCAAGACCGGCATCGGCTATCTCGGCGTGGCGATTGCCGCCGTCATCGGCATTTCTGCTGCCGGCATCGATCTGTCGAGCCTTGCGCTGGTTGCCAGTGCGCTGTCCGTCGGTATCGGTTTCGGCCTGCAGAACATCGTTTCCAATTTCGTCTCTGGCCTCATTCTTCTCGTCGAGAGGCCGTTCAAGGTCGGCGACTGGATCGTTTCCGGGACATCGGAGGGTATCGTCAAGCGTATTTCCGTCCGTGCGACGGAGATCGAGACCTTTCGCCAGCAATCGATCATCGTGCCGAATTCCGAGCTGATCAATGCGTCGGTCGGCAACTGGACGCACCGTAATAGGCTCGCGCGCTCCGAAATCCCGGTTTCGGTGGGCTATGACTGCGACCCGGAGCAGGTAATGGCAATCCTGCTGGAACTGGTCAAGGCAGTGCCCAAAGTGCTGAAAAACCCGGAGCCGCACGTCGAGTTCCTCCGCTTCGGTCCGTCGTCGCTGGACTTCGAGATGCGGTTCTACCTGGCTGACCTCTCCGATGGCATGCCTATCCGCAACAACCTGCGCATTGCCATCCTGAAGCGCTTTAAGAAGGAAGGCATCGACATGCCTTACCCGCAGCAGGAATTGCACATCAGCCGTCGCGCGGAAAGACAGCGGGTGGAAGCCACGCTACCTGAAAGCACGGAAAAGGCCGATGACATCGTCGAGCCGCCGATCCAGCCGCCAGAAGCGCCGGTGCCAGCGGAGACACGCACCAGGCCCAGCCGGCGTAAAGTCGATGGCAAACCTGAAGTGCAGTCCTGATCTACTCTGTAATGCTGCAGACTTGCTGCAGCTGAATGGTGATTTACATAAGTCGTCGCAAAATTAACACAAACTCAAATGCTTTGCCTTATTCTTCGGTCAGTGAGGTCTCATCGAAGGTTAGTCATGGCATTTTTAGGCATTTCCGGAATGCAATATTCGGGTGGGACCTTTGCGGGGGCTCGCATACTTCTGGCCGAAGACTCGCATGTCTTTACCGCGATGATCAGCAAGAGGCTGAAAGAGCTTTTCGATATCGAGATCGAGATCTGCGGCAACTTCGAAGATTTGCAGCTCGCCTACGATAAGTCGCCCGAGCCGATCAAGCTGGCGATCTCCAACATCAATCTTCCGGGTGCCGAGAATGGCGAGGCGCTGGAATACTTGACCGACCTCAGCATCCCGACAATCGTTTTCACAGGCACCTTCCATGAGGGCATGCGCGACGCGCTGCTCGCCAAGGATATCGTCGACTACATCCTCAAAGACAACATCTTCGCGGTCGACCTGCTGGCAGAATCGGTTTGTCGCTTCCTGACCAATCACCGCCACCATGTGTTGATCGTCGATGACAGCGCAACAGCGCGCGCGCTTCTCAGCAGCCGCCTGAAGCGCTACAATTTCCGCGTCAGCGTTGCCGAGAACGGATCCAAGGCGCTGGAAATCCTCAAGGCCAATGCTGACATCGGCCTGATGATCACCGACTACAACATGCCCGACATCGACGGATTCGAGCTGACGCGGCGCATCCGCTCCAGCATCGGCTCGCATCAGCTGCGGATCATCGGCGTGTCGTCGTCGACCAATCGGCTGCTGTCGGCCCGCTTCCTGAAGGCCGGTGGCAACGACTTCATATTGCGGCCGTTCATCGACGAGGAATTCTACTGCAGGGTCAACCAGAACCTCGATACCCTGCTGCAGATCCAGTCGATGCGCCAGCAAAAGGCCTATGCCTGAGAAAGAACGGGCGCTTCGGGGCCCGTTCATGCCCACTTCGCGGTGACTAGTTACAAACTGTTGGACCCCGGTGTTCATAAATCCCTGTCGTAATCTGCTGACTGTCCCGCTGCCCACGCAGAACGTGGGCCTGTCCCATTGCCGGAGGGACTGCCGGCAATGAGCGACCTGTTGTTCGAAAAATTCTCGCGGGACCTGAGCCCTGCGGCGAGACGCGGCCAGAAGGTTCTCCTGGTCGAGGATTCGCGCATGTTCGGCTCGATGCTCTCCCAACGTTTCCGCATCGAGCTCAATCTCGATGTCACGCTCTGTACATCCATGAAGACGCTGGAAACGACGATTCGCGCCAGCGATCACGGTTTCAGCCTGGCCATCGTCAATCTCAATCTGCCGGATGCTGCCTACGGCGAAGCACTCGACATGCTCCTCGACCAAAGGGTGCCGAGCATCGTCTTTACCGCAGCGGCCGATATCGACATGCGCGACCGGTTGATGGAGCGCAGCATTATCGACTACGTACTGAAGGACAATACGCAGGCGGCGGACAATCTCGTGGCTTCTGTGCGTCGTTCGATTACCAACAGCAAGACGAGGGTGCTCGTCGTGGACGCGATGCCCGTGGCCCGGAAGATGCTCGTCGACAGTCTCGAGATGCAGCGCTTCGAGGTCTATGAAGCAGCGAGCGGTGCTGCCGCTATCCAGGCGCTGGATCAGTATTCCGAGATCGAGCTGGTCCTGATCGACGATGCGCTGCCGGACGGGACGGGATGGGAACTGACACGGCAGATCACCCATAGGCGGAATTCCGATCGCCTGCGGGTCATCGGCCTATCTGCGTCGGACGACCGATTGGCCGCAACGGCGTACCTGAAAGCTGGTGCCACGGATTTCCTGCGTCGGCCGTTCGTTGCCGAAGAGCTTAAATACCGGATCAGCCGGGTGATCGACACGCTGTCGCAAATGCGCCAGCTGCGCGCCGCCGCCTCCGTCGATTATCTCACCGGCCTCTATAACAGGCGTTACTTCTTCGATCAGGGTCCGCGCCTTGCCAATGACTGTCTCAGGCTGGAGACACGACCATCCATCGGTATCCTCGATATCGACCATTTCAAGCGGTTGAACGACACCTACGGTCACGAGATCGGTGACCAGGTGCTGAAGGCGGTCGCGACACGGCTGCAGACGTTTCTGGAAGGCAGCCGCAACCTCTTGTCGCGGATCGGCGGCGAAGAATTTGCCATCCTGTTCGCGGACATGGACTCATCCGTCGCAACCGAGTTCTGCGAGGAACTGCGCGAAAATATCTCTGGCCTGAAAATCCAGGCAGACGGCGAGGCGTTGTCGGTGACCGTGTCAATCGGCATAGCGTCGATCAACGCCCAGGAGACGTTCGAGAATTACCTCAACGCTGCCGACCAGTTTCTCTATATGGCCAAGCACCGCGGGCGCAATCGCGTCTTCTCCGATACCAGGATGGCGGCGGAAGAGGGACGGTAGCCGTTATCCGGCTTCAGATGACGACGCCGGTGCGGACGTTCGACATGGTCAGCTTGCGCTCGGCCCGCTCCTGCTGCGGCGAGCGGTTGTAGAGTTCGCGATAACACTTCGAGAAGTGCGAGGCGGAGACGAAGCCACAGGCGACGGCGACTTCGACCACCGGCATCGACGACTGCACCAGAAGGTGCCTTGCTCGATCGAGGCGGATCTCGAGATAGTAGCGGGCAGGGGAACGGCCCATTTCCTGTCGGAACAGCCGCTCGATCTGGCGACGCGACAGGCCGGCGTCGTCGGCGATGTCGAGCAGCGACAAGGGTTCCGACAGGTGGCTTTCCATCACCTCGATGATTTCCAGCACCTTGGCATTCTGCACACCGAGCCGTGCGCGGAGCGGCAGGCGCTGGCGATCGTGCGGGCTGCGGACGCGGTCTGTGAGCGCCTGTTCGCAGACGCGGTTGACCAGGTTCTCGCCAAAATCCTGGCCGATCAGGTTGAGCATCATGTCGAGCGAGGCCGTGCCGCCGGCGCAGGTGTAGAGATTGCTGTCGACTTCGTACAGGTCGGCATAGACTTCGGCCTGAGGAAAGGCTTCTGCAAAGCCCGGCAGGTTTTCCCAGTGGATTGCGCAGCGCTTGCCGTTCAGGAGACCCGCCTGGGCGAGCACATGGGCGCCCGTACAGAGACTTCCGACGGCGACGCCGCGGTTGTAGGATTCTCTTAGCCAGGCATTGACAGATTTGTTCTGGAACTCCTCGACATAGATGCCGGAGGCGACGAGCACCATACTGGGCCGGCTCTCTCCGCCCAGATAACGTCGCTCATCGGCCAGCGACGAGTTGACCTCGATGCCAATGCCGCTCGATGAATAGATCTTGTCGCCGTCGGTCGAGGCAAGTCGCCAGCTGTAGGCAGTATAGCCAAGCATACGGTTGGCAATGCGCAATGTCTCGATCGCTGCCGCAAATGGCAGCATCGTAAAGTGCGGGATAAGGAAGAAAACGATCGAGCGTTTCTTGCCGGGCGTCTTGCCTTGCTCCACCTGATGCTGCGCTACCACCATGCCCGCGTTCCTCATATCGATTTCAGCAGAAAATTAGTCTGAAAGCGACAGTCTCATGGAAGATGATGGCCACAAAGGCTTATTTGCGTCACGTCAAAGATTTATGATTTGTCAAAAAAAGTCAAGGCAGAAGCTTACGATATAGGATCTGGTAAGACTCATAAGTCCATGAAATATAACGATTAATATATTACTGAAGGTTGGATTGGCGACGCTGCTAATCAGCCGAGCGTCGCCCTGAAATCGACCGGAAATGTCGTATTTTGTCGCATCATTTGCGGTCGCTCGAAATGTCGGCAGCAGGCCAGCCGAAGTCCTTGCGCATGTCGAATGGCATCGCTTCGATCTGCCTGGCAGCCTGATGCTCAGACCAGCGATCGGCCAGCGAAAGAACGTAGGCGGACAGGCGGGAAAGCGTGCCGCTGAAGAGGATAAACGACGGGCGCCCGTGGGAAGGGCGTCTATAGCTGATGGTGGTCATGATTGATCTCCTTTTGGTTGTGTTGATGTTGGTCACGCTGATATGGGCCTGTGTCACTCATCATTCAAACGAATAGATTTTATAGCATCCATAAGAAAAGTTGACGGTTGCCGTTGTTCCGGTTTGTGGAAGGGCGGTGTCGGGTGGAAAGCCGCGCGCGTTGACGTCAGCTACAAGATGTGGGGGCAGGTGGGACATTTGTCTGAGGGTCGCAGCGTTGGTTTGGCGCAGCGCGCGGTCTCGACTGTTGGTCCAGTGATCGATGACATCGGATAGGTATGAGCGGATCATGGCTCGTTCCTCTGCTGTTCAAGGTGGTGGTGAGACCGATGCTATAGAAGCTTATTGACAGTCAGCAAAACGAAATGATATCGCTATATAAATCAGAAAAATTGAAAGATGCGTCGATGAACGTTCCGCTGCGCCGATCCGTGCCGTTGCTCGACAACGATGTCCTTCGCACCTTCGTGGCGATTGCCGAGACCGGCAACTTCTCAACGGCAGCCGAGGCCGTCCATCGCACGCCATCAGCGGTGTCCATGCAGATCAAGAAGCTCGAGGAGCAACTCGGTGTCGTCCTGTTCCTGCGCGATGCCCGTTCCGTCAGCCTCACCGAACATGGTGAAATGCTGCTGTCCTACGCGCGCAACATGCTGGCGCTGTCCAACGAAGCGGTGTCGCGTTTCATCATGCCGGAACTGAGCGGCGTCGTCAGGCTCGGAGCGCCGGACGACATAGGCGAGCGGTTGCTGCCGAGCATCCTGAAGCGGTTCTCGCAAAGCTATCCCAGCATCATGGTCGACGTCGTGGTCGACATGAGCCTAGCCCTCAAGAAGCGCTTCGCGGAACAACGACTCGATCTGGCGCTTATCAATTGTTCGACGCGGCCATTCCCGACGGAGGGTGACGTCATCTACACCGAGCGGCTTGTCTGGGCCGGTGCGAAATGCGGCACGGCCCATCGCCGGGATCCTCTGCCGATATCGATCTGGGAGGACGGCTGCATCTGGCGCTCCGATGCGATCCACCAGCTGCAGCAGGCGAAAAGGAACTATCGCGTAGCCTTCCTCAGCGCCCATACCACTGCCCAACGCGCGGCCGTCGTGTCCGATCTCGCCGTGGCGCCTTTGCCCCGCTCCTACGTCACCGAAGACATGGCTATACTCGGCGCGAAAGAAGGGCTGCCGGAATTGACGACTTTCGATATCCGGTTGCTGACTGCGCGCGAAGTCACGGGACCAATAGCGGCTGTCGCGGAAAGCATCCGGCATGCTTTCGGCGAGATGGCGCGGGCGGCCTGAGGCCCTGTCTCACAGGCTTTTGGCTGGCGCCGCATCCACGTCGTTATTTATGTGAACCTTTTTCAATGTGGCGCGTTTTGGGCACGGAAGGTTTACTTTCTGCCTTATTGTCGTCAAAAACCCATTCACGAAGGACCGCTAATCATGTCTTCTTCCGTCATCGCAAAAGTCGGCGTCGCCTGCATTTCCCTGATGCTTCTCGCATCCTGCGCCAATACCATTAAAGGCATGGGCAAGGACACTGCCAACACGGTCAACGCAACCCAGACGGCTGGCCACACTGTCAAAAAGGCAGCTCAGTAAACTGAAGAATTCTGTCGGCTGCGAGGCGTGTCGCGGCCGACATCTTACTATTTTTACCTCTTCATTATCCGGGTCACTATTCGGGCTCGCCACTATGTGCACCGGGCCAACCCTTGAAGTCACCTTCCTCCCGCCGCATCTCTTGTCTTGAATTTGATTGTTGCCGGGGAGCGTGACGTTTGTTTCGATGGTTGATTATTCTGGCAGGGCTCGTCTCGACGCCCGTCATGGCCGAGACACCGGTGACCGGCGGGAATTGCCGCAAGGTGGAGCATCTCGGGGCGAGCTACATCGTCTGCAGCTTCGACCCAGCAAAAGACAACATCCGCCTGTTTTCCAACAATAGTGCCGGAAAGCCATACGGCTCGTTCGCGGCGCTGCGCGATGCACTGGCGCGTGACCGGCTGTCGCTGCGCTTTGCCATGAACGGTGGCATGTACGAGCCTGACCAGAGCCCGGTCGGTCTCTATGTCGAAGGCGGCAGTCAGCAGAAGGCGCTCGACACCGGCACAGGCTGGGGAAATTTCCGCCTGCTGCCGAACGGCGTGTTCTACATCCAGCCCGGCGCTGTCGGCGTCATGGAGACAAAGGCGTTTGCCGCCGCCGGTATCGAGCCGCTCTACGCCACGCAATCGGGACCGATGCTAGTGATCGACGGGGCGCTTCACCCGTCGTTCCTGATCGACAGCACCAGCCTCAAAAGGCGCAACGGCGTCGGCGTCGATGCGGATGGAAAAGCTGTGTTCGCGGTGTCCGACGGCGAGGTGCGCTTTCACGATTTCGCCACGCTGTTTCGCGACGTGCTCGGCTGCCGCAACGCCCTGTTCCTGGACGGCAGCATCTCCAGCCTCTATGTGCCGGAGTGGCAGAGGGAAGACAGCGCATTTCCGCTCGGGCCGATCATCGCCGTGACAGCTGTCATGCCTGACTGAAAGCCGTTCAGACCTTCGGAAAAGCGCGCTCTAGACCGCCCGATCGCGTCAGGCCGGCCCTGAACGCCGCATATGACGGGTGCTGGCTGGATTTTGCCACTTCGGACAGGCGGATCTGCAGCCGGGCCGGTGCGGCATTTCCGAGCCATTCGCCGAGAGTTTCGAGTTTCATGCTGTTGAGGAACTTGGCTTTAGAGGCCTGATCCAGGTGCCAGTGCAGGCCCTCGATCAGGCTGATATCCTGTAGCGGATTTTCCATGATCAGGGCGATGACGGAGCGGTCGGCGTCAGCCAGGGTGGCAAGTCTGGCTGCGATGGCGTCGCGGTCGGCAAAGGCTGTCGTCATGGTGATCATGCTCTCAAATGGCTGGGAAATGCGGGTCAGACGAACTGCGCCATGTAATTCATGATATCGAAGATACCATCCTTCGCGCCGTGGTGCTCGGGAAACTCGGGTGTGAACCGCAGGTAGGCGCGGGGGCGGTCGCCGTCCATTCCGGTCGGCTGGTCGCGGGTAAGCTTTTGCTGGATCGATTCCGGCAGCAGGCTGAGCGTCGTATCGTTGATAACCGGATCGAGAATCGCTGGTTCGCCGTTGAAGGCGACGGCCTCCGTGGCTGCGGTGACGATGCCTGCGAGCTTGCAGATCTGGCCATAGGCATCGGCCGTGAGAGGCTGCGGCTGATAGACAGCCATGCGATGATACATGATGTAGGCCTCGACCCAGTTCTTCGCCGACACGTGCAGGCGCAAGGCAACCGCCTGGCGCTGCAGCATGAAGCCGGTGATGCGGGACATCAGCGAAGCGCGGTAGTCCGGTGGCACATCCGGCGTGCGCAGCGCCTGCGAGGCGAGATATTCCAGTCCCCCCCGATAGCTGTCCCACTGGAACATGCATTCCTTGTTGCCCTGCTGCAGGCGCGGATCGTCCGAGACGGCGGTGACGCGCGCGAACGGCTCCGGCATGAACAGGATATCGGCCTTGTCCAGCGCCCGTGTCGTGTAAAGGAAGGCCCAGAAGATGAAGGGCGTCGGGCTGGAGATCGACCGCAGCAGCACTTCCCGGCGGATGATCATGAACTCGGGAAAGATGTGTCCGTTGATGATGAAATCGAGGAGGGCGCGGAAGTCGCCCTTGCGATGCCTGGTCGGGGAGGCGACATGGTAGAATGGCGACATATCGCCGCCGCCGGGCCGCGCATCGACCAGCAGCCACGGAGCTTGTACGACGCCGATCTCGCTGTCCGCCTCCATCAACCGAAGATATTCGATGACCTTTTCCGGAATGAGCAGGTCGTCATCGCCGAGAAACACAGCATAGCGACCGCGGGCGCGCTGCATAGCAAAGGCATAGTTGCTGAGAAAACCGGAATTGGTCGCGCGGCGGAAGGCCGAGATCTCCGGCTGGTCGGCGAGCGAGGCAATGTAGGCCGCAGTATCATCGGTCGAGCAGTCGTCGACGATGACGATCTCGAAGGGGATGCCGATCCGCCGGAAAGCATCGAGATGGAAGGTGACGTTCCGCTCGAGCAGGAACTGCCGATTATAGGTCGGAACGCATATCGACAGGATCAGCGGTTCATTGAGGGACATCGGGTTCTCCAGTCAGCAGGCTTTGCGCTTGCATAGAAGCGATTGCTTTCGTGGGGCTGGAGGCGGGGTTCGAGACTCTCCATGCGTGTGCCGAACAGGCTGGCGCAAGCTAATGCTGGAATCCTCTGACAACAGATCAGACATCAAAGGATTCTCGATGCCCACCACAGTTGCCTGGAATACCGGCATCCCGAACAAGCCGTTGCTGGATGGATCATTCGCGCCGGACGTTGCGTCTGTGCCGGTGGACCTCGAGGTTCCGGAATTCTGGTTTACCGTCAAAGCCGACGGGGACCGTCATCGCAAGATGTTCTCTGAACTCTGCGCAGGCCTCGGTCGCCGCCGCGTGACGACCAATCTCTCCATCGTGCCATTCGGGACGCATCTGGCCCCAAGGCGCCCGCCGAACGGCGGTATCACCATCTCGTATCACTCGGTCGGCGATGGTCCGAATATCTGGCGCATCAAGGAAACGCCGATCGTCGGCTGGTATTCCTTCGACGAGAATGGTTTTTCCGGCTGGAGTTCACTTGCGCGGTTTCCGGAGCTGCATGCGGAAGGTATCGACGCGGTCAATACCGAGGCCGCCCGACGCCGCGTGAAGGCGCTGGTGATGGCTCTCAGGGCCGGCAATACCTCGAAGTACGAACAATCGGGCGAAGCTTTCGATGCAGGCAGACCCTTTGTCTACTTCCCGATGCAGTTGCTCGAGGATCCCGTCGCGCAGTTTTGTCGTATCGATCCGCTCGAGGTTCTGCGCCATGCCGCGGCTCAGGCCGATGTCACCGGGCGGTTGCTTGTGGTCAAGCGGCATCCGCAATGCACCAATGGTCTCGTTATCCGAACCCTCGATGAGGTGCAGGCTCGGCACCGCAATGTGATGGTCTCGACGGCTTCCATCCATCGGCATCTGGAGCAGTGCGAAGCGGTCATTGTCGCCAATTCAGGCGTTGGACTGGAGGCTCTGCTTTACGAAAAGGCGGTCTTTACTTTCGCATCCAGCGAGTATGAGCTGGGCGGCTTTCCGTGCGGATCGCTCGCTGACCTCGACGCAGCCTTTACCCACCGCTCGCAGCCAGAGGAAGGCCGGGCAGCACGCTTTGTGTCCTACTATCTGGACAACTGCTGTTTTTCGATCGAAGACCGTCAAACCATCGATCGCTGCATCGAAAAGGCTCTGCTCGGCAGGGTACGGCACGTGCCGCCAATCTTCACCGGCGAGCGCGACGAACTTTTTAGGACGCATGCAAATGTCGAAATGTTGCGGCGAGAGCTTGGTACCGTCAAATCGCAGCTGGCCGAGGCTAACGAGAGGAATGCAGCTCAGGCTGGCAACTGGCGGAACTCGCCCGCTGAAAAAAGTGTCGCTGCACAGGGGCAGGGCATCGAGCGCGACCTAGCCGCGCAGACGGCATTTGTCATGCATAGCGCCGGTCTGGCTGCTAGCGTCGGCGACAACATCATGACCAAGGTCGCACGGGCTACATTTGCCGGATTCGCGGAATTGGCTGTCTCGCTGCGTGCCGATCCCGATGCCAGGCGGCTTGTCGATAGCCAGTTGCTGCAGTCTGGATATGCGGCGGGTCTCGACCGGAATGTCGCTGCCAGGAACGTTACTGCGGCGGACTACCAGCGTCTCCACGACGGTGATGCCGGCTACCAGAACAATAACTGGCTTGTCGATCATGCAGCCGTCATTGCGTCGGCCCGGCCGGAAACGCTGACCGAAGTCGGTTGTGGCAATGGACGGTTCCTGCGCGCTATTGCCGGATCGGTCCGCAATGTCATCGGCCTCGACTGGGCGCGTTCGCCGCTTCTCGGGCAGTTGCCGTCGAATGTGCATTTCCAGAGCACCAACGTGCTGACGGATGCATTGCCGCGCGCCGACATCTGCTGCTCTGCCGATGTCCTCGAGCATTTCACCCCGGATGCGCTGCCGGCCCTGATTGCCAAGCTCCACGACAGCGCCCGTCTCAACTACCATGTAATCGCCTGCTACGATGACGGTCACAGCCATTGCGCCGTGCTCCATCCCGGCCAGTGGCTCGGCCTCTTCAAGACGGTCAGCGCGACCTACGAGATCGCCGCTATCATTCCCCGGCGGGGCCGTCCGGACCAGCTCGTCTGCGTCATCACCAACGTGCCGAATGCGGCGAATTACTTTCCGTATCTCGGTGTCGTCGTCGGCACGTGGCAAACAAATTCGGGCCAGCGGGTGACCTTCGGAAACGACTTCTCCGTGACCATCGAGGGGCAGATCGTCGCCTCTTGGTTCCCGATGACGGACGGCAGGGCAGCTGTCGGCTGGATGCAATCCAAAATGGTCGACGTGCTCGACCCCGCAGAAGACGGTAAGGCGCTGACGATCACCAACATGCGTGGCGAACGCCACGAAGTGAGACGAGTTTCGTAAATCACTCAAGAAACTACGATCGGGACAGACCGAGCAGGGGTGGGACATGAAGGGGAAGAAACAGTGAATATGCTGGCTTCGACAAGAGAAAACACAGCTTCAGACTTTCTGGCTGGGTTGAGCGAATCCGATCCGGTAACGGAAGAAATGCTGACCGGAACGTTCTGGCAGTTTGCCGACCTGGAACGCGGCACCTTGTCGCCATTCCTCGTGCTGGCTCCGGGCGGATTGGTTGGCAATTTTTTCAATGCGTCGACGGATTACTGGCAAGTCGTCAATGGCCTCTTGTGCTTCATCGACGAGACCGGTCTGCCTTCGATCGTCTTCAATGTCTCCCGCATGGAGGGATCTAAGGTAGCATTGCTGGCAGGCAGGGGCGTGGTAGACGGTGTCGTTGCAATCTACATGCTCACGTCGACACCCCACCCCGAGCATCCGATGTTTGCGACGCAACTGTCGGACGAGCGCAACGCAAAGTTCCTGGTGCAGCCGGCAAACGGCCCTAAGCGTCCCAACCTCGTCGTTGTCCCCGCCAACTCCAAGTCGCTGCATCCTCGCTGGTTCGACGGGCTGGATGCTGCGACGCGCAGTTGGGATCTGTGCGTCGGCTATTACGGTGCCGAAGATCCCGTCGTCGATAGCCCGTTTGAATATCTGGCCCACCTTCCGAAGCGCAAGAAGTTCAGGCTGATTTCCGACCTGTTCTACGAGGGAAGTCCGCTCTGGGGTTACGACCGCGTCTGGCTCCCGGATGATGACCTGCTTTGCGATGGCGATACCGTCAATCGGATGTTTCATCTGTCCCGCAAGCACGGACTGGAACTGGCGCAGCCGTCGCTCAAGCAGGGTCCGGGTTGCTTCCCCAACCATCCGATCACGATCCAGCGGCCGAACAGCCTCCTGCGGCATGAGGGCTTCATCGAGATCATGTGCCCGATCTTCTCCAAGGCTGCCCTGAAGATCTGCATCGGCTCGATGCGCGATGCGGAGTCCGGCTACGGCCTCGACCATCTCTGGCCTGCGTTCCTCGGTCGCCCTGCAAACCGCATGGCTATCATCGATGCAGTAGGGGTGGCCCATACGAGGCCTCTAGGTGCAACCTACAATGTTCAGGCGGCTGTCGATGAGCAAGCCGCACTGTTCAACTCCTACCGCTACACGCCCGTCAAGATGCAGGGCGTTTGGTAAGCCGCCAAGGTGGAAGGCCTGCAGCTTCGATCCGATCGATTTGAAAGCCGCTGGCCTTCACCCGGGGCCCGTTTCACTGGTGACCGCTTCCCCCATACCGACAGCCCTCCGGGGCCCCGATGAAGGGATGCGGACCTTCCGCTAAGGTGCTGAGACACTATGACCGATTTTTCCAATATCGACCTGCTGATCGTCGGCGCCGGATTTTATGGAGCGACCATTGCCGAGCGGGTGGCGACTGACCTCAAGAAGAATGTGCTGATCGTCGATCGCCGTCATCATATCGGTGGCAACGCCTATAGCGAGTTCGACAAGGACACCGGGATCGAAGTGCATCGCTACGGCGCACACCTGTTCCACACGCCGAACGAGACGGTGTGGAATTACCTAAACCGCTTCACCGGCTTCACCGACTACAAGCATCGGGTCTACACGAGCTACCGCGACCAAGCCTATTCGATGCCGATCAACCTTGCGACCATCTGCCAGTTCTTCGGCAAGCGGTTCTCGCCCGACGAAGCGCGGGCGTTGATCGCCGGGCAGGCGGCTGAGATGGAAGGCAAGCACCCTTCCAACCTCGAGGAAAAGGCGATCTCGCTGATCGGCCGGCCGCTCTACGAAGCATTTATTCGCGGCTACACGGCCAAGCAGTGGCAGACGGACCCGCGCGACCTGCCTGAACACATCATCACCCGGCTGCCGGTGCGCTACAATTTCGAGAACCGCTATTTCAACGATGCCTATGAGGGCCTGCCGAAAGACGGCTACACCGCCATCTTTGATCGCATGCTGGCCTCGCCGCATATCCAGACGATGCTCGGTACCGATTTCTTCGACATCAAGCCCCAGATGCCGGCTGGGCTGCCGATCATCTACACCGGCCCGATCGATCGCTATTTCGATTATTCCGAGGGCGAGCTTGGGTGGCGGACGATCGATTTCGAACAGCAGACGCTGGATGTCGGCGATTTTCAGGGAACGGCGGTCATGAATTACGCCGACGAGGATGTGCCCTTTACCCGCATCCTCGAATTCCGCCACTTCAATCCGGAGCGGAACTACCAGAACGAAAAGACAGTCGTCGTGCGCGAATATTCGCGTTCCGCACAGCGCAAGGACGAGCCCTATTATCCGATCGACACGCGCCAGGACAAGGATGTGTTCCTGCGCTACCGCGCACGGGCGGATGCGGAGGCCAATGTGCATTTCGGCGGCCGGCTCGGTACCTACCGCTATCTCGACATGCACCAGGCCATCGGCGCGGCATTGAAGACCTTCGACAGTATGGTCATGCCGCACTTCGCCGAGGGCCGTGCCTTTGGCGGCGGAAAGTAACAGCGAGAAGTGGCGCCGCATTGCTGCGGGCCGCTTGATCGCGTCTGTTCAATCGTAAATCGTCAGCGGCGGCGTCAGGCCGCCGCTTTTGCTTCCGGGACGGTGTGGCTGGTCGGCGTCACCATCGCCAGGATGATGCTGTGCAGATCGAGCGAGCCGATCGGCTTGCCGGCTGCGTCGACCACCATGGCCACCGTCTGGTTGGCGCCGGTCATCTGGCGCGCAGCCATCTCCAGTGTCATGTCGCCCGCAAGGCGCATAGACGAGCCTTCGCCGGAGATCGGCTTCATCACCGTTTGCACCTTGATGACCCGTCCGCGGTTCACTTCCTTGACGAAGGCGCTGATATATTCATCGGCGGGCTGCAGGACGATGTCCTGGCCGGAGCCCTGCTGGATGACCTTGCCGTCGCGCAGGATGGCGATCCTGTCGCCGAGCCGCAACGCCTCGTCGAGATCGTGGGTGATAAAGACGACGGTCTTCTTCAGTTCCTTCTGCAAGTCGAGCAGCACGCTTTGCATATCGACGCGGATCAGCGGATCGAGCGCCGAGTAGGCTTCGTCCATCAACAGGATATCGGCGTCATTGGTCAGCGCCCGCGCAAGCCCGACGCGCTGCTGCATGCCGCCCGACAGCTGGTTCGGAAAGTGGTTCTCGAAGCCATCGAGGCCTACGCGTGCAATCCAGTGGCGGCCCTTCTTCTGCGCCTCCGCGCGTGGCACCCCCTGGATCTCGAGGCCGTAGACGGTGTTTTCGATCACAGTGCGGTGGGGAAGCAGCGCGAACTTCTGGAACACCATCGCCGTCTTGTGGCGTCGGAATTCGCGCAGCGCGCTCTCGGTCATCTTGCAGACGTCGACGCCGTCGTAGAGCACCTCGCCGGCGGTCGGGTCGATCAGCCGGTTGATATGGCGGATCAGCGTCGACTTGCCGGAGCCGGAGAGACCCATGACCACGGTGATGGCGCCGGCCGGCATGTTGATGTTGATGTCCTGCAGCCCGAGCACATGGCCGTGCTTGACGTTGAGTTCGGTCTTGCCGAGGCCGTTTTTCACCTGCTCGACGTACTCGCGGCCGCGGGGGCCGAAGATCTTGTAGAGGTTCTTGATCTCTATCGCGTGACTAGCCATGGACCACCTCCGAATGTTTCTGCAGCCGCCTGCCGTATGCCTGGCTGGTACGGTCGAAAATGATGGCGATGGCGACGAGCGCAAAGCCGTTGAGGAAGCCAACCGTGAAGAACTGGTTGTTGATCGCCTGCAGCGTGTTCTTGCCGAGACCGCCCACCCCGACCATCGAGGCGACGACAACCATGGCAAGCGACATCATGATGGTCTGGTTGATGCCGGCCATGATGGTCGGCAGTGCCAGCGGGATCTGCACATTGAAGAGCTTCTGGGTGTGGGAGGATCCGAATGCATCTGCTGCCTCCAGCACTTCCTTGTCGACCAGTCTTATCCCGAGGTTGGTAAGGCGGATCATCGGCGGCACGGCGTAGATCACCACAGCGATCAGGCCTGGCACCTTGCCGATGCCGAAGATGACGACGACCGGGATGAGGTAGACGAAGCTCGGCATGGTCTGCATGACGTCGAGCGTCGGATTGATCACCGATTGCAGACGGTCGGAGCGTGCCATGAGGATGCCGATCGGCAGGCCGATGACGATGGCGATCAGGGTGCAGACGGTGACCATTGCGAGCGTGATCATCGTGTCGTTCCACAGCCCGAAAACGCCGATCAGGGCCATGGAAATGGCGGTGCCGATGACGATCTTTATATTGCGGCTGGCGAGGTAGACGATGGCCATCATGACCGCGAGGATGATGAACCAGGGCGTGTTGGTGAACAGCCACTCGAGGTAGTTCAGGAACCATTGCAGCGGCTGAACGACGATGTCGATCACAGCGCCCCAGGATCGCACCATGCCGCGAAAGCCGTCGTCGATGTTCTTGCGGCCTTCCCGGATGATCGTGTCGTTGATCGCCGGGAAGTTACACAGGAAATTCGGCAGAAAACTACATTGCAGAGCCATCACATTCCCCTTTTTATCCGGGCCCTTTTTATCGGGGCAGTGACGCGCAATCCGTGTGGCTATCAAGATTGCCGTCCGTGGTGCAGTGCTGATGCCGGTTCTCAGTCTGCTCGCCTGTCCGCCTTCAGGCGGACGCAGTGTGGTCGCGTGACCCCGTCGGTGCGTGCGCTTCCAAGGGGGAGACGCGATCCTTGCAGCGGCGAGAGGTGAGGGCAGGCCTCCCGGCCTGCCGTCGCATCGTTCAGATCGAAGCCTTGACCTTCGTCGCGACATCGGGAGCCACCCACTTGGTCCACATGTCCGGATAGGTCTTCAGGAAATACTTCGCGCCGTCTTCGTTGGTGCCCTGGTTGTCCGTCATCCAGGCCAGCACCTTGCCGACGGTTCCGTTGTCCCATTTGCGGGTCTTGACGTAGTCCATGGCAACGCCGGCCTTTTCGGCAAAGGACTTGGTGACGACGGTAAAGACGTCAGAGACAGGATAGGAATTGACCTTGGGGGCCGCGCAATCCTGCTGCGAGGTGCAGGCGTCCCATTCCTTCTTGTCATGGGGAACGCCGAAGCTCAGCTTGACCATTTCGTACTTTCCGAGGATCGCGGTCGGTGCCCAATAGTAGCCGAGCCAGCCAGTCTTCTTCTCGAAGGCATTGGCGATCGAGCCGTCGAGGCCGGCTGCCGAGCCCGTATCGACCAGCGCAAAACCTTCCTTCTCGGCGCCAAGCGCCTTGTAGAGGTTGGCGGTCGAGATCTGGCAGTTCCAACCCGACGGGCAGTTGTAGACGGCGCCCTTGGTCTTGTCTTCCGGGGCAGGGAACAGCTCTGGATGCTTCAGGGCGTCCTGCACGGTCTTGATGTCCGGATGGGCGTCTGCGAGGAATTTCGGTATCCACCAGCCTTCGACACCGCCGTCGCTGAGCAGCGGGGCTGCCTCGATCAGGCGACCTTCGGCGGTGGCCTTGTCAAGCGCGGTCCGAACGGCGTTGACCCAGAGTTCCGGGGCGATATCCGGCTGGCCCTTTTCGTTCATCGAGGTGAATGTCGGCTGGGTGTCGCCGGTCACCAGCGATACCTTGCAGCCATAGCCGTTTTCGAGAATGATCTTGTCGACCTGCGCAGCGACGCCGGCGGAGGCCCAGTTCATTTCGGCGATAGAGACGTCGCCGCACTCCGCTGCACTTGCCGAGCCAGCGAGCGCATAGGTACCTGCTGCGAATATAACGGAAGCGATGAGCTTCTTCATGTGAAAGTTCTCCCAGTTTCTTGCCGTTGATCACGTTCGTGCATCCGGCCACGGAGGTCGCCCACGATGTGGCGCGCCCACCCCTGACCGTATCTGCTTCACCGATCCAGCCGCCCGAAAGCGTCTATGCCGGTCCCCTTTGGTATGTCCGCTGTTATTGTGCCTGAGGATAAAAGATCCCCCGGCGCGCGCTTTTTCATACCTTGAAATCGAGCCTAAGGATTCATGCGGAGAAATCAACCGGGGGGATGTGCGGACAGATGCCGGGACTATCGCTGGGCTGCCGGAAAAGCCTGCAAAATAGCCTGAGAGGTGAGGCTACTGGCTGCAAATTGTGCATGCGCGAGGCAAAAAAGGTCTTTCTAAAATGCGGACATGGAGAAAAGTTCAATTGCTACGCCTGCGCAAGACGTTTTGTATTCCATTCGCGTCCTCCGACGGCTGAGCGCGAGCCGTGAAAAAAATCGAAAAAAAACACGATTCATTCTTAATTAACGTCTCAATAACCATCCGGTAACCGTGTCCGTCTATTGATTGTGCCAAGGCGGCGACACCGCTGTTTCTCCGGATCAGGTACTGCGTCCCGGAGAAAGCCTGTCTCGCGCCTCTGCCGAAGACCTCCGGTATATAAATCGCGCCGCGCTGTCCTGCAGCCGGCGCGATTTTTGTCTGTGCGTGTAGGGTATGGATCGAGCGGTGCAGTCTGGCGTGTCAGCCAGCGGAGCCTGTGCGCACGACGCCAACCGTTCCGCTGCGGATATCCAGTTCCTGTGCGCGGCTTTCGGCCTTCTGCGACGGGACCTTCGAGCCCCAGGCGATCTGGATCGAATTCTTGTTGTTGAAGACGAAAAGCATTCCGGTATCCTCTGCGCCGGAAGCCCGGCCTTGTGCGTGATGTGGCGTGCAGATAATGCTGTTGTCGACACGAAACAACGAGCGAAGTCGTCATCGTTTGTCGCAAATAGAGTAGTCATCCAGGTGGCCGTCGAAGCGCGGTGACATCGCTCGATAATTTCGACAGAACGGCTGTACAGCAGGGGCTCAAGACGAGCCGATACCGGGAATTTCAGACTATGACCAGGGCGATCATGCTGCAGGGGACCGGCTCCGATGTCGGAAAAACGGTATTGGTGGCGGGCCTCTGCCGCCTTGCCGCAAACAGGGGACTGCGGGTCCGTCCCTTCAAGCCCCAGAACATGTCCAACAACGCCGCCGTTGCCGACGACGGCGGGGAGATCGGTCGAGCACAGTGGCTGCAGTCGCTCGCCTCGCGCGTCCCATCCTCCATCCACATGAACCCGGTGCTGCTGAAGCCGCAATCGGAGGTGGGCAGCCAGATCATCGTCCAGGGCAAGGTCTGGGGGCAGGCCAAGGGGCGGGACTATCAGGCGCTGAAGCCGAGATTGCTGGCGTCGGTGCTCGAAAGCTTTGCCCTTGTCGGCGATGGCGCCGACCTCGTCATTGTCGAGGGTGCGGGGTCGCCGGCCGAAATCAACCTGAGGCCCGGCGACATCGCCAACATGGGCTTTGCGACCCAAGCCGGCGTTCCCGTCGTTCTCGTCGGCGACATCGACAGGGGCGGGGTCATCGCCTCGCTTGTCGGCACGCATGCCATTCTGTCCGATGAGGACCGGGGGATGATCGCAGGCTACATCATCAACAAGTTCCGGGGAGACGTGTCGCTTTTCGACGACGGGCTGGCGGCCATTCACAGCTTTACCGGCTGGCCCTGCTTCGGCGTCGTGCCGTGGCTGAAGTCGGCGGGAAGGCTGCCGGCGGAGGATTCCGTGGTGCTGGAGCGGCTGGCGCGTGGTGGTGCGGGGGCGCTCAAGATCGCTGTACCGGTGTTGCCGCGCATCGCCAATTTCGACGATCTCGACCCGCTCAGGGCCGAGCCGGATGTCGACCTGGTCTTCGTACGCCCCGGCGATCCGCTGCCGACGGACGCCTCACTGGTGATCCTGCCGGGCTCAAAGTCGACGATATCAGATCTCGAGCATTTCCGCAGGCAGGGGTGGGACCGCGATCTTGCGGCGCATGTGCGGCGTGGCGGACGGGTGATCGGGGTCTGCGGCGGCTATCAGATGCTAGGAACGACTATCCGCGATCCGCTCGGCATCGAGGGCGACGTATTGGAAACGCCCGGCCTCTGCCTCCTCGACGTCGAGACGTCGATGGCGCCGGAAAAGACGGTGCGCAACAGCTTTGCGCGGTCGACGGAGTATGACGCACCGCTCAGCGGCTACGAGATCCACTTGGGCGAGACGACCGGCAGCGACTGCGCCCGCCCGCCCGTCATCATCGACGGCCGTCCGGATGGAGCAATCTCCGGCGATGGCCGTATCATGGGGACCTACCTGCACGGGCTGTTCGAAAGCGACACCTACCGCGCCCGCCTCCTCCAAAGCTTCGGCCTCTCCGGCGATCGCAGCAACTACCGCGAGAGTGTCGACAAGGCCCTCGACGATGTCGCCAGCGAACTCGAGGCGGTGCTCGACAAGGACTGGCTCGGACGCCTGCTGGGATAGGGGGGTGATATTTCTCCTATTCCGCAGTCGTGCACTATCGGCCAAGCTCGCTCTCTCGTCCCTCATTCCGCGGCTCGTCAAAGGAATCCAGTGCGCTCAAGTCCTTGAGCGCGAGTGACTTTTACGGCAAAAAGCCCTCTTGCGGCGCAGACCCGGCGTGGCTGGATCGCTGTGACGAGCACAGCGAGGAGGGAGGCAGGCAATGCCGGCGGCTCTTCCTCTTTCTTCGGAATGAACCAACGCCTGCAGGATGGGTGTGGTCGACCCTCGACCGTTACTGAAGAAACACACCCACGGTTGCGGCGCGGCCGGCGGCGTCGATGACTGTGAGTGTGGAATAGCCGTCGCCGTCCGGGGTCCATTGGCTGGTGCGGTTGCGGGCGATGGTGGCGAGGGGCTTGCCGTTGGCGAGCCAGCGGAAGGGCGCGCGGCCGCCCTGCAGCTTGAGGACCAGCGGCATTAGCCGACCGTCGCCCGTTTCGCCGAGTTCGACATGGGCGCCTTCCGGCGGATAGACGATCTGCGGCGCGGGTTCGCGGGTGGTAGCGGCCATCAGGCCGCTGGCGTCCATTGAAAAGCGGCGCTGGCTGATCGGCAGCTGCGCCTGGGCGATGCGCACCGCGCCGATCGGCGCTGACGGCAGCGGCGTGATGCCGACGCCGGATTTTGCGAAGGCCTGGAACAGGATGGGGGCTGCGGAGGCGTAGCCGGTGAGGCCGGGGACTGCGCCATTGTCGGGCCGGCCGACCCAGACGCCAAGCACATAGCGTCCATCATAGCCGACCGACCAGGCATCGCGGTAGCCGTAGCTGGTGCCGGTCTTGTAGGCGATGCCGTGCTGGGCGCTGCCGGCGGGTGCGATGATGCCCGATAGCACATCTGCGACATTCCAGGCGGCGACGGGCTCCAGCAGCGGCTGGCTGTCCACGACTTCGGGCTTGTCGACGATGCCGTCGCCGAGTTTCACCGGATTGCTGCGGTTTGCGAGGCCGGCGTAGAGCTGCACGAGGTCCTTCAGCGTGATGCCGAGCCCGCCGAGGCCGATAGCGAGCCCGGGCGTTTCATTCGCCGGCAGTACCGGTCGCACATTGGCGCGGCGGAAGCGGACCAGCAGCCGGGATGGCCCGACGGCATCGAGCACGCGGACGGCCGGGACGTTGAGGGAGAGTTGGAGGGCCTGGCGGACGGTGACGTCGCCCTGGTAGGTGGTGTCGAAGTTCTTTGGCCGGTAGCCGAAGAAATCGGCGGGCCGGTCCTCGATGATCGTTTCCTGCGAGAGCAGGCCTTCCTCGAAGGCGAGCCCGTAGATGAATGGTTTCAGCGTCGAGCCGGGCGATCGGTTAATGCGTGTCATGTCGATCCAGCCGGAGCGGCTGGCGTCGAAGTAGTTGGCGGACCCAACCTCGCCGACGATTTCGCCGGTGCGGCTGTCGGCCATGACCATGGCCAGCGATACTTTTGGATCGAGCCTGGCTGCAGATTCGCGGGCGACGGCCTCCAACCCTTGCTGGATGCTGCGCTTGAGGGTCGTGTGGTGCTGGCCCACCGACGGTTCTTTTTTGAGGGCTGCCTCGGCGAGATGTGCGGCATAGGCCGGAAGTTGCAGCCGGCGGGCGGGGATGGGGCTGAACTCGGCGCGCCCGGCCTCGCTGTCGCCGACGATCTCGGCCACGGCCATGCGGGTCAGCACCCGTTTTCGTGCAGCCTCTGCCGCCTGCAGATGGCGGTCCGGCCGGCGCTTTTCCGGCAGTTGCGGCAGCGCCACCAGCAAGGCCGACTGGGCCACTGTCAATCGCCGGGGCTCCTTGCCGAAATAGGCGAGGCTTGCGGCGCGGATGCCTTCGAGGTTGCCGCCATAGGGGGCGTGGGTGAGGTATAGGTCGAGGATCTCGGTCTTGCTCAGCCGGCGCTCGATCTGGATGGCGCGGGCCAGCTGCAGCAGTTTTGCCCCGAAGGTTCGCTCGGGGCGCGGCTCGATAAGTCTTGCCACCTGCATCGAGAGTGTCGAGGCGCCGGAGACGATGCGCCCGTGGGTGACGAACTGAAGGGCCGCCCGCCCCATGGCCACGATGTCGACGCCGTGATGCTCGTAAAATCGCCGGTCCTCATAGGCGACCAACATGCGGACGAACTGCGGATCGACGTCGGCAGCTGTGGTTTTCAGGCGCCACCGGCCCTGCGGCGTGGCGAAGGCCCGTAGCAACTGGCCATCGCTGTCCAGCACCTCGGCCGATGTCACCATGGCTTTTTCAAGCGGCGGCGGATAGGCCTTGTCGGCTGCCTCGAGGCCGAGGCCAGCCGCCAGCGCCAGAAGCAGCGATGCCGATGTGCCGATGCCGAGGGTGCGCCAGAACCGCATTATTTTGCTGCCTCGACCTCCATGCGGCCCGTCGCCGTGCGGGCGAAGAACTGCGGCCGGTACATGTCCTCGACATTGGCGCCCGGCATATCGTAGGTTCCCGGCGTCACGGCGCGCACGACATAGGCCAGCGTGATCTCGCCGCTCTCGTCAGCAGCACGGTCGACGGCGGCAGCGAAGCGATCGCTGCGGAATTCGACATGGGCCGGATTGACCTCCTGCAGGAAATCGAAGTTCGACAGCTGGGCGCTGTTGACCAGCCCCGGATTATCGATCTCGAAGCCGGCCGGCAGCAGATCGGTGATCATCATCTTCGAGGGCCAACTGTTGGTTTCGTTGACTTTCAGCACCACGACGTAGCGCTCGTTCTGCTTCACCTCGCTGATATTCGCCTGCTCACCACCGAAGGTGTAGAAGCTGCGCTCGATGGTGAAACCGTTGCTGCTGGCGGTCAGCGGCTGTTTTGGTGCGGCTATCGTGGTGACGGTGGCGGAGATCGGCTGGGCCGTCTGGTTGGTGACGGTGATCGGGTGGGCAAGCAGTTCGTCCCCGGTCAGCCGGGTATTGTAGGCGCCGGTATGCGCCGTGCCGTCGATGTTGAGCTTCAGGTCTTCGTCGCCGGTCTGCAGGGCACGGGCTGCGAGCAGCATCCAGGTCTGTTCCTGGGTGCTGGTGTTTCCCTTCTTCTGCCATTCGGTGGCGACGAGCTTGGTCAGGCCAGGGACAATGGGCGGCACCGGGCGGGCTTCCGTCGCCAGTGCCAGAACGGCCGCACCGTCACGCAAGGATGAACCGTAGTCGGAGCGCACGAAGCTGACCCTGGTCACGGCATCCTTTTCTGCCGTCTGCATGGCATCGAGGAAAACGTTGCGCGAGCGCTGTGCATCGCCGTAGAGAGCGAGGGCCGCGGCGATATGCGCCTTGGCGAGCGGTGTCGGGAAGCTCGACAACATGGTATCGGCATAATAGCGCAGGTCGCTGATCGCTGCCTTTCGATTGCGGGCGAGGACGTAGACCGCATAGGAGATCTCGTTACCGTTGTCCTTGATGTTGGCGTCGACGCCGACCGCGTTTTGTAGGTTGTCGAGCGCCTGCACCATGGCTGAATCAGGCACGTCGAACTTCTGCTCGCGGGCACGGGTCAGGAAATCGGTGACGTAGGCATCGAGCCAGAGATCGCCGGAACCGGGGCTCCAGAGGCCAAAGCTTCCGGTGGACGACTGGTTGGCAAGCACCTTGTAGATGGCATCCTGCACGCGCTTTCGTACCTCCGGATCGTCCGGCAAGCCGGATTTCTTGGCGAGCTCACTGAAATAGAGCAGCGGCATGGCAAGGCTCGTCAGTTGCTCGGTGCAGCCATAGGGATACCGGTCGAGGCTCATCAGCAGCGCCGGGATATCGAAGCCCTGGGCCCGGGCGACATTGAGGCTGACGGAGGCGCCCTGCAGCAGGCTGTCGGCCAGAAGCTCGCCGTTGACTGTCAGGCTCGCGCCTGCCGCAATCGTCAGCGGCCGGGCTTCGGTGACCGGGAGCGACGATGGGCGGACGGGAATGTCGAGCGATTGCTCCAGCGACAGGCCGTTCGGGCCCGACAACTTGATCGAGACGACACCGGCTCCCGGCTGTGCGCCGGTCAGCGGCAGGGTCAGGGCGACCTTGCCACCTGCGGCCAGCTTTACGGTCTGCGACGCATCCTTCATGGCGATGCTGACGGCCGGGTTGCTGGTGACCTGTACCTGGTAATTGCCTTCCGGCGCATCGGTGTTGGCGATGTCGAGCCGCAGGCGGCTGGCGTCGCCGGGGGCGAGGAATTTCGGCAGGCTGGCGGTGACGACGACGGGGTCGCGGATGACGACGTCGGTGCTGGCATGGCCGACGCCGTGCTTCGACCAGGCAACGGCCATGATGCGGGCGGTGCCGTTGAACTGCGGAATGTCGAATGTGATGTTGGCTTTGCCCGACGCATCGAGCTTGACCGGGCCGGAGAAGAAGGCGACCAGCTTTTCGGTCGGGGGACTGCCCTGTAGTGCCACCGCCGCGCCATCGCCACCAGTGCGAATGGTGCCCATGGCGCCGAGCGAGCCGTCGATCAGCCGGCCGTAGAGGTCGCGGATTTCAAGCCCGAGCCGACGCTGGCCGAAGTACCAGCCATCGGGATCCGGCACTTCGTAGCGCGTCAGGTTGAGAATGCCGACATCGACGGCTGCCACGGTCACATAGGCTTCTTCGCCTATACCGGCACCGGCGACTTCCACCGGGATGACCAGAGGCTGGCGTGGCAGGGTCTTTTGTGGCGGCGTCAGCTTGACGGACAGTTTTCGCTGGGCGGGATCGACCTTCAGCCATTTCACGCCGATGGCTCGCATCGGCATGTGGCTGTCCTGCGCATCGCCCGGACGGAAGAGGGTGGAGGTGACGTAGGCGCCGGCGCCAAAAGCCTCGGTCACCGGAATGTCGATCTCGCCACCGCCGGCCGCAATGCTCGCCGTCTGGGTCGAGACAAGGTTTTCGGTGCCGATGGTGACGAGCACTTCGCCGGCAAAGCGTGGGGAAATCTTCAGCTTGGCGGTGTCACCGACAGCATAGCTTTCCTTGTCGAGGCCGACTTCGAGGGCGTCCGGCGTCTCGGTCGAGGATGCCGCGACGTACCAGCCGGCGTCGAACTCGACGCTGGAGGCCGGGCCATCGACGGCTGCGGTTTCGATCTCTAGACGATAGCGCCCGAAAGCGACGGGAACTGCGATTTCGGCGCCGTTTTCGGCTGTCGCATCAATCGTGCCGTTGGCGACCAGCTTGGTCGAATTCACCGGCTCATACTTCCATCCGGAGCCGTCGCGGTACCACTGGTAGTTCTGCTCGATACTTAGCAGTTTCCAGTTCAAACCGGACATCGCCTGCTTTTTGGCATCCCGGTCGATGGAGATGACATGAAACTTGCCGATGGCATTCTCGCTGAGATTACCGTCGAATTCCGGCTTGATGCCGATCATTGGTCTCTGCGCCTTGACCGGTAGCGTCAGCGACCGCTCGACGGCACGGCCGCCGGCTTCCTGCATGCGCAGCGTGATATTGGCATTCAACAACTGTGTGGTGGAAGGCAGCGTGGCGAGCGAGACATCGAAGGTCTCGTGGCCCTGGTCGTCGACCGGCTCCAGGCCTTCGAGAGGCACCTTGGTGTCCTCGCTCGCCTGCTCGTCGGCAAGCCCGAACAGATAGCCAGGGAAATCGGCGCTTTCGCGCGTCGTCTTCAGCGCGACGTCACCTTCGATGGTGAGGCCGGCAGCAGGCGCGCCATAGAGGTAGCGACCGTCCACCGACACTGCGGCGGGCGCATCGAGGTCGATGGTCTTTGCCTCGCTCTTCAGATCGAACTCTATCCGGTCCGGCACGAAATCATCGACCAGAAACTGCTTTTCGCCAATCGCCGTGCCCTTCGGGTCGGTGAACACCTGCATCGTCCAGGTGCCGCGCATGGCGTTTGTCTGCAGGGGCAAGTCGATCGTGTAGCCGCCGAGCAGGCCGCCATTGCTAACGACGCGGCGATCCTCGACGCCATCCGGCCGGTTGAAGATAAAGGTCAGCGGCAGGTTCTCGATAGCTGCCGAGGCGCTGTCGCGGGCGAGCACCGAGGCGTGCACCGTCTCGCCGGCGCGGTAGATGCCGCGTTCTGTCCAGGCGAGCACGTCAATGGCGCCGGGTGTCTTGCGGCCAGTGACACCGCGATCCGACAGGTCGAAGCCGGCGCGCGTCATGTCGAGGAACACATAGTCCTTGTCGCCGTCCTTGGCGGTGATGACGGCGGGCGTCATGGCCGCCGTTCCGCGCATCAGGCCTGCGGTAAAGGTGGCATGGCCGTTTTCATCGGTCTTGGCCGTGCCGAGGATTTCATTGTTCTTGGCGAGCAACTGCAGCTCGACGCCGGCGAGCGGCTTGGCAGTGTCAAGCGAGCGGGTGAAGACGCTGAGGCCATCGGTGCCGGCATAGGTGGAGAGGCCGATATCGGAGACGACGAACCATTGTGTCGCCTGCGAATCCCATTCCTGGCCGCCGCCGTTCTGCACGGTCGCGGTCATAACATAGATACCGGGCTTGCGCTGCGGCAATGCCTGGTCGACCGGGAAGCTGGTGACGACGTCCTTGTTGAGATCGGACTTGATGTCGATGGCGCCCTGCCACACCAGTTCGCCGGATTCATCCTGCAGGCGCTGGGCGCTGTAGCCATCCAGTTGCGTCAGGAACTGCGAGGAGGTGAGCAGCGGCGCGATGCCACGGTCGCCGATCCGGTAAAGTTTCAGATTTGCTGTGGTCGCGTTGACGGAGACGAGCGGGATGCCGTGGCGAACGGTTTGCGGCAGCACGAAGTTGTCGCCGGTGAAATGCACCGAGGCGGTGCGATCCTTGACGTAGATGCTGACGTCAGCGGTCTTTTCGAGAGTTTCATCGACCGAGGAGGGCAGGCCGGCGCGAAAGGAGATCTTGTAGCGCTGCCCATGGGCAAGTCCCTCGACGCAGATCTGGTCGTCCTTGGCTTCCATCGCGTTCGGCGTTGCGCCATCGACGGTGACGAAGGGTGTGTAGTCCGTGCCGCTCTTGATGAGCTTTTCCGAGAACTGCACGCAGGCGCGCGGGGTCGTGCTGTCATTATCTATGGTATTGGCGAGAATGCGGAAACCCTTGCGGCTTTTGAGGTCGGCATAGGCAGCGGCAACGGTCTTGGAATTGACCAGCGCGAGGCTCGCCTTGTAGGCGCTGAGAGCGGCGCGGGCGTTGTCCGAATTGGCCAGCGACGCCGCGAGCACTGCGAGGGCGTCGGCGCGGCTCTCCTTGGTGCGTGTCAGCTGGTAGCCATTCAGCGCGGCAATGGCGGCCTGGCCGGCAATTTCGGTATTGTTCTTGATGCTGTTTGCTGTACGCGCCGTTTCGATCCAGAGGACGGGATCTTCCGGCGTAATGGACAGGGCGCCAAGAAAGGCTTTTACGGCTTCTGCCGGATTCTTTGCGGATTGCTCTACATGGGCGAGCGCCACCAGGCTCTGGACGCCTTGCGTCTTCTGGTCATCGGTCAGAGCGAGGTTCGCTTTTGCCTTCGCCGCATCGTCGCGCAGCTTGTCGCTGATGAAGGGCAAAGCGGGTGCGGCGCCGATATCGGGCTGGGCTGTGACTTCGACGATCTTGCCGGCAATGGCGCCCGGAAAATCGTTCAGCTGGTTGAAGTCGGATTTGAGGAAACACCATTTCACCTTCGGATTGTAGGTGAAGGCGCGGCAGGAGCGATCGGCGATACAGGTCGCCTCGCATTGCTCGATTGTCTGGTTCTGGACGGTGCGCAGGTCGAAGCCGAAATAATCGCCGCCGGGGGTGGTCACCACCTGGCGACTTGCGTCCGCCGCCTGTCCGGGCGCGAGAGAAAGGAAAGCGCCGAACAAAAGAGCCGACAGTCCGATAATCGCGCGCCGTGACATAGCCCATACCCCCCAAGCAGTCAGCCGATGCGGCGCACTCTTGAAACATATCGGCAAATTGTCAATCGCTGAGATGCAACCGCCCTGAAATGAAACACGACAACACACCTTCGGCGCGTTATCCGATAAAAATCAAACTATTCGGGAAGCAGTGACGCTAACAAGCCGTGCCCTTCTATGCCCGCCACTGACCGAATTTGCCATCCAGTGCCCTGTCCAGATAGAAGGCAGCGCTGATGAGGGCGA
This sequence comes from Rhizobium rhododendri, assembly GCF_007000325.2. Taxonomy (GTDB): domain Bacteria; phylum Pseudomonadota; class Alphaproteobacteria; order Rhizobiales; family Rhizobiaceae; genus Rhizobium; species Rhizobium rhododendri. Next base: position 1,712,278 of record NZ_CP117267.1, on the reverse strand, counting down.
GATGCGTGAAGGCTTGCGGGAAATTACCGAGGAACTCGCCGCGCGCATCGAACTCTTCCGGATAGAGCTGCAGGTGGTTGCCGTAGAGCAGCAGCTTTTCGAAGTTTATGCGTGCCTCGTCGAGGCAACCAGCGCGGGCGAGGCATTCGACATACCAGAAGGAGCAGGCGGCAAACGCACCTTCCTGGCCGTCGAGGCCATCTTCCTGCTTGTAGCGCTTCACCAGGCTGTCGTCGGCCAGCTGGTCGCCGATGGCATCGAGCGTCGCCAGCCACGCCGGGTCGGTGGCGCTGACGAAACGTACCAACGGCATCAGCAGCAGTGCGCCATCGACATTGGTCGCACCCTTGCCCTGCACGAAATGGCCGAGTTCGTCGTTCCAGAAGTTCGCCCAGATATCTTCGCTGATCTCGTTGCGCGTCGTCACCCATTTTTCGAAGGGGGCGGACAGCGAGCGCTTTTCAGCCAGCCGGATCGCGCGGTCGACGGCTACCCAGCACATCAGCCGGGAGTGCAGATGCTCGGACGGTTCGTTGCGCACCTCCCAAATGCCGGCATCCGGTAGCTGCCAGTTGTCGCAAACGTAATTGACAAAGCGCTGAACGCCGCGCCAGCCCCGACCGGAGATAGCCTCTCCGTATTTGTTGCTGATGTAGATAGAGTCCATCAGCTCGCCGTAGATGTCGAGCTGGATTTGCTCGGCAGCCTTGTTGCCGACACGCACGGGGCGTGCGCCGCCGTAGCCTGCCAGATGGTCCAGCTCGACTTCCTCCAGATCGGAACTGCCGTCGATCCGGTACATGATCAGAAGCTGGCCGTCCCAGTCTTGCTGGGTGCGCGCGCCGGTCCATCGGCTGAAGGCCATTGCCTCCTCCTGGTAGCCGAGCCGCATCAGCGCATAGACCGTGAACGATGCATCCCTGATCCACGTGGCGCGATAGTCCCAGTTACGTTCGCCGCCGGGCGCCTCCGGCAGGCCGAAGGTGGCGGCAGCGACCATCGAGCCGTGGCTGAGCGAGGTCATCAGTTTAAGGGCCAGCGCCGAGCGGGTCACGGCATCCCGCCAGCGACCGTGATAGGTCGACCGGGCAGCCCATTTCTGCCAGTAGTTTTTTGTCTCGAGGATGACGCATGACACCTCCTCGGTCTGCATGAGCACGCCGTCGTCGTCTCCGAAGGTGAAATCCGCCTGCTCTCCGACCTTGAGCGTCAATTCCGCCGTCACTCCTCCGTTCATCGGCGTCAGTGCCACCGGTGCGGTCAGGCGCAAGCGCAAGCCGTCGGGTCCGCTGAATACGGCACCGTGTTCATCGACGGTAACGTCCGGGATGGTGCGAGCGTAGTCGAAGCGTGGCCAGCATTTCAGCCGGATGGTGACTGTGCCGCGCGTGACGGCGACGCGGCGCACGATCCGGCAGACGCTCTCGCCGGTCGTAGTCGGGCTCGGCATCAGGTCGGTAATTTCGGCGCTGCCGGCATGCCCGAGCCAGCGCGTCATCAGGACGTTGGTTTCGGGGACGTACATCTGGATGGTGCGCGCGCCGGCGATATCCGGCGAGAGTTCGAAGGCGCCGCCCTTTTCCGGATCGAGCAAAGCCAGGAAGACGCTGGGGCTGTCGAAGTTCGGCCAGCACAGGAAGTCGATGGCACCGTCTCGGGCGACCAGAGCGGTGGTGCGCAGATTGCCGATGGTTCCATGGTCGGCCACTGGCCGTGGGATGGCGGTCAGGTGGCCTTCGTTCAGGGGCGGCGGCTCATGCTTGCCGATGTCTGTTGCAGCGGACCTGTTGTCAGTCATCCATGCCGTCCCTGTTTTTCGCCACCGCCTATCCGCGACGGCGCAGTAAGGTGGTGTCCGGTCGTCGCGGTGGACGACCGGCTTTTCGCGAGCGGTAAGAGGAACGCCGCCATAGCTGTGAACTTATTGTTCGGACTCTGGGAAATCGGCACCGATGGAGGTGTCGCGCCACTGTTCGACTTCGGCCAGACTGTCCGAGAGCTTTTTCGATACGGCATCGACGCCGAAAGCGCCGAGCACCAGGTGGCGCGGCGGGTGCTCCAGTTCCGTTACCATCATCATCGCCTTTGCAGCGCGGATCGGATCGCCCTTCTGCTTGCCGCTGATGGCTGCTGTCGAGGCCATCCGTGCGCCGACGGTCTCTTCGTAGTCGGCGATGCCGGAGACCGTCTGCTGTAAGGACCGGCCGGCCCAATCTGTGCGGAACGGGCCGGGTTCGATGCAGGTAACCTTAATGCCGAGCGGCCGGCCTTCGACGGCAAGCGCGTCCGACATGCCCTCGACGGCGTGCTTGCTGGCTGCATAGTAGCCGGAGCCGGGAAAGCCGACGAGACCGGCAACCGAGGTGATGTTGATGATATGGCCCCGGCGGCGCTTGCGCATGCCCGGCAATACGGCCCGGGTCATGGCGAAGAGGCCGAAGACGTTGGCATCGAACTGGGCGCGGATGGCGTCGTCGTCGCCCTCTTCGATCGATGCCTGGTAGCCGTAACCGGCATTGTTGACCAGCACGTCGATCTGGCCGAAGCGTTCTTCGGCGGCCCTTACGGCGGCAGCGATCTGCTCCTTGTCGGTGACGTCGAGGTCCAGCGCTAGGGCACTGTCTTCGTGACCCGTGACGAGATCGGCGACACGCTCCTTGCCACGGGCGGTGACGACGGCGCGCCAGCCGCGTTCGAGTACCAATGTCGCGAGTTCGCGGCCGAAGCCGGTCGAGCAGCCGGTGATGAACCAGACGGGCGTGGAGGAGGTTGCCATGTTTGCTTTCAGTGCTTGTGCCGGCGGCGCCACTTGGCACGGTACCGGACGTTATGGTGCATCTGAGTTAGAGCGTGGTGCGTACGCGTCAATACTGAAATTGATTGCGGGCTCAGAGTTCGCCTGACTCCTCTCGCCGGCGCCGGTCGAGCTCTTCCGAATAGCGCCGCAGGGTATGGCTTTCCGACAGCTGGCCGATGACCTTTCGCTCGATCAGATTGTTGACCACAGCCAGTGCTTCGCTTTCGGTCTTGTCGAAGATCGCGGCCGCCTGCTTTGCATTCATCTGCGGCTGCAGGAAGTCGTTCTTGTAGCGGATGAAATCGCCAAGGCCGCGATCGCCATCGTCCTGGTCGACGGGGCTGGCGTATATTTCCGGCACCAGCACCATGCCGGCATATTTCTCCGCATCGTCCAGCAGCACGACCCGCTGGGTCGAGCCGATCGGGAAATCATGGCGGAAGTCGGCGATGCTGATGTTGACGTTGGCGCTGCGCACATCGGGGCGCATCATACGGGCGACCGTCAGGTTGCGGATCCAGCCGACATCGTGGGCGCTGCGGATGCTCTCGCCGCGGAGGTGAAAGCGCCAGGTGGCAAAGGAGTAGCCGAAGGTGGTGCGAACGACGAGCGACGAGGTTATGACGGCGGCAAGCACCAGCGCGGTGATCGGAAAGTCGCCCGTTATTTCCAGCGCCAGGAAGGTCATCGTCAGCGGGCCGCCGATGACTGCCACGGCCAGCGAACTCATGCCGACCACGGCATAGATGACCGGCGTCAGCGTCGCGTGATCGAAGTAGGGCGCGGAGTAGGCGAAGATCTTGCCGAGCAGGGCGCCCATGAACAGCGAGGCGAAGAACAGGCCGCCACGGAAGCCGGAGCCTATCGAAACCGCCGAGGCCAGCGACTTCAGCAGCAGGATGCCGATCAAGGCCGGGATGGCGATATCCCGGCCGAGATTGAGATGCAGCGCTCCGTGGCCGGCCGACAGCACCTGCGGCGAGATCAGGGCGAGCATGCCGACGACGATGCCACCGAGTGCCGGGCGGACATACTGGGGGATGGCGCTCTTGCGGGCCAGCTCCTCGATGAAGGAGACGCCCTGCATGAGCAGGATGCCGCAACCGGCGCAGACTGCGCCGAGAAGCAGGGCCGGAATGTAGTCGGCCGGCACGACGCTGCCGAAATCGCCGATATCGATCATCACGTCGCTGCCGGCGAGCAGGCGTGCGACCAGCGTTGCGACGAGGGCGGAAACGACGACCGGGGTCAGGGTGACAATGGTGTAGCTGCCGATGATCAGCTCAAAGGCATAGAAGGCGCCGGTGAGGGGGGCGCTGAAGGCTGCGGCGATGGCACCGGCCGCACCGCAGCCGACAAGAGTGCGAAGGTCGCCCCGGCGCAGCTGCAGTTTCAGTCCGAGTTTCGAGGCGATGCCGGCGGCGATCTGCGTGTAGCCGGCCTCCAGCCCGACGGATGCGCCGAAACCGTTGGATATGAGGTTCTGAATGGAGACCAGAATGCTGTCGGTCAGCGACAGCCGGCCGCCGTGAAGCGCGTTGGCCTCGATCGGGTCGATCATCGGCTTTTTGCGGGTCTTGGAGAGGATGAACAGCATCAGCCCCAGCAGCACGCCGCCGGCAATCGGCGCCAGCAGCAACAACAGCTTGTTGTCGATCACCGCGCTGCTCAGCCTGCCGTCATCGCCGATACCGTAGATCAGCATGTGCATCTGGCGAGAGATCAGGCTCATGGCCGTCACCGCCAGCCCGGACGTCACGCCGACCAATGCGCCGGCAATGACGAGGCCGACTTCGCTCTGTCGCAGGATCGCGCGCATCCGCCCGGCTTCGAAAAGCGACCGGAGGGTGCGAAAGCGGGGCGCATGGAATCGTTGAAGCATGGCGTTACGCATGAAAGAGAGGCGGTTGTTTAAAGCAGGACGTCTTTACACTGGCAATTGCGACAAAAAGACCGCCGCCGGGAATGATTTCAGCGCCGTTTCAACACATATATGGCAGAAACCGAATTCGTCGATCAGTTGACTTGCATAAGGCGAAGGCCTAATCCTGAACGCATAACGGAAGGTTCCCGCGCCGTGAAAACGGTATGGGATCAAAAGGGAATGTGACCGGGCGGACCCATACAGGGCGCTCCTATCGCAGCCGACCCCGCGACTGTAGAACGGTCAGGGTCTTTCGTCCGGTGTTCCGGGACGACGGGTGATGTTCTGCAATGGTGCAGGCGGGCCTTAAGTCGAAGGCATCGGAAAAGCCACTGGCGTGGCATCATGATTTACCGGGGTGGGACGCCTCTTCATCTACGAATCGTCCGCCTTTTCATGATGACCTGCCGGGAAGGCGAGAAAGACCCGTGATCTCCGGTCGGAACGATATCCGTCGTTCCGACCGGAGATTGCAACCGTGAGCCAGGAGACCTGCCATCCGTGCCGGGCGAAAAGCCCACCCTTTGGGACGTCGTCCCGCTGCCAGCACGGAGGTTGTCATGGCTGAACGTTTGCTTTTGCGCGTCATTGCGGCGCGCTTGCCTGATCCGAACTGTTGCACGCTTGCAGCTTCGCGCAGAACCGCGTGAGGATCGGAACAACCTGATGTCATCCCCAACATTCGGAACGGCCCTCGTGCTTGGCGGCGCGCGCTCCGGCAAGTCGTCTTTTGCCGAGGCACTCGTTACCGGCTCCGGCCTCGACCGCCATTACGTCGCCACCGGTCGAGCCTGGGATGCCGAGATGGCGGAGCGCATCCGCCAACACCGCGTCGATCGCGGCGAGGGCTGGACGACGCATGAGGAGCCGCTCGATCTTGTCGGCACACTCGGTGCCATCGACGCGCCCGGCCGCGCTGTTCTTGTCGATTGCCTGACGCTGTGGGTCACCAACCTGATGATGGAAGAGCGCGACATGGCTGCTGCCTTCGCCTCACTCTGCAAATTCCTGCCGGGCGCAAAGGCGCGCCTGGTGTTCGTCTCCAACGAGGTCGGTCTCGGCATCGTGCCGGAAAACCGCATGGCGCGGGATTTTCGCGACCATGCCGGCCGTCTCCACCAAATGATCGCGGCTGAGGCCACCGACGTCTATTTCGTCGCCGCCGGACTGCCGCTGAAAATGAAAGGCTGATCCATTGCAACAGAAAATTCCCGCCACCGTCATCACCGGCTTCCTCGGGGCTGGCAAGACGACGATGATCCGCAACCTGCTGCAGAATGCCGGCGGCAAGCGCATCGCCCTCATCATCAACGAGTTCGGCGATCTCGGCGTCGACGGCGACGTGCTGAAGGATTGCGGCGCTGAGAACTGCTCTGCCGACGATATCATCGAGCTCACCAACGGCTGCATCTGCTGCACGGTCGCCGATGACTTCATCCCGACGATGACCCAGTTGCTTGCCCGCAACCCGCGGCCCGACCACATCGTCATCGAGACATCCGGCCTGGCGTTGCCGCAGCCGCTGGTGGCAGCATTCAACTGGCCGGATATCCGCACGCACGTGACGGTCGATGGCGTGATCACCGTTGTCGACAGCGTTGCCGTCGCTGCCGGCCGGTTTGCCGACGACCACGACGCCGTCAATGCGGCGCGGGCGGAAGATGCCTCGCTCGACCATGACAACCCGATCGAGGAACTGTTCGAGGACCAGTTGACCTGCGCCGACCTCATCGTGCTCAACAAGACCGACCTGCTGGACGCCGCCGGCATTGCAGCCGTTCGGGCCGAAGTCCTGTCGCGCACCGAGCGCAAGCCCCCGATGATCGAGGCCCGCAACGGCGAGGTTTCGGCAGCCGTGCTGCTGGGGCTCGGCATCGGCACGGAGGCCGATGTCGGCAACCGGCTGTCCCACCATGAGATCGAGCATGCCGACGGTACGCCGCACGACCATGACGAGTTCGACAGTTTCGTTGTCGACCTCGGGCCCATCGCCGAGCCGGTCACGTTTATCGAGCGGCTGAAGACAGTCATCGGCCATCACGACGTACTGCGTCTCAAGGGTTTCGTCGATGTGCCGGGCAAGCCGATGCGACTGCAGCTGCAGGCCGTTGGCAGCCGTGTCGACCATTATTTTGACCGCGCCTGGACGCCGGGCGAAGTCCGCGCGACGCGTCTGGTGGTGATCGGGCTGCACGATATGGACCAGGCGGCGGTACGCAGTGCGATCGAGGCGCTTGTTTGATGGTATTTGCCGCGGCTTACCCCTCTCTGTCACTGCGTGACATCTCCCCCACAAGGGGGGAGATCGGGAAGCTGCGGCTGATCTTTTCCTGTCCAACTGAGCGTTTTACAGGCGTTGAATTTCGTTTGAGCATGGAGGCTCCCGCAACCGATCTCCCCCCTTGTGGGGGAGACGTCCGACAGGACAGAGGGGGGCGCCGCCCCGTGCTCGAACCCGCCCATCGGGGAGGTGCCGCATGCATCTTCTCCTAGCCCAGAAGGGCTCGATATCCGATGGCGACGAGGCGATCGACCTCGGTCAGTCGCCGGGCGATATCCTGTTCCTGTCGGCAGCCGATACCGAGCTTGCCGCTATCGCTGCGGCTTATGCCCACAATGACGGCACCCGTTCGCTGCGTCTGGCAAGCCTGCTCAGCATGAAACATCCGATGTCGGTCGACACCTATGTCGAGCGGACGGCGCGACATGCGAAGATGATCATCGTCCGGGCGCTCGGTGGCGCGAGCTATTTTCAATATGCCCTGGAAGCGCTGCATGCAGTGGCGACACGGCAGGGGGCTAAGATCGCGGTCATACCGGGCGATTCCAAGCCGGATCCGGGCGTCATGCCGTTCTCCAACATCGCGCTCGACGATCTCAATGCGCTGTGGTCCTATCTGATCGAGGGTGGCGACGATAACGCGCGGGCGTTTCTGGCCTATGCGTCGGCGATGCTGTCCGGAGCCGAAAAGCCGCAGCCGGCGAGCCCGCTTGCCAAGGCCGGCATCTGGTGGCCGGGGCAGGGTGTTGTCGATGTTGATGCGTGGGAGGTGGCCTCTGAGGTTGCGACGTTACCCCCCTCTGTCGGCCGGGCCGACATCTCCCCCACAAGGGAGGAGAATAACCGGGAGCAACGGCCTATTGTCGCAATCAGCTTTTACAGGGCTCTCGTTCAGAGCGGCGAGACGCGGCCGGTCGAGGCAATGATATCGGCGCTGGTGGAGGCCGGTGTGCGGCCGCTGCCGGTGTTCGCCTATAGTCTCAAGGACCCGGCATCCAAGTCCATCATCGCCGACATTTTTGGCGCCGCGTTGCCGGATGTGGTCATCAACACCACGGGCTTTGCGATCTCCGCCCCCGGCGCAGACCGCAAGCCGACGGTGCTGGAGGCGAGCGACGCCGTCGTGCTGCAGGCGATCTTCTCCGCGTCTTCCAAGGAGGCCTGGACCGCCTCGGCGCAGGGTCTTTCGGCGCGCGATCTCGGCATGAACGTGGCGCTGCCCGAGGTCGATGGCCGCGTGCTGTCGCGCGCCGTATCGTTCAAGGCGGCAGCCCGTTACGACGAGCGGGTGGAGGCCAATATCGTCGGCAGCGAGCCGTCGATCAACCGCATGCGCTATACTGCATCACTCGCTGCCAACTGGGCGCGGCTGCGCCGGACGCCGCCGGGTGAGCGCCGCGTGGCGCTGGTGATGGCCAACTATCCGAACCGCGACGGCAGGCTCGGCAACGGTGTCGGGCTGGACACGCCGGCCGGCACGGTGGAAGTCATGCGGGCGATGGCGGCGAACGGTTATCCGGTGGCCGATATCCCGGCCGATGGCGACGCGCTGATCACCCATCTCATGCAGGGGCCGACCAACTCCGGCCGCGACGGGAAGGTGATCCGCGAAACGCTTTCGATGAGTCGTTACAAGACCTTCTTTGCGTCTCTTCCGGTTCAGATTCAGGATGAGGTGACGGCGCGCTGGGGTGGGCCCGAGGGCGACACCTATGTCGTCGATGGCGCATTCGCCCTGTCCTTTGCCCGCTTCGGCGAAATGCTGGTCGGCATCCAGCCGGCACGCGGCTACAACATCGATCCGAAGGAGAGCTACCACTCGCCGGATCTCGTGCCGCCGCATGGCTATCTCGCCTTCTATGCCTTCCTGCGCCAGGAATTCGGTGCCCATGCCGTCATCCACATGGGCAAGCACGGCAATCTCGAATGGTTGCCGGGCAAGGCGCTGGCGCTGTCGGAGACCTGCTATCCCGAAGCCATCCTAGGGCCGATGCCGCATCTCTATCCGTTCATCGTCAACGATCCCGGCGAGGGCACGCAGGCCAAGCGCCGCACCAGTGCCGTGATCATCGACCACCTGACGCCGCCGCTGACGCGCGCCGAAAGCTACGGTCCCCTGAAGGACCTCGAAGCGCTGGTAGACGAATATTACGAAGCCTCCGGCGTCGATCCGCGCCGCATCCTGCTGCTGCGCAAGCAGATCCTCGATCTCGTCACCGATATAGGCCTCGACCAGGATGCCGGCATTGCCAAGGGCGAGAGCGAGGAGAGTGCGCTGCAGAAGCTCGATGCCTATCTCTGCGACCTGAAGGAAATGCAGATCCGCGACGGGCTGCACGTCTTCGGCGTGTCGCCGCAGGGACGGCTGCTGACTGACCTGACGGTAGCGCTGGCCCGTGTGCCGCGCGGTTTGGGCGAGGGCGGCGACCAGAGCCTGCAGCGGGCGATTGCTGCGGATGCGGGGCTGGCGGCGTTTGTGTGTGACGCTCCACCCCCCTCTGTCGGGTCTGCTGACATCTCCCCTACAAGGGGGGAGATTGGTATGCCGCGCCGTGGTCACAAAAATGCACCTGCGGAGCTTGCTGCAAAAGCGGACTTCAGTGTGGAGATTGCCGCCGCCCCATCGATCTCCCCCCTTGTGGGGGAGATGTCCGACAGGACAGAGGGGGGTAAACCTCCGCAACCCAAAACCTTCGACCCGCTGGACTGCGGGATGGCCGATGCCTGGGCAGGCCAGCGCCCGAAAATCCTCGTCGATGTATCCGGCGACCCATGGCGCACCAACGGCGATACCGTGGAGCGCATCGAATTGCTGGCCACCCGGTTGGTCGATGGCACCAGCCTCTGCCCGCCGGATTGGTCGCAGACGCAGGCCGTGCTTGCCGAAATTGAGTCCCGCCTGAAACCCTCGATCCAGGCCTGTGGACCGGCCGAGATCGACGGGCTGCTGGCCGGTCTCGACGGCCGCTTCGTGCCTCCGGGACCGTCGGGCGCGCCGACGCGCGGCCGGCCGGACGTGCTGCCGACGGGCCGCAATTTTTATTCCGTCGACAGCCGCGCGGTGCCGACGCCTGCGGCCTATCAGCTTGGCAAGGCCTCGGCCGAACTGCTGGTCCGGCGCTATGTCCAGGATCACGGGGAATGGCCGGTCTCGATCGGCCTGACGGCCTGGGGCACGTCGAATATGCGCACCGGCGGCGACGATATTGCCCAGGCGATGGCGCTGATTGGCGTCAAGCCCCTGTGGGATATGGCGTCTCGGCGGGTCACCGGCTACGAGATCATACCGCCGGCCATGCTTGGTCGTCCTAGGGTGGATGTGACGCTGCGGATTTCCGGCTTCTTCAGGGATGCCTTTCCCGAGCAGATCGCGCTGTTCGACAAGGCCGTCCGGGCTGTCGGCGCGCTGGATGAAGACCCTGAGGACAATGCAATCGCAGCCCGCATGCAGGGAGAAACCGCACGCCTGATGGCCGAGGGGCTGGATGCGGCTGCAGCAGCAAAACGGGCCGGCTATCGTGTCTTCGGCTCCAAGCCGGGCGCCTACGGTGCTGGCCTGCAGGCGCTGATCGACGAAAAGGGCTGGGAGAAGCGCGCCGATCTCGCCGAGGCCTATCTGGTCTGGGGCAGCTACGCCTATGGCGCCGGTGAAGATGGCAAAGCCGAGCGCGGTGTCTTCGAAGAGCGGCTGGCATCGATTCAGGCCGTCGTGCAGAACCAGGACAACCGCGAGCATGACCTGCTCGACAGCGACGATTACTACCAGTTCGAGGGCGGCATGGCGGCCGCGGCCGAGCAACTGGGCGGCGCCCGGCCGCCTATCTATCACAACGACCATTCGCGGCCCGAAAAGCCGGTGATCCGCTCGCTTGAGGAAGAGATCGGCCGGGTGGTGCGCGGCCGCGTCGTCAATCCGAAATGGATCTCCGGCGTCATGCGCCACGGTTACAAGGGGGCTGCCGAGATCGCTGCGACCGTTGATTTCCTGTTCGCCTTTTCGGCAACGACAGGCGCCGTCCGCGATCACCACTTCGAGGCGGTCTACCAGGCCTTCGTAACAGACGCCCGCGTCGCCGATTTCATGACGGAGAAGAACCCCGCTGCCTTCGCTGACATGAAGGAGCGGCTTCTGGAGGCGATTGATCGCCAGCTGTGGACACCGCGCAGCAACTCGGCGCGGTTCGCGCTGATGGAAACAGGCGAAGAGGCGCTGGCATGATAGTCGTTGTAGAGAGTAGGACCAGTTTTCTGCAGACGCCGAAAACAATTAGCGAGCCGCAAATCGGTTACCATTTCCGGCCGGGCGGCCCGCTGGCACAGAAGCCCGAGATTTCAGGACGACAGCCATGAGCGAAGACACAACCGACGGCGTGACCGCGCCGGAGCAAAAGCCCGACGATAGCCGCCACGCCGAGAAGATGGCGAAGAAGAAGGCGGCGCGTGACAAGATCATGGCGACGAAGAGCGGCGACAAGGGGCTGATCATCGTCCACACCGGCAAGGGCAAGGGCAAGTCCTCGGCCGCTTTCGGGATGATCTTTCGGCATATTGCCCACGGCAAGCGCTCCGCCGTCGTGCAGTTCATCAAGGGCGCGATGTGGACGGGCGAGCGGGACCTGATCGAGAAGCATTTCTCGGATATATGCGCCTTCCACACCATGGGCGAGGGGTTTACCTGGGAGACGCAGGACCGCGCCCGCGACGTAGCGGCGGCTGGAGCTGCGTGGGAGAAGGCCAAGGAGCTTATCCGCGACGAGCGCAACTCGATGGTGCTGCTCGACGAGATCAACATTGCGCTGCGCTACGATTATCTCGATCTGGCAGAGGTCATCGAGTTTCTGAAAACGGAAAAGCCCTATATGACGCATGTCGTGCTGACGGGCCGCAATGCCAAGGAAGAGTTGTTCGAGATCGCCGACCTGGTGACCGAGATGGAGCTGATCAAGCATCCGTTCCGCTCCGGTATCAAGGGGCAGGCCGGAGTGGAATATTGATGACGCAGAGCTGGGTTTTCTGGGCGATCCTATCGGCCGCCTTCGCGGCGCTGACCGCGATCTTCGCCAAGATCGGCATCTCCGGCGTCAATTCGGACCTCGCGACGCTGATCCGCACCATGGTGATCATCGTCATCCTCGCCGCCATCGTTACTGCCACCGGCCAATGGCAGGCGCCGTCGACAATTTCTGCCAAGACCTGGCTGTTCCTCGGCCTGTCCGGCCTTGCTACCGGCGGCTCGTGGATCGCTTATTTCCGGGCCCTGAAGCTCGGCGATGCAGCCCGCGTCGCGCCTATCGACAAGCTGTCGATCGTACTGGTCGCCATCTTCGGCGTCGTCTTCCTCGGTGAAAAGCTTGGAATGGTCAACTGGCTCGGCGTTGCGCTGATTGCCAGCGGTGCGCTGCTGCTGGCGCTGTTCTGATCGGTGTCCCCTGCAGCCCTTAGTAGCCGAGCCAAAGCCTGACGGGATTGTTCGGATCGGCCAGCAGTTTAATAGCGAAGGCGATGCAGACGACGACCAGAAGCGGCTTGATGACTTTCGCACCGATACGCATAGCAAGCCGCGAGCCGACCTGGGCGCCCAGAAACTGGCCGATGCCCATCAGGATGCCGATCTTCCAGAGGATGGCGCCCGAAAACAGGAAGACCACAAGCGCCCCGAAATTCGAGCCGAAGTTCAGAAGCTTTGTATGGGCGGTCGCCTTCAACAGGCCGAAACCGGCGAGGCTGACGAAGCCGAGCATGAAGAACGAGCCGGTGCCGGGGCCGAAAGCGCCGTCGTAGAAGCCGACCAGCGGCACGACGGTCAGGCCGAACATCAGCGCCGTCATCCGCCTGTGGGTCTCGACGTCGCTGATGTTGGGCTTCAGGGCGAAATAGAGAGCGATGGCGATCAGCAGGAAAGGCATGATGGTGCGCAACAGATCTGCTGGCATGATCGTCGCCAGCAGCGCGCCGAGCACGCCACCGAGCGCCGCCATGGCTGCCATCGGCACCTGCTCGCGCAATTGCACATGGCCCTTGCGGGCGTAGGCGATGGTCGCCGAGGCCGAGCCGCAGATGCTTTGCAGCTTGTTGGTGCCGAGCGTCTGCAGCGGCGGTATGCCGGCGATCAGCATGGCCGGCACGGTGATCAATCCGCCACCGCCGGCAATCGAATCGACGAAGCCGGCAAAGAATGCTGCCATGAACAGAAGCAGGAGCAGTTGAAGGGAGATGTCTTGCACGGCGGGCCATCCGATTTCACTGGAGCGTCTTCTGGCACCCGCGCTTGCCGGCTGCAATCGTTGTTTGCGGGGGCGACCAAAATTGACGTGAGCCGCGCTGAAGCCTAGACAGATCGCCATCCTTACCGAAGAGAGCCTGCGTGACCCATTCGTCCTCCGATCGGCAATCGTCCGGCAGGTCCCGCCTTGTGATCGGCATGGGCTGCGAGAGCGGAGCGCCGGAAGGCGAATTGCTGGCCCTGGCAAAGTGCGCCCTCGCCGGAGCTGGTCTCGATGCCAGTGACCTCCAGGCGCTCGCCTCGATCGACGGCAAGGCGCAGGAGCCGGCTATCCTTGCCGTTGCGGCCTATTACGGCATTCCGGCGTTGTTTTTCGATGCCGAGCGGCTTGAGTGCGAGACGCCGCGGCTGCAAAATCCCTCCGACAAGATTTTCGCGCTCATCGGTTGCCATGGTGTCGCGGAGGCTGCGGCGCTGGCCGGGGCGGGGCCTGAGGCCGTGCTCATCGTGCCGAAACTCAAATCCGCGCTCGCCACCGTGGCAATTGCCGTCGTCGTTTGAATTTCGCGCTGGACGACGTGCCGGCGGGGCATCTGCGATATTGCGAAACCGCCCGGCGCCGGTATGGTAACGTCTTTCGCCGCTGGCCGAGATGGCTGCCGGCTCCGTGCCGCGATAAGGAATTTCCATGCACAAGGTCATTTACGACACTGATCCCGGCGTCGACGACGCAATGGCGCTGCTCTTCCTGCACCGTCATCCCGAGATCGACCTGATCGGCGTCACCACCATCTTCGGCAATGCCTCGGTCGACACGACGACGCGCAATGCGCTGTTCCTGAAGCGGGAATGGGGCTTCGAATGCCCGGTGGCACGCGGCGCCGACGCGACCTTCGATCCATCGCGCAAGGAGCATGGCTGGCCGACACATGTGCACGGCGTCAACGGTCTCGGCGATATCGCTGTGCCGGAAACCATCGATCTTCCCATCGATCCGCGCCCGGCCTACCAGTTCATCATCGATACTGTCCGGGCCAATCCCGGCGAGGTGCGGCTCGTCGCCGTCGGTCGCATGACCAACCTGGCGCTGGCGCTGAAGCACGATCCGGAGATTGCCGGACTGGTCAAGGACGTCGTCATCATGGGCGGCGCTTTCTACGTGCCGGGCAATGTCTCGCCGGTGGCGGAAGCCAATATCTACGGCGATCCCGAGGCTGCGGACGTCGTCATGACGGCTGGCTGGAAGGTCGTGCTCATCGGCCTCGACGTGACCGCCATCACCACAATGAGCCGCGGCTATCTCGCCGACATGGCCAAGGCCGGCGGCAAGGACGTACAGTTGCTCGCCGACCTCTCGCAGTCCTACATCGATTTCTACAAGCACGCGGTCGAGGACGGCATGATGGTGCACGACAGCTGCGCCAGCGCCTATATCGTCGCCCCCAACCTCTTCACATCGATATCAGGTGCCGTGCGCGTCGTCTGCGGCGGCATCGCCGACGGCCAGACCATCGTCAAGCCCGACGGCCGCCACTTCCCCCCGGGGCAATGGGACGGACTGCCGAGCCAGACGGTGTGTGTCGGGATCGAGTCGGAGAAGGTCGTGGATCTGATCCGGGATGTGATCGTGGGGTGATTGGGTAGGGGGCACCCCAAGGACGCTCCTTTTACCCAAGGACAAAGATGGATCGCATTACTCCTCATGTAGCGCTATGGTTGCAATGGCCTTCTGTGGTATGAATTATTCATGATCGGTGCGACGATGGATATCGCTGACCGTTTGGACTAATCGCGTTCATGTTTGACCGGGGAGACTGAGATGTCCGTTAGGTCTTTGGGCTTCCCTAGATGTTCGCTGTGAGGCGCGACGATCTGCAACGTGTTGCTCAAGCAAAGATCAACGATGCCCAGTTGCTGTTGGCCCATCGCAGGGCGTCGAATGCTTACTATCTAGCGGGATATGCGGTGGAGATCGGGCTTAAGGCTTGCATCGCGAAGCAGATATCAGCGGAAACGATTCCCGAGCTTAATTTTGTAAGGTCGATATATGATCATGATCTACAAAAGCTAATCAGGGTTGCCGGCCTGTCGGCCGAATTGAAGCAAGCACAGGATGCCAACAAAGATTTTGCCGTAAATTGGGCGATCGTTTGCGAGTGGAAGCCTGACGATCGATACGGCTTAAAGGACCTGGGCACGGCTCAGGTGATGATAGCCGCCGTGATGGATGAAACCGGAGGAGTTCTGCCATGGATCAGGGAACGATGGTGAAGAGTGGTCAGGATCTCGTCAGGTATCTGGACGAGACTCCGGTCAATCCACGCTTCGCGATGTGGGTCAATTTTTCTGAAGCCGAAAGCTGGAAACTCTGGATCGTTCCAGCGAAGTCTATCACCGACAAGCGAGCGTTCTATCATACTGTCGCGGATACGATATCGAAACATCGCGATGATCTCGGCGGCCTCGATGTCGGGATGGTAGAGTTCACCGCCGACACCAAATCCGTCGTTCGGTCTATGGCAAAATTTATGAAAATGCCGAATATCGGCGCTGCGAACGTTTCCGGAAATACATTTGACGGCATGTTCTTGCCGGATGGCGTTTTGATCAGGTCGAATATAGCCGCGTAGAGATCACCGCGTTATGGCGCCTCTCGGCCGGTTCGATCTTCTGCCGCAATATTGCAATTCCGCCCTCCCACGCCTAACACAGCCGCATGAACCAAACCCTGTTTTCCACATTGCCAACCCTTGAGCCGGGCAGCGTCTGGCTGGCCGGGGCGGGGCCGGGCGATCCGGGCTTGCTGACGCTGCTGGTTGCAAAGGCTATGTCTGAGGCTGATGTTATCGTCCACGATGCACTGGTCGACGATGCCTGCCTTAGGCTCGCCGGTGCCGGTGCCGTGCTCGAATATGCCGGCAAGCGTGGGGGCAAGCCTTCGGCAAAGCAGCGCGATATTTCGCTGCGACTGGTCGAGTTGGCGCGGTCCGGCAAGCGGGTGCTGCGGCTGAAGGGCGGGGATCCCTTCGTTTTCGGGCGTGGCGGCGAGGAAGCACTGGTTCTCGTAGAGCATGGCATCCCGTTCCGCATCGTGCCGGGCGTCACCGCCGGGATCGGTGGACTTGCCTATGCCGGCATTCCGGTGACCCACCGGGACGTCAATCACGCCGTGACGTTCCTCACCGGTCATGATTCGTCGGGGCTGGTGCCGGATGCCATTGACTGGCAGGCGATCGGCAAGGGGTCGCCTGTGATCGTCATCTACATGGCGATGAAACACATCTCCCAGATCGTTGCCAATCTCATTGCTGCCGGCCGGTCGCTGCACGAGCCTGTCGCCTTCGTCTGCAATGCATCGACACCGCGCCAGCAGGTGCTGGAGACGACGCTCGGATCTGCCGAGGCGGATGTTGCAAGCGCGGGTCTCTTGCCGCCTGCCATCGTCGTCATCGGCGCGGTGGTAGGGCTGCGCCCATCGCTGGATTGGCTGGGCGCACTCTCCGGGCGCACATTGGTGCCTGAAAGCATCGGCGAACCGAGACAGGTGCGAGTATGAGCGGGCTGTTGATTTCGGCGCCGTCCTCCGGGTCGGGCAAGACGACGATAACGCTCGGGCTCTTGCGGGCGCTGCGCAATCGGGGCGTTGCCGTGGCGCCGGGCAAGGCCGGACCCGATTATATCGATCCCGCCTTCCATGCGGCGGCGAGCGGGACGACCTGCCTCAATTTCGACCCTTGGGGCATGCGCCCGGAACTGATCTCCGCCAATGCCGCCCTCCACCGGGAAGGCGGCAGGATGCTGGTGGTCGAGGCGATGATGGGCCTCTTCGACGGCGCTGCCGATGGTCAGGGTACAGCGGCCGATCTGGCGGCGATGCTGTCTCTGCCTGTGGTGTTCGTCGTCGACGCGGCGCGCACGTCACAATCGGTGGCGGCGCTCGTTAGCGGCTTTGCCAATTTTCGCGCCGACATCCGCATCGTCGGCGTCATTCTCAACCGGGTTGGCAGCGCTCGCCACGAACTGATGCTGCGACAGGCGCTGCGGGCAATCGGCATGCCCGTCGTCGCCGTAGTGCGCAGCGATCCGGGGCTGGCGGTGCCGGAGCGTCACCTGGGGTTGGTGCAGGCCGGCGAACACTCGGGGCTCGAGGAGTTTATCGAGCGTGCCGCCGCGGCTGTTTCCGCCGAGTGCGATTTCGATCTGCTGATGCGTGCCGGTACCGGACGTGCCAAGGCCTCTCCTGCCAACATTCACCGTATGGCGCCGCTTGGCCAGAAGATCGCAGTCGCCCGCGACATCGCCTTTGCCTTTTCCTATGAACACATGCTGCTGGGCTGGCGGCGACGCGGTGCGGAGATCTCGTTCTTCTCGCCGCTTGCCGACGAGGCCCCAGTGGCAGACGCCGATGCCATCTATTTGCCCGGAGGCTATCCGGAGTTGCACGCGGGGGCCATCGCGTCGGCCAGTGCGTTTCGCTCCGCCATGCGGGAGGCGGCCGAGCGTGGCGTCAGGATTTTCGGCGAGTGCGGCGGCTATATGACGCTCGGTGAGGAACTGATCGATGCAGCCGGTGGGCGCCATGCGATGCTCGGGCTGCTGCCGGTCGTCACCAGCTACGAGACGCGCAAGCGGCATTTGGGCTATCGCCGCGTCACGCCATTGCCGGGCAGTTTCTTCGAGGCGCCGATGAAAGCGCATGAATTCCACTATTCGACGCTGGTGTCCGAAGGCGATGCCGACCCGCTGTTTGCCGTTACCGATGCCTTGGACAACGATCTCGGCACGGCCGGCCTGCAGCGTGGCAAGGTCGCCGGTTCCTACATGCACCTGATCGACCTGTCCGGAGAGGCCGGATGAGCGGCAGGATCGCCCATGGCGGCGGCATCACTGCCGCGGCGCATCTCTACGGCGGTGACGCCGACGATTGGCTCGACCTGTCGACAGGGATCAACCCCAACCTGGTGACGATCCCGCCGATAGAAGCGAGCGCATGGCACCGGCTGCCGGACCAGCATCTGGTGGAGCGCGCCAGGGCGGCTGCGCAGACCTATTACCGCAGTGGCGATTGCCGGCCATTGCCGGTGCCGGGGACGCAGTCGGTCA
Organism: Rhizobium rhododendri; assembly: GCF_007000325.2. GTDB lineage: Bacteria > Pseudomonadota > Alphaproteobacteria > Rhizobiales > Rhizobiaceae > Rhizobium > Rhizobium rhododendri. The sequence continues at coordinate 1,693,950 of NZ_CP117267.1, read as the reverse complement.
TCCAACTGCTGCCGCGTCTGGTGGCCGAGGGCACGCGCGTCGCGGTGCTGGGGCCGACCTATGGCGAGTACAGGCGCGTGTTTTCGCTGGCTGGCCTTGCCGTCGATGAGATCGCCGATCTCGACGCCGTCACGGAGGCGCATGGGCTGGTGGTGGTGGTCAATCCCAACAATCCGGATGGTCGCGTTCATATGCCCGACCAACTGGTGGCGCTCCAGCATCGACTTCGCCGGCAGGATGGCTGGCTGGTGGTCGACGAGGCATTTGGAGACGGCAGCCCGCAGGCGAGCCTTACGCCGCTGGCGTCCGGCATGGACAAGCTGATAGTCTTCCGGTCGTTCGGAAAATTCTTCGGGCTGGCCGGTATCAGGCTCGGTTTCGTGATCGCCAATCCCTTCCTGCAGGAACGTTTTGAGGACTGGCTCGGACCCTGGGCAGTTTCGGGTCCGGCGCTATCGCTGGCGGCCAACGTGTTTGCCGGAGATACGGCAGCAATCGGCAGGCGGCTGGCCGAACGCAGCGCTGCATTGCGCTCGGTGCTTGCCGGCGCGGGGCTATCGGTTACCGGCGGGACCGATCTGTTCGCTCTCGTTGCCGACAGCCGGGCGGGTGCGATTCACGAGCACCTTTGCCGGCATCACATTTTGGTCCGCAAATTCGACTATGCCGCAGAGTGGCTGCGTTTCGGGCTGACGGCCGATGCGGCAGAGGATCGCCGGCTGGCATCGGCACTCACCGGGTTGACATCATGATCATCGACGAACACCTGCTCATCCTCGTATTGGCTCTGCTGCTCGACCGGATCGTCGGCGATCCAGACTGGCTGTGGACGAGACTGCCGCATCCGGTGGTGCTGTTCGGCAAGGCGATCAGCTTTGTCGACAAGCGCTATAATCTGACGCGGCTTTCGGCCGCAGACCGTCGTCGCAACGGTCTCGTGTCGATACTGGCTTTGCTGGCGCTGAGTGCACTTGCCGGTGGCGTGCTGCATGCTTTGCTCGGGATGTTCGGCTGGCTCGGTCTGCTGATCGAAGCGGTGCTGGTGGCGGTTTTCCTGGCCCAGAAGAGCCTCGCCGACCATGTCATTGCTGTCTCGGAGGCATTGCGGCAGGAGGGGCTCGAAGGCGGACGGCGCGCGGTGTCGCGCATTGTCGGTCGCGATCCCGAGACGCTCGACGAGCCCGCTGTCTGTCGGGCGGCCATCGAGAGCCTGGCGGAGAATTTTTCCGATGGCGTGGTGGCGCCGGTGCTCTGGTACTCGGTTTTCGGCCTGCCGGGCCTGCTTCTATACAAAATGCTCAATACGGCCGATTCGATGATTGGCCACAAATCCGAGACCTATATCGATTTCGGCCGGGCGTCGGCACTGCTCGACGATGTCGCGAACTGGCCGGCGGCGCGGTTGTCGATCCTGTTGATTGCCCTCGGGGCGATGGTGCGACGTGGTGTGACGGCGCTCAACAATGCCTTTCGCATCGCCGCGCGCGACGGTGGTCTGCACCGTTCGCCGAATTCCGGCAGGCCGGAGGCAGCCATGGCCGGCGCTCTCGATATACAGCTGGCGGGTCCGCGTATCTATGCCGGAGAGACCGTGCGGGAGCCGATGATCAACGGATCCGGGCGAGATACCGCGACCGTCAGCGATGTCGAGGCGGGCGTGGCCATCTTCTACACGGCCTGCAGCGTACTGGCGCTGGCCGTGCTTGCGGGTTTTCTCGCTTTACTTTAATTTCTCAATAAAGATTTGCGCCCGATCCACAAATAATAATTAGGCAGCGCGCGTCGTGCAAATTAATTCAATATAGAAAACTTCGTGCTATTCCTTTCCCAGTCGAAATTGCTCGCTCCGAAGCAACGACCGAGGGGAAAATCATGAAGACGACGATTCCTGCTGCTGTGGCAACTCTCTGCCTCGGTTTTTATGCTGCGTCTGCCGATGCTTCGGCGCTCCTGGCGCGGATCGACATTGCCGCGCAGACGATGACAGTCAGCGAAAACGGCATCACCCGCTATCAGTGGAAAGTCTCGACGGCCCGGCCGGGTTATGTCACGCCGACCGGCAACTATACCGCCAAGTGGCTGTCCCGCGACCATCACTCGAAGAAGTATGACAACGCCCCGATGCCCTTCGCGGTGTTCTTCAACGGCGGCTATGCGGTGCATGGGACCACCGAGGTCCGCCGTCTCGGCCGGCCGGCGTCTCACGGTTGCGTCCGCTTGCAGACCGCGAATGCTGCTGTGTTCTTCTCTATGGCGAGCCAAGCCGGGCTTGAGAACACACGCATTATCATCAGCCAATAAGCCAGTGACCGCCCTGCCTGACACACTGTCCCAAATTTTGGGCAGGCTGTCGCGCAGGCCATTGGCTTTTGAGACGGATTTCCCTATGACGAAGATCGAAAGATCATTTGAAGAGGTACTGGCGTGACTGCTACATTCGATAAGGTTGCCGACATCATCGCGGAAACGAGCGAAATCGACCGGGCGACGATTACGCCGGAAAGCCACACGATCGACGATCTCGGCATCGATAGCCTCGATTTCCTCGATATCGTGTTTGCGATCGACAAGGAATTCGGCATCAAGATTCCGCTGGAAAAGTGGACGCAGGAAGTCAACGAAGGCAAGGTCTCGACGGAGGAGTATTTCGTCCTCAAGAATCTCTGCGCCAAGATCGATGAGTTGCGCGCCGCCAAGGCCTGAGCCACCGCTGCATCTTTGCCAACGCCCTGCCGCCTTTGATAGGACGGCCGGGCGGTTTTGTTCCAAGCACTATCTCCCACCCGCTTTGCTTTTTCTCGCGGGTCGGACCGGAGAGCACCATGCTGCTGGAATATTTCCAGATGATCGACCGGATCGAGTCCGTCGACCTGTCCAAGGGTATCTTGAGGGCGCGCTCCGTCGTGCCGTCCAACAGTCCGGTTTTCGAAGGCCATTTTCCCGGAATGCCGTTGGTTCCGGGTGTCCTCTTGATCGAGACCATGGCGCAGGCGTCCGGCATGCTCGTTCTGGCCGCCACGAATTTTGCCGCGATGCCGTTCCTGATGACCGTCGACGGCGCGAAGATGCGTTCCTTCGTCGAGCCGGATGCGGTACTCGATATCGAGGCCATTCTGGAACATGACGGATCCGGCTATGCTGTCACCAAGGCGAAGATCACTGTCGCCGGCAAGAAGGTCTGCGATGCGCAGTTGAAGCTGCGCACGCTGCCGTTTAATGAGGTGCCGCTGGCCGATATTGTTCGCAAGCGCGCCACGGAAGTCGGGCTTCTCGACGCGATTGCTGCCAGCGCCTGAACAGGTTTGGCCATCCGCGACGCAGCCGAAAAGGATTGATGTATGAGCAAGGCTCCCAATGACGTCGTCATCACAGGCGTCGGTATCGTAACCTGCCAGGGCGTCGGCAAGGATGCGCATGTTGCGCTGCTGACATCGGGCACATCGCCGGCTGTCATCGTCGAGACAGAAAAATTCAAGCCCTATCCCGTGCACCCGTTGCCAGAGATCGACTGGTCGCAGCAGATCCCCAAGCGCGGTGACCAGCGGCAGATGGAGAACTGGCAGCGCATCGGCGTCTTTGCCGCCGGTCTTGCGCTCGACGACGCCGGCTTCAAGGACAATTTCGAGGCATGCGGCGCGATGGACATGATCGTTGCTGCCGGCGGTGGCGAGCGCGACATCAATGTCGATACGCTGATCGTCGACGAGGGCCTGAAGCGCAACGACCGCGAATTGATGCTCAACGAAAAGCTGACGACAGAGCTACGGCCAACGCTGTTTCTCGCCCAGCTTTCAAACCTGCTCGCAGGCAATATCTCTATCGTCCACAAGGTCACCGGCTCGTCGCGGACCTTCATGGGCGAGGAGGCTGCCGGCATATCGGCGGTCGAGACCGCCTTTCACCGCATCAAATCCGGCGAATCCACCCATGCGCTGGTCGGCGGCGCGTTTTCGGCAGAGCGGCTGGACATGATCCTGCTGTTCGAATCGATCGGCGGCCACAGCGTCGGCGACTGGCAGCCCTTGTGGTCGCGTCGCGAGGGCAGCGGCGGCGGCATGATCGTCGGCTCGCTCGGAGCCTTCCTGGTTCTGGAATCCCGGGCCCACGCCGAAAGCCGTGGTGCCCATATCTATGCGACGATCGACGCGATCGAGGGTGACCGCGGCAACCGCGACGACGGCAGGTTCGAGGCTCGCCTCGAGCGGTTGCTCGAGCCCGCCATGGGTTCCGGCAGCGAAGCAATCGTGTTTTCCGGAAGCTCCGGCCTCCACGAGATTGCAGCCCGCGAGAAGGCAGTGCTGGACAAGGCGCTTCCGGAAGCGGCGATCCGTGGCTATGGCGGCGTGACCGGACACGGGCTCGAAACGCAGTTTCCGCTCGGCATCGCGTTTGCCGCACTGGCGCTGGCCAACAAGGCCAAGGTGCCGGCGTTCGACCCAAACCATGAAAAGCCGATGGGCACAGCCGCCCGGACGGCGATCGTGACAACCGTCGGACATACGCGCGGCGAGGGCGTTGCCGTCCTGTCCACTGAGCCTCAGGAGTGATGAGCATGACAGCTGCAGCCTATAGGGACCATCTCGGACGCCCGATCGTTGCCGTCACCGGCATGGGCATCATCACCTCGCTCGGCCAGGGCCTGAAGGACAACTGGGATGCGCTGACATCAGGCGTTTCCGGTATCCACGCCATCACGCGCTTTCCGACCGACAACATCTCGACCCGCATCGCCGGTACCGTCGATTTCATCGAGGTGCCGATTTCCAACGCCGTCGAGCGCTCCTATGCGTTTGCCCGCGAGACCACCGTCGAGGCGCTGGCGCAGGCTGGCCTGTCCGGTGATTTCAACGGTCCGCTGTTCCTGGCCGCGCCGCCGATCGAACCGGAATGGAGCGCCCGTTTCGCTCTTGGCGATCGCTCGCCGCCGGCCGATCACCCGGGCGATGCCTATGAGCGATTTCTTGCCGCCATGCGCGAACGTCCGGATCCATCCTTCCACGAGGCCGCCTCGTTCGGCGCCATCTCGGAGCGTCTTTCCGACCGTTTCGGCACGCGCGGTCTGCCGGTAACCCTGTCGACAGCCTGTGCCTCGGGCGCCACCGCAATCCAGCTCGGGATCGAGGCGATCCGCCAGGGTCGCACCGAGCGGGCCTTGTCGGTTGCGACAGACGGCTCGCTGAGCGCCGAGGCGCTGATCCGCTTTTCGCTGCTGTCGGCGCTGTCGACCCAGAACGATCCGCCGACCAAGGCATCGAAGCCGTTCAGCAAGGACCGGGACGGGTTCGTGATTGCCGAGGGTGCTGCGACGCTGGTGCTGGAATCGCTGGAATCAGCTGTTGCCCGTGGTGCAAAAATCCTCGGCATCATGAAGGGCGCCGGCGACAAGGCCGACAGTTTTCATCGCACCCGCTCGTCACCCGACGGCGCGCCGGCCATTGCTACGATCCGGGCGGCTCTCGCGGATGCCGGCATGGCGGAGACCGACATCGGCTATATCAACGCCCACGGCACCTCGACGCCGGAAAACGACAAGATGGAATATGGTGCGATGCTGGCCGTCTTCGGCGAGCGGCTGGCCAAGATCCCGGTGTCGTCCAACAAGTCGATGATCGGCCATACGCTGACTGCTGCCGGTGCCGTCGAGGCCGTGTTCTCGCTGCAGACGATGCTGACGGGTACGCTGCCGCCGACCATCAACTACGCCATCCCAGACACCAGCATCGACCTCGACGTGGTGCCGAATGTCAAGCGCGAGACACAGGTCCACGCGGTGCTGTCGAACTCGTTTGGCTTCGGCGGGCAGAATGCCAGCCTTGTCATGGCGCTCGATCCGGCCTAGAGGCCGAGAATGACGCAAGTTTGTTTGAAACACAGCCGCCTTGCGAGAGGGCGGCTGTTTTCATTCGGCCCGATGCGTGATCCTTTGCGCCGGCATCCGCGTACTGCCAACGGAATGGCTTCCAGTTCTGGACGAAATGCTCTAGAGCCTGTCGCCACACGATTTACTTGATAACGCCTTCGGGCGGAGGGCCTTTCCATGCGTGCTTTGCAACTCGTCGACGACCGCAAGCTTGAAATCACCGACCTGCCTGAACCGGATGCGCCCGGTCCCGGCGAGGTGACGTTGCGCGTCAAAGCGGTGGCGCTGAACCATATCGACGTCTGGGGATGGCGCGGCATGGCCTTTGCCAAGCGCAAGATGCCGCTTGTCATCGGCGCCGAAGCATCCGGCGTCGTCGAGGCTATCGGCCCTGGCGTATCCAGCGTATTGCCGGGCCAGCTGGTGTCGATCTATGGCGCGCGCACCTGCGGCCTTTGCCATCACTGCCGCGCGGGCCGCGATAATCTCTGTGAAAACGTCAGCGGCGTGCACGGCTTTCATCTCGACGGCTTTGCGCAGGAGAAGGTCAACCTGCCGGCCCGTCTGCTGGTGCCGGCGCCTCCCGGCGTCGATGCCATTGCGGCAGCGCTTGCCCCGGTCACTTTCGGCACCGTCGAGCACATGCTGTTCGACAATGCCAAACTGCAGTCCGGCGAGACCATCCTCATCCATGCCGGCGGCTCCGGTATCGGCTCGGCGGCGATCCAGCTGGCAAAGAACATCGGCTGCACCGTCATCACCACGGTCGGTTCCGACGATAAGATCGAACGGGCAAAGGCTCTTGGCGCCGATCATGTCATCAATTATCGCGTCGACCGCTTCGAAGGGGTCGTGCGCAAGCTCACCAAGAAGAAGGGCGTCGACGTCGTCTTCGAGCATGTCGGAAAGGACACGTTCGGACCGTCGATGTTCTGCCTGAAGCGCGGCGGTCGGCTCGTCACCTGCGGCTCGACATCCGGCGTGTCGGCTGAGATCAACCTGATGATGCTGTTCCAGCAGCAGCTGAAGCTGATGGGCTCGTTCGGCTGCCGCATGGAAAACATGGCGGATGCCATGCAGAAGATGGCGCGCGGCTACGTGCATCCCGTCATCGACACGGAAGTACGTTTCGACGACATCGACAAGGCGCTTGAGCGGATGGAGTCGCGGCAGATCTTCGGCAAGATCATCCTGAAGATGGATTGACCGGTGAAGCTCTTCATCACCCGGATCGTACTGGCCTTCCGGCACTTTCGCCAATGGTCGATCGCGCAGCTGGCCTTTGGGTTCCTGAATTTCCTGAAGCTGTTTCCAGCTGATGGCGGCATACGGTTTGCCGACTGGCTGATGCGCAAGGTCGGTCCGCGTACGCGTCGTCATGCGCTAATGCTCACCAATCTGCGCAATGCTTTTCCGGAAAGGAGCGATGCGGAGATCGAGGCAATCGCGCTTGCCAGCTGGGGGAGCATGGGGCGGCTGGCGGCGGAATATGTGTTCCTCGACCGCCTTTTCGACTTCGATCCCGAGAAGACCGAGCCGGGCCGCATCGAGGTTTCCGGCGTCCCGATCTTTCTGGAATTGCGCGACAATCCACGGCCATTCATCGTTTTTACCGCCCATACTGGAAATTTCGAACTGCTGCCGGTGGCCAGTGCCGCCTTCGGGCTTGAAGTCACCGTGCTTTTCAGGCCTCCGAACAATCCTTATGTCGCAAAGAAAGTCTACGACTTCCGCGCCAAGCGGATGGGTCATCTGGTTCCCTCGCATGCCGGCTCGTCCTTTGCGCTCGCGCGCCAGTTGGACGAGGGCGGCAGCGTCGGCGTGCTCGTCGACCAGAAATTCCGCAAGGGACTGCGGACGAAATTCTTCGGCCGCGACGTGAAGACCAATCCGCTGCTGCCGAAGCTGGTGCGGCAGTTCGAATGCGAGGTCTATCCGGCCCGCTGCGTGCGGCTGCCGAACAATCGCTTCCGGCTGGAAATCGAGCCAAGGATGGAGCTGCCGCGCACCGATACCGGCGCACTCGATCTGCCGGCCACTGCCCAGATGATGAACGACAAGGTGGAAAGCTGGGTACGGGAAAATCCGGAGCAATGGCTCTGGTATCATGACCGGTGGAATATCAAGAAGCACGTCTTGAAATGATATCAATGGGTTACGTCCATTGTACCTAGTTGATCCGAGTGGATGTCAAAAATTGCGATTGTGGAAAAGTCGTCGAAAATCGATGCTAAAAAGCAACCATCCATATTGCAGTGCATTATAGTCGTTATTCGAAATAAATTCGTGACATAGTTCAGTCATATGCTTCTGACGGGGCAGGGATGATGGATTTGAAAAGACGAAATTTCCTGGTTGGCGCGGCAGTTGCAGCCGCAGCCGTCCAGACGACGACAACCGCAGCGGTGGCGGCCACGCCAGACCCTGCCCAGAATTCTACGATCGAGGTGATCAACCTCTGGACGGGTCCACCTCCGGGTGGCGCCGGTCCGGGCCAGGGCGAGAACCTGACGCCGCGCGGGTCGCTGACACAGATCTCGCTGCCGCGCATTATCATCCACAAGCCGGACAAGCCGACCGGGGCAGCGATGCTCATGTGTTCGGGCGGCGGATATGCGCGCGTCGATATCGTCAACGAAAGCACGCCGGCTGCCATCTACTTCGCGTCGCGTGGCATCACCTCCGTCGAACTCGTCTACCGCGTGCCGCAGGAGGGCTGGAGCATCCATGCGCCGTTCCTCGACGGTATCCGGGCGATGAAGATCCTCCATACGGAGGCGAAACGCCTCGGGATCGATCCGGCAAGGCTGGGCGTGATGGGCTTTTCCGCCGGCGGCCACGTTGCCGGGATGCTGGCCACCAAGGCCGCCGAGCAGTTCTACGTGCAAACCGACGAAATCGACAGTTCGCCGAGCGATGTCGCGTTCGCAGCGCTTCTCTATCCGGTCGTGACGATGATGGCACCGTTCGACCAGACCATGAGCCGTTTGAAGATCTGCGGCAAGAAGCCGACAGAAGACATGCGCGAGGCCTTTTCAGTCGAACAGCACGTCACGGAAGACATGCCGCCGACCTTCGTCGCGCATGCAATGGATGACCCTATCGTGCCCGTCGACCACAGCCTCATGCTGTTCCGCGCCCTGCGTGCCGCCGATGTCGACACCGAGCTTCACATCTTCCAATCCGGTGGCCACGGCTGGGGCATGGGCAAGACCCGGCCATCGGTGCGCAGCTGGACCCAGCTGGTAGAGACCTGGCTGCGGTTGAATGGCATGCTGCCGACCGTGTGAGGTCCATAAGCTGATAGCTGCGTTGGAACCTATGGCATCGCTTATGGTTGGGGATGGCAACTAGGAGAAAAAAATGACCAACGACAAGGCTGCAGCCAACAACAACAACGACGTCGACGCGAAAAAGCTGGATCCCACAAGCGATGCGGCGCGGAGCGACCCGAAACAGGCCGACGCCCATCGCGAAGAACTGAAGAAGACGGCGGAAAAGGGTTTCGATCGTGCCCTCGACAAATCCCCCGAGGACAAACGCTGAGGCATGTCTAAAGGAGAAATGTCCGGGAACAGTGGTAAAGCGTGACACGCTGATCTCAGAGATTGTAGCGCGCTTTTGATTTTTAATCGACCAGCTTCAGATCCCGTGCGAAACGCTGCCAGTTGGCGACGTAGCTTGTTGCCGAGCGACGCAGGCCTTCTATGGCGGCGTCGTCGAGAAGGCGGATCGCTTTTGCGGGCGAACCGACGATCAGCGAGCCGTCGGCAAATTCCTTGCCTTCCGTCACCAGCGCATTGGCGCCGACAAGGCAATTTTTACCGATGCGCGCGCCGTTAAGGATGGTGGCGCCTATGCCGACCAGCGTGTTGTCGCCGATGGTACAGCCGTGGACGATGGCGTGGTGACCGATCGTGCAGCCTTCTCCAATGACGACCGGAAAGCCGGCATCTGTGTGGACCATGCTGCCTTCCTGGATATTGGTCCGGGCACCGATGACGATCGGATCGTTGTCGCCCCGCAAGACCGCCCCAAACCAGATGCCGACGTCCTCGCCAAGCTCGACCTTTCCAATGATCGACGCATCCGGCGCCAGCCAGTAGCGTCCGGCAGGCGGCGTTTTCGGGGTCAGTCCTCCCAGCATATAGATCGGCATGGCGTTCTCCCGGTTAGATGACGGTCAGCGACATCGTGGCGACACCATCGACGCCACAGGTAATACGGTCGCCCTTGCTGACAGGGCCAACGCCCGCTGGCGTGCCGGTCAGGACCACATCGCCAGCGGTAAGCGTGAACAGCTTCGATAGTTCGACGATGATTTCTGGGATCTTCCAGATCATCTGCTCGATGTCGCCGTTCTGCACGCGCTCGCCATTGACCTCGAGCCAGATGGCGCCGGAGTTAGGATGACCGATGCGCTCGGTGGGTACCAGGGCTGAGACGGGTGCCGAATGCTCGAATGCCTTGGCAACCTCCCAGGGGCGGCCTGCCTTCTTGGCAATGGCCTGCAGGTCGCGGCGGGTGAAATCGATGCCAACACCGTATCCGTAAATGCAATCGAGCGCCGCCTCGGCCGGGATATCGTTGCCGCCGGATTTCAGCGCGATGACGAGTTCGACCTCGTGATGAACGTCGCTGGAAAGTGGCGGATAGGGAAAGTCGCTGCCGACGAGAAGATTGTCGGCATTCTTCTGAAAGAAGAAAGGCGGCTCACGGCTGGGATCGTGTCCCATCTCGATGGCGTGGTCGGCATAGTTTCGGCCTACGCAATAGACACGCCGCACCGGAAAGGTCGCAGCCATTCCATCGACAGGCAGAAGGGTAGGATGGGGCAGGGGAATGACGGTGGCAAGGTCGGTCATGGCGCAAACTCTTTCACTGATCAGAGCCTGTTGTCTCGCGATTCCGGCAACAAATCCAGCACTGTGTGGTGCCGTTTGCGTGATGATTTAAACGGGTGTGCGAAGGCTGCGGTCGCAACGTGGCGCCGGCATGGACCTTGATCGCGATTTCGGACGTCCGGGATTGCGATCCGGGTCGCGTGGTTGAGGACAGTGGTCGATGCTGTGCTTCGAAGCGCGCCGGCCTTCTCTCCGCCACGAAACGGGGAACCTTACTCCCCGGCGCTCGCAAGCATGAGGACCAATATGCTTTCTCCACTAAAAGCGATCGCCATGCTGGGCACGGCTACAGTTTTGACGATGCCGGCGCAGCAGCGAGCCCTGGCCAGTGAGAATGTCGGAGTGCGCGAAATTTCCGCACTGTCGCCTGAGCGCGGCACCGACCTCGACGTTATCGTCTGGTACCCGGCGCTCCTCGGTGGAAAATCCATGCTGCTGGGAGAAGGCATGTTCTCCGTGGGAACGCCTGCCATGCTTGGCGCTCCGATCTCGGAGGGTGCATTTCCCGTTGTCTTGCTTTCGCATGGCGCCGGTATCGCCGGAAACGCGCCGGCGCTGAGCTGGCTCGCAGCGCCACTGGCTAGCGAGGGTTTCATCGTGGCCGCCCCCAACCACCCCGGCAATTCGGGGCCCGGGCGATCCGCAGCGGAGACGATGAAACTTTGGCTGAGACCTGGCGATATCAGCGATACGCTGGATGCAATCGGGAAAGACGCCTTTTTCAAAGAGCATCTGGAAAGCGGCAAGACAGGTGCACTGGGCTTGTCGGCGGGCGGCAGCACAGCCTTGGCGCTGGCTGGTGCCCGGATCGATCCGCAGCGGCTGGCAAGTTATTGCGACACAGATGCGCTCAACCCATCGCTTTGCGACTGGGTTCGCCAAAGCGGTGTCGATCTTCATGCCATGGATATGCAGTCCGCCGGCCGTCAGAGCGAAGACAGGCGCATTCGATTTGCAATGGCGATCGACCCTGCGCCGATCGGCGTTTTCCAGCCCGGGACGTTTGCGGAAATTTCCATTCCCGTCGAGATCGTCAATCTCGGTAAGCCCGGTACAATTCCAGTCACCGCAGATGCGGCCGGAGTTGCCAAGGCGATTTTAAAGTCGAGATACTCGACGATCCCGGATTCCAGTCATTTCAGCATGTTCGCCGAATGCAAGCCGGGTGCTGAAGAGACCGCTACGGCAAAGGAGATCGGCGATCCGATCTGCAGGGATGGCGGCAGCCGCTCCAGGAGTGCCATCCACAGGCAGTTGATCGACATCGTGACGGCGGCCTTCAAGCGAGAGCTTGGTTCGGGTCGCTAAGGACAGGAGCGAGCCACCGCCTCACCGCACCACCATCCCGTTCTCCGCCACCAGCCTGCCGCCCTTGTAGACGGAGCGTTGTTTTGGGACGGAGACGACGGCTTCAGGGACATGGGCGGCCGTCAGCGTGACGAAATCGGCGCGGCAGCCGACCGTCAGGCCATAGTCCTCCAGCCGCAGCGCTTTGGCGCCCGAGGTCGTGACGACGTCGAAGGCGGCCCGCAGGTCTTCGTCGGTGTAGAAGCCGGAGCGGTAGCCGATCATCATGGCGCGGCCCAGCATGTCGCCATCGCCATAGGGCCACCAGCTGTCGCGGATGTTGTCGCTGCCGCTGAAGACGGTGACGCCGACCGACCGCAGCAGCGCTACCGGCGGGAAGGCGTGGTTGCCGGGCGCGTTGGTCATGATCGACACGCCGGAGGCCGCCAATTGCTCGCCGGCGCGCTTTGCCGCGTCAGGGGCGAGGTCGCCGAGGCCATAGGCGTGGCTGACGGCGACATGGCCCTCCATCGACAGCGAGCGGGTGCGGGCGCAGATTTCCTCGATGGTGAACTGGCCGAGCGTGCCACCATCGTGCAGGTGTATGTCGATATCGACGCCGCGGCGCTCGGCAATGTCGAAGATGACGTCGAGATGGCCGCCGAGGTCACGGTCGAAACTGGCCGGATCGAGCCCGCCGACGACATCGGCGCCCATGGCAATCGCCTCGTCCATCAGGCCTGGTGTGCCCGGGCTTTTCAGGATGCCGCTCTGGGGGAAGGCGACGAGCTGGATGTCGATCAGCCCGGCATACTCGTCGCGCACCTTCAGGATCTCCTTGAGGTGCTTGAGGCCCACGGAGCCGTCGACCATCACATGGCTGCGCATGGCGGTGGCGCCGTTGCCGATGGCAAGCTCGAGCTGCTTTCTGGCGCGCACGTCCATCGGTTCGGCAATGGCGAGGTTCTGGTGCTGGAAGGCGACGCGCTCGTACACGTCGAAGCCGGCGGTGCAAGGCTTGTGGGAAATCCACGGGCCGCCGTAGAAGCTCGTGTCGAGATGAATGTGGCCTTCGACGAAGCCGGGTACCACGAGCGCGCCGCCGAGATCGACGGTCGTGCCGGCGCCGGTGCCGAGGCTGCCGCTGGCGCCGATGGCAACGATGCGGCCGCCGGTGACGGCGATGTCGCTGAAGGATCCGTCGTCCAGCCGGGCATGGGTGAAAAGCGTGTCGATGGCGGTCAAATCTCTCTCCTTCGCAAGGGGCGTGCGCGTCTTCTGAGGCTTTGTAGCGCAATAATGCGACGGCGACAGCAAGGGCAGCCGGATCGGAGGCCTGAAAGCTTGGGGCGAGGCGATTCTTTTGGCCGGCTTCGACGGATGGGCATTGCTTTCGCCGGTGCGCCTATGGTTTGGTGCGCGCCTGCTTCCGGCGTCCCAAATTATCGGATTTCACATGGTCGACATTTTCTGGCGCTGCCTTGTCATCGGCATTGGCGCAACGATCCTCATGGATCTCTGGGCGATCCTTTACGCCCGGCTTTCCGGCGGCGGCATGCCGAACTGGGCGCCGGTCGGCCGCTGGTTCTATCACCTCAGCCATGGCACGGTGTTTCACGACGATATCAATGCGAGCGCGCCCTATGCCCACGAACTGGCGCTCGGCTGGATCGGCCACTATGCTGTCGGCATCGCCTACGCCTTCCTGCTGGTGGCGATCACCGGCCCGGGCTGGCTGCAGGCGCCGACATTCCTGGTTGCCTGGATCTGGGCGATCGTCACCGTGGCGGCTGGCTGGTTCCTGCTGCAGCCGGGGCTTGGCATCGGCTGGGCAGCATCGAAGACGCCCAATCCGAACAAGGCTCGCCTGCTCAACCTGGTGGCTCACACGGTATTCGGCTTCGGGCTGTATGGGACGGCGCTGCTGATCCGTTGAATTTACGGGCGGCGCGCGCGCCGCCGACGCTTAAGGAGACTTTGACATGGCCGACGACGAATTCATGACGCTGTACAAGGCAGGCAAGTTCAAGGAGGCGCTGGCCTCGGTGACCGGGACCGACCCCAAGGCGAAATGGACGCCGAGCCGCTATGCCATCGACAAGCGCGTCAACAAGCCGATTTTCTATCGCGGCAACAAGCGCGTTGAGAAGGATGCCAACGGCGAGTGGCAGCTTTCCAAGCACAAGTTCGAGTTCGACGACTAAAGATTTAGTTCGTGTCAGACGACGAATTCGCCTTTTCGGATGGCCTCGGGAACGCCCGATTTCCGCCTTGCTGCTGTCGCGTCGCTGTCTTCGTTGCGGGTTATGCTGATGGCTCTTCCTAGTGCAGTGCAGCATGGTTAATTTTTAACGACTCACATGCTAGGAAGGGAACGAAGACGGCGCATGCGTCGTTTATCCGGTAGCTATCAGGAGGGCCCCGACCATGATCTTCAATTTCTTCAACGCCCGCAAGCGCGCCGCTTCCATCGAAGTCGATGCCATCGATTTTTCCCGCGAAGAAGCGCTGCATCCGGCACTCGAAGCTCTGGTCCTCGCCCAGGAAAAGCAAGTTAATCTCTCGTCGCACGAACGCGACTACGGCGCCAAGCGCGCGCCGATACAGATGCCGGTTGCCTTTATCTAAAGCACCGATCTCCAAACATCACAGGGCCCGGTCGGTTTCATGCCCGGCCGGGCCTCGCTTTTTTGTCGGGTCCGCTATATACAGCGATGCACGCGCGCCCAAGGGCCATGCGCTCCCGACATGAAGATCCCAAACCAAATGCCAATGAATTCCCCATCCACCTACACGGCGCCCGTGCCGACAGCGTCGCCCTATGCATCCGGCGGAAAAATCTTCGCCGTCGCCCCCATGATCGACTGTACAGCGCGCTTTTAAGCTATTGAAATCATTCGTCTCTTTATTTTCAAAAGGTCGATGGTGCAGTTTTGGTGCAATTTGTGCTAAACGACTGGTGCAGATTCAACCAAGGGTGACGCGGGGCTGGGCGTGGCGGGGAATGTCTGCGGGTTAGCGGGCAGTGGCTGAAAACCTGCCCGCTGGGGGGAGTGTCGCAATGGGGCGCTACTCAGGCTTCTGAGCTTGGTGCAGTTGGGCGTTCCGCCGCTTTGGTGAGGTTAACCAGGGACGAGCGCTTTGCCCCACCCGGGCCGAGCAGGTCACTGCTCCAAGGAGAGAAGATCGCCGGGTCGTGGGGTGATGTCATAGTGTCGATGGGCGAGGCTGAGCACCTTGGCAATCCGTCCAACTCCATGTCGTCGCGCAGCCACTCATGGTGCATGTCACACACCCCGTTGCCCGCCTTCCACGATTCCAAGAAGTAGATTTTCTTACCGAGACGTTTTGCGTGCTCTATTTCGCCTAGCGTCGATGAGCCGATGTACCCGTACATATTAAGAACGAAAATCGAGTCACTCGCCGCGATCTTACGGAGGTGGGCTGCATCGAGGTCAGCTTTCTGATCATCAGAGTACCACTGCTTAACCCCGGATTTGTCGCTTGGGTAGACCGCGACAGAGAACACCGTGTGCCCCGCGAGTGTCAGCGCTTCGTTCCAAGCCTTGAACAGCCTTTCGAACCGCGCCGACCCGCAGAGGG
This sequence comes from Rhizobium rhododendri, assembly GCF_007000325.2. Taxonomy (GTDB): domain Bacteria; phylum Pseudomonadota; class Alphaproteobacteria; order Rhizobiales; family Rhizobiaceae; genus Rhizobium; species Rhizobium rhododendri. Next base: position 1,678,296 of record NZ_CP117267.1, on the reverse strand, counting down.
TAATTATATCGTTCACATTCCTTTCCTAGGCGGCTCGTGGCCGCGTCTGTTGGTGTCAGCGGTGAGTGTACAAGACCGGGAATCCACTATTCAACAATCCGTTGAATAGACTGGACGAATGGTGCAGTTGGCGAAAATATTGGTGCAGCTGTGGTGCAGTTCTTGGTGCAGTTCAAAAGTTACCCAGCGTCACTGCCAATGGATTCAAATGGTTGCGCGTGGTAGAGAGTGGCCCAAAATGGCCGTGGCGCAGCGTGGTCCTGCGTGGTGCAGTTGGAAAAACATTGACAAATCAATATCTTAAAGGCGAAAAAGTCTTCGCCGTCGCACCTATGATCGACTGGACGGATCGGCATTGTCGGTTTTTGCATCGGCAGATCAGCCGGGAAGCGTTGCTTTATACGGAGATGGTGGTGGCGGATGCTATCATCCATGGGCCGCGTGACAGGCTGCTCGGGCATCATGCCGAGGAGCATCCGGTGGCGCTGCAGGTTGGCGGCTCGGATGCGGGCAAGCTTGCCGAGGCGGTGCGGATTGCCGCCGATTACCGCTATGACGAGATCAACCTGAATGTCGGCTGCCCTTCGGACCGGGTGCAGTCCGGCACGTTCGGCGCTTGCCTGATGCTGACGCCGGATGTTGTTGCCTCTGCCGTGGCGGCGATGAAGGCGGTGACAGACTTGCCGGTGACGGTGAAATGCCGGATCGGCGTCGACGAGCAGGACCCCGAGGTGGCGCTGCCGGACCTGATGGTGCGGGTGCTCGACGCCGGTGCCGACGCCATCTGGATCCATGCGCGAAAAGCCTGGCTGAAGGGCCTGTCGCCGAAGGAAAACCGCGATATCCCGCCGCTCGACTATGACTTCGTCTACCGCATGAAGCAGCGCTTTCCGGATGTGTTCATCGGCATCAACGGTGGCATCAAGACGCTCGACGAGGCAGAGATGCACCTGCGCCATGTGGATGGCGTCATGCTGGGCAGGGCGCCTTATGGCGATACGGCGGTTCTCGCCGATGTCGACCACCGCATCTATGGCAAGCCTTTTTGTGCGCCAGACTGGATGGCGGTGCGCGATACGATGATGACATATGCCGGCGCCCACATCGCCGGTGGCGGACGATTGCAGCAGGTGACGCGCCATATGATCGGGTTGTTTTCGGGCATGACCGGGGCGAGACGGTTCCGGCAGATCCTGTCGAGCGATGCGGCCAAGCCGGGCGCAGGGCCGGAGGTCATCACCGCCGCCTTTGCCGCCGTGGATTTCTCGCCCGCCGAGCCGACGGCGCTTTCGGCCTGACGGCGTCGCCGGCAAGTAAGTTGCGGTGCCAGATCTCCCCCCTCTGTCCCTGCGGGACATCTCCCCCACAAGGGGGGAGAGTGGGCGGAACGGTCAGCCCGCCAGACGAAGATCAGCCGAAAGCCAGGGTCCGCAAGGGAAAAGAATAATCTCCCCACTTGTGGGGGAGATGTCAGCGCAGCTGACAGAGGGGGGCACCGAGCAACGAGGTGGTCTCCCAGGCAATTGCCAAATCTCCAACTCAGGCCCAAAGCACAAAAAAACGGCGCGCCCTGCAGCACGCCGTTCTTGTAAAATTTCGTCGTGACTGGACGGGTCTCAGAAAGCCGAGATGTTGACGGCCTTCGGGCCCTTGCCCATGCGATCCGGCTCGGTGTCGAACGTGACCTGCTGGCCTTCGCGCAGCGACTGGATGCCGGAAGCCTGGAGAGCGGAGATGTGAACGAACACATCCTTCGCGCCGCCTTCTGGCGTGATGAAACCAAAACCCTTGTCCTGGTTGAAAAATTTAACGGTGCCCTTGGTCGCCATGGAAATAGTCCTTTTCCCTCTAGTCCATTTTGCCCGGTGGTCGAAGCCGGACGGTTGTGCCTTCGCGCGGCGCGGAAGACGGGTCGAGTAGTCACGTACGGGGAAAGAACGTCTACGCAGGCTTTGCCACATCTGTCCAGTCACCGGCAAGTAAATGCCCGAGAACCAATTCGTGGCAGCATTTTTTTAAAAAAGCAAGCGACAAAATTTTGACACGTTTCAACCTGCGCGGCATAGCGCCTTTAAACCAAGGGTTTGAAGGGTTTTTGAAGCCCCACGCAAGCCGGTTGTACCATTTCGGGAGGTTGCGTTGATGCATTTTTCGCTGTCCCGGATCGGGATTCCGGCTCTTCCCGGACGTGGTTTCGGGCAGTTTCAGGCGCACAATTCTGACCTCGCAGACCACCGGCATGGTCCGTTATATTCCGCCTATAAAGCCTCTGCCCCGATGGCCCGGCGGCGTGATTTTCGCGCCCGTTGGCACAGGTTTTCGGCATGCGGCCGACGGCCAGTCGCCATAAGGTTGTGGTTGCCTTAAAGTCGGGGATATCGTGACGGTCTCCACAATTTGGTCCCGAGCAAGGCCGATGATATCAACGCGCTGCGGGGGTTGAAGCCGGGCGTGCAAGAGGCTAGTCGGAGTGGGTGCGTGCGGGCAGGCGGAGAGGTAGCAAGATGATGGATCCCTATGCGATGCTCGGTCTCGCGCGCGATGCGGGCCTCGATGCGATCAAGAGCGCCTATCGGAAAGCTGCCAAGACCGCCCATCCCGACAGCGGCGGCGATGCGGAGCACTTTGGCAGGCTGCAGGCGGTGTACGAATTGCTGCAGGACCCGATCCGCCGCAAGGTCTACGACGACACCGGCTACGATCCGCAGCTGGCCGATCCGCGCGACCTGCAGGGGGCGGCGATGATCGAGGCGCTGGTCAACGATTTCATTCTCGATGAGCGCGAGCCCGGCTCATTCGATCCGGTTGCCGCGATGCGCCGCAAGCTCTCGGACGAGGCGGTCAAGAACCGCTTCCACATCCTAGAGCTGGAACGCCACCGGGCCCGCGTCCGCAAACACATGGACCGCCTCGGCCGCCGCCCCGAAGCCGACGTCCTCGGCTCCATGCTAAGGGCCCGGACATCAGCCATCGCCGAGGCAATCCGCAAGGCGGAAGCGCAGGTGGCGACGATCGAGCACGCGTATACGATGCTCGAGGAGTATGGCTACGAGATGGACGTGGTGGAGTTACGGGCGGCGGAGTAGTGACCTCGTATAGGCGCCAAAATAGACGGGAAAATCTTTAACCGTTGTCTTCTTTTCCAGAAATCGAGTAGTTTTTGAGTGTGACGATACGCGGCCGCGATCGCATTTCGAAGCTTAACGCTACATGCAAGATTTGATCTGTTTGGTGGCAATTCTATATATGCGCCGTTGTATCAGTTTCTTATACTCCAATATGGCCGTGATGCTCAGACTCTATTTTGTAGTATGGTTGACTGTCTTGGTTTTTAAGTTCACCTTTTGATCTTATGATTCGTCTTGCGTGCCAATGGAGTTTGACGAAATGAACTTGCGCGGCGCTCTTAGAAATATTTCGCACGAACTTGGCCTTAAAGGTCAGTATACATACGAAGAAGTTATCCGTGAATTGAGAGTTAGGCATTCCAATCTAATCATTGCAGAGTCGCGGAAGCTTGAAACAATGGCCTTGAGGCGCATGCTAAGCGATGTCGAGGCGAGGCAAACTAAGACAAACCGTACCTTACAGGGAGAGCTTTTTCCCGAGTTGGCTGGGTTTCCAGGATCTTATGACGCCCGTAGCGTAGGGCTGACGGATAAAAAGGGCGTTCGAGTGTTGCTGCAGTTGCTTTCTATCAAATCAGTTCGGCAGATTTCCAACTATTCAGAAACTCCAAGGAAAAATGATTCATTGCAAGCTAGGCTCAAATCCTGCCTAGACGTTCTTTCTCCTCATATACAGTCGGATGATGAAGTATTTTGTGATGTTATCAGACGCAGTCGGAAATAGCTCCGGAAGTTGCCTGCGCCGGTTCTTGCCTTAGGCGGTAGATCCGATCTCACACCCCCCCATCACAATATCGTAACCACCCCATTAACCTCCCGGTAACCCTCGACGGGCTCCAATTGGGCCTTCGCGCGGCCGGAAATGTTCCGAAATCCGGCCTGAGTTTGTCCAAAACCCGTCTGGAATATCATGCCCGCAAAACTCCCCATTTTCGCCGTCGCCGCCCTTGTCGCCTCTTCTGCCGCGGCGTTTGCCGAGCCTAGCCGGATCCAGCAGTTCGATGACTGGGGCGTCTATTCCTATGCGGCGAAGTCTGGGACGGTCTGCTATGCGCTTTCGATGCCGACGAAGATGGAGCCTGCCGGAATCGACCATGGGAAGAACTTTTTCCTTGTGTCGCCCTCTGCCGACGGCGGCTTCGTGCCCGAGGCGGTGCGCGGCTATATGCTGAAGCCGGGGGCGCCGATCACCGTTGCGGTCGACGACAAGCGCTTCGCCATGGTGTCCAAGGACAATGCCGCCTGGGTGCGGGACGTGGCGCAGGAGCCGGATCTGGTGGCGGCGATGCGCGGTGGCAGCGATATGACCGTCAGCGCCACCTCGAAACGCGGCACTCCGACCCGCTATACCTATCTCTGGCCGGCATCTCTGCGGCGCTGAAGAAGGTCTCGGCCTGCCGGTGAGGGTGCCCTTGTCCTGCAGCCTTATGGCCGTCGCCGGTTTTTCGGCCATTGTGCTGCTGGTCTCGCCACTCTCGCAGCCGCTGCCATCCGCGGCACCTCTGCTTTCAGGCGCTGGTTCGCCGGCTCCGGTGCTGGCGCCCGGATTTGCGCGCGGCAGCGAAAGCGGCTTGGCCGTGCCGCGTTTCGTGTCGCTGAAGCCGCGCAAGGCGCGCTTGCGCATCGGGCCTTCGCTCGATTATGCGACGCGCTTCATCTATGTCGCGCCCGGCCTGCCGCTCGAGGTCATCCAGGAATATGGACGCTGGCGGCAGGTGCGGGATTCCGACGGTACGTCCGGGTGGATGTATGGCTCGCTGCTATCGGGCCAGCGGACCGGCATTGTCGGCCCCTGGCTCTCGGCCAACGTGCCGCTGCGGGTCGCCGCCAATGCCAAGGCGAGCGCAATCGCGGTGCTGCAGCCGAAGGTGCTGCTGAGGCTATCGGCCTGCGACGGCAGCTGGTGCCGCGTGCATCTGAGCGGGCTGCGGCTCACCGGCTATATCAGGCAAGCCGCCATCTGGGGTGCCTATCCTGGCGAGGTTTTCGGGTGAGGGCGCAAGCTGGCGATCAATTCGCTCGCCGCAGCACCTGCGCCTAAACGCAGGCATCGGATCGTTACGACGGGCGCACGTTTGCGCCGATCTCCATCATCAGCGCTGGGCGGTTCCGTCGATCTTCAGGCGGATCTGGTCGACATTGCCGCGCACATAAATCGTCAGCGGGTTGCCGCCGGCGCCGGATACGGCAAATGCGATGATCGACACGTCTTCCTCGAAGGTCGTCACATAGAGCACCTGCGCCGGATTGACGTAGACGGGCTGGTTGTGGGTATTCTTGAAGCCGATCAGCGCCATGGTTTCGTCCTCCTTAGGGCAAGTGACATATGGCTTGCCATGCGGAGATTGCCTTAGTCTTAACAGCGCGGCCGCAACCTATCAACGAGCGCTACCGGACCCAAGTTTTTTCGCTTTTCGCGCTCCGCCGCCCTTGTTTTTACCGCCCCGGCCGTCCCGTCTTGCCCTTGGTGCGCTTCTGGCGCTTGACGTCGCCGGCGTCTTCGTAGGAGCCGGCGCCGGCCTTGGCGCGGATGATCGGGCGCAGGTCGTCCTTGCCGGATGCGGAGCTGCCGTCCTTGTCCGGCTGGCCTTCGAGCAGCGGCGAAAAGCGCTTCTTGCTGCTCACCGTTTCCGGCGGGCGTTCCGGCAGGCTGCCCGCCGCTGGCTTCTCCGTCCGCCCGACCGTCATCTCGTCGAGGCTGTTCTTGCGGAACAGCGGCCGGGCCGTATCGGTGCCGGGTCCCATGTCGTCGAGGGAGGGTTTCTGAAAGTAGGAGGCCGAGGATGCGGATACGCCTCCCTCCGTCGGCTGCGCCGACATCTCCCCGACAAGGGGGGAGATGGGAGTTTTGCGCTTGCCCTTTGGCTTGCCGTTGTCGCCTTCGACCGCCCTGGCTTCTTGGCGGGCCATCGGGTCGTCCATGACGGCGAGTTCGGCGGCCTTGAGGCGCTTGATCTCGTCGCGCAGCCTTGCTGCCTTCTCGAAGTCGAGGTCGGCTGCGGCGTCGCGCATCTGCTTTTCCAGCGCGTTGAGATGGGCCTGCAGGTTGCCGCCCACCAGGTTGCCGCCATCGGCAAAGCCCTTGCCCGACACGCCCGAGATATCGGCGCGAACGTGGTCGCGCTCGTAGACGCTGTCGAGAATGTCGGAAATCCGGGCCTTCACCGATTCCGGCGTGATGCCGTGGGCGGTGTTGTAAGCCATCTGCTTTTCGCGGCGGCGCGAGGTTTCTTCCATCGCCCGCTTCATCGAGCCGGTGATGTTGTCGGCATAGAGGATCACCTTGCCGTCGACGTTACGCGCCGCGCGGCCGATGGTCTGCACCAGCGACGTCTCGGAGCGCAGGAACCCTTCCTTGTCGGCATCGAGAATGGCGACGAAGCCGCATTCCGGGATGTCGAGGCCCTCACGCAGAAGGTTGATGCCGATGAGCACGTCGAAGGCACCGAGCCGCAGGTCGCGAATGATCTCGATGCGCTCCAGGGTGTCGATGTCGGAGTGCATGTAGCGCACACGCACGCCCTGTTCGTGCAGGTATTCCGTCAAATCCTCGGCCATGCGCTTGGTGAGGACAGTGACCAGCGTACGGTAGCCGGCAGCCGCCGTCTCGCGGATCTCGCCAAGCACGTCGTCAACCTGGCTGCGGGCGGAGCGCACTTCGACGGGCGGATCGATCAGCCCGGTCGGGCGGATGACCTGCTCCGCAAAGACGCCGCCTGATTGCTCCATTTCCCAGTTTCCGGGCGTCGCCGACACGGCGATGGTGTTGGGGCGCATGGCGTCCCATTCCTCGAACCGCAGAGGCCGATTGTCCATGCAGGACGGAAGGCGGAAACCGTATTCGGCCAGCGTCGCCTTGCGCTTGAAGTCGCCCCGGTACATGCCACCGATCTGGCTGACGGAGACGTGGCTCTCGTCGATGAACAGCAGGGCATTGTCGGGGATGTATTCGAACAGGGTGGGTGGCGGCTCGCCCGGGTTGCGGCCGGTGAGATAGCGCGAATAGTTTTCGATGCCGGCACAGGAACCGGTCGCCTCGATCATCTCGATGTCGTAGCGGGTGCGCTGCTCCAGCCGCTGGGCTTCCAGCAGACGGCCGCCTTTTTCAAGCTCGGCCAGCCGCATTTTCAGCTCTTCCTTGATGTGGCGGATGGCGCCGTTCAGTGTCGGGCGCGGCGTCACATAGTGCGAGTTGGCGTAGATCTTGACCGATTTCAGGTCGCCCGTCTTGTGGCCGGTCAGCGGGTCGAACTCGGTGATCGAGTCGATCTCGTCGCCAAACATCGAAATCCGCCAGGCCGCATCTTCCAAGTGGGCGGGAAAGAGCTCGATCGTATCGCCGCGCACCCGGAAAGAGCCGCGCTGGAAATCCATGTCGCGGCGCTTGTACTGCTGGGCCACGAGGTCGGCGAGCAATTGCCGCTGGTCGAGCTTGTCGCCGACCGTCATCTGGAAGGTCATCGCCGTGTAGGTCTCGACCGAGCCGATACCGTAGATGCAGGAGACGGAGGCGACGATGATGCAGTCGTCGCGCTCCAGCAGCGAGCGGGTGGCGGAGTGGCGCATCCGGTCGATCTGCTCGTTGATCGACGATTCCTTCTCGATGAAGGTGTCGGAGCGCGGTACATAGGCTTCCGGCTGGTAATAGTCGTAATAGGAAACGAAATATTCGACCGCGTTGTCTGGGAAGAAGTTCTTGAACTCGGAATAGAGCTGGGCCGCCAGCGTCTTGTTCGGTGCGAGAATGAGGGCAGGGCGCTGCGTCGCCTCGATCACCTTGGCCATGGTGAAGGTCTTGCCGGAGCCGGTGACGCCAAGCAGCACCTGGCTGCGCTCGCCGGATTCGATGCCGGCGACAAGTTCCTTGATCGCCGTCGGCTGGTCGCCGGCCGGCTCATAGTCGGACTGCATGCGGATCCTGATACCGCCCTCCGATTTTTCCGGCCTGGCAGGGCGATGCGGGGTCCACATCTTGCCGTCCTTGAACAGCGGATTGCCGCTCTCGATCAGCGCCGAAAGCGCCTCGACCGTGGCGGTGACGGCCGTGCCTGCATTGGCGGCGTCTTCGAGCGACGTATCCATGCCGGAAACCGGATTGAGCCCGGCGGCAGCCCGCGTCTTCGGATCGGTCGAACCGCCCATGGATGTACCGCGCGCCGATTTCGAGGCGGCGATTTCCACCTTCTTGCGATGCTTGCCGGCCTTGGAGGCGATCTCGCGCTGCGTCTCGACGCCGGAGATCTCGGCTTCCGCTTCGAGCTGCTTTACCCAGTCGGCAACCCCGCCTGACAGCGGCGCGCCTTCGAACGGCGCCTGCGGCGCCTCCTCGAAACCGGTATTTCGATCATCGCGAGCGGGAGAGTTTTTCGGGGATCTGGCCATGCCCGGAATATGGAGCGGCGAAGGCGGAAAGTGAAGAGGGGATGAGTACAAAACGGCAACGGCGCAGCAGTTTGCCACAGTGGCTGACCGCTTGCAGGTGCAGGCCGCCGCTTTTCAGAGCACGTGGCTAGTGGGGGCCGCAGACCTCTGATATCTTCTTCTGGGCAAAATTGCGCGCCAGATTCTGGATATCGCCGACCGAGCTCAGCAATTCGCCGACGGGGCCGCTGACGCTGACACGGGCGTCGGTGACCTTGCAGGCGCCGATATCGACGGACATCGATGCCTGCAGCTTGCCCTTCATATCGATGCCGCCGAGAAGTCCGTGCGAACTCGATTTGCAGGCAAGGTCAGCCTGGGCGTTGATCTGCACGCCATCCGGCGCGGTGCAGAGATCGAGGCCGGTGAGGTTGAAGCGCTCCTTCTTGTCGAAACCGGGAATTTTGGCGCAGGGATCGGCTTCGTCGGCGGCCTTCAGGATGCCGGGACCGTATTTGCTCTGCAACAGCGACCAGCAGCTGGGCGCCGCCATCGCAGCCGTCTGCGGCAGCACAAGAGCGACGAAGGTGCCAACGGCAAGGCTGAGGGCGCGAAGTCGGGGGAGGGATGTCTGGATCAAGGGATCGATTCCTGCTGGGACACGAAATGTTGCAGACGCCGCCAGCGGGTCTTGGCGCGGGACGCTGAACTGGCGCTATCCTCCACTGCTTTGCCCGTTCGATCAACGGGAAATCGGGCTCGGTTCTGCAACGTGGCGGGCTCGGCGCAGCGCCTATTCGGCGCAATCCCATTCGCGGGCAATAATATAGACACCCTTGTTGGTGACATCGCCACGCGGGGAAATTAGCTTTCCCTTCATGTAGTCGCCGCTGTCGCCGACTTCCTTACCTTCGAAGGTCCAGCTTAACCCGATAGTCGAGCCGTCGCTCCAGTCCGGATGGATGTCGTCCGGGTTTGGGGATGCCAGAATCCGGGCCGAGGCGTCATTCGGTGTACATTGTGCCGCCAGCGAAAGGCCGGGAGAGAGCAAGACGGCAGCGACAAGCAAAGGCACAAATTTCATTCTCACGCTCCTCGGGCGACGCGGCAACGGCTTTTGGCGATCATTCGGGGGCGCCCCGTGACCTGTCCAGTTGTAGTCAACTGGTTGCAGGTCGTGTGTGAGAGCGCAATGTGCCATGAAGCATGGTAGCGGTTCATTTTTGGGAAGTAGCGATCTCGGGCATTTCACCCAACGTGTGAATGGGAAGCGGGAAACCATTGCACCGAAAAAGAAAAAAGCCTCTGCATCTCTGCAAAGGCTTTTTATAATTTGGCTCCCCGGGCCAGATTCGAACTGGCGACCTGTCGATTAACAGTCGAATGCTCTACCGCTGAGCTACCAGGGAAGACCGCTTGGCGCGGTGTGAGTGGCCTAATACAAATGCTTTCCCGATTTGCCAAGCGGTTTTTTCAAAAATCGCCCATCGGCTTGCATTAATCGCCCATATCCCCATTTCCTGTGGATGAATGATGCTTCGAACCCACCGCATGCGGACGCCACGCGCCGCCCCAGGCCGAAAAAACGTTTTGGCGTCGATCACGCACGCGGCAAGCTGGTGCTCGGCTCCGTGCACGTGCCGCTGCCGAAATCGCGGCTGGCGCGCATGTCGGTCGGCACGGCGCTGATCGGCGGCGGTTGCCTCGGCTTCCTGCCGATTCTCGGATTCTGGATGATACCGCTCGGTTTCGTCATCCTCTCTCAGGACAGCGCCACCGTCCGCCGCTGGCGCCGTCGCATGTCGGTGTGGTGGGGCCGCAAGCGTCAGCCGGACAACAAATAGTGTATGCTGCCCGGAAAAGCCGCATCGCTTCGCTGCGGCAGGGCTAGCAAGGACAGCCGATCTGGGCCGCGAAGGGCACGAAAAATTATCCCGTTGGCGGCGAATGGTCTTGCGCTCTGTCTAGAGCTAGTCTAAATCGCCGCGACCACACACGGATGGCCTCGTGGCGGAGTGGTGACGCAGAGGACTGCAAATCCTCGTACCCCGGTTCAATTCCGGGCGAGGCCTCCACTTTTTTATCAGTGAAATCAATTTTTTAGATCAACGCCAGTTGTTATTGGCAGCTTTGCATATTGCTGACATCTAGCAAGCCGCTCCTCCTTGGTTTCCAGGATTTCGACCGGAAAGCGGGGAATCCCTGCGACGTGGATTGCAACGTTGGACTTGGTCTGCCAACTTAAACCGAAGCGTTCACCGGTGATCAAATGACTGAGACAAAAATCAAGCTTGATCCTCCTGCAACCGAGGTGACTAGGTTTTTTGAGAACAAGCTCGAAGACCTTAAATGCGAAGCATGCGGAACTGATCTTTGGAGTGTTATGACTAACTCCGAGAAGTACGTTACTGGCTTCTCTGTGACAGACAGCACCGGGTATGAAACATTTAAAATACCCGTTTCGATAATATCGTGTGCTAATTGCGGGAATATGAAGACATTTTCGATGGCCACAATCATAAGTTGGCTGGAAGCAAATCCAAATGGTTAAGTTGGTGGTTGAAAATAAAAGCCCGTTGCAAAGCATCGGCGGTGGGGGGGCAAACGGTGGTATGAGCGAAGTGGATGCGAAAATTGCAGCTGCAGAGGCGAGAACTGACACAAAGTTTGCTGAGTTGCTCGGTGAGTTAAAGCTCATTAATGCTAAAATGGGTCATCTGGAAACCACCACCAACGGCACGAAAATGACAGTCATTGTGACGGCCATTGCGGCTCTCGGCTTGACTGTTGCGATTATGGCTTATGGTGGCCAGTGGTTCAGCGTGGGAATGGATGCTCAAAAAGTTTCACAAGACGCCGTCGAAAAAATGACGCCTCCAATCAACGCGATGAACGCGCACTACGACGCACTAAACAAGCGCGTTGAAACTCTAACCGCTGATACAAACGAAAAATTCGACGCTTTGCTGAAGGCGGTGCAAGATAATTTGCCGAAGGAGAAGCCGTTACCTTCGCCTTTTTACCAAATGCCGACAAAACAATAGTAAATGGCAGATCATTGAATGTTTGCGTCGTAAATCTGATCATGCTTTTGAGTTAGGTAGCGGATTGCAGGCAACGTTCCCGCCCGCTTCGCCAACTGCGCTCCCCCGCACGAATTTCCCTCCGGTCCACATCCACGCCTTGAAAGCTTTCGCGGTGGCGATTAAGACGGTGCACGGATAATCGCTTTTGATGGGGCGGGACAGCATGATGGATTTCGGAACCGCGCGGCTGAAGATGGTCGAGAGCCAGATCAGGACGACGGATGTGACCTCGCACTCCGTGCTGAACGCTTTCCTCGCCGTGCCGCGCGAAGCGTTCGTGCCGGAAAAGCTCAAGGTGCTGGCATATATTGATAATGACGTCGAGATCTGTCCTGCTCGTGACGGCAATCCGCCCCGGTACCTGATGCAGGCATCGCCGCTGGCAAAGCTGCTGCAGCTTGCGGCAATCGGCAAGGACGATGTCGTCCTCGAGGTCGGTGCCGGGACGGGCTACACCTCGGCGCTGCTGTCGCTGCTTTCGGGCTCGGTCGTCGCGCTCGAATGCGACGGCGCTTTGGCGTCGCAGGCGCGCGAAACGCTTTCGGCGCTTGGCTATGGCAATGTCACGGTGGCGACGGGTGCGCTCGAAAAGGGCCATGCGGCCGGGGCGCCTTACGATCTGATCTTCGTCAACGGCGCGGTCGAAGAAGTATCCTCCGATCTTTTCGAGCAGTTGCGTGACAATGGCCGTCTCGTCGTCGTCAAGGGTTTCGGCAATTCGGCGCGTGCCTCGGTGTTCGTGCGCGAACGTGGCGCAATCTCGGAAAACGCATTTTTCAACGCTTCCGTGAAGGCGCTGCCGGGCTTTGCCAAGGTCAAGGAATTCGTCTTCTGAGCAATACCATGGGTTGACGATCTTTCGGACGGGCACCCTGGGTGCCCGTTTTCATTTGCAGTTTTTCCATAGCCGCTGCTTTTGCGTGCGGCTCTGGACAAGGTAAACAAAACTGTGCATCAGCGGACTTAGTCGATTCGCGGTGATTTTTTTCCCCCGGAGAGTATCCTAAGGTAGCGATGATTCGAATGGCTGGCGCGCTGGCATTTCGGTCCTTTCTGCAGGATAACGGGGATGAAAATGGCTCAGTCCAATGTTGCGCGTGAACCGTCGATGGAAGAGATTCTTGCCTCTATCCGCAAGATCATCGAAAGCAACGAGCCAGGCGGTGGTCCTTCCCTGTCGGCCCCGATGCCGCCGGTGTACGAAGCTGCGGAAAACGATGACAACGACATCCATCTGACCGTCGACGATGAGTTCGAAGGCGCGCTCGACGACATGCCGCCGATGCCGGCTCCCCAGGACCCGCGGTTCGTTGCCGCCAATTCGGCCGGCCACGATCCGGATGCAGCGCCGCGCAGCACCATGTCGCTCGCCGACGTGGCAGCCCGCGTGCGTGCCGCTTCCGATCGCAATTCCATGCAGATGAACGCGTCGCGTGAAGCGGCGCCGTCTCGCGAATTGCCGCCGGCGATGGCCGCCCGTCTCGCCGAGGTGCGCCTTGGCTCGCATGCGATGCAGCCCGATGCCGCCGAGGCGGAAGTGCGGCATACGCAACGTGAACCGATGGCCGCCGTGTCGCAGGATTTTGCGGCCGAGATGTCCGACGTGGTCGTGCACATCAGGCCGGTCGAGCCTGTGCAGCAGGTCGTCGAACAGGTCACTCGGGCGCCTGACATGCCATCCGGTGTCCGGACACAGCCGCAGCCCGAGCGCGCCACTGCACCGCAGCCGGTTCATGTCGAGCCGGAAGCCGCCTATGTCGCGCCTGCTGAGCAGCATGACCGGTTCCTGCCGCAGCTGCATGAAGAGGCCCAGAAGATGCTGGTCTCTGAAGCCACCGGCGAGCAGGTTGCGCGTTCGTTCGACGAGCTTGCCGCAGCGCTTGGCGCCGAGCGCCGCTCGCTCGACGACATAGCCCAGGACATGCTGCGGCCGATGCTGCAGGAATGGCTGGACGACAACCTGCCGACGCTGGTCGAAAAGCTGGTACGCGAGGAGATCGAGCGGGTTGCCCGCGGGCCCCGCCGCTAGTTTTTCCCGACACCTGGCGACAACAGCCGCTCCGGGCACGGGGCGGCTTTTTTATTGACTTGCCGACGGCCATCCTGTTTACCAACCGGCATCATCGAACTCTAGATCCGGTCCCAAAATGCTCGAAAAGACCTATGATTCTGCCGCTGTTGAGCCGAAAATCGCCCAGAAATGGGACGAGGCCGACGCGTTTCGCGCTGGTGCCAATGCCAAGCCGGGAGCCGAGACGTTCACCATCGTCATTCCGCCTCCGAACGTCACCGGTTCGCTGCACATGGGCCACGCGCTCAACAACACGTTGCAGGACATCATGGTGCGTTTCGAGCGGATGCGCGGCAAGGACGTGCTCTGGCAGCCAGGCATGGACCATGCCGGCATCGCCACGCAGATGGTCGTCGAGCGCAAGCTGAAGGAATTGCAGCTGCCCGGCCGTGTCGCCATGGGCCGCGAAGCCTTCATCGACAAGGTCTGGGAATGGAAGGACGAGTCGGGCGGTCTGATCTTCAACCAGCTGAAGCGCCTCGGCGCCTCCTGCGACTGGTCGCGCGAGCGCTTCACCATGGACGAGGGGCTGTCGGAAGCCGTCCTCAAGGTCTTCGTGTCGCTCTACAAGGAGGGCCTGATCTATCGCGGCAAGCGGCTGGTCAACTGGGACCCGCAGTTCGAAACCGCAATCTCCGACATCGAGGTCGAAAGCCGCGAAGTCAACGGCCATATGTGGCACTTCAAATACCGCCTGGCTGGCGGCGAGACATACACCTATGTCGAGAAGGATGCCGACGGTAACGTCACTTTCCAGGAGGAGCGCGACTACATCTCGATTGCGACGACCCGGCCGGAGACGATGCTGGGAGATGGTGCCGTGGCCGTTCACCCCTCGGATACACGCTATGCACCTATCGTCGGCAAGCTCTGTGAAATCCCCGTCGGGCCGAAGGAGCATCGCCGCCTGATCCCGATCATCACCGACGAATATCCGGAACCAGATTTTGGCTCCGGCGCGGTGAAGATTACCGGCGCCCATGATTTCAACGACTACCAGGTCGCCAAGCGCAACGACATCCCGCTCTACCGGCTGATGAACGGCCGCGCCGAAATGCGCGATGACGGCGAGCCCTACGCAGTCTGCGCTGCCCAGGCGCAGGCGATTGCCCGCGGCGGCGACATGCCGACGGAATCCGAAATCGACGACATCAACCTCGTACCGGAAGAATATCGCGGCCTCGACCGGCTCGTCGCCCGCAAGCGCATCGTCGATGCGATCAACGCCGAGGGCCTGGCGGTTACCGTCAAGGATGCCGACGGCAACGATATTCCCTACGTCGAAGCCAAGAAGATCATGCAGCCGTTCGGCGACCGCTCGAACGTCGTCATCGAGCCTATGCTGACCGACCAGTGGTTCGTCGATGCGAAGACGCTGGCAGGGCCGGCCATCGCCTCCGTGCGCGAAGGCCGCACCAATTTCGTGCCGAAGAACTGGGACAAGACCTATTACGAGTGGATGGACAACATCCAGCCCTGGTGCATTTCGCGCCAGCTTTGGTGGGGTCACCAGATCCCGGCCTGGTATGGCCCGGATGGTCAGGTTTTCGTCGAAAAGACCGAGGAAGAGGCGCTGCAGGCGGCGATCCAGCATTACCTGTCTCACGAAGGTGTCTGGAAGGCCTGGGTCGAGGAGAAACTGGAGAACTTCAAGCCGGGTGAAATCCTCATCCGCGACGAGGATGTGCTCGACACCTGGTTCTCGTCCGCCCTCTGGCCGTTCTCGACGCTCGGCTGGCCTGAGCAGACGGCCGAGCTTGCCCGCTACTATCCGACCAACGTGCTGGTCACCGGTTTCGACATTATCTTCTTCTGGGTCGCCCGAATGATGATGATGGGCCTGCACTTCATGAAGGACGACGCCGGCAACGGGGTAGAGCCGTTCAATACGGTCTATGTTCACGCACTGGTTCGCGACAAGAGCGGCCAGAAGATGTCGAAGTCGAAAGGCAACGTCATCGATCCGCTGGAACTGATCGACGAGTACGGCGCCGACTCGCTACGTTTCACGCTGGCCATCATGGCAGCGCAGGGCCGCGACGTGAAACTCGATCCGGCGCGCATCGCCGGCTACCGCAACTTCGGCACCAAGCTGTGGAATGCGACGCGTTTCGCGGAGATGAACGGCGCTGCCAGTGGCGCGCATTTTGTGCCCGAGGCGGCCGAACTGACGGTCAACCGCTGGATCCTGACGGAACTGGCGCGCACCACCCGTGATGTCACGGAGGCGCTGGAGGCTTACCGGTTCAACGACGCGGCCGGCGCTCTCTATCGCTTTGTCTGGAACCAGTTCTGCGACTGGTACCTGGAACTGCTGAAGCCCGTCTTCATGGGCGAGGAAGAGGCTGACAAGGTCGAAGCGCAGGGCTGCAGCGCCTACGTGCTGGAAGAGATCTACAAGCTTCTGCATCCGTTCATGCCGTTCATGACGGAGGAGCTCTGGGCCCACACAGCTGGCGAGGGCAAGGAGCGCGATGGATTGATCTGCCACGCAGACTGGCCGGTGCCGTCCTATGCGGACGATGTCGCGGCAGCAGAGATCAACTGGCTGATCGACCTCGTCTCGGGCATCCGTTCTGTGCGCTCGGAAATGAACGTGCCGCCGGCAGCCACGGCGCCGCTGGTGTTCGTCGATGCCAATGGCGTCACCCGCGAGCGGCTGTTCCGCCACGATGCGGCGATCAAGCGGCTTGCCCGCGTCGAGGCTATCTCGCTCGCCGAAGCTGCGCCGAAGGGCTCGGCACAGATCGTCATCGGCGAGGCGACTGCATGTCTGCCGCTGGGCACATTGATCGATATCGACGCCGAGCGGAGCCGGCTTGAAAAGGCTGTCGCCAAGGCACAGGCCGAGGCGGATCGCATCGTCGGGAAATTGTCGAACGAGCGGTTCGTTGCCAACGCCAACCCCGAAGTCGTGGCTGCGGAACGCGAACGGCTGGAGGAGCTGCAGAGCCAGCTCGCCAGCCTCAAGGTCGCCCTGACAAGGCTCAGCGAAGTCGGCTGATTGCTACGACCGTTTAGAATCGTTCGGTGGAATTACAAAGGGCGTGCCACGAAAGGGGTGCGCCCTTCTTGAATCCATAGAAAATTCGACTTCAGGTGGATTGGTTACATTCAAAGTATAGTCTCGGGTTGAATATCAAACCCCTCATTTTAAGGGGGTGGTTATATTTCGCTGCTGTGATCCGTTTGATACATCGCGCGCAAGTCAGAGAAAGAGAATCTAGTTCAAGCACTAAACGATACATTCTCGGGAAGAAAATTTTGCGCTTTGTGATATTCACGCGATAGGATGCCGCTACTTCTCGTGGAGCGCGCTCCAGTATTGATATCACGGGCTTATCGTTACGTTGCCTATTCTTGCGATGACCGTAAGATTGCCGCAGTTGGGTACCGGGGAAGTGTAATGGGACATCGTGCAGTGGCCAAGGCCGCCCTCGTGCTGCTTGCCGGCTGTAGCTTCGTCAGCTCCGCAGCGGCCGGAGGCATCGAGCGCGCGGGTTATGACATAGATCTGCTGTTCGATAAGTCACGCTATGCTTTCGAGGGCGGAGTCACGTTCGTGATGCCGGAGCGCAAGCTGACCAATGCACGTGACATCAATCCACGTGATGGAAACCTCAACAATCGCCCGCAGTCCGTCAGCGACGGTCCCAATTTTGGCGTGCCTTCCGTGGGCATCAAGATCGGTATCACAGACGATGTCGATTGCCTGGCCGACTACTCCGAGCCGTTCGGCGCCCATTCCAATCCCGGGACAAACTGGGCCGGTGCCAACTATAACAGCGACGAAAAGATATACAGCCACAACTACGGCCTGACCTGCTCCTACAAGTTCGATGCAGGTCCGGGCCAGCTGCGGCTGATCGGCGGTGGCTTCTACCAGGAGGTCGGTGGATTCAAGGAAGAATTGGTGGTGCCCTTGCCGGCGTCGCTGTCGTCCCTCTACAGCGGCATGGGTCGTCTCGATATCAGCGACAGCGGCTGGGGCTGGCGTTCGGGCGTTGCCTACGAGATCCCCGAATACGCCATGCGGGCCAGCCTCGTCTATAACAGCCAGGTCAAGTACGACAATCTGTCCGGCACGGTGGATCTGACATCCGTGCCGAAGATTGCAGTCCCGGGTAATCCGGCGGTGGGCACGGTCACGCCCGTCTACGGATCGGCCACGGCGCCGGATTCGCTGGAGCTGAAGCTGCAGACCGGCATCGCGCCCGACTGGCTGGCGTTCGGTTCTGCCAAGTGGACCAACTGGAGCACGCTGCAGAGTATCGCATTCTGTCCGAAATCGACGCGCGGAGTTGTCGCCTGCAGGCCGGGCAGCGCCGCGGAACTGACCTCCCTCGATCTCCTCTACAAGGACGGATGGACGTTGAGCGGCGGCATCGGCCACAAGTTCAATGCCCAGTGGAGCGGCGCCGTCAGCCTCACCTGGGACCAGGGCACGAGCCAGGGCTATGGCCTGTCGTCCGATACTTGGATGCTCGGGGCAGGCCTTTCCTTCTCGCCGACCGAGCATGTCGAATACCGGCTTGCCGGCGCTGTCGGTCTGCTAACTTCAGGCAAGTCCGGGACCGTTACCTCCGGTGGCGTGACCTACGGCGACGATGTCACCTATCGCTACGGCAACGATTTCGTCGGCGCCCTTTCGACGTCGGTCAAGGTCAAATTCTAGCTGTCTCAACCACCGTTTGTGCCAGGATGTACTCGCTCCTTTCAGTTGTTCCGGGCGGGCACGTTCGCGCCGTTGCGCCATTTTGTGACGAAATCGCAACACTCGTTTGCAACCGTTTACGTTGCCCGCTCCTGCGGGAAATCTGTCCATTTCCCGCCACAAATAGAGCGCACCGATAAGCGCGGGCTCAGGGCGAGCCCGTCTGAAAACGTGCAGTGGGGATCTTCAGGCTGATTTCGGAGAGTGTGAGACAAGTGTCATGACTGAGGTTCGAGTGACTTCGAGCTAACGGGTGTAACGTTTTGTTGCCATGGTGCTTTTTGAATATTCGAAAGTCTGCCTATCGATCCTGAACGAGGAATTATTTGGCGTTTGAAGAGCCAAAAAATGCTTCGTTGGACGTGCCTACGCTGGTTTGGTCACAATTTCGCGATACGGTTGAAAATGTGACGAATGGCGAGGCGGCAAATGTTTCCGAAGTTTGGAAACGGCTTGCCGCAGCGCATGGACAAGCGGCGAGTGGATCCTGGAGCGGGGGCGTTCTCAAGGTCCGGTCGGAATGGAATGCGGGCCGGTGTAGGCGGCTTGTGGGAGTTTATCCGGCGCTGAACGGTGACGAGGGGTTGATCGTGGCGTATCCGGATAGAGCGAAAGAAATCGACTGTGATGCTTAGATCCGAGTTTCCATCAGTACGAGTTATGTGGCTTGGCATGGCGTTGATCGTGCCGGCTGCCGTTGCGGCACCTGCCTTGGCCTTTGATATCAATGCCGGCGTCTCAAAGGAATCGGGACCCTTCGACCTCTTCAAGTTCGGCTTCAAGGCCTACAAGAACGGGCAGAAGGAAGAAGCCGTCGAGGCTTACAAATATGCGGCCGAGAAGGGCCATACCGGCTCGCGATGGGCACTTGCGAACATGTATGCCGATGGCGACGGCGTTGCACAGGATGACTTCGAGGCCTTCAAGATCTACAATGAGATCGCCCAGCAAGGCGTCGAGCCCGGGTCCGAAGACACCGGCTTTTTCATCAATGCGCTGCTTTCTCTCGCCAACTATTACAAGAGCGGAATTCCCAACACCCCCGTCAAGACGGACCTGAACCAGGCGCGCCAGCTGTATTTCCAGGTCGCATCGACCTTCGGTATCGCCGAAGCACAGTTTCAGCTGGCGAAGATGATGCTGTCGGGCGAGGGCGGCACGTCGAATGTCCAGCAGGCGAAGAAGTGGCTCAATCAGGCTCGCAAGAGCGGCCATCCCGGTGCCATGGCCGTGTTCGGCAACATCCTGTTCCAGGAAGGCCAGTCGACACGCGGGCTCGCGTTCATGACGGCGGCTCTCGACAAGTGCAAGCCGAAGGATTGTCCGTGGATGGAAGACCTGCAGGAGCAGGCTTTCTCCGTCGCCAACGAAAACGACCGCCGCAACGCCGTCGTCATGGCCCACAAGCTCGACGTGACCGCTCCGGAGTGATGGGGCGGACGGTTATTGCCGCTCAGCCCGCAAAATCGAAATGGGCAACGACGGGGACGTGGTCGGACGGCTTTTCCCAGGCGCGAACGTGTTTCTCAACTGTCGCCGAGGTCATTTTGTCGGCAGCTTCGGGTGACAGCATCAGGTGATCGATGCGGATGCCGTTGTTTTTTGGCCAGGCACCGGCCTGATAATCCCAGAACGTGTAGAGCTTTGACTGATCGCTTGTCGCCCGCAGGGCGTCGGTGAGGCCGAGATTTTCCAGTCTTCGAAATGCCTGGCGCGTCTGCGGCAGGAACAATGCGTCATTCGCCCAGACCCTTGGATCGAAGCAGTCGTGCGGCTCCGGGATGACATTGTAGTCGCCAGCAAGGATCAGCGGCTCCTCCAGCGCCAGTCGACCGGCTGCAAACACCTGAAGGCGCTCCATCCAGGCGAGCTTGTAGGGATATTTTTCGGTATCGACGGGATTTCCATTCGGAAGATAGATGCAGCCGACCCTCAGCGTCCGGTCGCCGGCGATGGAGAAGGAGGCTTCGATGAAGCGCGACTGCTGGTCGGTGTCGTCACCCGGCAGGCCACGGATCACCGCATCCGGCTTCTGCTTCGACAGGATCGCGACGCCGTTGAAGCCCTTCTGGCCGTGGGTCTCGACATGATAGCCGAGCTCCTCGAGCTGCAGCCTCGGAAAGCCCTCGTCGACTGATTTGATTTCCTGCAGGCAGGCGATATCGGGACTGGAATCCTTCAGCCACTGGCAAAGGTTGTCGATGCGGGCCTTGATGCCGTTGATATTCCAGGTGGCGATTTTCATGGGCGAGGGACTCCTTGGATTGCCCCTTTTATCGTCACGACCGGCGCTTGGCCATTGGCTTCAGGACAAAAGAAAACCGGCCGGCGGCTGTGCCGTCGACCGGTTGCGCAGTACTGTATGTCGTTTCAGACGGAGAAGCTGGTGCCGCAGCCGCAACTGGCAACCGCGTTCGGGTTGTTGATCTGGAACGACTGGCCGAGCAGGTTGTCGACGAAATCGATCTGCGAGCCTGCCATGTAGATCAGCGACAGCTTGTCGATGAAGACTGTGGCGTCGCCCTTGGCAACGACGATGTCGTCCTCGGCGGGGGCTTCGACGAGATCGAATTTGTAGGAAAAGCCCGAGCAGCCACCGCCTTCGACGGCGACGCGCAGCGCGCTCTTGCCGGTTTCCGCACTGACGATTGCGGCTATGCGCTTGGCGGCGGAATCCGAAAGGGTTACAGTTGTTTCGGTCATGATGTCCTCCTGCCGGGGTCAAGGCCCGGAGAGAATGAGTTGAGGATGGCGTTCAAACGCCTGATATCGAACAAGGCTATCACCAAAGTTCTGGCGGCGACAGCAGCAGTTGGGAGTTTTTGCCGGACTGCTTTGCCGTTCCTTGAAACTGTAGGTATGAAGGCCGGAACGCGGCGTCAATGGCCAGCGGCCGAGATGGATGGATTATGACGATCGACAGGCATGCATTGGGTTTCGGCACGGGCGAACGGGCGATCTACGCGGCGGACCCCTGGACAACGCGCGGCCGGCTCTATGACGAATCCTCCAGCCCGACCCGGTCCGATTTCCAGCGCGACCGCGACCGTATCGTGCACACCACCGCCTTCCGGCGGCTGAAGCACAAGACCCAGGTTTTCATCGCCCAGGACGGCGATCACTATCGCACGCGACTGACGCATACGATCGAGGTGGCGCAGGTGGCAAGGGCGCTGGCAAGGGCGCTGCGGCTCGACGAGGACCTGGCCGAAGGCGTCGCGCTGGTCCATGATTTCGGCCATACGCCGTTCGGCCATACCGGCGAGGATGCGCTTCACGAGATGCTGCAGCCCTATGGCGGCTTCGACCACAATGCCCAGTCGCTGCGCATCGTCACCAAGCTGGAGCGGCGCTATGCCGAGTTCGACGGGCTGAACCTGACATGGGAGACCCTCGAGGGACTGGTGAAGCACAATGGCCCGCTGCTGGCGCCGGACGGCAAGGGCACGCACGGGCCGGTGCCGCAGCCGATCCTCGATTATTGCGAGTTGCACGACCTGGAGATCGGCAGCTATGCCAGCCTCGAAGCGCAGACGGCGGCGATCGCCGACGATATCGCCTATAACACGCACGATATCGACGATGGCTTGCGCTCCGGCTATCTGAGTTTCGAGATGCTGGAAGATATCCCATTCCTGGCCGGACTGATGGCCGAGGTCAGGGACCGCTACCCCAATCTGGAAGCCAGCCGGTTTACCCATGAGATCATGCGCCGGCAGATCACCCGGATGGTCGAGAACGTGATTTCGGTGGCGCAGGAAAATCTTGCCTCGATCCGGCCGACGAGCGCTGATGATATCCGCAATGCCGGCCGCGTTGTCGCCGCCTTCTCGCCCGACATGGCCGAGACCGACAGGCAGATCAAGGCGATGCTGTTCAAGCGCATCTACCGCCACCCCGATATCATGCGCATCCGTGCGGATGCGGCGCAGATCGTCACCGACCTTTTCCACGCCTACATGGCCGATCCGCGCGAGATGCAGAGCCACTACTGGGTGGATCATATCTCCGGCCTCGCCGATGCCGCCAAGGCCCGGCATGTCGGCGATTATCTGGCCGGAATGACCGATACCTATGCCATAAGTGCCCACAGGCGATTGTTTGACCAGACTCCCGATTTGCGTTAGGCACCGGGTCGCCGACGGATGGCTGACTGAAACCGCCCATGCTTGGAACTGATTATGAACCTATTCACAGACTTCGAAGCCAGAGTTAAGCTCGCCCTTGAAGATATTGAT
Source organism: Rhizobium rhododendri (assembly GCF_007000325.2). Lineage (GTDB taxonomy): Bacteria > Pseudomonadota > Alphaproteobacteria > Rhizobiales > Rhizobiaceae > Rhizobium > Rhizobium rhododendri. The sequence continues at coordinate 1,655,698 of NZ_CP117267.1, read as the reverse complement.
ATCATCAAGGAAAAGCGATCCGAACTCGATTTTCGTCGTGTCGGCATCGAGCCGCCGCGCGATCCAAGTCATGGCGATGTGGCGACCAATGCAGCGATGGTTCTGGCCAAGGCCGTGGGCACCAATCCGCGCGTACTTGCCGACGTCATTAGCGTTAAGTTGCGGGAAGATGCTGACATCGCCGAGGTTTCCGTCGCCGGTCCAGGCTTCATAAACATCCGCCTTTCGGTCGGCTACTGGCAGCGCCTGCTGGCAGCGATGATCGCCAATGGCGAGACGTTCGGCAGATCGACGGTCGGTGAGGGCGTGAAGGTCAACGTCGAATATGTGTCCGCCAATCCCACCGGGCCTATGCATGTCGGCCATTGCCGTGGCGCGGTCGTCGGCGACACGCTGGCCAACCTGCTCGAGTTCGCGGGCTATGGCGTGACCAAAGAATATTACATCAACGACGCTGGCTCGCAGATCGACGTCCTGGCGCGCTCGGTGTTCCTGCGGTACCGCGAGGCACTTGGCGAGCAGATCGGCGACATTCCGGCGGGTCTTTACCCGGGCGATTATCTCGTGCCGGTCGGCAAAGCTCTGGCGGATGAATTCGGCACCAAGCTGCGCAGCATGCCGGAAGATCAGTGGCTGCCCATCGTCAAGGACAAGGCCATCGACGCGATGATGGTGATGATCCGCGAGGACCTGGCGGCGCTGAACGTCGTCCACGACGTCTTCCTGTCGGAGCGGACGCTGCACGCCAACGGTGCTGCGCCGATCCGCACCGCGATCAACGACCTCACCTTCAAGGGCTTCGTCTACAAGGGAACCCTGCCGCCGCCCAAGGGTCAGGTGGCGGAGGACTGGGAAGATCGCGAGCAGACATTGTTCCGCTCGACCGAGGTCGGCGACGACATCGACCGGCCACTGATCAAGTCGGATGGCTCCTACACCTACTTTGCCGCCGACGTTGCCTACTTCAAGAACAAGTACGACCGTGGCTTCAACGAGATGATCTACGTGCTCGGTGCGGACCATGGCGGCTACGTCAAGCGTCTCGAAGCGGTTGCCCGCGCCGTCTCAGATGGTCAGGCAAAGCTGACGGTGCTGCTCTGCCAGCTGGTCAAGCTGTTCCGTAACGGTGAGCCGGTGAAGATGTCGAAGCGCTCCGGCGACTTCGTGACGCTCCGCGAGGTTGTCGACGAAGTCGGCCGCGACTCCGTGCGCTTCATGATGCTCTACAGAAAGAGCTCCGAGCCGCTCGACTTCGACTTCGCCAAGGTGACCGAGCAGTCGAAGGACAACCCAGTCTTCTACGTGCAATATGCCCACGCGCGCTGCATGTCGATATTCCGCCAGGCGAAGGAAGCATTTCCGGGTCTGGAAGTATCTGTCGAGGAAATGGCGGCTGCCGTCCATGGTGCGATTGTCGATCCGGCGGAGCTGGCGCTGGTTGCCAAACTGGCGGAGTTTCCGCGAATCATCGAGAGTGCGGCGCTGGCCCAGGAGCCGCATCGCATCGCATTTTACCTGTATGACCTGGCGAGTTTCTTCCACGGACACTGGAATAAAGGTAAAGATTTTCCGGAATTACGATTTGTTAACGATAAAAACCGAGAATTGAGCATTGCCAGACTTGGGCTGGTGCACGCTGTCGCGTCGGTTTTGAAATCTGGTCTCGGTATTACCGGGACCGCAGCACCGGCTGAAATGCGATAAACGTCACCATTTACCCACATTGCGCTGGCAATAGCGTAGCAGTTGCGGGTGGATGAAGTAATGGCTGAAAAACAGTTGGCGTACCGCGCAGGCGGAAAAGATGAGTTCTTCGCGGACGACGATCCGCTCGCCGAACTCGCCCGCATCGTCGGATACGACAAGCGGCCATCCACACCTGTCGCTGCAAACCAGCGACAGGAGCCGGCTTTCGATCTCGAGGACGAGTTGCTCCGCGAGTTTGAGCGTTACGACGCGCCGCGCACTCCCCAGGCATCCCAGCCCAGCCATGCCGTTTATTCCGAGCCCGTGTACGGGAACGGCACGCCGGCAAACGATTTCGCCGCCGTCGAACCGACGCATGCGCCGGAGCCGCAGGCGGAAGTGCAGGCCGCATACGAAGCTCCGCATGCAGAACAGATGCTGCAGCCGGAAGAGCCGGTTCATGCTGAGCCGCCGGTCGTCGATGCCTCGCATTTCGAACCGGCTGAAGAGAGCTGGGAATCGGTCGTCGAGCCGACCACCATGCCGGTTGCTGCCGAAGAGCTGGAAGAACTGGCTTCTGCGCCCGAGGTTGCCAACCGCGATCTGGTCGATGAACTGGAAATGTCAATATCTGCGCCGGACGTCCAGCCGACCCCGCCGAGAACGCAGCAGTGGGCTGCAGCCACCATCCGGTTGCCGCTTGCGAATTTCAATGCGCCGCGCCGCGAGCCGACGATGGATGCCTTCGGCGCTGTCGAGCCTGTGCCCACCGTAGAGCCTGTTGCTCCCGCTGCGCCGCCGGAAGTCGCGACCTTTGAACCCGAACCCGTCGCAGAATTCGTGACGCACGAGCAGCCTTCCTATCCTGTCGAAATGGACCGTGCCGAAGCGGTGCAAGCAGAGACGCCAGTCGTTTCCAAGCCCGATCCCGTTTTGGCGGATGTGCATGTGGAAGAAGAAGCGCCGCTTGCTGGCGTCGATCTCCCACCCGCAGCCCGCGCCGAAGAGATTGCGGCCGCTACCGTCGTGCCGGAACCTGCGCCTGTATCGGCTGCGAGCAGCTACCAGGGTCTCGATATCGACGATCTTCTGGCCGACGTATCGCGTTATCCCGTGCCGTCGCGCGAACAGATCGCCGCGCGTATCGATCCTTCACTCGTCAATCCGCCCGCACCGCGCGCGTCAATGGCCACGCCTGTCACGGCCCAGCCTGAATCGGTGAAGTCACCTGACCCCGAGCCAGTCGTTGCTGCTGCGGACGAAGACTTCGATGGCTTCGACGAGCATGATTTCGACCTCGATCTTGCCGATATCGAACTGGAGCTGGCCGAACTCGACTTTGCCGACCCGAAGTCGCTCGCAGAGGTCGAAAAGCCTGCAAAGCCTTCTGAGCCGGCAACGGACTGGAGACAACCGGAGCCTGTGGCCGCCGTCCAGCGCTCTCCGAGTTATGCCGCTGCAGCTGCCTCTACCTATGCCAGCGCCACCGCGCCAACTTATGCCAGCGCTGCTGCGCCTGCCGAACAGCGCGCCGCCGTCCACGAGGCTGAACCCGTCGTCGACAGCTACCAGGAACTGCCATTCGATCCCAATGAGATTTCGGAGACGGAAGATCGGGTCGAGACATTCGAGGATATCCACGTTCCGGCACTACCGCCGGCAGAACCGGACGAGCCAGTCGTTGCCGCACCCGACTACGATTTCGACATCGATGCGGAGATGGCGAGCCTGTTCAGTGCGCCGGCAGATACTTCGCCCGAGCCAGCCTCGGCGCCATCCATGACGGAAGCGGCATTCGCGCCGGGAGTGGCAACGTCTGTTCCCGTTCGCGGCGTGACGATGCAGCAGAAGACCGGCGGAGGCCTCGACGAGTTCGAACGGGCACTGGAGGAAGATTTCCGCCAAAGCTTCCGCGAAACGCCCAGCCGGCCTGAAAACGTCTCGCCGATGATGTTCGAATCGTCGCACACGGCCAACGACCGCTGGCGGGCGCGTTCCATGCGCGGCATCGCCATTGCTGCTGCCGCTGTCGTTGTGCTCGGTGGCGGTGCCTACGGCATGTATCGCTGGGTCTCCCATAACGGGTCGCCGATCAGCTTTGCATCTGGTGAGCCACGCGTCATCACCGCCGACAAGGATCCCGTGAAGGTCGTTCCGACCGATCCGGGTGGCAAGGTGGTGCCGAACCAGGACAAGGCGGTCTACGACCGTGTTGCCGGCGCGGCCACTCAGCCGCCAAAGCAGAAGGAACTCGTGACTTCGGACGAGCAGCCGGTCGACGTCGTCCAGAAGACGCTGATCCCCGAAAACAGCCTTCCCGATGACAATGACGGCAGCGGAGAAGCCAATCTGTCGACACCCGTCGGCGAAACGGAAGATCCGCGCCTGCTGCCAGGCCAGGGCAACCCTGCTGCTACCAGCCAGGACGGCAATTCCGGTGTTGCGGCGCGCCGCGTTCGCACCATGATCGTCAAGCCTGACGGCTCGCTCGTGGCTCGCGAAGAACCGGCTCCCGCAGATGACAGTGCCGCTCCTTCCGCCCCCGCTGCGGCTGCAGCGCCGACGACGCCTGCTGCCGACAACAGCCAGATGGCATCGGCCGATGATGGCGACGCGCCGAGTGCCGACAGCGCTCCGATCCGCACGGTGAAGACGACGCAGATTGCCAACGCACCCGCTGCTGCGCAGCCGCCAGTCAACACGCCTGCTGCCGGCTCCACCGACGCAGCACCGGTGCCGACGGCCCGTCCGACGCAAACCGCATCGGCGACGCCGGCCGCCGCCAAGCCTCCGGTTACGCCCCAGCCTGTTCGTGTGGCTTCGGCTACGCAGGCAGCACAGCCGGTCAAGACGGCACCCGCGGCAACGGCTTCGGCCGGCGGTTACGGCATGCAGATCGCGTCGCTGCCTTCCGAGCAGGAAGCCAAGCGCTCGCAGGCCAACATGGCGGCGAAATATGCCAGCGTCATCGGTGGCCATCCGATGGAGGTCCGCAAGGTCGACATCGCCGGCAAGGGTACCTACTACCGCGTCCGCGTCGCGGTCGGCTCCAAGGACGATGCCGCAGCGCTCTGCGTCAAGTTCCGGGCTGCCGGCGGCACCTGCCTGATCTCGAAATAAGCGATCCCAGCTATCCCACATAGTGAACGGCGGACCTCGGTCCGCCGTTCTTTTTTGTGCACGAGTGGCCGCCTACGCTCGTCATCGAGCCCTGCCACCCTTATGATTTTGGCATGACCGAATCGAAAGCAATGATCCTGGGCTGTAGCGGCCTGTCCATCACTCCCGAAGAGCGCGCCTTCTATGCCGGCGAGCGGCCGTGGGGGTTCATTCTGTTTGGCCGCAACATCGGCGAGCCGGCGCAGATCGCCGACCTCGTGGCTGCCCTTCGCGACAGCGTCGGTGCCGACGTGCCCGTCATGATCGACCAGGAGGGTGGCCGGGTGCAGCGTATCCGTCCGCCGATCCTGCAGCATTATCCGTCAGGCCAGGCGCTCGGAGATATCTATCGCCGCGACCGCGAGGCGGGCCTGCGCGCCGCCTGGCTGATGTCACGGCTGCACGCCTTCGATCTCCTGAAGTTCGGCATCAACATCGATTGCCTGCCGGTGCTCGACGTCCCCGTCGAGGGCAGCAGCAACGTCATCGGCAACCGCGCCTATGGCGGCGACCCGGTGACCGTGACCGAGATGGGCCGCGCCGCATCGGAGGGCCTGAAGGCCGGCGGCGTGCTGCCTGTCATGAAGCATATGCCGGGCCATGGCCGGGGCTTTGCCGACTCGCATCACGAACTGCCTGTGGTATCCGTGTCCCGGTCAGAGCTCGAAGCCCATGATTTCCCGCCCTTCATGGCGCTGAAGGACGAGCTGATGGCGATGACCTGCCATGTCGTCTTCACCTCCATCGATCCCGACAACCCGGCAACGACATCGAAGATCGTCATCGACGAAGTCATTCGCGACTTCATCGGCTTCAAGGGACTTCTGATCTCCGACGACACCTCGATGAATGCGCTTGCCGGCACGATTGGCGAGCGGGCTGCAAATATCATTGCCGGCGGCTGCGATATCGTGTTGCATTGCAATGGCATTATGGACGAAATGAAGCAGGTGGTTGGCGCAGTGCCTGTGCTTTCGGGCGAAGCGCTTGCGCGGACCAGGGCGGTCGAGGCGGCCTTCGGGCAGGGCGATGGTGCCGACGAGGAAGCCATTCGCGCCGAGTTCGACGGGATGCTGTCGATCGCCTGACACGAGCGATCTGCGAGGGGCGAGATTGGACAACGGCAAGGCCACGGATCTGACCAAAGCGGCGGCAACGCCGATGGATCGGCTGTGGCAGGAACCTGCCGTGGATCGCGATCCGCAGGAGCCGGCACTTGTCATCGACATCGCCGGCTTCGAAGGGCCGCTCGACCTGCTGCTGCATCTTGCGCGCAACCAGAAGGTCGATCTGGCGCGGATTTCGGTGCTGGCGCTGGCCGAACAATATCTGGTCTTCGTCGAGACCGCGCGCCGGGTCCGCATCGAGCTTGCGGCCGACTACCTGGTCATGGCGGCATGGCTTGCCTTTCTGAAATCGAAGCTGCTCATTCCACAGCAGAACAAGGATGACGGGCCGAGCGGCGAGGAAATGGCCGAGGCGCTGGCCTTCCGGCTGAAGCGGCTCGAGGCGATGCGGGATGCTGCCGCCAGCCTCGTCAACCGCAACCGGCTCGGCCGCGATGTGTTCGCCCGGGGGGCGCCGGAGCACATTCCGGACCAGCGGCAGTCGGCCTTCGACGCCAGCCTCTACGATCTTCTCAATGCCTATGCAGGGCTGCGTCAGCGCCAGGCTATAACCCAGGTAACGATCGAACGGCGGACCGTGTGGTCGCTCGTCGAGGCGCGCGCCATCCTGACACGGATGATCGGCGACGTGCCTGAATGGACGGCGCTCGAGCATTACCTGCTGCGCTACATGACAAGCCCGAGCGAGCGAGTGACCGCCATCGCCAGCGCTTTTGCAGCGTCGCTGGAGCTTGTGCGCGAGGGCAAGATGGAGATCCGCCAGGAAGGCGCCTTCCAGCCGCTCTACATGCGCCGTGGCCCGAAGCACGCCATCCTCGACGCGGCGGAATAGGAGTGGCGGTGTCGGAAGGGCAGGCAGAGACTGAGATGACGGGCGAGGGCGCAGCGGATGCGGCGCGGCTGCGCGAGGCCGAGCGGATTACCGAGGCATTGATCTTCGCTTCGGCAATGCCGGTCTCCGAAGCCTATATCCGCGACCGGATTGCTGATGGCATCGACGTGCGCGCGATGGTGCTGCGGCTGCGCGAGAATTATGCGGGGCGGGGCGTCAATCTTGTCCAGGTCGACGATGCCTGGGCATTCCGGACGGCTGCCGATCTTTCCTTCATCATCCGGCGGGATGAGCATGAGGTCCGCAAACTGTCGCGCGCCGCGCTCGAGGTACTGTCGATCGTTGCCTACCACCAGCCGGTAACCCGGGCCGAGATCGAGGATATCCGCGGCGTGCAGACATCGAAGGGAACGCTGGACGTGTTGATGGAAGCGGGCTGGGTCCGCTTCCGGGGACGCCGGCGCACACCGGGAAGGCCGGTCACACTGGGCACGACACGCGATTTTCTCGATCATTTCGGGCTGGAGGAGCTCCGCGACCTGCCGGGTCTCGAAGAGCTGAAGGGGGCAGGGCTTCTCACCGGGCGTATCCCTGCCAATTTCGCCATGCCCTCGCCTGTGATGAGCGACGAATTGAGCGAGGACGAGGATCCGATCACCCAGCTCGACCTGGAGGAGCTGGGATTGCTGGCGCCGACCGGTGCGCCGGATTGACGCCGGTTGCGGTGAGGACTGCTTCGACAACCCGTCTTTGTTCCGCCACAGCACGAGAGGATTATGGATAGCGAAAGCGGGCGGCGATGGATGGTGGTATCAAGTCTTAGCGACCGGGCGATTTTGGTGTTTGAAAAAGCTTGGCAAACCGCTTACATCCTAGGGACATAACACAAGGGGTATCGTCATGGGTTCTTTTAGTATGTGGCACTGGCTGATCGTTCTGGCCATCGTGCTGTTGTTGTTCGGCCGCGGCAAGATCCCGGAACTGATGGGCGACGTCGCCAAGGGCATCAAGAGTTTCAAGAAGGGCATGACCGACGAGGACGAAACGGCTGCGCCGCGCGACCAGCCACGTGGCGATCCCATCCGTCCGGAAATGGGCCGCACCGTCGATCACAAGGCCGACGAAACGAAATAACCAGAATGGGGTGCATGGCGGCCTTCTCGTGCCGTGCCCGCCCAGGAGCCTTTGATGTTCGATATTGGTTGGAGCGAACTGCTCGTCATAGCGGTTGTTTTGATCGTTGTCGTCGGCCCGAAAGACTTGCCGCCCATGCTGCGAACTTTCGGCAAGATGATGACGCGTTTTCGCAAGGTGGCCGGTGATTTCAGGGCGCAATTCGATGATGCCTTGCGAGAGGCCGACCTGGACGATGTCCGTCAGACGATTGCCGATGCTCAGAAGCTAAACCCGGCGCATAGCCTGCGTGAGGCAATGAACCCGTTGCGGCAGATGGGCAATGACATCAAGGCCGATCTGCAGCGCTCGACGACAGTCGAACGTCCAGCGGAACCGCAGATGCTGCCGCACACTGATGGCGTTGCGTCGGAGCCGACGGCTCCTGTTGTAGCCGAAGCTCCGGCACCGGTCGTCGCTCCCGCACCTGCCGCGATTGCGGAGGCCGCTGCCGTGGTAGCCGAGACGGCCGTAAAGCCCAAGGCGGTGCGCAAGCCGCGCGCCAAGCCGGAGCTGATCGCCACTGAGGTGCCGACCCTCGAGACGACGGTTGAAGCGATCACGGCGCCAAAGGCTGCGCGCAAGCCTCGCGTGCGGGCTGAAGCGCTCGACGTGCAGGCCTCGGCTCCCGTCGTGACGTCCGTACCCGTCGTCAAGGAAGTTCTCTCCCCGTCGACGCCAGTCCGTCGGCCCCGCGTCAAGGCGCAGGCTGCCGATTTGGAAGGGCCTTCCGTCGTCGAGCCGGCCCAGGTCGGGCTGCCCGCTGCCGACAAGCCGAAGCGGGCGCGCAAGCCGGTCGCGCCGAAGCCTGCTGTCGATAACGCTGTTCCACAGCAGGCGGCTGGCACCTCGAACACGCCTGTCACCAAGGAAGACGATGCATGACCAGTGATATCGGCGATAAGCCGCAGCCGCTTATCGAACATCTCATGGAATTGCGGACGCGGCTGATGTGGTCCATCGCCGCGTTCTTTATCGCCTTCATGGTGTGCTTCGCCTTCGCCAAGCAACTGTTCAACTATCTCGTCTACCCATATAAATGGGCGGTGATCTGGGCCCATCTCGATGTTGCCAAATCGCAGCTGATCTATACGGCGCCACAGGAATTCTTTTTCACGCAGGTCAAGGTGGCGATGTTCGGCGCCTTGGTCATTGCCTTCCCGATCATCGCGGCACAGATCTACAAATTCGTCGCGCCCGGCCTCTACAAGAACGAGCGCAACGCTTTCCTGCCGTTCCTCATCGCCTCGCCGGTGCTGTTCCTGATGGGCGCGGCGCTGGTATATTTCTTCTTCTGCCCGATGGTGATGTGGTTCTTCCTGAAGATGCAGCAATCGCCGGCCGATGGTGAAATCGCCATCTCGCTGATGCCGAAGGTGTCGGAATATCTCAGCCTGATCATGACGCTGGTGTTTTCGTTCGGACTGGTCTTCCAGCTTCCGGTCATCACCACGCTGCTTGCCCGGGTCGGATTGCTGACCTCGACATGGCTTGCGGAGAAGCGCAAGTTTGCGATCGTGCTTGCCTTTATCGCCGCAGCCATACTGACGCCGCCGGACCCGATGTCGCAGATCGGCCTTGCCGTTCCAACCATCCTTCTCTACGAGATTTCGATCTACGCTGCACGTATGGTGGAGCGTAGCCGCAAGCGACAGGGTGAAGAAGAAACAGCGTCCTCTTCGGCCATCGTACCGCGCGACGAAGACTGATTTTTTAACGCCGCATCCCTGCGGTATCGCCCTTTAACTCCGGCTGGAGGCTTGGTCAGGCCCCGGCCGGAGCTGTTTTCACGAAGCGACCGGGAACGACGATGCTCGATATCAGATGGATCCGTGACAATGCCGAAGCCCTCGATGCAGCGCTTGCCAAGCGCAGTGCCGAGCCGCAGGCGCAAACCATCATCGCACTCGACGAAAAGCGCCGCTCCGTCGTCCAGGCGCTGCAGGACATGCAGTCCCGCCGCAACGCCGCCTCCAAGGATATCGGCGCGGCTATGGCCCAGAAGAACAGTGCGCTTGCCGAGACACTGAAGGCGGAGGTAGCCGAGATCAAGGTCGCCATGCCAGCCGCCGAGGCCGAGGAGCGCGAGTTGACGGCGGCGCTCACGGATGCCCTGTCGCGCCTGCCGAACATTCCCTTCGACGACGTACCGGTCGGCAAGGACGAGCACGACAATGTCATTGCCCGCGTGGTCGGTGAAAAGCCGCGGTGGAACCATCCGCCCAAGGAGCACTTCGAGATCGGCGAAGCGCTCGGCTACATGGATTTCGAGCGTGCCGCCAAGATTTCCGGCTCGCGCTTCACCGTGCTGACGGGGCCGCTGGCGAGGCTCGAGCGGGCGCTCGGCCAGTTCATGCTCGACCTGCACACCGGCGAACACGGCTATACCGAGGTCAGCGCACCGCTGATGGTGCGCGATGAAGCTATGTACGGCACCGGCCAGCTGCCGAAGTTTTCCGAAGACCTGTTCCGCACCACCGATGGCCGCTGGTTGATCCCGACTGCCGAAGTGCCGCTGACAAACCTCGTCTCGGGCGAGATCCTCGAGCAGGACAAGCTGCCTCTGCGTTTTACCGCGCTGACGCCATCGTTCCGTTCGGAAGCCGGTTCGGCCGGACGCGACACGCGCGGTATGTTGCGTCAGCATCAGTTCTGGAAATGCGAGCTGGTATCGATCACCGATGCCGATAGCGCGGTTGCCGAGCACGAGCGGATGACCGCCTGCGCCGAGGAAGTGCTGAAGCGTCTGGGGCTGCATTTCCGCACGATGATGCTGTGCACCGGCGATATGGGGTTCGGCGCCCGCAAGACCTACGATATCGAGGTCTGGCTGCCCGGCCAGGATGCCTATCGCGAAATCTCCTCGTGCTCCGTCTGCGGTGACTTCCAGGGCCGGCGGATGAATGCCCGCTACCGTGGCAAGGACGACAAGGCCACCACCTTCGTGCATACGCTGAATGGCTCCGGCACGGCCGTCGGTCGTTGCCTGATCGCCGTGCTCGAGAATTATCTGAACGAGGACGGCTCCGTGACTGTGCCTGAAGTTCTGGTGCCCTATATGGCTGGATTGAAGACCATCGAGCGGGCAGCATAGCAGGACGGTGCCAGTGTTATCGACGAAGACCGACCAAACCTTCGCGACCTCGCGGCCATTTGCTGCGCGGATCGCTGCCTGTTTCCTGTCGGGTGAGGGTGCGGATATGCGCGCTTCACAGCAAAAACAGCTGCCGGTAACTTCTTTGAAACCCGATCACGCCAATTATGCGCCTCAGTCCGGCACATTGCGGGCGGTTGGTCACGGAGTAGCGGTTTGACAGCTCGACTTCTTGAGAGGGAAGGTTTTGCGGCCGTCGTGCTGCGGCTGCGTGCTGAAGGCATTTCCGACATCGACCTATTGACTGCCGTGGAGCAGACGCCTCGCTCGCTGTTCGTGCCGGCGCAGGCGGTGTCAGATGCCTATTCCAGCCGGACGATCCCGATCGAATGCGGATCATTCATGGAAGGCATCGACCTCGTCATCAGGCTTCTCCACCATCTGAAGGTCCGGCCGGGCCACCGCGTACTCGAAGTCGGCACCGGCACGGGATTCACAGCTGCCGTCATGGGCCGGCTCGGCGAACGGGTTCTGACAGTCGACCGCTACAAGACGCTGACGATTGCAGCACAGAAGCGCATCGAGACACTGGCGATGCGCAACGTCATCGTACGCCAGGCGGACGGTAGCGCCGGCATGCCGGGCGAGGGTACGTTCGACCGCATTCTGGTGACCGGCGCCTTCCCGACCATGCCGCGCTTCTATGCCGACCAGCTGGTCTCCGGCGGCTCGATGATCACGCCTGTGATGATAACGGATACCGTTTGCCGCATGGTGCGCCTGACAAAGACCGGCAGCCGTTTCGAGCGCGAGGAACTGTTCGAAGTTCCCTACCTGCCGATCATCCCGAAGCTTGCGGCCTATCTCTGACGCTTGGCGGGATTGCAGCGTTTCGGCACGCCGCAGCCACGGGGCTGTGGACTATGGTTAGCAATTTCTCAAAAAAATCCACATGACTCCAGCGCCTTAACCGCATGGTAAGATTAACGCGCTTTAATGGAACTCACAAATGGGTTGCGTCTTAAGTGGGTCGAGTCATGCGTTTCAGCTTTCCGTTACATATCAGCACGACGACAGGCAAGGTCCTGGTTGCAGCATTTCTCGCGAGCGCCGCGACAGGCTGCAGTTCGGATGCCTCTCGTTTCTCGGGGATGTTCGCAAGCTCCGGTTCGAGCTCCGACACCATGACGACGGGTTCCATCCCGCGACGGCAGCTGAGCGGTCTCGACCGCGATCCTGTCCCGCCCGCCAACGTGGCCTCTGGTCAATCGGATTACGGCAATGGCAATGCTGCCATGAACCAGCCCTATCCGTCGCAGCCGCAGACATACAAGCCGGCCTATTCCAACGCACGGATTGCTGCCGCTCCGTCGGTTCAGCGCTCGCAGCTGGCCGCGCCTGCCGGTATCGCCACATCCGACCACCTGTCGACACGGCCGCCCCGCGAAGAGCAGCAGGCTCTTGCGCAGCCCTATCCAGATGCCGCGCCGAACCGCGGGTCTGCTCCGCATTCGCTGGCCCCACCGCGCGAGGCCCCGGATCGCATGGCGACCGGCACCACGCCCGGCAAGCCGTCTGCCTGGACCGGCGATAACGCGCCAACCGTTACTCTGCGCCCCGGCGAGACGACGAAGACGCTTGCCAGCCGCTACGGCGTTCCGGAAAAGGAAATCCTGCGCGTCAACGGCCTGAAGAGCGCCGCGTCCGCCCAGCCGGGCCGCTCCATCATCATTCCAACCATGAATGGCGGCGCTAATGTCGTGAAGGCATCGTCGCAGGCCGCCGATCTCGACAAGGGTGGCAAGCAGCCGATCCCGTCGAAGGCGCCCGAACAGGATGCCGCTGTTCTTCCGAACGGCAATACGGCCCGCGACAAGCAGCAGCTGAGCGCCGAGAACGGCTCCGGCAAGCTCTCGGCCGGGGCAGGCAAGGGACCGACGCCGGGCAGCTACGTGGTCAAGCCGGGCGATTCGCTCGCCAAGATCGCCAAGGCCACCGGAACTCATATCGACGCGCTGAAGGCAGCCAACGGCATCGGCAAGAACGGCATCCAGGTCGGACAGACGCTGAAGCTGCCGCAGGCTGGCGCAGCACCGGCTGCCGACGATATGAAAACAGCTTCGATCGCGCCTGAAAAGGCACCGGTCAAGGCAGCTGCACCCGTCGCTGCCGAGGAGCCGACCAAGGTCGCCTCGCTGCCGACCCAGTCCGTCAACGACGCCCAGAAATCGGACGCCGGCTCCGCTGCGCCGGAATCGACCGGCATCGGCAAGTATCGCTGGCCTGTGCGCGGCGCGGTCATCGCCGCCTACGGCGCCAATGTCGAAGGCAGCCGCAACGACGGTATCGACATCTCGGTGCCATCGGGCACGCCGATCAAGGCCGCCGAAAACGGCGTCGTCATCTATGCCGGCAATGGTCTCAAGGCGCTTGGCAACACGGTGCTGGTACGCCACGACGACGGCACGGTCACCGTATACGGCCACGCCGACACTCTGAGCGTCACGCGCGGACAGAAAGTACAACGCGGCCAGACACTCGCAACTTCAGGCATGAGCGGCAATGCCAAGCAGCCGCAGATGCACTTCGAGGTCCGCAAGAATGCCTCGCCGGTTAACCCAATGACCTTCCTTGAATAGATAGTGCGTCTCGAGGAGTTATGCAAAAAGCCCGGTCATGCCGGGCTTTTTGTCGTTTTGGACGATACGACGGTGACTCAGTAGCTGCTCGCTGATTGACATGGCTGTACCTTTTGGTACAGAATAAGCAAATTGGTAAAAGAAGGAGGTTGCTCGTGGTTTCCCTGATTCCCCCGTTCTCGGTTGAAACCGCCACCCTGAAAGTCAGGGCGGCTGAAGATGGCTGGAATAGCCGCAATCCGGAGAGGGTAGCGCTGGCGTACACGCCAGACAGCGAATGGCGAAACCGGGCCGAGTTTGTAACCGGCCGTCCTGCGATCATTTCCTTCCTGACGAGAAAGTGGGAAAAGGAACTGGATTACCGCCTCATCAAGGAGCTCTGGGCGTTTTCGGAAAACCGCATCGCTGTCCGTTTTGCCTATGAGTGGCACGATGATAGCCAAAACTGGTTTCGCTCCTTCGGGAACGAAAACTGGGAATTCGATGCCGACGGCCTGATGCAGCGGCGCTTTGCTTGCATCAATGACAAGCCCATACAGGAGCACGAGCGCCGGTATTTCTGGCCACTGGGCAGGCGACCTGATGACCACCCCGGTCTGTCAGATTTCGGATTTTGAGGTCGATGTGAAAGCGGTATTCGAACGGCAAGACGTTGTGCGGTTGCTAGCCGAAGTCTTTCGTGATCTCGGCTATGACGGCACGACCCTAAACAGCATCACGGAGCGCATCGGGGTAGGAAAGGGAAGCCTCTACCATTTCTTTCCCGGAGGGAAGGAGGAGATGGCGGCCGCAGTGCTTGCAGACGTCGATGCGTGGTTTGAGCGGGAGATCTACGAACCGCTGCGCAGGGGCGAGCCAAATGCGGCGATTGCCGCGATGTTGGACAACGTCATGATCTACTTCCGGTCTGGCAGCCGCATCTGTCTGGTGGGAACGTTTGCCATGGTTGCAACGCGCGACACGTTTGGCGCGTCGATCGCGTGTTACTTTAGGCGTTGGATCGCGGCGCTGTCGGATGCTCTTCGCAGGGCGGGACAACCAGCGGATCTGGCTGATATCGAAGCGGAGCGCATGGTGATGACGATCCAAGGCGGAATTGTACTGGCTCGAGCCCTGGATGACACCGAAGTCTTTCGGCGTGCCGTCGAAAATATGCGCGCCGTATATCGCTAATCCAGCTGAAACGGGAAAATCGCGCGCAAGCCAGTTGCGTCGTGTTTGTCGCTGGATTTCCCTCGCGCGCGTTTCAGCAACTCAAGCCGGCGCTTGGCCAGCAAGTTGCTGTACAGGTAACCTTGTCAATAGCCTCAGGCGACCATCATCTCCGAGGTTTCCACCAGTTTGCAATCGAGTTCGAGGAGGCGGGATGCTTCGGCGGCGGGGACGGCTTTGCCGAAGAGGTAGCCCTGGCCGAGATTGCATCCCATCCGGATCAGTGCCTGGAGCTGCTCCTCGGTCTCGATGCCTTCCGCCGTCGTCAGGATATCCAGCCCCTTGCCGAGACCGATGATCGTTCTCAGGATCTTCTCGTTTTTCTTGCCGTCGGCGGCTTCCGAGACGAACATCCGGTCGATCTTGATCTTGTCGAAGCTGAACCTCGAAAGCTGGCCAAGGCTCGAATAGCCCGTACCGAAGTCGTCGAGCGCGATGCGTATGCCGGCATTCTTCAGATCGGCGATGATCCGCTCGGCAGCGACGAGATCCTGGATGAGCGCCGATTCGGTAATCTCGATCTCGAGGCGTGACGGAGGCAGTCCGGCTTCGGAGAGGATCGTCAGGATACGGATTGCCAGCAGCCCGTCATGCAGCTGCGTCGGCGACAGGTTGAAGGAGAGAATAACGCCGTTCGGCCAGGTGGCGGCATCGGCGCAGGCAACCCGGAAGAGCTTGACCGTCAGCTCGCCGATCAGGCCCGTGCGTTCGGCAAGGTCGATGAAGACGGTGGGCGGCACGAACTTGCCCGGTTCCTGTTCCCAGCGGGCGAGCGCTTCGAAGCCGTTGATCCTGCCCGTGTGGAGATCGACGATCGGCTGGTAATAGGGCTTTATCGTATTTTTTCTGATCGCTTGACGAAGCTGTTTCTCGAGCTCGGAGCTTTCCTTCCACCGCTCGCGCATCGTGGGTTCGAAGGCGCGGATTTTTCGTGCCGGGTCGTTCTTTGCCGCTTCCATGGCAACTTCGGCGCAGCGCACGGCGCTTGCGAGGTCAGTCCCGTCGACGGGAAGAAGCGCATAACCGACCGCGACGCCAACTTCGACCGCCTGTCCCCTGACGGCGACCGGTCTTGCGATTGCGGCCGCTACCTGTTCGGCGATTTCAGCGTGATCCGCTCCGGCGATGAACGCAATAAAGTCCCGTCCACCGGTCCTGAAGATATCGTCAGACGGGAAGATCGCCTTCAGGCGCTCCGCCATCACCCGCAGCACGTCGTCTGCCGTCTTGTGGTCGAACAGGTCCTTGATCTTTTTAAAGCCGTCGAGCTGGAGGGCGAAGACGCC
The DNA here is from genome assembly GCF_007000325.2 of Rhizobium rhododendri. Lineage (GTDB taxonomy): Bacteria > Pseudomonadota > Alphaproteobacteria > Rhizobiales > Rhizobiaceae > Rhizobium > Rhizobium rhododendri. The sequence goes on along the minus strand of NZ_CP117267.1, from coordinate 1,639,490 downwards.
AAGCTTGTCCTCCCCGCTGTGTTGCGGGCAGGCCATGCGTTCGTCGAGAGACCGGCGGTTGGGGAGCCCTGTCGTTTCGTCGTGACCGGAGATCCACTTCACACCCTGCTCGGCAATCTCGCGGCGGCCGACTTCCCGGCTGAGATCGCGCAGGCGAAGGATGGAATAGATCAGGCTGACCAACCCGGTGACTGTAATCGCCAGCGCCAGGTCGTCGAGCTGATAGTCGTCATTGCGTAGCACGAATGCGGTTACAGCCTCGAACGCCTGGAATTGGCTTCCCAGCGCCCAGATGACTGTGCCGAAGACTCCCAAGAATATCGCTTCGTGGCCAGCTTTGCTGCGAAAAAAAGGCATGACATCTCCCAGGCGATGGCTGTCATAGCCTTCTCAGAGGTCACTCATTTTCCTCAGCCCAAACATATCGCGGCATCATAAAGTAAATCTTAATTAGCAAATTCAAAGTGAAAATGAGTTTTTATTCATATACTTTGGGTTTCCAAAGTATTTCTTGAGCCTCCAAGTTTAATGCTGGCATACGGTCGCAATTCCTTGCCCGGGCCGGGAAAAGTCAGTCGCGCGGCAGCTCGATCCGTTGTCGGCCGGCCAGATCCTGGATGTACTGCCAGGCAACGCGTCCGGAGCGCGCCCCCCGGGTCGTGGACCACGCCAGCGCCTCCCGGTGCATCTCGTCGCGATCGAGAGCGAGGTTGAAGTGTTTGGCGTAACCATCGATCATCAGCAGGTAGTCGTCCTGGCTGCATTTGTGGAAGCCGAGCCAGAGGCCGAAACGGTCGGAGAGCGAAACTTTCTCCTCGACGGCCTCGGACGGATTGATCGCCGTCGACTGCTCGTTTTCCATCATGTTGCGCGGCAGGAGGTGACGACGGTTGGACGTGGCGTAGAAGAGCACATTGTCGGGTCTGCCTTCGACGCCGCCGTCGAGCGCTGCTTTCAGCGATTTATAGGCTGTGTCATCGTGATCGAAGGAGAGGTCGTCGCAGAAGACGATGACGCGCAGCGAGGCCGCCTTGACGATGTCGAGCAGCAGAGGGAGCGTCGAGATATCCTCCCGGTGGACCTCCACCAGTTTCAACGGGACGCCGGTCGAGCGGATGATGTCGGCGTGCACGGCTTTTACCAGCGAGGACTTGCCCATGCCGCGTGCGCCCCAGAGGAGCACGTTGTTGGCAGCAAATCCCTCGGCGAAGCGCAGCGTGTTTTCGTGCAGGATGTCGCGCACATGATCGACACCCCGGATAAGGCCGATTGCCACCCGGTTCGGACGGGGCACGGGCTGTAGGTGCTCGCGGGCAGGGCTCCAGACGAAGCAGTCCGCAGCATCCCAGTCATTGACGGCACGAGCCGGGCCGGCCAATCTTTCGACCGCCGATGCCAGACGGCGGAGTTCGGCAAGGATCAGTGCGTTTTGATCTTCGGTCACCATGTTTCCTCCGGATGGGTTATGGGACGCAGCGGCAAAAGTTCATTTCGCTGCCGGGTAGCATGGCCTTTCCCCGGCCGAAAGGTTAAGAGGCTGAGAAAACGGTACGGTTATCGGCTGTTTTTGTTGCATTTGCCACGATCACAATGATATCTCGCGCGGTGTAACGGGTTGTTTCCCGCCTGGATTTTGAGGAGTTCCCGATGTTTATCACCAACGCATACGCCCAGAGCGCCACCGATACCGCCATGGGCGTGTTTGGCGGTTCCGGCATGGAGATGGTTTTCCTCTTCGTTCCGCTGATGGTCGTCTGGTATTTTCTCCTTATCCGGCCGCAGCGCGCCCAGGCTCGCAAGCGTGACGACGTTTTGAAGAATATCCGTCGCGGCGACCAGATCGTCACGGGCGGCGGCATCGTCGGCAAGGTCGTCAAGGTCGTCGACGATAAGGAACTGGAAGTCGAGATTGCCGAAGGCGTCAAGGTCCGCGTCGTCCGCACGGCGATCTCGGAAGTCCGCGTCAAGGGTGAACCGGTCAAGGCGGACGCAGCCTAGCATCGATAACGGGCGGCCGGCCGTCCGGCCGCGTCGCGACGAATAGTAAAGTCGAGAACGCCATGCTGCAATTCTCCCGCTGGAAGACAATCCTCGTTTGGCTTGCCGTTGTTGCCAGCGTCCTCGTCGCACTTCCCAACCTGTTCAGCGACCGCCAGCTCGAGCGTTTCCCGAGCTGGCTGCCGCACCACAAAGCGATCCTCGGTCTCGACCTCCAGGGCGGATCGCGGATCTCGCTGAAGATCGAGCGCGACGAGATCGTCGCAGCCCGGCTGCAATCAACGATCAACGATGTCGCGCGCCGGCTGCGTGATGCGAAAATTCCCACCGTCGATCTTTCCGGTACCGTCCAGACCATCACCATGCACCTGACCGACGTCGGCCAGATGGCGGCGGCAACCGATGCACTCAAGCCTTTAACCGACAGCGTCGGAAGCTCGGCCACCGGCGGTTCGATCCGCGAGGCGACCGTCGTCCCCGGCGATGGCGGCCTGATAACCATGGCACTGACCAACGAGGGTATCGCCTACCGTACCGCGGAGGCGCTGGACCAGTCGATCGAAGTGGTTCGCAGCCGCGTCAAGCAGGTCGGCCGCCGCGAGCCGCTGATCCAGCGGCAGGGCAGCGACCGGCTCATCGTCGAGGTGCCGGGCCTGACCGATCCCCAGCGGCTGAAGACGCTGCTGAACCAGCCGGCGAAGCTGACCTTCAACATGCTGGATACGAGCATGCCGGTGCAGACGGCGATCGACACGCAGCCACCGGCCAATTCCGAAGTGCTGTATTCGCAGGACGATCCGCCGGATAGCTACCTCGTCTTCAAGCGGCCCGTGGCCAACGACCAGAGCATCATCGCCGCCGAGCCGATGCTGGATACCCAGACCAAGCAGAACGTCGTTACCTTCCAGCTCGATGCAAAGGCCACCCAGGCATTCGCGCAGGCGACGGCGAAGAACGTCGGCAAGTCCTACGTCGCCGTACTCGACGACCAGGTGATCTCGGCACCGCTGATCAAACAGCCCGTGACCGATGGCAAGGGTATGCTGGCAGGCAACTTTTCGCCAGAGGGGGCTGCCGACCTCGTCATCCTTCTGCGCTCCGGCTCGTTGCCGGCAACGCTGACGGTGGTCGAGGAGCGTACCGTCGAGCCCGGCCTTGGCGCCGATTCGACCCGTGCGAGCATCATCGCCGGCATCGTCGGTGCCTTTGCCGTGGTTGCCTTCATGGTGTTCTTCTATGGTTCGCTCGGCGGTTTCGCCACCGCGGCGCTGGTTTTCAACATCATTCTCATCATGGCGATCCTCAGCCTTTTCCAGGCGACGCTGACCTTGCCAGGTATCGCCGGCATCATCTTCACGATGGGCCTGGCGGTGGATTCGAACGTGCTGATCTATGAGCGTATCCGCGAAAAGCTGAAGGGTGGGACGCCGTTCGTGCAGGCTTGCGAAAGCGGATTTGCGCGCGCCTACACGACCATCATCGACGCCAATGTGACGACGCTGATCGCCGCTGCCATCCTGTTCTCCATGGGGAGCGGTCCCGTGCGCGGCTTTGCCGTGACACTCGGGATCGGCATCATCGCATCGCTGTTTACGGCTTTCACGCTGACCCGCTGGCTGATTGCCATCTGGATCAAGCGCCGCCGGCCGAAGCATTTGCCGAAGGGCGTGCGGACTGCCGTCTTCGACGGCGCCAATATTCGCTTCATGGGCATCCGCCGCTATACTTTCACGATCTCGGCCGTGCTTTCGGTGCTGTCGATGATTGGTTTCTTCTCGTTCGGCATGCATCTCGGTGTCGATTTCACCGGCGGCTCGCTGATCGAGGTTCGTGCCAAGCAGGGCAAGGTCGATATCCCGGATATCAAGACGCGGCTCGGGCAGCTGAATATCGGCGATGTCCAGGCGCAGCCGATCAGCAATGCGACCGGTGCGCTGATCCGCCTGCAGTCGCAGGATGGCGGCGAAAATGCCGAGCAGTCGGCGGTAACGCTGGTGCGTGGCGAATTGCAGGACAAGTACGAGTTCCGCCGCGTCGAGGTCGTGGGTCCGGCGATATCGGGCCAACTGACGCGGGCGGGTACGTTTGGCGTGATGGCCTCCCTGGCGGCGATCTTCATCTATATCTGGGTGCGGTTTGCCTGGCAGTATGCGCTGGGGGCGATCATCGCGACGCTGCACGATATCATCCTGACCTTCGGCCTGTTCGTTGTCACCGGTATCGAATTCAACCTGACGAGCATCGCGGCGGTGCTGACGATCATCGGCTATTCGCTCAACGATACCGTCGTCGTCTACGACCGGATGCGTGAAAACCTCAGGCACTACAAGCAGATGCCGTTGCCGATCCTCATCGATGCGTCGATCAACCAGACCCTGTCGCGTACCGTGCTGACGGCGGCAACCACATTGCTGGCGCTGCTGGCGCTGTCGATCTTCGGCGGCGAGGTCATCCGCTCGTTCACGTTCGTGATGTTCTTCGGCGTTGCGGTCGGCACCTTCTCGTCGATCTACATCGCCGCACCGGTGCTGATCGCCTTCAAGCTTCGGCCGCGCGGGGTGCAGCCCGGTCCGCAGCCGGATGTGCCGCCAGCCGGCAAGGCGGTGGCCTGATGGCCCGTGGCATAGAGATCCGCTCCGCCCATTTTCCCGGCCGCGCGCCGATCGACGTCTATGGCAATGGCGGCTTTCGTTTTGCCGACATGTCACATCGCGGCTCGATCCTCTGCCTGCCGTCTGGCATCTACGGCTGGGACATGACGGCCGCCGATGCACTGACGCCGGATCGCTTCCAGAAGGTCATCGACGAGGCTGCCGAGATCGAATTCCTGCTGGTCGGCACCGGTGACGATATGCGACCCTTGCCGCAGGCGCTGAAGACGGCGTTTCGCGATGCCGGCATGTCGTCGGATCCGATGAATACGGGAGCGGCAGTGCGGACCTTCAACATCATGCTGTCCGAATCGCGGGCGGTTGCCTGCGCCCTGATCGCCGTCGACTAGGGGCCCGAGATGGCGGCAGCGCTTCGCAGCAACGAGGAGATCTGCCTCGCCATCCTTCGCGACACCGATCGCGACCGTTATCTCGCGTGCCTGCTGTCGCCGGAGGACAAGCGCCGGCCGCTTGCAGCGCTTTATGGTTTTCATGCCGAACTTGCCCGCATCCGCGATCTGGTCCACGAGCCGCTGCCCGGCGAGGTGCGCCTGCAATACTGGCGCGACCTGCTCGAAGGCCAATCGCACGGCTCGACCGAGGCCAATCCTCTGGCGTCGGAGTTGTTGCAAGCAATCGAGACACACAGGTTGCCACGCGCCACGCTGGTCAACATGATCGACGCCCGGATTTTCGATCTCTATGACGACCCGATGGAAAACCGAAATGCCCTCGAAGGCTATGCCGGCGAGACCGCATCGGCGCTGATCCAGTTGGCCGGTCTGGTGCTGTCGCCGTCCGATGCTGCCCGCTCGACCGATGCTGCCGGCCACGCAGGCGTCGCCCAGGCGATTGCCGGCTGTCTGCTACTGATGCCGCTGCATCGCCATCGTGGCCAGCTCTACCTGCCGCTGGAAATCCTCTCCGCTGTCGGCCTCGACCGTGACAGTTTCCTCGCGGGCACGGATATCCCCCGGGTCACCGCTGCCATCGATGCATTTGCAGGTCTCGGGCAGGAGCATCTGGCGAAGGCCCGCGCCTCAGGGCCCGTCGCACCGGGCCTCATGCCGGCATTCTTGCTTGTGGCGCTCACAGGGCCTATCCTGCGCAAGGCGCAGAAACTCGGTGCCGGCATCCTCGATCGGCCGATACAGGCCTCGCAATGGCGTCGCCAGCTCAGCATGGCCGTTGCCGCGATGCGCGGAAAATTTTGACACCAGTCAAACTCGCGCAAGTCTCGCGCGTTATGCGGCTTTAACGCACTCGTCCTGAAGGGAGAATCGCCATGGCAATGTTCATCTGGTTGGCGATCTTTGTTGCTGTCGTCGGTTTCGGGTTTTACGCCACCCGCATGGTGGCGCAGGACAAGGAGGAGAGCCTCAATGACCTCGGTCTGGCGATCCTGGAATTCGGCCGGGCCTTCCCGACCGAAGCGATCCGCCAGTTGCAGAAGACGAGGGATGGAAAGGCGCTGTTCGTCCGCCTGCACGACAACAAGGCCGGCTTCATGAAGGATCTCGGCAAGCATTTCGCCTGCCACGTGATCGAGCCGGGCAGGGCGCGCGTGCGGGACGCGGCCGACCAGCGCCGCATCACCATCGATTTCCTCGACGTGCCGCATCACAACGGCACCTACGAGTTCACCTCGGCAAAAGAGGCCGCCGAGGTGTCGCTGTGGTTGCTCGGCAATTATGTCGCGACCGATGATCTCGTCTTGCCGGAAAAGACGGCCGCCAATCAGCCCTGAACGGCCATGGCCTCGACGGGTTCGGCAGCCGGCTCAAGACCGAGCCATCGAGCGCAATCCGCCAGCGCCCTCTTTGCCACCAGCTGGCGCTTCATGATCGTCTTGTCCTTGCCGCGAAAGCGCTTGATGCCTTCCGGCTTGACGATCGAACCGGGTTCGAGTTCCGGGAACAATCCGAAATTGATGTTCATCGGCTGGAACGAGCGCTTGCCGGGCTCCTCGTCACTGACGATATGGCCACCGGTAATGTGGTTGAGAAGTGCGCCGAGCGCAGTGGTGGCTGGCGGCAGGCTCGGCGTGTTTCCGTGGCGTTCGGCAGCTGCGAACCGTCCGGCGAGAAGCCCGATGCTGGCACTTTCGACATAACCCTCGCAGCCGGTGATTTGGCCGGCGAAGCGCAGGCCGGGCCGCGACTTCAGCGCCAGCGAGTGATCGAGCAGCACCGGCGAGTGGATGTACGTATTGCGGTGAAGGCCGCCGAGGCGGGCAAACTCGGCATTCTGCAGGCCGGGGATCATGCGAAAGATATCTGCCTGCGCGCCGTATTTCAGTTTCGTCTGGAAGCCGACCATGTTGTAGAGCGAACCCAGCGCATTGTCCTGGCGAAGCTGGACGACGGCATAGGCCTTGACGGTCGGGTTGTGAGCGTTTGTCAGCCCCATCGGCTTCATCGGGCCGTGACGAAGCGTCTCGCGGCCGCGTTCGGCCATCACCTCGATCGGCAGGCATCCGTCGAAATAGGGGGTGCCTTCCCATTCCTTGAAGCCGACGGCATCGCCTCCGATCAGCGCATCGATGAAGGCATTGTACTGGGCTTCGTCCATAGGACAGTTGATGTAGTCCTTGCCGTCACCGCCGGGGCCTACCTTGTCGTAGCGTGACTGGAACCAGCAGATATCCATGTCGATGCTGTCGCGATAGACGATCGGCGCAATCGCATCGAAGAAGGCCAGCGCATCGGCACCTGTTTCCTCCTGGATCGCGGCAGCAAGGCTCGGTGCGGTCAGGGGGCCGGTGGCAATGATCGCCTGATCCCATTCCTTCGGGGGCAGGCCGGTGATTTCCTCGCGAACGACGGTAATCAGCGGGTTGCTTTCGATCTCACGGGTGACATCGGCTGCAAAGCCGTCACGATCGACGGCAAGTGCGCCGCCGGCCGGCACCTGGTTGCGATCGGCGCAGGCCATGATCAGCGAACCGGCCAGCCGCATTTCCGCATGGATGACGCCGACGGCATTGCTGCTGGCATCGTCGGAGCGAAAGGAATTGGAGCAGACGAGTTCTGCGAGGTCGTCGCCCTTATGAGCATCGGTGCCGCGAACGCCGCGCATTTCGTGCAGGATGACCGGGATACCGGAGGCTGCGATCTGCCAAGCGGCTTCCGAGCCTGCAAGGCCGCCGCCGATGACGTGGATGGGAGATAGGGTTGTTTTCATGGGCGGCTGAATAGCACGATGGCTCGCCGCTTCCAATCACCCGGAACCAAAAACGGGAGAATCAAAAACGGCGCCACCAAGGCGCCGTTTTTAGAAGAACGTTCCGTAGACTATTAACGGAACGAGCGGTTGGCGATGTTGCGGATTTCGTAGCGGCTGATGCCGATGTCGGAGAGCGTCTGGTTCGACAGGCTGCCGAGTTCGCTCAGTGTGCGGCGGTAGGAAATCCAGCTCTTGGCAATGCGGATCGGGTTCATGGTGGTATCCTCGGTTCTATCAGGTTTGAGACAGGCTTGATTGCCGTGTCATCGATTGACCTCCATATAGGCGATAGACCGAAAAATGTGCAGTGCAATTAAAAGGCTACTGCCATGCGTTTGTGCACTACGCCGCATAAATAACAGTCGCGACTTAAAATTTAGGCGACAAAAGAGCGCGGTTTTCAGTGTCGCCGCGCGGGTTGATAGAAGACAAAAAAGAACGCCCGCCGCGGGGTCCGCAACGGGCGTTGTAAGGCGATCGCTGATGGCGATGCCAGGGTCTATTTTAGCGACCGGTGGCTTCGCGGGCAACGCGGTGGATGTCAGAACGGTCGATGCCGAGGTCGTGCAGTTCGCGTGTGCTCATGCGGCCGAGTTCGGTAACGGTCTGACGATACTTGCGCCAGTTGTTGTAAGAGCGGGTGATGTTCATGGTAATCCCCTTTCCGAGGGTTTGATCCGCCAGCAGCAATCGTTGTGCTGGCTTCTTTCTACTGAGGCTGAATATAACGCATGCCGCGAAAACCAAAAGCGTCAATGCATCATGTCACCCATGCGCAGGACGCATTGCTTGCCACTATTTGCACCATGATTGTTTATAAAATGTGCGCAATTGTCGCATTGCAAGAAGCGCGGGGTGCGTGGGTGCAGCGGGAGTGGGTCGCTATTGGCGTTTCGCTCGGCGTAGGCTGCCTGGACATCGTCACTGATGCCCGAAGGCCCGGCTCGTGACTGAAAAAACAATGCCCACAGCGGGAGGAGCTGTGGGCATTGTTTGCGGGGATCAGCAAGGGATGGGGGAGGGCTGCTGATCAATCGGAGCAACGGGGGAGGAAGATCGGCTCCGAAACGTCACGAACTCGGTCTGCGTATCAGTCTGCGTACGATCGGTCGGTTGCTTCGAATTACCCGAGAGCCGCACTTTCGCCGGCGAGATATCGGGGTTTACCAAGCTGCAACCGATTGCCAGGCATGCCACTGGCGCATATCTGATTGCTCAATCAACACTCCATTAGTCGAGTATAATGTAGTGATCCTAACGGAGCGTTAAATTCCCACGCCTCCGGATGTCGTGCAGCGAAAAAGCCAGGCCTGCCAGCATTTGCCACCTGCCACATTTGGTCGCTATAGAGAATGGCGAGGCGGATGGCGCCGGGTGCAGCATGAGGCAGTAATGTATCGCGGCAGACTTCAGAGAGATCTCGGCGGCTGGGTGGAAAAGGGCTTGCTCGAAAGCGACCAGGCAGCTGCCATCATGGCGGATTACGACAGTCGTCCGGCGAGCTTCAGCCTCGGGAGAGTTCTCGCGGTGCTGGCAGCGCTGCTGGTGGCATCAGCCATCCTGCTGCTGGTTGCTTCCAACTGGGAGGCCATACCGAGGTTGGTTCGGGTCGTCGGGTGCCTGGTGCTGATCTGGAGCTTCTATCTGTCCGGTGCCGCCTTCTCCTCCCGCAACCAGACGTCGCTGGCCGCCGCCATGCTGCTGCTTGCCACCCTTAGCTTTGGCGGCGCGGTGTCGCTGGTGGCGCAGATGTATCATCTTTCGGGCGACGAGATGACGATGGTGCTGCTGTGGTTCGGGCTTGCCTGCCTCTCGGCGCTGATGTTTCGCTCCGGCAGCCAAGTCGTGGTTGCCGGCTTTCTCGCCTGGGGCTATTTCGCGCTCTATCTCGAAAACAATCTTTCGAACTGGATCGGCTGGCCGCCCTATGCGCCGCCGCTGATGGCTGCCATCGTGCTGGCGCTGATCTATTATACCGGCGCCGCGCGGGCGCGGCATCTGGTCTACCTGCTGTTGATCGGCTGGCTCACCTGGATCTATTCCCTGAACGACGGATTGGGGATGGCGGTGCTCTACACAGCCATCGGGCTTGTCGCCTTCCTGTGCGTCGCCGTTCCGCTTCCGCCGCTGGCCGGAATGCTGCGCACCGCCGGGCCGACGCCGGCCTTCTACACATTCTGCATCGTCGCTATCGGTCTTCTGCTGCTGCATATCGAGATCGTCAGCGGACCCCGCCTCATTGCGCTGGGTCTTGCGACGCTTGCCATCGCGGTCGGCGCCATCACTCTCTGCGGGCGTGACAACGGCGCGGTGCGCTACACCGGTTATCTGGTGTTTGCCGGCGAGATCCTGTTTCTCGCCTCCGAAACCATCGGCTCGATCATCGGGACATCGGGCTTCTTCCTGGTTGCCGGGCTCCTGGTTGCGGTCGTCGCCTGGCTGGTGATCCGCGTGGAACGCCGTTTTGCAAGCCCGTCGCCGGAGGTCACGCCATGAGCTTTCTGATCGACGCCGCCAGCGAGAGCCGGCCGTTCGCCCGCCGCGCCTATATCGCCGCCATCGCTTTGGCGCTGCTGCAGACTGTTGTGGTCGGCACCATGATCGTCAGCCGCGCGACGATCCTGCGAAACGGCTCCGAGGTGCTGCTGAAGGCATCGCCGGTCGATCCGCGCGATCTTCTGCGCGGCGACTACGTCATCCTCAATTACGATATCTCGAATGTGCCGGTGTCGACGCTGGTGGGCGAGCGGCCTCCCGTCGCGGGCGAGCAGACGCTTTCGGTGCGGCTGACAAAGCAGGCAGATGGCTACTGGGGCATCGCCGAATCATCCTTCGTGCCGTTGGCGCCAAAGGACGGCACCGTCGTGCTTGCCAGCAAGCCCTTCGATTATCGCCCGACGGCAGATACCGCGACGATCCGGGTCGATTACGGGATCGAGAGCTATTACGTGCCGGAAGGCGAGGGGCATAGGCTCGAGCAGGCGCCGCTGGGCGGCCGGATGGCCATCTCCGCCCGCGTATCGCCGGCTGGCACGGCACAGATCAAAGCCCTGCTTCTCGACAACAAGCCTGTGTATGAAGAGCCGCTATACTGAGGCTTTTCGAACAAAATCGGGGATTGCCCGATCCTGTCCGCACAACTGTCATTTTTCCTTTGCGCGGTTTGAAACGGGTGATATAGAGACGCCGCGCTCCGGAAGGCCTCATGCGTAGGCATTGCTATGCGGTTTTAGGGACGCGGGTATGGTGAAATTGGTAGACACGCCAGATTTAGGTTCTGGTGCCGCAAGGCGTGGGAGTTCAAGTCTCTCTACCCGCACCAAGGCTGCTTTGCTGCCGGGGGAGGCTGATACAGTCTCATCCGAAGGCTTGCGAGAAGACGCGCCATTTTGCCTCCTGCAAAATGTTTGAGAATTGCATGAAAAGCCACGCCCGGTCGTCGGTCCGGCGTCGTGCTCATTGAAACGAACGGCTGTCTGGGCACCGCCGCTACGAAATGAAGGTTGAGAAAATGCAGGTTATCGAAACGCTGGCTGAAGGGCTGAAGCGCGAAATCAAGGTCGTAATTCCGGCCAAGGACATGGAAGGCCGCATGAACGAGCGCCTTGCAGAGGTCAAGGACAAGGTCAAGATCAACGGCTTCCGTCCCGGCAAGGTCCCGCCAGCGCATCTGAAGAAGATGTACGGCAAGTCGATCATGGCCGATCTCGTCAACGAGATCGTTCGCGACCAGCCGGCGCAGATCCTCACCGGCCGCGGCGAAAAGTCTGCCACCCAGCCTGAAATCGCCATGACCGAAGACAAGGACGAAGCCGAGAAGATCCTCGCTGCCGAAGCCGACTTCGAATTCACGCTGTCCTACGAAGTCATCCCTGCGATCGAACTGAAGCCGGTCAACGGCATCAAGGTCATCCGCGAAGTCGCCGAGATCGGCGAAGACGAAGTGACCGAGCAGATCATGAAGATTGCCGAGAGCGCCCGCACCTACGAGACCAAAGAAGGCGCTGCTGCCGATGGCGACCGCGTTACCCTCGACTACCTCGGCAAGGTCGACGGCGAAGCCTTCGAAGGCGGCAAGGACGAAAATGCCGAGCTGATCATCGGCTCGAACCGCTTCATCCCGGGCTTCGAAGAGCAGCTCGTCGGCGTCAAGGCTGGCGACGAGAAGGTCATCACGGTCACCTTCCCGAGCGAATACCCAGCCAAGAACCTGGCCGGCAAGGAAGCCACCTTCGATCTGACGATCAAGGACGTGGCCTCTGCCGCCGCCACCGAGATCAATGACGAACTGGCCACAAAACTCGGCCTCGAATCGGCCGATCGCCTGAAGGAAATCGTTCGCGGCCAGATCGAAAGCCAGTACGGCTCGGTCACGCGCCAGAAGGTCAAGCGCCAGATCCTCGACCAGCTCGACGAGATGTATCAGTTCGACACCCCGCAGAAGCTCGTCGAAGCCGAATTCGAAAGCATCTGGCGCCAGATCCAGACCGATCTCGGTGAAAGCGGCAAGACCTTCGAAGACGAAGACACGACCGAAGAAACAGCTCGCGCCGAGTATCTGAAGCTTGCCGAACGCCGCGTCCGCCTCGGCCTCGTTCTCTCCGAAATCGGCGAAAAGGCCGGCATCGAAGTCAGCGAAGACGAACTGCAGCGCGCGCTCTACGAACAGCTCCGCCAGTTCCCGGGCCAGGAAAAGGAAATCCTGGAATTCTTCCGCAACACGCCCGGCGCATCCGCCAACCTGCGCGCGCCGATCTTCGAAGAAAAGGTCATCGACCACCTGCTCTCCGAAGTCGACGTGACGGACAAGACGGTCACCAAGGAAGCGCTGCTCGCCGAAGACGACGACAGCACCGAGAAGAGCGAAGGCAAGAAGGCGCCGAAGAAGAAGGCTGCCAAGGCAGAAGCTTCCAAGGCTGAAGAAGCCGAAGGCGAAGAAGCCGCTCCGAAGAAAAAGGCCGCTTCGAAGAAGAAGGCAACCGACGACACCGCCGAGTAATTCTTCGGAACTCTCTGCAAGTTTTGAAGGCCCTGCCGTTCGCGGCGGGGCCTTTTTGCGTTTGGGGCGGCGGGTATCCGGCGCGTGGCGCCACCCCCCTCTGTCGGCGACGCCGACATCTCCCCCACGAGGGGGGAGATCAGCCGATAGGTTGCGGTTTACCAGAAGGGCGCTGTGAGTTCGGTACTGGTTTTGCGATAGAAAGTTGCCCCGGCCAATCTCCCCCCTTGTGGGGGAGATGTCACGCGGTGACAGAGGGGGGCGTGCTGGCGCAGGGGCTAACCGACGTCAATCTTGCACCCGGTAAAATTTCTCTTCCTATTTTCGGAAAATAGGAATATATTCCAATCGTCCCGATGTGGCTGTCAGGCGTGGCAGTTTCAGCGGGGCCGGTTTGGGGATGGGGCAGGACGCAGGCTGCTTTTCCGACCGCAGGTACGGTCACCTCCAGAGGAAAAGCGTGGCGAATGGGCTACGACGGACCTCTTGTATGCAGCGGTGCAGACGCACCTGTCAGCCGGTCGAATGGGAGCGGCTGGCGGGTGTGGAGGGTCCCACCCGGCGGTGTCAGGCCGGACGGGAGGCGCTGAGAGGTGTCACTTAGAGACTGAACGACCCACTACCGCTGCGAGGCAGCTTTCAGCGCCTGTTCCGACTTTCCGCTCGATCCCACCGATGGCTCCCATCGCGTGGTTTTTTCCGCGATCGTTAGGCTCAACCGGTTTCAGCCGGTTGAAAACCCTCAAAGCTCCGACTTGATGTCGCCCATACGGTTGCCAGCGTCGAGGCCTGCGATCTTGTAGGCTTCGGCCAGCGTCGGGTAGTTGAAGGTGTTCTCGACGAAATACTCGACGGTGCCCTTCAGGTTGAGCACGGCCTGGCCGATATGGACCAGCTCGGTTGCGCCTTCGCCGACGATGTGGACGCCGAGCAGGCGGCGGGTTTTCAAGGAGAAGATCATCTTCAGCAGGCCGGTATCCAGCCCCATGATGTGGCCGCGCGAGGTTTCGCGGAAGCGGGCGATGCCGCATTCGTATGGGATGCCGCGTTCCTTGACCTCTTCCTCGGTGAGGCCGCAGGTGGAGATTTCCGGCACGGCGTAGATGCCGTAGGGGAAATATTTCTGCGGTTCCTTGGCGATGGCGCCGACGGCAACGCGGGCAGCGATGCGGCCCTGTTCCATCGAGGTCGAGGCAAGGCTCGGGAAGCCGATGACGTCGCCGGCGGCAAAGATGTGCGGCACGCTGGTGGCAAAGGTTTCAGGGTTGACCGAGAGGCGGCCACGGCTGTCGGCCTCCAGCCCTGCGGCCGGCAGGTTGAGCTCGTCGGTGGCGCCCATGCGGCCGGCGGCAAACAGCACCATGTCGGTGACCAGGCGACGGCCGCTGCCGAGGGTGACCTCGACCTTGCCGTTTTCGAGTTTCTCCACCTTGTCGGCCTTCTGTCCGAGCAGCAGCTTCATGTTGCGGTCGCGCAGCTGGTAGGTGAAATCCTCAACGATCTCCTTGTCGATGAAGTCGAGCATCGTCGATTTCGGATCCAGAAGTGTGACCTGCGTGTCGAGGGAAGAGAAGATCGTCGCGTATTCGATACCGATGACGCCGGCGCCGATGACGATCAGCGAGCGCGGCAGCGTTTCCATCTCGAGGATTTCGTCGCTGTCGAGCACGGTCTGGTGGTCGAACGGCATGTAGCTCGGGCGGAATGGTTTTGTGCCGACGGCAAGCAGGATGCTGGTCGCAGTCGCCCGCACGACCTCGCCGTCGTCCTTGGTGATTTCGATCGTGCGTGGATCGACGAAGCTCGCCTTGCCGCGAACGTGCTGGACGTGATTGCGGGCGAACTGGTGCTCAAGCACCTCGACCTCGTGGTCGAGGGTGATCAGCAGGCGGCGGCGCAGGTCTTCGGCGCTGATCTGCTGCTTGACGCGGTAGGCGCGGCCATAGAAGCCGCGTTCCCGCCAGCCGGACAGGTTGAGCGCCGTTTCGCGCAGTGTCTTCGAAGGGATGGTGCCAGTGTGGACGGAGACGCCGCCGACGCGCTTGCCCTGCTCGATGACCAGAACCGTCTTGCCGAGCTTGGCAGCCTGAATGGCGCCCCTGCGGCCAGCCGGACCGCTGCCGACAACAATAAGATCGTATTGGTACATCGAATGGCCCCGCAGGATTGAATGCGAATCAGTGGTGCGTCGCACAATATACGCAGTTCAATCGGTACCGGAGCAGTGTTACAGATTGTCTAACGGCGGACAATCACGAATTGGAGAGGCCGAGCCAGGGTTCGAGCTTTTCGAAGGTCTCGTCCATCGGATAGGCGGCGCTGATCGGCAGCGAGACGTGGCCGTAGATGATCGACATCTGGCCTTCGGCGACCTTCTCGGTAGTCTTGTCGATCGCTGCAAGATAGAGGGCGGTGGCAAGACCCGTGCGGTCGGCGCCGGCCTGGCAATGGATCAGAAGCGGCTTCGGTGCATCGCGCATCAGCTGCACCAGTGTTGCCGCCTGCTCCTGCGTCAGTTCGTGGCGCGAGGACATGCGGAAGTCGATGTGGTTGATACCGAGTTCCTTGGCCTCGGCGACTTCGGCATCGTACCAGCCATGGCCAGCATTTTCGCCGCGCAGGTTGATGATCGTCTTGATGCCATACTGCTTCTGCAGTGCGGCAATCGTGGCGGCGGAAGGCTGCGACGAACGGTAGAGTTCGCCTGAAATGACCGGATGGAAATTCGTGGTGGCGATCATATGAGCATAGAAGCCGCCGATCAGGGCGAGCAGGGGCAGGACCCCATACATGAAAAATCCCCGCGCCATCAGGCGAAGGGATGAAAAGCGGCGCGGCGAAGCTGCTGTCAGCATGGTATCTCCGGGCGCCGGCCGGAGCGGCCTGGCGGGGTAAAGCGATCGAACTCCCGCACGTCTCGAGCATCCGGGGATGCCGCGATCTGCAGTGTCGTCGTTCTGCCAGACCAGACTGACAGCCACCTGAAGAAACTATGATGAAATCGTGACAGGGCACGCCGAAACGTGGGCGCAGGCGAGGGCGCTGCTGACCTCAGATCAGCCGCAACCCCTTGAAGCTCGCATGGCCGTCCTTGCCGATGATGATGTGGTCGTGGACGACGATGCCGAGCGGCTTGGCCGTATCGACGATGGTCTTGGTCATGTCGATGTCGGCGCGCGACGGGGTCGGGTCGCCGGAGGGATGGTTGTGGACGAGGATGATCGCCGTTGCCGATAGCTCCAGCGCCCGCTTGACGACCTCGCGCGGGTAGACCGGCGTGTGGTCGACGGTGCCGCGTCCCTGCACCTCGTCGGCGATCAGCGTGTTGCGCTTGTCGAGGAACAGGATGCGGAATTGCTCTCGGGTTTCGTAGGCCATGGCGCTGTGGCAGTAGTCGATGACGGAGGACCAGGAGGCCAGCACCTTCTTGCCACGGATCTCGCTTTTCAGCATTCGCTGGGCGACCGAGGCCATCAGCTTGAGATCAAGCGCCACCGCCTCGCCGATGCCGTTGACTTCCTGCAGCAGCGCAACTGGCGCGCCCATAACGCCGCCCAGCGTCTGGAAGCGGTCGATCAGCGCCTTGGCGATGGGCTTCGTGTCGCGGCGCGGGATCAGCCGGAACAGCAGCAGTTCGAGGATCTCGTAGTCGGCCAGCGCCGCATCGCCATTTTCGCGGTAGCGCGTCCGCAGCCGTTCGCGATGACCATGGACATGGGCCATGGGGTCGGGCTTTTGAAGCTCGATGGGTTTTCGCATCTGGGCTGTCTTGGCCGGCTGCTCGGCAAAGAACATCCGTTCGTCGAACAGCGCCGGTTCGCTATCGCCCGGTATGGCCTCGCTGTCTGGTGATCTCTCGCCATGTCCGTTTTCCGGACCGGGGCGCTTGGCCATGGTTCACCCTTGATAAGGAGGAAGGCCCGGCCGATCGAGCCCGGCGGGCGACAGCGTAAAGATCTCGCAGCCGGTCGAGGTAACGCCGACGGTATGTTCGTACTGGGCCGAAAGCGAGCGGTCGCGCGTCACGGCTGTCCAGCCATCGGCAAGCACCTTGACGTGCGGCTTGCCGAGATTGATCATCGGCTCGATGGTGAATATCATGCCTTCGCGCATCTCGGGGCCGTCGCTGGCACGGCCGTAATGCAGGATGTTGGGCGAATCGTGAAACAGGCTGCCGACGCCGTGGCCGCAGAAATCGCGCACCACCGAGCAGCGCTCACCCTCGGCATAGGTCTGGATCGCCTCGCCGATGGCGCCGATGCGGGCGCCCGGCTTGACCGCCGCGATGCCGAGCATTAGCGAGTGATAGGTGACCTCGAGCAGTCGTTCGGCCGAACGCTTGATGACACCGACCGGGTACATGCGGCTGGAATCGCCATGCCAGCCATCGAGCACGTAGGTGACGTCGATGTTGACGATATCGCCTTCGCGCAGGCCCTTGTCGTTGGGAATGCCGTGGCAGACGACGTGGTTGATCGAGGTGCAGCTCGACTTGGTATAGCCGCGATAGTTCAGCGTCGCCGGGTAGGCGCCGTGGTCCATGCCGAATTCGAAGACGAAGCGGTCGAGCACGTCGGTGGCGACGCCCGGAACGATGAGAGCAGCCATTTCGTCGAGGCAGCGTGCCGTCAGCTGGCAGGCCTTGCGCATGCCGGCAAAAGCATCGTCTCCGTAGAGACGGATCGCGCCGGTATTCTTCGGCGATGCCGTCGCTGCTTCGATATAGTTCACCATGATATGCCTTCAGTCTAGAATTGCCGTTTGAGTTTGTAGTGCAGCTATGCCGGGTTCGTCCATGGGGATCAATCATGCGGCCGTGATTTCGAGCGGCGATATAGAGCATTTGAGCGCAAAGGCCTCGACGCCGCGCTGGCGGGCCCTGAGATAGGCGCGCCCGTACTGCGGATCGAGGTCATCGCAGATCCGGAAGCGGGTGCAATCATCGCGCTGGATGACGTAGAGCATCACCGCCCGGTGACCGAGTTCCACCATGTCGCCGAGTTCCTCCAGGTGCTTTGCACCCCTGGAAGTCACCGAATCCGGAAACTCGGCGAGGCCGGGCGTGCGGGCGAAGTGGACGTTCTTGACCTCGACATAGGCTGGCGCCTTGCCGGGGCCTGCCAGAAGCATGTCGATACGCGAATTGCGCCCGTATTTCTGCTCGCGGCGCAGATCGGGATAGGTGCCGAGATCGGCGACCAGTCCGGCGCGGATGGCCTCTTCGGCCAGCCGGTTTGGCAAGGCGGTGTTGACGCCCACCCGCGTACCGTCAGCCTCGATCAACTCGAAGACATAACGGTATTTACGCGTCTGGCTGTCGTGCTCGGAGAGCCAGATGCGCGACCCCGGCGTCGTCAGGCCGCGCATCGAGCCGGTGTTGGGGCAGAAACCGGTGACGATGCCGCCGCTCTCCAGTTCGGCGTCGAAGAGAAAGCGCTTGTAGCGGGCAATGAGCCGGGCCGGCACGAGGGGGCGTTCGAACAGCATTGCGATACTCTATGGGGAGGTGGCCGTTGGCCGTCAGGTCTTGTGAAGCAGGCCCGTCAGGTCTTCTGCATCACAAACGAGCCGGGCGCCGGCTCGAGCGGGACCGGCGAATGGCTACCGGGGATGCGGGGGGCGACCCTTGTTGCGTCGCGTGTCTCGATCCAGGTCTGCCAGTGCGGCCACCAGGAGCCGGCGGTCTCCCTGGCGCCGGCCATCCAGCCGTCGAAGTCTTCGCCCGAAGGACCCTCGGACCAGAACTGATACTTGCGCCTTTCCGGCGGATTGACGATGCCGGCGATATGGCCGGAGCCGGCGACCACGAAATCGACCGGGCCGCCGAAGAACGAGCCGCCCACAAAAACCGATTTCGCCGGTGCGATATGGTCGTCGCGGGTTGCGAGGTTATAGACGGGGATGGTGACGTCCTGGAGCGATAGCGTCTTGCCGTTGATCACCATGCGGCCTTGGCTCAGCGTGTTGTCGAGATAGCAGTTGCGCAGGTAGAAAAGGTGATTGGCCGCTGCCATGCGGGTCGAATCGCCATTCCAGTAGAGCAGGTCGAAGGGCAGGGGTTCCTGGCCCTTCAGGTAGTTGTTGACGAAATAGGGCCAGATGAGCTCCGAGGCGCGCAGCATGTTGAATGCCGTCGCCATCTTCGAGCCGTCGAGATAGCCGGACAGGCTCATCTGCTTCTCCAGCGCCTGCAGCTGGTCCTCGTCGACGAAGACCTTGAGATCGCCAGCATGGGTGAAGTCGACCTGTGAGGTCAAGAGGGTCAGGGATTTGACGCGCTCGACGCCTTCAGCCGCGTGCAGCGCCAGTGCCGAGGACAGCAGCGTGCCGCCGACGCAATAGCCGATCGCGTTCACCTCGGTTTCGCCGGTCGCTTCTTCGATCGCGTCCAGTGCGAAGTCTATGCCTTCGTGAATGTAGTCTGCCCAATCCTTCTCCGCATGGCGGGCATCCGGGTTGACCCAGGAAATGACGAAAACCGAGTGGCCCTGGTCGACGCACCACTTGATGAAGGATTTTTCCGGGTTGAGGTCGAGGATGTAGAACTTGTTGATCCAGGGCGGGCAGATCAGCAGTGGACGTTTGAAGACCGTCTCGGTTGCCGGCTCGTACTGGACGATCTGGCAGATCTCGCTCTCGGCCACCACCTTGCCCGGTGTCATCGCCAGGTTGCGGCCGATGGCGAAGTGGCTGAGATCGGTCTGGCGCAGCTTCAGGTCGCCGCCGCCGGCACCGATGTCCTCGGCCAGCATCTTCATGCCGCGCACAAGGTTCTCCGCATTCGAGGCGACGGTCTCGCGATAGAGCTGCGGGTTGGTGGCGATGAAATTGGCGGGCGAGATCGCCGCCATGATCTGCCTGACATAGAACGAGGCCTTGTGGCGTGTATGCGCGTCGAGCCCTTCGGCCCCAGTCACCAGCGTGTCCGCCCAGTCGGAAGTCACGAGGTAGGTCTGGCGCAGGAAGTCGAAGAACGGATTGCTCTGCCAGTCGTCGCCGGAGAGCCGCTTGTCTTTGATCGGCGCTTGTGGTGGCGGTTCGCCCGGCGGTTCCGACAGCCGCTGCATCGATTGCGTCCACAGGCCGAAATAGCCGGACAAGAGCTTGGTCTGCGCCTCGAAGCTGCGCTGCGGGTCGGACATCCAGTAATCCGAAACCGTCGACAGCGTCTTGACCATATCGGTCATCGAATCATTGCCTTCGACCCGCTCGCCACGTTCGCGCGGGGCCAGCCAGGCGGACGCAGCCTTGCCGAGATTCTCCAGGGCACGGGCGAAATTCAACGCCATCGTCTCCGGATCCTTGACGATATAGGGATCCGCCGACGCCGCGTCGAACGCGGATTTGGCCGGTTCGCCCTTGCTATCGTCCCGTTTGCTGTCGCTCACGCGTCATTCTCCGGCGGCGGTGCTGCTCTCATTTCCGTTTGTACATCGCCCGGGAAATGGAATACAAGTTCCAATGACAGGCACGCCTGCTCTTGCTTTGCTGCGACGACGAATTTAACAGTCGTTCCGGGCAATGCGGGACCGGGCAGGATAATGATGATAGGCAGCGGCATAGTGGCAAGTTTCTACCGGTATTCCGTGGTCCTCGGGCTCGTTGCGCTGACACTGACCGGCTGCAAGACCATTGCCGAAAAGCAGGCGGAAGACGCTCGCAAGCGCGCAGCCCCGACAGCCGTGGTGATGAAGACAGGCAAGGGCGAACCCGCCGTCAAGACGCTCGAATACGGCAAGGACGGCTATCCTACCTTCAACGGCCCGCTCACGTCCGCCAACGTCCAGATCGCCGATCCGCAGGCGCTGGATATCCGCAAGCAGCTGACGGCCGCCGGCGCTGCGCGCGATTCCGGCGCGCTGACGCAGGCGCAGTACGATGCCAAGGTCGCGGAAATGCGCAAGCTGGCAGCCGAACAGCAGCAGACGCTCTCGGATCTCCAAAAGTAACCTTGCGCAAAAGCCCATTTGCACGCAAAGGGTTCAATCAAGAAGCGTTTGCATGTATCGTTCGGGTTTGAGGCGGCAAGTGTGCCGTGCTCGCCCCAAATTCACCGCATCACTCGCGTCAAACGAGAATATGGCGCCGCGATCCTGAGGTTCGTATCGCGGCTGCCCGGAGACACACGAACTTCATTGCCGCCTCGATCACCGCCGTCCCATGGGGAAAGAAATGGAAGAGTTTCATAAAGTCCGTCGCCTGCCGCCGTACGTCTTCGAACAGGTCAACCGTTTGAAGGCCAGCGCACGAGCGGGCGGTGCCGACATTATCGATCTCGGCATGGGCAACCCCGATCTGCCGACACCGCAGTCGATCGTCGACAAGCTCTGCGAAGCCGTCCAGGATCCGCGTACCCATCGCTACTCTTCGTCGAAGGGTATCCCGGGGCTGCGCCGTGCGCAGGCCGGCTATTATGCCCGTCGTTTCGGCGTCAAGCTCAACCCGGATACGCAGGTCGTGGCGACGCTCGGCTCGAAGGAAGGCTTTGCCAACATGGCGCAGGCGATCACTGCGCCCGGCGATGTGATCCTATGCCCGAACCCGACCTATCCGATCCATGCCTTCGGCTTCCTGATGGCCGGCGGCGTTATTCGCTCGATGTCGGTCGAGCCGGACGAAAGCTTCTTTCCGCCGCTGGAGCGGGCCGTCAAGCACTCCATCCCGAAGCCGATCGCGCTGATCCTCAACTATCCGTCCAATCCGACCGCCTATGTCGCGACGCTGGATTTCTACAAGGACGTCATCGCTTTTGCGAAGAAACACGACATCATCGTGCTGTCGGATCTCGCCTATTCGGAAATCTATTTTGACGATAACGCCCCGCCGCCTTCGGTCCTCGAAGTGCCCGGCGCTATCGATGTCGCCGTCGAGTTCACCTCGATGTCGAAGACCTTCTCCATGCCCGGCTGGCGCATGGGCTTTGCCGTCGGCAACGAGCGGCTGGTTGCAGCGCTGACGCGTGTTAAATCCTACCTCGACTACGGCGCATTCACGCCGATCCAGGTGGCGGCAACCCACGCGCTGAACGGCGACGGTTCCGACATCGCCGAAGTGCGCTCGATCTACAAGCGCCGCCGCGACGTGCTGGTCGACAGTTTTGGTAAGGCCGGCTTCGAAATTCCGCCACCGGCCGCAACGATGTTCGCCTGGGCAAAGATCCCCGAGAAGTTTCGCCATCTCGGCAGCCTGGAGTTCTCCAAGCTGCTGGTCGAGAAGGCCGATATCGCTGTTGCACCCGGTATCGGTTTCGGCGAGATGGGCGACGACTATGTCCGCATCGCGCTGGTGGAAAACGAACACCGCATCCGACAGGCGGCGCGCAATCTGAAACGCTTTCTATCGACGGCAGACGAGACCATGCACAATGTGATCTCGCTCAACGCCCACCGCTAACTTCAAGGGCAGCCGCCATGCGGCTGCCGCTTCGTGACATATCAGGATCGATCATGGCAGATGCCCTCAAAATCGGCATTGCGGGCTTGGGCACCGTTGGTGCCTCGCTTGTCCGTATCATTCAGCAGCGCAGCGCCGAGCTCACGGCCACCTGCGGCCGCCCGATCAAGATCGTCGCCGTCTCGGCACGGGATCGCAGCAAGGATCGCGGCATCGATCTCGATGGCGTCGAGTGGTTCGACGGTCCGGTCGATCTCGCCCACAAGGCCGATATCGATGTCTTCGTCGAATTGATCGGCGGCTCAGAGGGTGCGGCCAATGCGTCGGTGCGCGCGGCCTTGGCGCGCGGTCTGCATGTGGTCACCGCCAACAAGGCGCTGCTCGCCTATCACGGCGTCGAGTTTGCCGAGATCGCCGAGGAGAAGGGCACGCTTTTGAACTTCGAAGCGGCCGTTGCCGGCGGCATTCCGGTCATCAAGGCCTTGCGCGAGTCGCTCACGGGCAACACGATTTCGCGCATCTACGGCATCATGAACGGCACCTGCAATTACATCCTGACACGGATGGAGAAGGAAGGCCTGTCGTTTGCCGATTGCCTGAAGGAAGCCCAGCGGCTCGGCTACGCCGAGGCCGATCCGGCCTTCGACATCGACGGCAACGATACGGCGCATAAACTGGCGATCCTGACGACGCTCGCCTTCGGCAACCGGCTTGCCGCCGACGACATCTATCTCGAGGGCATCTCCAACATCTCCATCGAGGATATCCGGGCTGCCGCCGATCTCGGCTACCGGATCAAGCTGCTCGGCGTTGCCCAGCGCACCGAGACCGGCATCGAGCAGCGCGTTCATCCGACCATGGTGCCGCTCGATTCGGTCATTGCCCAGGTTGACGGCGTGACCAATGCGGTGGCGATCGAATCTGATATTCTCGGCGAACTGCTGATGGTCGGCCCCGGCGCCGGCGGCAATGCCACGGCATCGGCCGTGCTCGGCGATATCGCCGACATCGCCAAGAGCCAGCCCGGCACGCAGCGCGTCCCCGTGCTCGGCCATCCCGCCAAGTCGCTCGAGCCTTACCGCAAGGCGCAGATGCAGAGCCACGAGGGCGGCTACTTCATTCGCCTCAGCGTGCAGGACCGCACCGGCGTGTTTGCGAGCATCGCCGGCCACATGGCGGAAAACCACATATCGCTGGAATCGATCGTCCAGCGCTCCAAGCAGCACGTCTCGCCCTCCGACCAGCAGACCATCATACTCGTCACCCATGCGACCATGGAGGATTCGGTGCGCAAGGCGGTGGCGGCGATCAAGACCGATGGCTATCTGGTCGGCGAACCGCAGGTCATCCGCATCGAGCGTCCGAAGCACGAGCAGTGAGGCAACCGCAATTTCCGTGGACGCGCCTCCTGCTTGCGATAATCTGCACCGAAAGCACGCGAAGCCGCTCCCTGATGGCGGGCTTCGGCGGATGAAAGAACGGATCCGGCCAATCTGATGGGACCGATCGAAGCGGCAGACCCGGTACAGCGGGCATTTCTGGGGGTGGAACGTTCGGCCGGCGGCAATCGCTGGGTGTCGCGGCTCGACCAGGCGGGCCAGAACCGGGCGCTGGCGATGGCCCAGACCCACGGGATGGCGGACCTGATCGCCCGCGTGCTCGCCGGCCGTGGCGTCGGTCTCGACGAGGCGATGGCCTTTCTCGACCCCACAATTCGCGGCCTGATGCCCGACCCGCACCGGCTGACGGATTGCGAGAAGGCTGCCGAGCGGCTGCTGCAGGCGGTCAAGACCGGCGAGAGTGTCGCTGTATTCGGCGACTACGATGTCGACGGTGCGGCCTCCTCGGCGCTGATGTACAAATTCCTGCGGCACTTCGACGTGCCCGCGACCATCTATATCCCCGACCGGATCTTCGAAGGCTACGGCCCGAACCCGACAGCAATCAACCAGCTGATCGACAACGGTGCCCGGCTGATCGTCACAGTCGACTGCGGCTCGACCAGCTTCGAATCGCTGGATGCTGCCAAGGCCCGGAACATCGACGTCGTTGTCATCGACCACCACCAGGTCGGCGACGCGCTGCCGCATTGCCATGCGCTGGTCAATCCGAACCGGGAGGACGATCTGTCGGGGCAGGGCCATCTCTGCGCTGCCGGCGTGGTCTTCCTGGTGCTGGTGGCGACGTTGCGGCTGCTGCGCCAATCCGGCGATCTCAGGGCAGGCAATATCGACCTGCTGGCCTGGCTCGATATCGTAGCGCTTGCCACAGTCTGCGACGTGGTGCCGCTGAAGGGGCTGAACCGCGCCTATGTGGTCAAGGGCCTGCTGGCCGCTCGCCATCAGTCCAATCCGGGGCTGGCGGCGCTGTTCCGCAAGGCGGGGCTCGGCGGCCCCGTTACGCCCTACCATTTCGGCTTCATGATCGGCCCGCGCATCAACGCCGGCGGACGTATCGGCGATGCCGCGCTCGGTAGCCGGCTACTGACATTGGAGGATGCATCGGAAGCCGACGTCATTGCCGAGAGGCTCGACGAGCTGAACCGCGAGCGACAGGCGATGGAAGCCGTCATGCTGAAGGAGGCCGAGGCGGAAGCGCTGGCCGAATATGGCAACGGCGAGGGCGCTGCGGTCATCGTCACCGCCCATGACAACTGGCATCCGGGCATCGTCGGGCTGATATCGTCGCGTCTCAAGGATTCCTTCCGCCGGCCGGCCTTTGCCATCGCCTTTGATTCGCAGGGCAAGGGCACCGGCTCCGGCCGTTCGATCAGCGGCTTCGACATGGGCAAGATGGTGCGCGCCGCCGTCGATGCCGGGCTGCTCGTCAAGGGCGGCGGTCATGCGATGGCTGCCGGCCTGACGGTCGAACGCGCCAACCTCGGCAAGCTGCGGACTTTCTTTGCCGAGCGCGCCGAAAAACAGGTGTTCGGGCTCGTCGCCGATTCGACGTTGAAGATCGACGGGGCGCTCGGGGCGAGCGGCGCAACGGTCGAGCTTGTCGATCAGCTGGAAACGGCGGGACCCTTTGGCTCCGGCCACCCGCAGCCGATCTTTGCCATCCCCAGCCATCGCCTGCGCGATTCGCGACTGGTCGGGCAAA
Organism: Rhizobium rhododendri; assembly: GCF_007000325.2. Taxonomy (GTDB): domain Bacteria; phylum Pseudomonadota; class Alphaproteobacteria; order Rhizobiales; family Rhizobiaceae; genus Rhizobium; species Rhizobium rhododendri. The sequence continues at coordinate 1,614,122 of NZ_CP117267.1, read as the reverse complement.
ACCATATCAAGGTGACGCTGGAAGCGATGGATGGCGGCCGTCTGGAAGGCATTGCGTTCCGCGCCGCGGAAACGCCGCTCGGCGACCTGCTGCTCGGTTCACGTGGGGCACAGCTGCACGTCGCGGGAACGCTGGGTGCCGACCACTGGCAAGGCGCCCGCCGCGTCCAGCTCCGCGTCACCGATGCCGCCAAGGCGCCGTGACGCAGGTTGCCTGACGCAAGGCGCCTAATCAGTCAATTTCGAAGTTCGGGGGAAAGCAGTGGTACGCCCTAGGGGAGTCGAACCCCTCTTTACAGAATGAAAATCTGTCGTCCTAACCGATAGACGAAGGGCGCAATCACTGTGGCGCCCTTATAGTCAGGCCATTCGTATCCCGCAAGCGCAAAATCGTCACAAATCCACAATGAAAAGCGGTTTTTTGAGAGGCGTTTGGAGGTCCGCGATTTGCCGTGCGTAACAGGCCTCGGGGACATGAGCGCTCGTTGCGGCAAGACAATCCGATGTTCTGACGGCAAGGCCGATTACGTGGAAGCAAGTGCTCACGGCGGCTGCCATGGCAAACATTGGTCGTCACTGAAGAGAAAAACAAGTGGTACGCCCTAGGGGAGTCGAACCCCTCTTTACAGAATGAAAATCTGTCGTCCTAACCGATAGACGAAGGGCGCATAACTTGTGGCGCCCTTATAGGGGGGCGTTTCAGATCCTGCAAGCCGGGAATTTGCTTTTTCCCGAAAAAAATAGAGCTCTATATCGTCGTTTCGGCATGAAGCGATTAACGGGCGGAAACAGCGGGTTGCAGGGGCTTTCGGATGTCGTTGCAGGTGTGTGGGGCGCAGGCTTTGACCGGGCAGCAGGCTACTTCAGCGAGGCTTCCATGCCCGGCGTCAAGGTCACGCCCGGTGGTAGGGTGACGCCTTGCGGCAGGGTCAGGCCGGAGGAGGACGGCGGCATCATCGAGTTGGCGGGAGTGCTCTTGCCGCCCGACGCGAGATTGCGCGCCATCATCAGCGCTTCCTGGCTGTCGAGATGCCTACCCTTCGAACCGGGGGCTGGCAGGACGTGGGAAGGTGTTGCGTCCGCAGTCGGGCGGGTCGCGGAGGCAGATGCCATCCTCGGCGCACCCTGGGGCATCGCATTCGAGGACTGGCCGGATGGCGGCGCCATCATGGGCTGCTGTTGCTGCGGCTGTGGCTGCGTCTGCTGCATCGCGCTTCCCGGTGGCAGGGCGTAGACGTTGCGCAAGGCCGGCGCTGCATAGGTGGAGACCGGTGCCAGCGTGCCGTCGGGGTTGACGGCGATGGGTGGCGGCGCTGCGTATATGCTGGAGCGGTTGGCGTTGACCGCCGTCGGCTGGGTGATCAGGCCGCCGATATTGGCGGGCTCGGTCGATGCCTGTGATGCGGGCATCGGCGCGTTGGGGAAGAGGCCGGTTGCCGATTGCTGGGCTACCGTCTGCTGGCCGGAGCCGGTGCGGACCTGCGGGTCGCGATAGGTACCTGGTTTCTGGCCCTGTGCCTGCGCCTTGGCGTTGAGTTCTGCGGCCAGTTGTTCGCCGGGCGTCCGCATCACTACTTCCGGCGCGGGCTCGGCCGCGTCGGCGACCTGTTGTTCCTTGGCCTTCCTGGCCGAGGTCGTCATGCATCCCGACAACATCACGAAGCATAGAGCGGCTGTCGTCGCGCGGAGCAGGAACTGTCTGCTTGAAGTCGTCTGCACTGTGCCCAAAGGATCGGTCCCCCGCGTTGGCTCTCGAGAAGCACCGCTGTCCAGGAGGGACGACGCCGTGGATCCGCCGGCGGGAGAGAGACAAGGCCGCGACGATTCGATGCGTGATGCTTCGATAGCCGGACCATGCTGGCACCATTGCCCGTCGGCAAGGGTCAAGATGGCTTGCAGGCCGTCATTCGACTTTCCTGCAAGCCTCGGGAAAGCCTGGGGCTACCAGACGCCCGTGTTGGTCATCGAAGCCCAGGGCTCAGTGCTCGGCAGGTTGTCGCCCTTCTGGAGAATCTCGATGGAAATGCCGTCCGGCGAGCGCACAAAGGCCATGTGACCGTCGCGGGGCGGGCGGTTGATGATAACACCCGCATCCATCAGTTTCTGGCACGTCGCATAGATGTCATCGACCTCATAGGCGAGGTGACCGAAGTTGCGGCCGCCGTCATAGTCCTCAGTGTCCCAGTTGTAGGTGAGCTCGAGGCAGGGCGACATATGCGTGCCGGCATGTTCGAGATCGTCGCGGGCTGCGAGAAACACCAGGGTGAACCGCCCCTTCTCGTTCTCGTAGCGACGGATTTCCGTCATGCCGAACAGCGTCGTGTAAAAGTGCAGCGCGGCGTCGAGATCCTTCACCCGGACCATCGTGTGGAGATAACGCATTCTATTTCCTTTCTAATGTGAATCTGTCCAGTCTTATCTGTACCAACGCCAGCCCCAGGCAAGTGTAGCGGCTCAAATCAGCGTCAGAGAATAAACAAAACAGGACTTGCGCTTTTCCGTTACCAAGATGCTAATCTTGATTTCGAGAATCAGTTAACCGTAACAGCGTAACGTGTATCCAAGGGGCTGGCGAAGATGGGTGACAGGACTTCATCGACTGAAATTGCCGACTTTGAGGATCTGGCGGGTGAAGCCGTCGATCTCATCGAGATCACCGGGCTGGTCAAGTGGTTCGACGTTGCCAAGGGCTTCGGTTTCATCATTCCGGACAATGGCATGCAGGACGTGCTGCTGCACGTGACGTGCCTGCGCCGCGACGGCTACCAGACGATCCTCGAGGGAACGCGGATCGTCGCGCTGATCCAGCGCCGCGAGCGTGGCTACCAGGCCTTCAAGATCCTTTCGATGGACCAGTCGACCGCGCTGCACCCTTCGCAGATGCCGGCAGCCCGCACCCACGTGCAGGTCACAGCCACCAGCGGTCTCGAGCGTGCTATCGTCAAATGGTTCAACCGTACCAAGGGTTTTGGCTTTCTGACGCGCGGCGAGGGGACGGAGGACATCTTCGTCCACATGGAAACATTGCGCCGTTTTGGCCTTACCGAGCTTCGGCCGGGGCAGGTGGTGCTGGTCCGTTTCGGACCGGGCGACAAGGGCATGATGGCAGCTGAAATCCATCCGGATACGCCAAGCCCGGTCGGCAGGTCGCACTGATGGCCATGCGTCTCGCATCTCTCCTGAAAAGCGCCCCTCTGGCGCTTTTTTTGGCTTTCTCTAGTCATGCCGCAACGGCCGATGCCGCAGATGTCGTCAAGCAGGCGCCGCATTTTGCGAGCGAGACGCTGACGATCACCGGCAAGACTGGAACAGTCCATACATTCACCGTCGAGGTCGCTGTCAGCGGCCCACAGCGCGAATACGGCCTGATGTTTCGTCGCCAGATGGCTGCCGACCACGGCATGCTGTTCGATTTCGACAAGGCGCAGCATGTGCAGATGTGGATGGAAAATACAGTCCTGCCGCTCGACATGCTGTTCGTCGACACGGCAGGCGGTGTGACGCATATTGTCGAGAACGCCGTGCCCTATTCGCAGACCATCATCGATTCCGGCGGGCCGGTGAAATACGTCATCGAATTGAACGGCGGCATCGTGAAGAAGCTCGGCCTTGCCATCGGCGACAAGGTTTCAAGCCCGACGATCGCCAAGCGCTGAGACGACAGATGCGCCGCGCGAGGCGATGCATCCAGAATAATGCAACAGATTACGGGTTGAGTTCGGCGATGTCCCCGTGCTTTGCCAGCAGGCGCGGCGAGGTCATGTCACCGGTCTCCTCGTCGACGGTGACGGCATAGGCGGCAACACCGACGAAGCGCTCAGACATGGCAGCCGCGATCTTTTCCGCGCTGGCGGCGTTGGAAGCCTGGCGCATTTCGCCGGGAGCCAGGCCATTGCGGACCTTCTTGTATGGAATGATGATGAATTTTTCCGCCGCCATGATGTATGCCCTTTAATTTGTTCTCAAAATGTTCTTGTTGGCCTGCGAAGTCAAGGGCGAGGCTATGCGGTGGCGCCGTCTGTCACTCCACGGCGGTCCCGTGTTTCCGGCGCAATGCTGTGGCGACCGTAGATGAAGATCGCAAGAGCAATCGCCGCAACGCCGCCATGCACCCAATAGGCCAGCGGATAGCCGCCCTCTGATGTCAGCCAGCCGGCGACGACGTTGCTGAGCGAGGCGCCGATGCCCTGGACCGTCATGACGGCGGCAAGGCCGACATTGAAGCGCCCGCTACCGGACAGGATGCGCTCCGCAGCGATGGGCGTGGCGATGCCGATCAGCCCGGCGCCGATGCCGTCCAGCACCTGGACCGGGAAGATGACGGCGAATTCGTGGAAACTGCCGGCGATGGCGCCGCGAATGGGGAGGGCGCAGAGAGCAAGGATGAATACCGTGGCAAGGCCGAAGCGACGGATCAGAAACGGTGCGGCGAGCGCCATGACGATCATCGACAGTTGCGAGACGCCCGTAGTGATCGCCGTGGTGCGGAAAGGGGTGCCGAGCTGCAGCGAGAAGTCCTGGGCAATCAGGCGGCTGATCGGCGCATTGCCGAAATGGAAGACCAGCAATGTCACCGCCAGCAGCACTAGCCCCTTGGTGCCAATGAGAACATTGTAGCCGGAGGGCTGGTCCTTGCCGTCGCCGTCTTCCGAGCCAAGGCCACGGGCAACCCTGTTGTCGATCTTATCCGGGTCGATCGCCAGCACCGCGATGATGGTTGCTACCGCCGTGACGACCATCAGCACGATGATGCCTGTGAGGCCGAAGAACACCGAGGCTGCATAGACGCCGGCGAGCGATACGACGTTGCCGGCGTGGTTCCAGAACTCGTTGCGCGACACCTGGCGTGAAAACGCCCTCTGGCCGACCAGACCGAGCGTCAGTCCCATCAGCGCCGGGCCGACGATGGCACCGACGACCGCGGTGGCCGACTGGCCGCCGAACACCGAAAAATCACCGGGACTGACCAGCGTCCACACGGCGGCTGCATTGATCAGCACGACGGGCAGGATGATCAGCATCCGCTTGTGGCTGGATGCATCCACCCAGGCGCCGAACAACGGCGTTGCCACCATGCCGAGGATGCCGCCGAGGGTGGCGATGAACCCCAGCGTCATGGGGCTCCAGCCGTTGGTCGCAAGGAACCCGTCGAGAAAGGGCCCGAGCCCATCGCGGGCATCTGCGAGGAAAAAATTGAGAAACGCCAGCGCGACGAGCGAGCGGCCGGACAGGCCAGTTTTCGATGATGGCTGCATTCGCACCTCCGGATGGGCCGTGGCTGCACCAGCCGATGGCGTTGATGGCTCAAGAGTTTCAGCGAATTATATATTTGCTGTCTCTTGTAAAGCGGCAACCAACACACGGTAGTAATAATGGTTCCCTGCTGAACTCATTTTACAGGTGGCCACAGCCGAAGGGTCATGGAGGCAGCATAAAAAGTGAACCCAAAAATGGGCCCCAGAATGACACACGGATAGGTTATATGGTCTGACATCAAGTCAACGGGACTTCACATTCAATCCGTTTCGCGTCATGGTAGAGTTATGGATAGTCAAATTTCGCCCAAACCCACAGAAGAAGATCACGAACGCGCGACCGATTGCGCGAGCGCGATGGAGATCGCTTTTGCGCGCCTCGTTGCCGAGGCAAGTGCTGCAGGCTGGCGTGAGATGGAAGTGGCGGTCATTCTCGCCGACATCGCCGACGACCATGTCCTGCGGCTCGCCAAGAAATCCAGGCGCGGAAAATTCAACTGACGAAAACGATGTCGGCAGCGGTCCTGTGATCGCTGCCGACGTTTATCTGCCTATTGCATCTGCGGCTTCTTGAGAAAGCTGCCGCGATCCGCGGATTTTACACGCAGCCAGGCTTCGCGGCCGTCGCGCAGCACGCGCATCGGGATCTCGGCGCCAGCCGGTCCGCTGTTCCAGACCTGACGATAGAAATCTGCCAGCCCATCGACTTCCGCATCGCGGATTTCCGAGATGATGTCGCCGGGACGCAGGCCTGCTTCCGCAGCCGGTCCGCCTGGAGCCACATTCATCACCACGACTTCACCGTTGTTCTCGGCCGAAAAAGCGCCCAGCCATGGACGTGGGGGCTTATCGATCTGGCCGCGGTGCAGCAGGTCGTCGAGTATCGGCTCCAGGAGGTTGATCGGCACGACCATGTTGATATCGGCGACCTTGCCGCCTTGGCTCATCTGCAGCCGCAGAGAGCCGATGCCGAGCAGTTTGCCGTGTTCGTCGATCAGGGCAGCGCCGCCCCAGGATGGGTGAGCCGGCGAGATGAAGATCGCTTCGTCGAGGAGATATTCCCAGTAGCCGGCGAATTCCTGCTTGGCGACGATTTTCGACGACACCGCATTGCCGAGGCCATCTGCGAGCACGACCGCATCTCCGAGCTGCGTGGCGGTCGCATCGCCGATCGGCAGCGCCGGTACGTCGAGAGGGCCGAGCGCCTGGACGAGCCCGAAGCCGGTCTCCTGATCGAAGGCGAGGGCGTGCGCAGGGACGACCTTGCCGTCCCTGCGCGTCAACCAGACCTCTTCCGCCTCGGTGATGAGATAGCCGATCGTCAGCACCAGGCCGTTGTCGCGAATGACGACGCCGCTGCCCTCGCGGATGGTTCCAAGCGTCGAGGCGGTGAAGGCGTCCTCGGCGATGCTGGAGCGTAGGGCGACTATGGATGGCAGGAGTTTTTCAATTGGCACGGGCTTATCCTCGCGGCAGTCTGTTGGTCGGGGGAGCACGACGACGCTGCGCGGTCGGTCAGATCCCGGACCTTAAGGTATGAAGGAGCAATGCCTGCTGCAAGAGCCCGCTGCCGGTTTGTGACACGGCGCCATGTCTGAACGATAATGGTGCGGGCACACCACTGGCGGCTGAGACTAGTAGACGCGGGCCGCCAGCGCGTGCAGCGTCGCGGTAAGCTTGGTCGTGTCGTAGGGCTTTGAGAAGAAGATGCTGCGTGCCGGCATCATGACCTCTTCGGCAGTGGCATGGCCGGAGGTGATGATAATGTCGATCGGAGGCCAGCGGTCGCGGATGGCGGCGGCAAGCAACATCCCATTCATGCTACCCGGCATGTCGATATCCGTAAAAACGATGCGGATGTCGGTCCTGGTTTCGAGGATATGCACCGCCTCGTCTGCATCGGTCGCCTCGATCACTTCGAAGCCGGCCCGCTCAACCAGATCTGCCGCCATCATCCGCAAAAGCGGTTCATCCTCGACGACGAGAACGATTTTCTTGGTCGGCGATGTCTCTGCCATCTGTCAGTTCGCCCTTTGGAGCTGTGAAAGCGCGGCGGTCATTTCGACCGAGTAGCCCAGGCTTGAGTAACTCTGCGTAACGCCGCCTGTTCCCATGAAGCCGCGTTTAATCAGCCTTGAACCAAAACCGGTGCGTGTAGGCTCTGTCACCGGCGGGCCGCCACTCTCCGTCCACCGCATCGTCAGCACGCGGTTGCCGTTGCTCTCGAGCACCTGCCACTCGACCGCGACACGGCCGTCCTCGTTCGAAAGGGCACCGTACTTCATGGCGTTGGTCACCAGCTCGTGGAACAGCAGCGACACCGACAGAGTGCTGCGAGGACCGAAATTGATGGACGGCCCGTGCACGTCGATCCGTTCGGTGACACCGAGGGTTTCGGCAGTCCGCATGAGGACTGCGCCGATGTCCGCCCCGTCGCTGTCCTGGGTGATAAGCGAATCGTGGGCGGAGCTAAGAGCGTATAGCCGGCGCTCGAAATTGCGCACATGCTCCTGCTCGATGATCGGCCGCAGGGTCTGCGAGGCGATTGCCTGGACCATGGCAAAGGTGTTCTTCAGGCGATGACCGATCTCCCGGTTCAGCACATCCTGGTCGGCCTCCGCCTGGAGCCTGGCGATGGCGAGATGCATGCGGTCGCCGAAGCTCCGCACGAAGTCGATTTCCTGCTGCGTCCAGTCATGCGGTCTGTCGTGGTGGACGAAGACCGCCAGCTTGAATTGCCCGTGGTCGAAGACCGGCAGGTTGACGAGGACGTGGATGCCGATAGCGAGCAGCGCCTCTGCCCTGTGGCGAGTGCGCGGGTCGGTCGCGACGTCGGTAATGATGACAGTCTGGCCGGCCTTCAGCTCATCGACGAAATCACCGTAGTCGCGGAAATGGTGGAGACCAGCGAGGCTTGCGACGCCGGGCGCGCGCCATTCCGGCTGGATCATCAGGGTTTCAGCGGCGACGTCGACGAGCCCGAAACCCGCACGGCTGGCGTCTAGGGCCTTGGCCATCAAGTCGGAGGCAGCCAGTGCCATGGACTCGATATCGTCGAGTTCGCGCAGGCGGTCGCCGAGATCGAGCAACGCCTGGACGCGTGCCGCATCCCGTTTTATTGACGTGATGTCCTGCACCATGCCGAACATGGTGATCGGCTTGCCATTTTCGTCGTACTGGTATTTGGCGTGGCGGGAAATCCACCGTGTCCCATGGTTTGCCGTCTGGATCCGGTATTCGACTTCGACAGGCGCCGCGCCATTCCTGCGGGTCGCCTCATTCGATTGGATATGGCGATCTTCCGGCACGACCATGGACTCGAACAGCGCGGTCGGATGGGTGTCGGCGGGGGGGACGTCGAAGATGCGGCAAAACTCGTCGGAGGCGCGCACCTGGCTTGTGGCGATATCGATTTCAAAGGTGCCGATGCGTCCGGCCTGCTGGGCGGCGACGTTCTTGTTGGCACTGTTGCGGATGCTGGCGGCGAGACGTTTCTGGCGCTGGAAGAGTTCGTCCTTGCGGTGGGATACGCGTCGCGTTTCCATGAAGGCCACCACCTGGCGCGCCAGTGCCCGCAGGAGGTTCTGCTGGTTTTCGTCCAGCCCTTCCGGGCGTGGCACCGTATCGATGACGCAGAGCGTGCCGATCACGGCGCCACCGGGCACGATGAGCGGCGCTCCGGCATAAAAGCGGATGAAAGGCGATTGGGTAACGAGCGTATTGTGCCGGGTGCGCGGATCCAGGGTGAGGTCGGGAATGACCAGCAGTTCCGGCGACGTCAGCGCATGGGCGCACACCGACTGGTCGATCGGCGTTTCGCCGGGCTCGAAACCGATCCGTGCCTTGAACCACTGCCTATCGGCCTCGACGAGGCTGACCAGCGATACCGGGGTATTGCAGACGGTAGAGGCGATGTAGACGATATCGTCGAATTCCGGCTCGGGCGCGGTATCCAGGATGTCGTAGGCCTCCAGCGCCTCCAGACGGCGAAGATGGTCCAGGTCGATCGCATCGAATGGCGTACGGATGGGTGTGTCATCGCTCATCGTCAGCTCAGTTCCAGTTCAACGCAAACGACAGTCTTGATGTCGAAGAGTATAAAAGATGGCAACGAGATTGCCAGCCAGTTATTGTTCATGAATGATTATCCGCAGCGCCATCGATTGACCTCGGAGGCCGCTTAGTGTTGATTGCGCTTATATAGTTAGGTCTGTTCGTTACCGCACGGAACGGCAGACGAGTCAATTGGATAGCGGCCGGGGTGATGATTTTCATGCCCCGGTTTGGCTGTGAGCAGAACGCGGAGACCGACCCCATGACCGACGCGCCGACAAAAAGACCAACCGCGATAACCAAGATCGACGCGACCAACGAGGCGGCCTACACGCTGATCGACGCGCGCGACAGCGCCCGCGAAGCCAAGACCACCCGACTGCGCGCCCTCCGCCTTGCCAAGGAAGAAGAGGACGCCAAAATTGCCGCCGCAGCGGCACCCAAGAAAAAGCCGGCAAAGAAAAAAGCTGCGGAGTAATCGCCTTATCCAGCGCCAGGCCCTTTTATTTGATCCCGGGTGAAAGCCCTTGGCGCCGACCGGCCGTGTGGTCGACCAAGCGGCCCTACGTTCATTGCGGACGATCTGTGCGCAACCAGCTCCCGGACGCAGCCGACACCTCCCAAATAACTGAGTGAACCCGGTGTCCGGCAGTCTTCATCCCGATGCCTTGGTGATCCGGTGAGGGCTCGTGACGTAAAGGGTCGGCGCTGTCGGCACCGTTGTCCGGCCCGACGCCAACTATGACATTCAACACAATGATTTGGTCGTGAAACCAGGAGGCAAGACATGCAGGCAGCTCTGAGGATGGGCCCGAGCCTATGATGAGCCACGCCGTTCCCCTGACGTGGGGCATCGCCGCCCTGACCGCGCTTGGCGTCATCACTCGACCGTTTCGCTGGCCTGAGGCCGTATGGGCCGTGGCCGGCGCCGTGCTGCTGGTTGCCCTTGGGCTGCTGACGCTGCCGGAAGCATGGCAGGGCGTCGGCAAGGGGCTGGACGTCTACCTGTTCCTGGTCGGCATGATGCTGCTCTCCGAACTCGCACGTCGCGAAGGACTGTTCGACTGGCTGGCCGCCATCGCCACCAGTCGCGCGAAGGGTTCGCCAATCCGGCTGTTCGCGCTGATCTACATCGTCGGCACCGTCGTCACCGTGTTCCTGTCCAACGATGCGACTGCCGTGGTGCTGACGCCGGCCGTCTATGCGGCGACCAAGGCCGCCAAGGTCAAGGAGCCGCTGCCCTACTTGTTCATCTGCGCGTTCATCGCCAACGCCGCGAGCTTTGTGCTGCCGATCTCCAACCCTGCCAACCTGGTGATTTTCGGGGGGGGTCACATGCCGCCGCTCGGGCGCTGGCTTGCGACCTTCGCGCTGCCGTCGATCGCTGCCGTCGTCTCCACATACGTGCTTCTCTACTGGACGCAGCGCCGCGTGTTGTTGCAGGACAGCGTTGCCAGCGACGTCGAGGCGCCGCATCTGACGCCGACGGCAAAGCTTGCCGGTGCCGGTCTCGTCGTCACCGCGCTGATCCTGATCGGCGCCTCGGCATTCGGTCTCGACCTCGGATTGCCGACTTTCGTTTGCGGTCTCGTGACGGCAGCGCTGATCGTGGTTGTCGGCCGGGAAAGCCCGATGGAGACGTTGCGCGCGATGTCTTGGAGCGTGTTGCCGCTGGTGGGCGGGCTTTTTGTCGTCGTCCAGGCGCTGGAGAAGACCGGGCTGACCAAGATGCTGGCCGACCAGCTTTCGGCGGGCGCAGCCTCGGCACCGGGCCAGACGGCGGCGGTTGCCGGCGTTGCCGTCGCCTTCCTCGCCAATCTCGTCAACAACCTGCCGGCAGGCCTCGTTGCGGGCGGTGCGGTCCAGGCGGCGCACGCCTCCGATACCATATCCGGGGCGATCCTGATCGGCGTCGATCTCGGCCCCAACCTGTCGGTGACCGGCTCGCTGGCGACCATCCTGTGGCTGACGGCACTCCGGCGCGAAGGGCTGCAGGTCGGAGCCTTCGCCTTCCTGAAACTCGGCGTCGTGGTGATGGTGCCGGCGCTGCTTCTGTCGCTGCTCGCCTTGATCGCCCTGCATTAACATCCGGACAGGTTCGTCCGCGTCCGGTTACATCTTGTCCATGTCTGGAAAAAGCCGCATTTTCCGAACATTCCGGACGCAATTGGCTGGCAGCCTGTCACTCGTTCTTGATCCCCGAACGAACGATAACGGTGGCAGGCATGAGCATTTCTTTCCAGACAATGGCAGCGTTGCGGTTTGGCACCGGTCTCCGGCCGGGCGAACCTCCGCCCGCCGACAAGCAGGCCCTTCTCGCGCAGATCAGGGACGGTATCGCCAGTCCGCCGCTGTTTCCCGTCGGCGGGCTCGATGCCCGTCGCAAGGCGGTGGCCGATGTCGCCGACCAGCTGCAGGCGATCCGCAAGGGCAACGATCCCGATGAGACCAAACGGGCGCGGGAGAATGCGGTCTACCACCGCCTCGACGCCATCTACCAGCGCGACGCGGACGCGCGCATCGCCCAGGCGGTGTTCTCGCCGAATGGCTTTTACGAGCGGCTGGCAAGCTTCTGGGTCAACCATTTTTCCGTCAGCGCCCAGAAGACCCAGCAGATGCGGTTGATCGTGCCGCTCTTCGAGGCCGAAGCGATCCGTCCGAATATCGGTGCGCCGTTTCCCGTGCTTCTGAAAGCGGTGACGCGCCATCCGGCGATGTTGATCTATCTCGACCAGTCGCAATCGCTGGGACCGAACTCGCCTGCCGGCCTGAAACAGAAAAAGGGCCTCAACGAAAATCTCGCGCGCGAACTGATCGAACTGCACACGCTCGGTGCGGGCAGCGGCTACACACAAGCCGACGTGCGCTCGGCCGCCATGGTGCTGACCGGTATCGCGCTCGACCGGCAGGCGGTGTTGGTGGATTTCAAGCCGGGCATGTCGGAGCCCGGCAGCCACGACGTGCTGGGCGTGGCCTATGGCGGCAAGGTCCGTCGCGAAGGCGACTATCTGGCCATGCTTGATAATCTGGCGCTTCATCCGAAGACCGCCCAGCATATCTGTCGCAAGCTGGTCGCGCATTTTGTCGCCGACCAGCCGCCGCAAGCGATGATCGACGTGATGGTCGATTGCTGGAAGAACACCAAGGGCGACCTGACCGCCGTCTATGCCACCATGCTCGACCATCCCGATGCCTGGAGCGGCGAGGGTGCCAAGGCGCGTTCGCCGTTCGATTTCGTCGTCGCCGGGCTTCGCGCCCTCAATATGCCGCGCAATCCAGTGGCTGTCAGTCCGCCGCCGCAAAGCCTCGAAGTCGCCGATGCAACGCCACAGGCAGCAGCCGCCGCGACGATGTCGCCGGCGGGCACCCCGGCCATGGCGCCTGCGGCAGCCGCGGCAAGTGCGCCTGTGGTGGCTGCGCCGGTCACGGCTGCCGGCGTTGCGACCATGGTCAACGGCATGAGCGGCGGTACCACAGGCGCACAGATGTCACCGCCCGGCGATATGGCTGCCGATGCCGAGGCGCAGCGGCGCAAGCAGGAGCAGGCGGCCTTCGACGCGACCCTCTATGTGCCGCGGGGCCTCGGGCTCTATGCCCTTCGCCGCATGGGGGAGCCGGTGTGGGAGCCGCCGAGCCCGGCAGGCTTTCCCGACAGTTTCGACGCCTGGATCAATGCCAGCGCCCTGTCGGAGCGGCTGGCATGGTCCCGCCGTGCCGCCGGTCGATACGGCAAGCAGGACGATCCGCGCGAGTTCCTCAAGACGACGCTGGCCGATGCGGCGCGAGACGACACCATCCGTGTCGTCTCGCAGGCACCCAACCGGATGACGGGGCTGACACTGGTGCTCGCCTCGCCCGACTTCAACCGACGCTAGGAGCAGGATCATGTCCCTTTCCCGCCGCAGCTTTCTCGCCTCCGCCTGCTGCCTCGCCGCAGCGCCCGTGTTCACGCCGATAAGCTTTGCCGCGATGCCGGGCGACAACCGGTTCGTCACCATCGTCCTGCGCGGTGCCATGGACGGGCTGGACCTTGTTCAGCCCTATGGCGACACGTCATTTGCGGGACTGCGACCGGATATCGCCATCAGGCCGGACCAGGGGCTTCTCGACCTCGACGGCTTTTTCGGGCTTCATCCCGCTGCCGCCGGGCTGATGCCGATGTGGAAGGCGAGGGAACTGGCGTTCATCCATGCGGTCTCGACCCCCTACCGCAATGCGCGCAGCCATTTCGACGGCCAGGACATGCTGGAATCGGGCGGCGACCATGTGGCGGAGGAAAAAACCGGCTGGCTGAACCGGGCGCTTGCAGTGATACCGCGCTCGACGGCGCGCAAGGCGATAGACATCAATACCTCGACGGAGCTCATTCTCTCCGGGCCGAACGTCGCTGATGTCTGGGCATCGGATTCGACGCTCGGGACGGGGGGCGACGAGGCGCAGTTCCTGAAGCGCCTCTATGCCAACGACCCGGCCTTTGCCAAGGCCATGGAGGAGGCGACGCGGGCAGACCAGTCGGCCGAGATGGGCATGCCGCCCGGCGCCAAGCGGGGCGAACAGATCGCCGATATCGCCGGGCTGGCGGCCAAGATGCTGCGCGGCGACTATCGGATCGCCAGCTTCTCGATCAACGGCTGGGACACGCATGTCCAGCAGGCAAGCCAGTTCAAGAAGGCGGCCGGAGACCTGACACAGGCGATCGTGACGCTGAAAGATACGATGGGGCCGGACGTCTGGAAAACGACGGTGGTGCTGGCGATGACCGAATTCGGCCGCACCGTCCGCCAGAACGGCTCCGGGGGAACGGACCACGGCACCGGCGGATGCTGTCTGCTTGCCGGCGGCGCGATCGAAGGCGGCAAGGTACTCGGCAAATGGCCGGGTATCGGCGACCAACAACTGCTCGACGACCGCGACCTGATGCCGACGGCCGACGTCCGCGAAGTTGCTGCCGCCATGCTCTACAAGCAGTTCGATGTGCCGCCCGGCGACCTGAACGCCAAGATCTTTCACGGGCTGGATTTCGGCAAGGGCTCGCAGTTCCTGCGGGTGTGAGTTTTGCATCCAGGCATGTAACGTGAGAGGCTGCGGTGCGGCCTCCCGCCTGCAATCCCAGATGGCACCCGTTACGATTTAATTAACTTCTCGTCCTTACCTTGGATTGTGAATTGTCGGGTGCCTGGACGCTCGCGGTTGTGTCAGTCTTTTTGGCGCTTGGGGGCGGGCATGGGAAGGAATGGGCAGGCACAGCGCCGACACGACATCGACGTGATCCGCGTCGTGCTTTTCGCGCTTCTGATGGTCTATCATACCGCACTTATCTTCGGGACGAGGTCGTGGCTGCTGCAGGCCAGCACTCCGAACCGGGCCTTCGATCTGCTGCTGCTTGCCTTGCATCCGTGGCGCCTCGGTCTACTGTTTCTCGTGTCAGGGATTTCGACGGCAGCGCTCGCCAAGCGGCTTGCGCCGGCCGATATCCGCAGAAAGCGGTCGCTCCAGCTCATTCCGCCCTTGCTGCTCGGTATCTTCGTGCTGGTGCCGCCGCAGATCTACCTCGCGCTCAAGGCTGCTTCGGCGACGGACCTTCCCTATCTGGATTTTTGGGGGATCTATCTCCAGTTCGGCACCATCATGGTCCAGGATGGCCAGGCGGTCTCGCTGGTCAGCCTGCAACACCTCTGGTTCATTGGCTATCTCTGGCTCTACACGGTCGTCCTGACCCTGGGCCTGGCGTTTCTGCGCGGCTGGCTTTCGCCCCTGACCGCAGGTCTCAGGCGCCTGGTGGAAGGCCGTGGCCTGCTTGTCTGGCCGATCCTCTATCTCGCAGTTCTGCGCCTCACCCTTTTCCCGATCTTCGGTGAGACGATGGAAGTGGGCTCGGACTGGTACGCCCACATCGTCTATTTCTCGCTTTTCGCATTTGGCTATGTGATTGCCGAGGACGAGAAATTCTGGGCGACCGCAGTCCGCTACCGAAAGCATGCGGCGCTTGTCGCCATCGTGTCGCTGGTAATTCTGGCTTGCCTGCTGGTGGCCTATCCGCCGGGTGCCCGCAGCCTCGGGGTGGCTGTGATACACCGTATCGGGCGATCGATCTTCCAGTGGTCGGCGATGGTGGCGATACTCGGCTACGGTCGCGCCCTGATCACCCGGTCTCACCCGGTGATCACCTACCTCAACAGGTCGGTGCTGACCTGCTACGTGCTGCACCAGACGGTGTTGATCGCCTTTGCCTACTGGTGGATGCGAAATTTCGGGCTAGACACCGGTTCGTTCTTTTTGATCGTTGTGGCGACGATCGCCTGTTGCCTTGCGCTTTATGAGGTCCAGCGGCAGATAACCCGGCTGGTGAAGGCCAGGTCCACCCCCGTTTTTCCGACACAGTTGCCCCTGGCGTGAGGTTGCCTCCCGTCATTCCTCCGCCGGCGGAACGGCTTTCGGCTTTCCGTCGTCGGCCAGTGCCACCATGATGAAGGTGCCTTCGGTTACCTTTTCCATCTTCTGGTAGCGCGACCGCTGTGCCCAGGCTTCGATCAGCAGGGTGATGGAGGTTGTTCCGACGCGGGTGATGTGGGTGTAGATGCTCAGCGTATCGCCGATCTTCACTGGCAGCTGGAAGGCCATTTCCTTGACGGCGGCGGTGACGACGCGGCCCTTGGCGCGCTCTGCGGCGCGTATGCCGCTTGCCAGATCCATCTGCGCCATGACCCAGCCGCCGAAGATGTCGCCGGCCGGATTGGCGTCGGCGGGCATCGCCAGGGTGCGCAGCGTCAGTTCGCCCAGCGGCTTGGCGGTGTCGTTCATGTCGGCTTCTCCTGTCGGGCCTGATATGTATGACGCACCGTAAGGCAAACGCCGCCGTTTGCAAAAGGGCCGGGGGCGAGTTTTCCCTCCGATTTCGCCGGCTTTCATGCCGCTAAGCTTTCATTCACCAATTTTGCTTAAATTTGTACACGATTGCCGATCGATTGCGGCGTCGGAAGTGGTGTGTGTATGGCGTATTTTCCCTTTCTGCGGCGGGCAGTGCTGCCCGTTTTGCTGTCGTCGACACTGATTGCCTGTTCTGCCGACAGCCTCGTCCCGCCGTCTGGCATCGACAACAAGACGCGTGTCGGTTCGATCCAGCCGCGCCGCTCCGTGCCGACGAATCCACCGAGCCAATACACCTACCAGAGCACGACGACGCCGGTGAGCTCGGCCTCCGTCGATTACCTCGACACGCCAAACCTTGCCGATGTCGGCCATGTCAGCGGCAGGCAGTCTGCGGCCCAGTCGCCGGATGCGATGGTGGCGCCGCAGTCCACCGGCTTGGCATCGCAGCGTTCCGCGCAGAATTCATCGCCGGTGCCTGCCGAAGGTATCAATATGGACGCAGAGCTCGGTGTCGGTGGCACCCCGCAACGGGTCGTCGGGCTGGCCGAGGAGGAAGAGCAGAACATCGCCGAGGGCCAGTCCGAGGAGCCGGTCGTCAGCGGCATCGGCACGGATAATCCCGTCCAGGCGAACCGGCCTGTGCTTCGCACCAGCGCCCAGAGGCAGATCTTGCAATCGACCGCGCCACGGCTGCAGGGGCAGCAGGTGGCGATGTTGCCGCGCGTGGAAAATCCGATGACCACCACGGAGCCGCAGTACGAGGCGCCACAAGCGCCACCGCCGATGTCGGCCGCCATGCCCAATTCCGAACTGCAGTGCCGCCAGCAGTTGCGCCAGATGGGCGTCGTCTTCCAGGACAAGCCGGCGATCTCGCAAGGACCAGCCTGCCAGGTTCCCTATCCGATATCGCTGCGCGGCCTCTCCGGCAACATCGCCGTCCGGCCGGCGGTAACGCTGAACTGCCAGGTGACGCTGGCCTTTGCCAAATGGGTGAAGAACGAACTGGCTCCCTCGGCGCGGCTGCGCTATCTTTCCGGGATCGGCACCATCATCCCGCTCGGCGGTTATTCCTGCCGGCGGATGAACAACAGCGCGCAACGCTACAACCCGATGTCGGAGCATGCGCACGGGAACGCCATCGATGTGGGCAAGTTCGTGCTGAAGAACGGCCACGCCATCGATATCCGGAAGAAGGGGCTGTTTTCCTTCCGCGAAGGCGCGTTGCTGAAGGCGGTGCGCACCGACAGCTGCAACTATTTCGACACCGTCATGGGCCCCGGCAGTAATCCGGAACACTGGAACCATTTCCACTTCGACCTTCGCGAAAGGAAGGGCGGACGGAGGTACTGCAACTGAGAAGGATGCCGCGGCGGATGGCAACGACCGGCAACTCAGCCCTGTAACGGGTCATCTCTGCTGCCGAATAGATTGTTCGCCGGGGGCGCTCTGGCAAAACTCCGGTTCGAGGTTATATAGCGGGCTGTTGCCGCAAAAATAATCAAAGAGCCCCATCTCGCCCATGCCCCCGATCGTCTCCATCCGCAATCTCACCAAAGTCTATGACAACGGATTTCAAGCACTGAAGGGGATCGATCTCGATATCCAGAAGGGCGAGATCCTGGCATTGCTCGGACCGAACGGCGCCGGCAAGACGACGATGATTTCCATCGTCTGCGGCATTGCCAACCCAAGCGGCGGGACGGTGCTCGTCGACGGTCACGATGTCGTCAAGGATTTTCGCGCGACGCGGTCGATGATCGGGCTGGTGCCGCAGGAACTGACCACCGACCAGTTCGAGACCGTCTTCAACACGGTGAGCTTTTCGCGCGGCCTCTACGGCAAGAAGGCCAACGCCGCCCATATCGAAAAGGTGCTGCGCGACCTGTCGCTGTGGGACAAGCGCGACAACATGCTGCGCGAGCTCTCCGGCGGCATGAAGCGCCGGGTGCTGATTGCCAAGGCGCTGAGCCACGAGCCGCAGATCCTGTTTCTCGACGAGCCCACCGCCGGCGTCGACGTGACGCTGCGCAAGGACATGTGGCAGGTGGTCGAAAAGCTCCGCCAGACGGGCGTCACCATCATTCTCACCACCCACTATATCGAGGAAGCCGAGGAGATCGCCGATCGCGTCGGGGTCATCAATGGCGGCAAGCTGCTGCTGGTCGAGGACAAGACGGCGCTGATGGCCAAGCTCGGCCGAAAGCAGCTCATCCTCGACCTCGACACGCCGCTCGCCGTCCTTCCACCCAGCCTCGAAGGCCGTGGGCTGACAATCGGCGAGGGTGGCTTGTCGCTCATCCACGAGCTCGATGCCGAAAACGGGCACGGCAACATCGCCGGGCTGCTGACCGACCTTGCCGCTGCCGGTATTGCCTTCAAGGACCTCTCGACGCGGCAAAGCTCGCTCGAGGATATTTTCGTCCAGCTTGTCGGAGACGATCAATGAATTTCGAGGCCGTCAAAGCCATCTACATGTTCGAAATGGCCCGCACGCGTCGCACGCTGCTGCAAAGCGTGGTGTCGCCGGTCATCTCGACGTCGCTCTACTTCATCGTCTTCGGGGCGGCCGTCGGCTCGCGCATCCAGGAGGTCGAGGGCATCTCCTATGGTGCCTTCATCACGCCCGGCCTGATCATGCTGACGCTGCTCAGCCAGTGCATCACCAACGGCTCGTTCGGCATCTACTTCCCGAAATTCGTCGGCACCATCTACGAGGTGCTGTCGGCGCCGGTGGCGATGACCGAGATCGTGCTAGGCTATGTCGGGGCGGCGGCCACCAAGGGAATGCTGATCGGGGCAATCATCCTGCTGACGGCCAATTTCTTCGTGCACGTCACCATCCAGCATCCGTTGATGATGGTGCTGTTCTTCGTGTTGACGGCGGTAACGTTCAGCCTCTTCGGCTTCATCATCGGGATCTGGGCGAAGAACTTCGAGCAGCTCAACCTTATCCCGATGCTTGTCGTGCCACCGCTGACCTTTCTCGGCGGCAGCTTTTATTCGATCGGCATGCTGCCGCCCTTCTGGCAGGCGGTCAGCCATTTCAATCCGGTGCTCTACCTCGTCAGCGGTTTCCGCTGGAGTTTTTACGGGATCGCCGACGTCAACCCGCTGGTCAGCCTCGGCATGGTGCTGTTCTTCCTGGCGATCTGTCTGGCCACCGTCTACTGGATCTTCAGAACGGGCTATCGGCTGCGCAACTAGGCCTTTCCACCGCCCACGCGCCCTCCGTCGCAAAGCCGATACAAAAGCCGTCTACCTAAAGCGGTCTTGCAACGGCATGGGCTGGTGGAGCAGACAATGACATTCGGATCCTGGATTGACACCGGGCGGAGCCGGCCTCTGGTCATCGCCCATCGCGGCGGCGCGGCACTCGGTCCTGAAAACTCCGCGATAACATTTTCGCTGGCAGGCGAGGCTGGCGCCGATGCGGTGGAGACCGATGTCCGCGTCAGTGCCGACGGCGCTCTCGTCTGCCTGCACGATGCCGACATGCAGAGGATCGCCGGCGACCCCCGTTCTGTCGAGGCGCTCGATCTCGCAACGCTGCAAGACCTCGTCCCGGACCTTCTCACCCTCGAAGCAGCGATAGCCGCATCTGCACCGCTCGGCATCCTGCTCGATGTGAAATTGACGGATGGAACGCACATCGCCGAGATCGTCCGCACCGTCGAGGCCGGCGGGGCATCCCGGCGCGCCATCCTCGGGCTGCGCAGCATGGGTCTGATTGCCGAGGTCCGAAGCATGGGCTGTGAAATGGCGGTCCTCGGATTGTTGCCCGATGCCGATTCGTCTGAGGAAGCCGCTGACCTCGGAGCGGACTGGTTTCGCCTGTGGCAGGGCGAGGCCAGCGCCGACCGCATCGCCACGGCCCGCAAAGCCGGCCTGCAGGTCGCCATCATGGTCGGCCAACCGCGCAACGTGCCGTTACCGCACTATCCGCAGTTCCCGGTGGGACTGGTGGATGCGGAGGGGCTGGAGAAACTGCGCAAGCTGGCCCCGGATGCGATCATGCTCGACGATCCGCGGTTGCTGTGAACCAACCAGCGTCGATCGCCCATTCATGCGATATCCCCTTGATCCTCAGGGTTTCAATGCCGAATCCCAATGTTCATCCGCTTTGCCATCTTTAAAACGCCAGCTGTCAAACCAGGTGGTGGTATAGGTCTTTGTCGGATCCTTGGCATCCTTGACCTCGCGCGGATAGGCGACGGTGACAATATCACCTTCGGCCACCACGGAGACAATCTTGGTGCTCATCTTTTCAGGAACAGGACTTGGCTTCTTGTTGAGGACCTTTGTGAAATAATCAATCACACCCTGACGCCCAGACGCTGCATTGGGATTGTGCTGAATATACCGCGCGGTCAAATACTGATCAGCGCGATCCCATTGATTGGCCTCGAGCAGTTCCTTGATGATCTTATAGGTCACTTGTTTGTTGTGGTTCAGCGCAGGATCTTTGCTGGTAAACAGCTGATCGGGATTGGCAACACCCACAACGGCCTCTTGCGCAAATGCGCCAGAACCAAGCGTGAGAGCAAGAGCAAAGGCGGCGACGGGCAGCTTCATAACATTTTTCCTAAGTGTCGACAGGGGTTGGCCCGCGCACCTTAAAACATACAGAGGAAGGCACAAGGCGGTAGAAAATCCACCAATAGGCACAAAAAGCAAACCATCAATTTTGGGGAATCACCGCTGCAATTTCCGCCAGAATTTCATATCGATGCTCATCCAGCCGTGGAGACTTAGTGGCGGACACCGTCAGTCCCGAAGCCGCAGTTCGTCCGTTTGCATCTGCATCGAGCCCAAGGTTTCGAGGAAGCTCATGCCGAGTAGGCTCTGGTCCAGCTTGCCGTCCTCGGAGACTGCGGCGGCGACGTCTTGGCGGGCGATGGGGCCGATGCCGACGGATTTGAGGGTCACGGGCGCGGCACGGCCCCGGCCGTTGGCGGTCATGATCGACATCGAATAGTTCATGGTCTTCGGGTCGAGACCGATGCGCTTTGCGTCGGCCTGGGTGAGGGCCAGCAGGCTTGCGCCGGTGTCGACGAGCATGTTGATGCGGTGGCCATCGATCATCACGTCTGCCGAAAAGTGGCCGTTCAGCAGCTTGTGGAGGATGACTTCCTGGCCGCCTTCGCTGGTGGTGACGACAAAGGCGCGGCCGGGGATGAGGCCGGCCATCAGCCGGTTGCCTGCATCCAGCGCGTCGTAGCGGTAGAGATAGGCGGTGGCCAGCGCCAGCAGGATGACCAGCCATATGAACAGGTTGCGCAAGGTCTCGCTGACGGTGCGCCGGCTGGCCCAGATACCGGCCGCCAGCATCAGGCTGATCGGCAGGAGGTAGACGATTCGACCGAAATCGTCGTTGTCGATGCCGAAGGTGGTGCCGCTGTCATGGTTGAAAACCAAAAGTGCCAGTCCGATGGCAAGGATGCCGAGGAAGACGGTGACACGGTTCATTCGGCAGCGTCCTGGCGCGGGACGAGATCGGCCAACCGGTCCGGCAGTTTCGCCATGATTTCATGGCGCCCGGCATCGTCGTAGGTCGACCAGCCGCCGATTTCCGCCAGGGTGCGGCCGCAGCCGACGCACAAGCCGCTGTCGGCGTCGATGTTGCAGATAAGAACGCAGGGTGTTTGCATGGGCTTCATATCGGGGTTTCAGACGGCCATGGCAAGGGCGCAGAGAATGGCGATTTCGCAAATCTGCTGTGTCGCGCCGATGGTGTCGCCAGTGTGGCCGGAAAGCCTGCGCCGGACA
The DNA here is from genome assembly GCF_007000325.2 of Rhizobium rhododendri. GTDB lineage: Bacteria > Pseudomonadota > Alphaproteobacteria > Rhizobiales > Rhizobiaceae > Rhizobium > Rhizobium rhododendri. Next base: position 1,592,179 of record NZ_CP117267.1, on the reverse strand, counting down.
TAGGCGGTGAATGCCAGGGTGACGACGACGCCAAGGCCGATGACGTCGAGAAGGGCGATTGTCGTCAGGCTCTGCCAGAGCAGCAGCGCGCCGAGCAGCACGCCGCTTACGACCGCTACGAGGGTTGCCTCGCTGTCCGGCTGGCCGGCGGCGACAGCGACGCCATCGGGCCTTGCGACCGGAAGACGGTGCCAGTGCCAGACCAGCGCGGCGCGGCTGAGGGCGGCGGTTGCGGGCAACGTCAGGGCTGCCGCAAGAGGAGGCAGACCGCGTGCGATGGCGGCAAGGGCTGCGGCGCGCAGGGCGAAGGAGAGTATCAGCGCCACTGCGCCGTAGGTGCCGATGCGGCTGTCCTTCATGATGGCGAGCGCCCGCTCCGCATCGCGTCCGCCGCCGAGCCCGTCGGCGGCGTCGCTGAGGCCATCCTCGTGCAGGGCGCCCGACAGCAGCGTCTGCAGGCCGAGCGCCAGAAGCGCAGCCAGCAACGGATCGACATCGCCTACAGTGAGCACGCCGAACAGCAGGGCTGCGGGGAGCGCGATGAGCGCGCCGGCAGCCGGGAAAGCGCGGGCAACCTTCCCGAGATTGCCGTCATGGCCATGGAAGACGGCATCCGGCATGCGAATGCGGCTGAGGAAGCCGACAGCGCGGGCGATATCTGTGGCGTAGGCGGTGATGGCTTGTAGCCTGGCGATGGTGGTGGGTCCTTGTGAAGGCGAGAGCCGCGACGCTTTTGCAGTTGTTCGCGCCGGCTTCCGTGATTAAGAGAGTGGCCAGCAAAAAAAGCCGATTTGCGACCAAAAGACAAGGAACCACAACGATGAGCGTCAGCGGCCTTCCCTTCGACGATTTCCGTGCGCTGCTGCGCGATCTGCCGGGTCCCGACCAACGGGCGCTTGTCGATGCGCGCGAGCGCGATGCGCAGTTGACCAAGCCGCGCGGCTCTCTCGGCCGGCTCGAGGAAATCGCCTTCTGGCTGGCAGCCTGGAGTGGCCGCAAACCCTCGGTCACCCGGCCGCTGGTGGCGATCTTTGCCGGCAATCACGGTGTCACGCGCCAGGGAATCACGCCATTTCCGCCTGAGGTCACGCAACAGATGGTCGAGAATTTCGCGGCCGGCGGCGCGGCGATCAACCAGATCTGCGTCGCCTACGACCTTGGCCTCAAGGTTTTCGACCTGGCCTTGGAATACCCGACCGGCGATATCACGGAGGAGGCGGCGCTGTCCGAGCGCGACTGTGCGGCGACCATGGCTTTCGGCATGGAGGCCATCGCCGGCGGCACGGATCTTCTCTGCATCGGCGAAATGGGCATCGGCAACACGACCATCGCGGCGGCAATCAACTATGCACTCTACGGCGGCACCGCTGCCGACTGGGTGGGGCCTGGCACGGGGTCTGAGGGTGAGATGCTGCAGCGCAAGACCGCGGCCGTCGAAAAGGCTGTGGCGCTGCACCGCGACCATTTGTCCGATCCGCTGGAAATCCTGCGTCGTCTCGGCGGTCGCGAGATCGCGGCTATGGCGGGCGCCATCCTTGCCGCCCGCGTCGAGCGCATTCCCGTCATCCTCGACGGCTATGTGGCGACGGCGGCAGGCGCGATCCTCAAGGCTGCCAATCCCGCTGCCCTCGACCACTGCCTGATCGGCCACGTCTCCGGCGAGCCGGGCCATATGAAGGCGATCGAGAAGCTCGGCAAGACACCGCTTCTGGCCCTCGGCATGCGGCTCGGCGAGGGCACCGGCGCAGCGCTTGCCGCCGGCATCGTCAAGGCCGCAACCGCCTGCCACTCCGGCATGGCGACGTTTGCAGCCGCCGGCGTCAGCGACGGACACAGCCACACCCACTGACCGGCAGCAACGACCGGTGACATGGACCGGCAGCATAGACAGGTGGGATCGGGGGGCTGCGGCATCTTGAATTGCAGCTGCGGGTTCTGTATGCGCAACGCTTCTGAACGCGATGGCCGGAGAACGCGCACTTGTCGAAATCAGCAGTGACCAAGGAAACCGGCGTCCGACACTTCTTCGCCGCCGCCGGCTATTCCTGGGGAGGTTTTCGCCGCCTGCTGAAGGAAGCGGCCTTCCGGCAGGAACTACTGTTCTTCGTCGTCGCGCAAATCATCCTCGTTGCCACCGGCACGCGGCTTTCCGATATCCTGGTGTCGATCTTCCTGTTCCTCGGACTGTTCGCAGCCGAAGCACTGAATACGGCAGTCGAAGAGGTCATCGACCGCATCTCGCCGGAGCTCTCGAACGTCGGCAAACACGCGAAGGACCTGGGCTCCTTCGCCGTCTTCTGCATGCTCGTCGCCTGCGGCCTCCACCTCGCCTTCACCGTGTTCAGCCACTACTGGCTCGGGTGATCACGCAAAACTCCGGCGTTTCTTGTCGATCGAAGGGGTTTGTTCGGCGGGGAGGGTCTGGAGGACGCGCTTGGCGGGGAGGATGGCGATGACTTCGGTGCCTTCGCGCAGTTTGGATTTCAGGATGAACTGACCGTCGTGCTTGGCAAGGATCGCCTGGACGATGGGCAGGCCGAGGCCGGTGCCCTGTTCGGCGCTCTTGATGGCGATGGAGCCCTGGCCGAAAGCCGAAAGCACGATCGGGATCTCCTCTTCGGGAATGCCCGGGCCGTTGTCCTTGATCGAGACATACTGGCCGCCGCTGAGTGTCCAGCCGACCTTGACCACCACTTCGCCGCCCTGCGGCGTAAACTTGACGGCATTCGACAGCAGGTTGAGGATCACCTGGCGGAGAGATTTTTCATCTGCCCAGACGGATGGCAGCGATCCCTCGAACTGCTGCGAGATCGAGATGTTCTTGCCGCGAGCCCGTAGCTGCACCATGCCGATGCAATCCTCGGCGACGTCGAGCAGCGAGATTGCCTCTTCGCTCAGGTCGTATTTGCCGGCTTCGATGCGCGACAGGTCGAGGATTTCGTTGATCAGGTTGAGAAGGTGCTGGCCGGAGCGGTGGATGTCGTCGGTGTATTCCTTGTAGGTCGGGTTGTTGAGCGGCCCCATGACCTCGGCCGACATCACCTCGGAAAAGCCGAGGATGGCGTTCAGCGGCGTGCGCAATTCGTGCGACATCGAGGCGAGGAAGCGCGATTTGGCCAGGTTTGCCTCCTCGGCGCGGCGCCTTGCCTCATCCGACATGGATTTGGCAACCTCGAGTTCGGCGATCAGGTTATCCTTTTCCGACTGGAAAAACAGGATCTTCAGGTTGAACTGGAACATCCGGTTGCCGATGAAGACGAAAAACACGACGGCTGCGGCAAAGGTCGAGGCGAGGCTGATATCGAGCAGGTCGCGCGTCAGTAAGGCTCTCAGGGCGAGCGCAATCGTGGTTGGTACGAAGGCATAGAGGACGCTGCGTGGCAGCAAGAAATTGGACATCGCCATGACGCAGAGCGCGACCAGCAGGGTGGCGCCCTTGTAGAGCAGGAAGCCGTCGCCGTCGCAGGTGTCGCAGCCCTTCATGGCAAAGGCAGCCCAGCAACAGCCGACCAGAACCTGCCCGAACAGCAGCACCCGCCGCCACTTCTGGGCGGTCTCGACGGTCAGCTGCTTGCGGCTGGCGCGTTGGCCGAGCACGAGGTTGACGGCATGGGCGCTCAGCGTCAGCAACGCCCAGGCAAGAAAGCCGATGTCGTGGGTGAGGTAGAGGCCAAGCGCCGAGACGACAATGACGAACAGCGGAACGAGCGTGGCGCCCTGAAGCATGTTGCCGATGTACATGGAGAGCAATTCGCGGTCGAAACTGCCGATATGACCGGATTGCAAACGCTCGCGCGTTTCGCGCACGGCTTTGGACACCGCCTTGTTGCGATGGCTTCGCGACCGATCAACAATGATCTTGTCCGAGGAGATGCTGGTGCCGGTACTCATGTGCACATACTTGCTCTGAAGATGGCCAAAGCGTATGCCGGAATCCTTAAGAAGATGCTGCCATGCAAGGTTTTGTTTGCCATCTTCGCAAACGAGTTGTTTTTCAAGGAGGCCGAAAGGTGGCGAAGCCCCGTGGTCTGTGGGGCGATAGCCTCATGGCATTTGCGTTTCTGGGCTTGCTGGGCCTCCTCGCATTCAAGTTGAACCTTCAGCCGGAAACGGTTGCAAACGGTAATTTTTCGGTCGTCGACGGCGATAGTCTGAAGCGCGAGGGAGGGCGATTTCGCCTGGTCGGCATCGATGCGCCGGAATTGCGGCAGCAATGCCAGCGCGATTCCCGATCCTGGGATTGCGGGCAGGTGGCGCGGGATGCGCTTTCGAAGATGCTGGCTGCCGGCCCGGTCGAGTGCCGGGGCCGGCAACGGGACCGCTATGACCGGCTTCTCGTCACCTGCAGCGTCGGCGGGCTCGACGTCAATGCCGAGATGGTTCGTCGCGGCATGGCTGTCGGCTATGGCGCCTACGAGGCTGAGGAGGCAGAGGCGCGTGACGCCAAGGCAGGGCTGTGGGCGGGCAGTTTCGAGCGACCCCGGGATTATCGGCGCGATGGCGGTGCAGCACAGTCGAGCCGCGATCCGCTGGCTGGTATCGGCGAGTATGTCCGCGACCTCATGGGATGGCGATGACGGATTTCGGAGCAGGAAGAGAAGAGCGGCTCGAGGGCCTGCGTATTGCGATCGCCGGATGTCGTATCTGTCGCGATAGTCCGGCGCGGGGCATCGAGTATCGTCTGCCGCACGAGCCGCGCCCGGTGGTGGTCGTCTCGTCCAAGGCGCGCATCCTGATCGCAGGACAGGCGCCGGGATTGCGGGTGCACCAAAGTGGCCTGCCGTTCGAAGATGCATCCGGCGACCGGCTGCGACAATGGCTGGGGGTGGACCGGGCGGCGTTCTACGATCGCGATCGCTTTGCCATCGTCCCCATGGGCTTTTGCTTTCCCGGCTACGACGCTGCCGGCAGCGACTTGCCGCCCCGGCGTGAATGCGCGCCGGCGTGGCGCCGGACCGTGCTGGATGCCATGCCGCAGATCGAGCTGGTGCTGGCAATCGGCCAGTATGCGCAAGCCTTTCACCTCGGGCCTTCAAGGATGGCGTCGATGACGGAGACGGTATCTGCATGGAAGCGTTATGTTTTGACCAATGAGGGGCCCGCGGTGATGCCGCTTCCGCATCCGAGCTGGCGCAACAGTGGCTGGCTGAAGCGCCACCCGTGGTTCGAGAGCGATTTGCTGCCGGTGTTGCAAAATCGGGTGAAAACCCTCACTTTCTGAAATCATGTTCTTTTCTTTCCCCGGAATCGCGCTATAGACAGAATATATTTCGAAAAAGGACATTGGGGATGGATCGTCTAGATAGAAAGATCCTGCGGCTTCTGCAGGAAGATTCAACGCTTGCCGTCGCAGATCTCGCCAAGAAGGTCGGGCTGTCGACGACGCCCTGCTGGCGGCGTATCCAGAAGATGGAAGAAGACGGCGTCATCCGTGGCCGCGTCGCGCTGCTCGACCCCGTCAAGGTCAATACCAAGGTCACCGTCTTTGTCTCGATCCGGACGGCCAGCCACTCGATCGAATGGCTGAAGCGTTTTTCCGAGGTGGTTTCCGAATTTCCGGAAGTGGTGGAATTCTACCGCATGAGCGGTGACGTCGACTACCTGCTGCGCGTCGTCGTGCCCGATATTGCCGCCTATGACGCGTTCTACAAGCGGATGATCGCCAAGATCGAAATCCGCGACGTGTCGTCGGTGTTTGCCATGGAGCAGATCAAGTATTCGACGCAACTGCCGCTCGACTATATGCTGCTCGACGCCAGCAAGTCGAACGACGAATAACGGAAAAGGGCAGCGTGCCGGTGCGCGCTGCCTTTTTCGCTTGTGGCGTCGAGGCCCTGGGCTTTTTGCCGGCCTCCGGTGCAGCCTACTTCTTTTCCAGCCGGGCCAGCAGCGACGACGTGTCCCATCGCTTGCCACCCATCGCCTGGACTTCTCCATAGAATTGATCCACCAGCGCCGTCACGGGCAGCGTTGCACCGTTGCGGCGGGCTTCGCTGAGGACGATGTCGAGATCCTTGCGCATCCAGTCGACGGCGAAGCCGAAATCGTATTTGCCGGCCATCATCGTCTTGTGGCGGTTTTCCATCTGCCAGGAGCCGGCAGCGCCCTTGGAGATCACCTCGACCACCTTCTCGATGTCGAGCCCGGCCTTCTGGCCGAAATGGATGCCTTCGGCCAGGCCCTGGACGAGGCCGGCGATGCAGATCTGGTTGATCATCTTGGTCAACTGGCCGGCGCCGACATCGCCCATGAGCCCGACCATGCGGGCATAGGCGTCGATCACCGGCTTTGCCTTTTCGAACACCGCAGCTTCGCCACCGCACATGACGGTGAGCACGCCGTTCTCGGCACCGGCCTGGCCACCGGACACCGGAGCATCGATGAAATGGCAGCCCTTGGCTTTTGCGGCGGCATCGAGTTCGCGTGCGACTTCGGCACTGGCTGTGGTGTTATCGATCAGGATTGCCCCGGGCTTCATGCCGGAGAACACGCCATTCTCGGCGGTGGTGACGGAGCGCAGATCGTCGTCATTGCCGACGCAGGTAAAGACGAAGTCGGCGTCCCTTGCGGCATCTGCCGGGGTGGCAGCGGATTTGCCGCCATATTGCTTCACCCAGGCCTCGGCCTTGGCAGCCGTCCGGTTATAGACGGTGACGGTGTGTCCGCCCTTGACGGCGAGATGTCCGGCCATCGGATAGCCCATGACCCCGAGGCCGATGAAAGTGACATTCGACATGCGTACATTCCTTCTCAGATTTCGCCAGAGCATTAGCTGAAAGCCGAAATCCAGGAAAGGCCGTTTGGCGTCAGGGGACGAGCGAGGGCGCTGATTTCGCAATTGTCGCTTTCCGCAGAAGCAAATTTCGACGAAGTCGGTGAATTTCACAAAATCCTTTGTCGATAAGCCGACTAGATTTCTCCAGTGTAGGGGCCATGGCAGCAGAATGCTGACGCAAGGAGATGTGACATGATATCGCGCAGACAGACACTCGGGCTTTTGGGCGCCGTCGCCGCTACATCGCTTCTACCGCTCGGCGGCATCGCACGCGCCGCAGCCGCCAAGCAGCTGCGCATCGGCTGGCAGAAGAACGGCGTGCTGGCGCTGGCCAAGCGCCAGGGAGCGCTGGAGAAGCGGCTGGCGGGGCAAGGTGTTTCGGTCGAATGGTCGGAGTTCACCTCGGGGCCGCCTCTGCTGGAAGCACTCGGGGCCGGCGCGCTGGATTTCGGCGCAACCGGCGATGTCCCGCCGCTGTTTGCCCAGGCGGCGAATGGCAATCTCCTTTATGTCGGGCTCTATCGCGGCAGCCCGGAAGGCTCTGCCATACTGGTGCGGGCGGATTCGTCGATCAAGTCGCTTGCCGACCTCAAGGGCAAGAAGCTTGCCTTCAAGCGTGGCTCCAGCGCCCACAACGTTGCTGTCAAGGCCCTGCAAAAGGCAGGCCTGACGCCTTCAGATGTCGAGCCGATCGACCTGTCGCCCTCGGATGCGGCTGCCGCCTTCAAGACCGGCAGCATCGATGCCTGGTCGATCTGGGATCCCTATCTGGCGATTGCCGAGGCCGATCCCCAGACCCGCGTGCTGGCGACGGCGCGGGGTATCGTCGACAGTTATTCGTTTTTCCTCGCCAATGGCGACTATACGGCGAGCAACCCGCAGCTCGTGTCTGCCGTCATCGACGAACTGGCAAAGGTGGGTGCTGCGGCACAGGGGCAACTCGAGGACACCGTGGCGGCGCTCTCCGGCATCACCGGTGTGCCGGCCGACGTGACGCGGGTGACGCTGACGCGGCCCGGCGCGGATCTCGGCAGCGTCTCGACGATGACAGATGCAGCGGTTGCCTACCAGCAATCGCTGGCCGAGGAATTCTATGGTCTGGGCATCGTGCCGAAGAAGCTCAATGTCAGCGATATCGTCTGGCGGCCGAAGGCGAGTTGAGTTTGCAAGCCTCATGCAGACGCTTCCCTGACAATGCCGGAGCCCGACTTCAAGCAAAATTATTCTAAGACCTTGCTGCGGTTGGGAAACCGCGGCTTCGATCTTGCGCCGCGACCATGACACTATGAACTTGCCGGATAGGGATCCGGTTGCGAATTTTTATGAGGCACTTCGATGATTACCCGCAGACAGACGCTTGGGCTTTTCGGTGCAGCCGCTTCTGCTGCCATCCTTCCGCAGGTGAGGGGGGCGAGCGCCGCCACCGGCACGACGCTGAGGGTCGGCTGGCAGAAATTCGGCGTGGTGCCACTCGCCAAGAAAAGCGGCGCGCTGGAGAAGCGCCTGGCCGGCAAGGGCGTGACCGTCGAGTGGAACGAGTTTACCTCGGGGCCGCCGCTGCTCGAAGCCATCGGGGCGGGCGCCATCGATTTCGGGATCACCGGCGACGTGCCGCCGCTATTCGCGCAGGCTGCCGGTCGTGACCTCCTCTATGTCGGTGCCTATCAGGGGCCGGCCGCCTTTCACGGCCTGCTGGTGCACAAGGATTCGCCGATCCAGAAGATCGAGGATCTGAAGGGCAAGAAACTCGCCTACAAGCGCGGTTCCAGCGGCCACAACTTCGCCATCCAGGTATTGCGCAAGGGCGGCCTGACGGTCTCTGACATCACGGAGGTGGATCTGGCGCCACCGGACGCCGCTGCTGCTTTCAAGAACGGCAGCATCGATGCCTGGGCGATCTGGGATCCCTACTTTGCCGTCACAGAGGCCGATCCGCAGACACGCGTGCTGACCACCTCCGAGGGCATCATCGACAACTGGGGCTATTTCCTCGGCAACGGCGGCTTCACGGCCAAGAACCCAGAGGTGATTGCCGACGTCATCGACGAACTGGCCAAGGTCGGTGCCGCGGCGCAGACCAATCTCGATGCAACGGTGACGGCGCTGGCGCAGATCACCGGCGTGCCGGAGCCGATCACTCGCGTCACGCTGACCCGCAGCAAGGCTGACCTCGGCAAGGTCTCGCTGATGCCGGACGCGGCGCTTGCCTACCAGCAGGCTTTGGCGGACGATTTCTACAGCCTCGGCATCGTGCCGAAGAAGCTCAAGGTCAGCGACATCGTCTGGCACCCTAAAGCCAGCTGATTGATCCCCGCGACCACGGAACAAGGGAAACAGACATGACAAACACTTCCAAGCCAATCGACTTCCTCTGGTTTATCCCGACTTCGGGCGACGGCAGCTATCTCGGTTCCGCCGACCTCAACCGCGACACGGATATCGGCTATCTGACGCAGATCGCGCAGGCCGTCGATCGCCTCGGCTATTCCGGCGTGCTGCTGCCGACCGGCGTGTCATGCGAGGAATCCTTCGTCACGGCGGCAGCGCTTGCAGCCCATACGCAGAAGCTCAAATTCCTGGTGGCGGTGCGTCCCGGTACGGCGTCGCCGGCCTATTACGCCCGGCTGGCCTCAACGCTCGATCGCATCTCGCACGGACGCCTGCTGCTTAACATCGTCGTCGGCGGCAGTCCCTCTGAGCTTGCGGGCGACGGCATCTTCCTGAAGCATGACGAGCGCTACGATCACGCCAATGAATTCTTCGACGTGTTCGAAGAGCTGATGGCCAAGGGCACGTCGACGCTCGATGGCAAGTATATCAAGGCGACCGGTGCACGGTTGGCCCTGCCGCCGGTGCAATCGCCGCGTCCGCCGCTGTATTTCGGCGGTTCTTCGGACGCTGGCATCGATTTTGCCGTCGGTCGCGTCGACAAGTACCTGACCTGGGGCGAACCTCCGGCGCAGGTTGCCGAAAAGGTCGAAAAGGTGCGGGCTGCAGCAAAGCGCACCGGCCGCGAAGTCAGCTTCGGCATCCGCCTCCACTTCATCGTTCGTGAAACCGACGACGAGGCTTGGGCCGCCGCCGACCGCCTGATCTCGCAGCTCGACGACGATACGATCCGCGAAGCACAGGAGCGCTTCGTCAAGGAATCCGATTCTGTCGGACAGAAGCGCATGGCCGCCCTGCATGGCGGACGCCGCGACAATCTCGAAGTGTCTCCCAACCTCTGGGCCGGAGTTGGCCTGGTGCGCGCGGGAGCCGGCACGGCCCTGGTCGGATCGCCGAAGACTGTGGCCGCACGCCTGCGCGAATACCAGGAGATCGGCATCGAGACGGTGATCGGCTCCGGCTATCCGCATCTGGAAGAAGCTTACCGCGTTTCCGAGCTGCTCTTCCCGGAACTGGGGCTTGGACGCGAATTGCAGCGCGGCAGCTTCGACGTCGAGTTCGGCAAGCGCCAGGTTTTCGGCGGCGGCAGCCATGGTGGCAACCTGAAGGTCGTGTCCGGATCCTGATCCGGCAGAGAGGGACAAGATCATGGCGGCAGTCGACACACACTTCGTCGAGGTAAGGGCAGCGCGGACGGCGGACAACGATATCGCCAGCCGCGCGCGCAAAAACCTGGAGGCCTGGCTGCCTTACCTGGTTCCGGTCGCCATCGTCGCACTCTGGCAGCTCGGCTCGTCGGCCGGATGGATTTCGTCGCGGATCATGCCATCGCCGTTCGATGTGGTGATGGCCTTCTGGCAGACGACGACCTCCGGTCAATTGCCGAAAGACATTGCCGTCAGCGCCGGCCGAGCCTTTGCCGGCCTGTTTGTCGGCGGCAGCATCGGGTTCCTGCTTGGTCTTGCCAACGGCGTGTCGCGGCTGTCGGAAAAGCTGACCGACACGACCTTGCAGATGATGCGCACCGTGCCGCATCTGGCGATGATCCCTCTGGTCATCCTGTGGTTCGGCATCGGCGAGGAATCAAAGCTGTTCCTGACCTCGCTCGGTGTGTTGTTTCCGGTCTACCTCAACACCTATCATGGCGTACGCAATGTCGACCGAGACCTGATCGAGATGGGTCGCGTCTACGGCATGGGCAACTGGACGCTGTTTCGCAAGGTCATCTTTCCCGGCGCCCTGCCGTCGATCTTCGTCGGCCTGCGCTATGCGCTCGGCATCATGTGGCTGACGCTGATCGTCTCGGAATCGATTGCGGCTTCATCCGGCATCGGCCACATGGCCAACAACGCCCGCGAATTCATGATGACCGATGTCGTCGTGCTGTCGCTGGTGATCTATGCGGTGCTCGGCAAGCTGGCCGATGTTGCAGCCCGGGCGATGGAGCGCAGGGCGCTCCGCTGGAACCCTACCTATCAGCAGCGCTGAGGACAGAGAGATGAACGTCATCGCCCACCCACGATTTCAGCCGGTCGAACACAAAAGCACACAGCCGGAGGCGGCGAGTGCTGCACCGGGTGCCGGTGCCATCCGCGTCCGTGGCCTCGAAAAGCGTTTCGGCGACAACCAGGTCCTGCGGGGTATCGATCTCGATATTCCGGCCGGCCAGTTCGTCGCCGTCATCGGCAAGAGCGGCTGCGGCAAGAGCACGCTGCTACGCATCCTGATGGGACTGGACGCGCCGACCGGCGGCAGCGTCGCCTTCGGTACAACCTCGGGCGAGGCGGCTCCGAACGCCCGCATCGTCTTCCAGGAGCCACGCCTGCTGCCCTGGCTGAGCGTCGCCGACAATGTCACCGTCGGTCTCGGCGAGGGTGTTTCCAAGGCAGAAGGTCGCAAGGCTGCGGCGAGGGTTCTCTCGGAAGTGCAACTGGCGGAAAAGGCCGGTAACTGGCCGGCTCAACTGTCCGGTGGACAGCGCCAACGCGTGGCGCTCGCCCGCGCGCTGGTCAGCAAGCCCGGCATTCTTGCCCTGGACGAGCCGCTCGGCGCCCTCGACGCGCTCACCCGCATCAGCATGCAGGAGCTCTTGAACCGCGTCTGGCGCGAACTCGGCTTCACAGCCGTCCTCGTCACCCACGATGTCAGCGAAGCCGTGCATCTGGCCGACCGCGTCATTGTGCTCGAGGAAGGCGGGATTGCCCTCGACCTCCCCGTTCCCCACCCCCATCCCCGCCGCCACGGCAATCCGGCGCTGGCGGAGCTGGAAGGCAAGCTGCTGGCCGCTATCCTGGGGCATTGAGACGCTTGGGAAAGCGGTCCGCTTTCCCATCAGCGACGTTAGCCGTCTAGCGGGTAGAGCGATGCGCTATCAGTGCTGCTGCTTCAACCGCGCCACCACCAGATGCCCCGGGGTTGGCTGCCCGTCTTCCATGCGGACGTTGATGTCGGTGATTTCGATGAGGTCGAAGCCGGTGGCTGTCAGGCGTTCGCGGACGTAGGCCTCAGCGTGGGCGAAGCGCTGGTGCGGGCCGACCATGTAGGGGCGGCCGGCGAGGGTTTCTTCGGGCAGCGTTTCCGACGAGAATATGAAGAGGCCGCCGGGCGTCAGGTTTTCGGCGGTTCCGAAGAACAGCGGCTCGAGCGCACCGAGATACGGCAGCACGTCGGTGGCGGTTATGATGTCGAAGGGCTCTTCGTCGTTGTCCTCGAGAAAATCCTCGACCTCTGCGACAAACAGCGAATCGTAGATGTCCTTCTCGTCGGCGATCTCGACCATGTTTTCCGACAGGTCTATGCCGGTCATGTCGTCGACGATGTCGCTGAGCACGCCGCCTGTGAGGCCGGTGCCGCAGCCGAGATCGAGCAGCCGCTTGAAGGGCCCGAGGCCGAGTGCCTGCAGGCGCTGGCGAACCAGCATCGGCACATGGTAGCCGAGTTGCTCGACGAGCACGTCCTCGAAGACTTCGGCATGCTGGTCGAACAGCGTCTCGACATAGGCGTCCGGCGCCCGTGTCGGTGTCTCGCCGCGTCCCATCGAGGCGATGCGAACTGAGGCGCCGCCGTGATCGTCGGGGTCGATTGCCAGGACCTCGTTATAGGCGGCAACGGCCGCGTCGATGTCGCCGGATTTCTCCAGCTCGAGGGCTCGGTTATAGGCGTCGGCCAGCGCGTCTTCGTCGATCTTGTTTTTCATGCCGGCTTTTTAAGCCGGGTCAAATGCCGCTGCAACCGCTATTTCAGTTCAGGATGAATTCGCCTTTGAGGGCGCGCCAGTCTGTTGCCGAGATCAGCTTGCGGTGGACGTAACGGACGGAGTGGAGGGGGCCGTCGAGTTTCTCCTGCCAAAATTTCAGGAAGCTGCGCATTTCCGGAAAGTCCGGGGAGAGATCGTAGTCTTGCCAGAGATAGGTCTGGAGGATGGCGGGATGATCGGGAAGGCGGTAGAAAATTTCGGCGGTGGTCAGTCCGTAGCCTTTCAGCTGCAATTCCATTTCCTTATGCATCGGCCCCTCGCTTGCGGTTCCAACTCCTGGGCGTGACGTTCGTCACAAAGATATGGAAACACGGGATGCTTAACCGAAGCTTTCGAAAATGACTTTTCGTGACAATTTTGTGATGATAATCAACAGGTTAGCAGTTCTCTGAGGGGAGTGCTGCCAATTGATCTGACCCTCGCCCTTACCGGACGAGGTGCCGTGTCAGCCGGCGTTCTGTCCATTCCAGGAAATGACGCAGGATTTCGACGATGCTGAGGTAGAAGATCGCCGCCCAGAGGTAGCTCTGGTAATCGTAGGTTTGCGAGAAGGCGTAGCGCGTTTCACCCATGAGGTCGAAGACGGTGATGATGGCAACGACCGCCGAGCCCTTTACCATCAGGATGATTTCGTTGCCGTAGGGGCGAAGCGCGACGATCAGTGCCTGCGGCAGGATGATCTTGAAGAAGGCTACCAGCTTGGGGATGCCGAGCGACGAGGCTGCCTCGTGCTGGCCCTTGGAGACGCTGATGATGGCGCCACGCAGGATTTCCGTCTGGTAGGCAGCGGTGTTCAGTGTCAGCGACAGCAGCCCGCAATACCAGGCCTCGCGAAAGAACCACCAGAGGCCGACCGACTGCCATTCGGGCCGAAAGCTGCCGAGGCCGTAGTAGATCAGGAAAAGCTGGGCGAGGATCGGCGTTCCACGAAAGACGTAGACGTAGACATAGGCAAAGCCGCTGAACAGCCGGTTCTTCGACATGCGGGCAAAGGCCAGCGGTACTGAAAGCACCGCGCCGAAGACGATCGAGAAGGCCACCAGCTCGAGCGTCGTTATCAGGCCATGCACGAAGCGCGGTCCGTATTTGAAGAATTTCTCGTTGTCCCAGTTGGTAATCATCATCGCCAGCAGGGCAACACCGAGGAGAGCCCAGAGGGTCACGACGATGTAGCCTGTCATCCGGGCCGGTCGCATCCGGGTCATGGCCTCTGGTGGCGGCGCGCGTGGCGGGATAAGGGCCTTCGAATAGCTCATCGCGATGCCTCCGAGCGCTTGGTCCACCGGTCGATAAAGCCGAGGCCGACTGATGAGACAATGGCGAGGAACAGATAGAGGCCGCAGGCAAGCAGGTAGAAGCCGAAGGCATCCTTGGTGACGCGCACCGCGATGCCGGTCTGGCGCAGGATGTCGGTCAGGCCGATGATCGAGACGTAGGAGGTGTCCTTCAGGAGGTTCATCCAGAGGTTCCCGAGGCCGGGCAGGGCGATACGGATCAGCTGCGGCAGGACGATCAGCTGCATGGTGCGAAATCGCCCGAGGCCCAGCGAATCGCCAGCCTCGTACTGGCCTTTGGGGATGGCGCGGAATGCCGATAGCAGGACTTCGGCGCAATAGGCGGAAAACACCACCGAGAGAGCCAGCATGCCGGCCACGAAGGCATTGATCTCGACGCGTCCCTCGTAGCCGAGAGAGGCAAGCAGGCTCTGGAGGGCGATCTGGATGCCGTAATAGACGATGAACAGCGTTAGCAGTTCGGGAAGACCGCGGAAGATCGTCGTGTAGATGCTGGCCGCCAGCCGTACGGACTTTTCTTCCGACTGCTGGCCGAGCGCCACGAGGAAGCCGATGGCAAGGCCGACCGGCAGGGTGGACAGCGCGACGACGATGGTGACCTTCATGCCGAGGGCAATCTCGTCGCCCCAGCCTGTATCGCCGCAGGCGATGACCGTTCCCGAACCGAACAGACTGAAAAGGCCGACCGGCCCGCATAAAGGATCGAAGATAGTGCTCATCCGATCCCACAGGGATCCGAGGGCGGAAAACGCTCCGCTCATGCCTTTATTTCCCCTCGCGACTGTTTCGTCGCTTACTATTACCGACAGTTCTCAAATAAAAACGGCGGAAGAGCAAGCCTCCCGCCGCCAGTATTTTGCATCGCATCTAAACCCGGCGATTACTTTCCGTAAACGTCGAAGTCGAAATACTTGTCCTGGATCTTCTTGTAAGTGCCGTCGGCGCGGATGGCGGCAAGCGCGGTGTTGAGCTTGGTCTTCAGCGCATCGTCGCCCTTGCGAACGCCAATGCCGGCGCCTTCGCCGTTGATAACCGGATCGATCGGCAGGGTGCCGAGCATCTTGCAGCAGCTGCCGGCATCCGACTTGACCCATTCCGACAGGACGACGACGTCATCGATGACGGCATCGATACGGCCGTTCGTCATGTCGAGCTTGTACTCGTCAGCGGTCGGATAGAGCTTCAGTTCGGCATCCTTCAGGTGGGCCGTCGCATAGTTGGCGTGGGTCGTCGACGACTGGGCGCCGATGGTTTTGCCCTTGAGGCCGGCGTCGGTCGCTTCCGTGACCTTGGAATCCTTCGGCACAGCAATGGCAGGTGGGGTGTTGTAGATCTTGTTGGTGAAGTCGATCGACTTCAAGCGCTCAGGCGTGATCGACATGGAGGAGACGATCATGTCGAACTTCTTCGCCTGCAGGGCAGGAATGATGCCGTCGAAATCCTGGTTGACGATCGTGCACTTGACTTTCATCTGGTCGCAAAGAGCGTTGGCGATGTCGATGTCGAAGCCCTGGAACTTGCCGGCTGAATCCAGCGATTCGAAGGGCGGGTAGGTCGCATCGGTGCCGATGGTCAGCGTGTCGCCGTCGGCCATGGCCACGCCGGAAAAGAGCGACATCGCTGCGAGCGACGCTGCGGCGAAGAGACGGGTTGAGTTGCGCATGTGGATCCTCTCTGTTGGTGACCGCGGGGTGTTCTTGTTTTCCGCGCGCGGTTTGAATGGGGCGGAAATCGCGAGGACCGCCTTGCGGAGATAATTTTCCTCTTTTCGAGAGAATTGCAACCGGAATCATCTGTCGATGATGCAGTGCACAGTTTCCGCGCCCGGAGGCCATGTGAACGGTGGCTGCACGCAACATTCATCGGGGATTCATTTCACGGACTTTAGAAAAGCGGAACAAAATGAAGGCCGATACCCTTTGGATGCGCCCGACCGCAAATTGGCCCGAATGTATCGGAACAAGACACCCGAGGGCGGCCGGATCGAGAAATTCGGTTCGCCATAACGACAAGACCAGAACGACAAGAAACGAAGAGGAAATTCCGTGGGTACCAGATCAAGATTGTTCGCCAGTGCCGCCTTTCCGCTGCTGTCCCTGTCGCTGATGCTGCAGCCGGTGCACGCCGCGATGCTGGTCGGCGGCACCGTCAACACCACTGTCCGGCAAGCGGACAATGCTGCATCGTTCGAGGTAGCGCAGGCGACAGCCGAGCCTGCGGAAGACGAGCAGGACCCCAAGAAGAAAAAGAAGCCCGGCGCTGAGGAGCCCGGCAAGGAGCCGCCGAAGGCCGAAAAGCATGGTGAGCCCGAAGCGCCCAAGGCTGAAAAGCCCGCAGAGCCCAGAGCCGAGAAGCCGGTAGAGCCCAAGGCTGAGAAGCCTCCAGAGCCGAAGGCCGAGAAGCCGGTAGAGCCGAAGGCTGAGAAGCCGGCTGAACCGGAAGCGCCGAAGCCCCCGAAGGCTGAAAAGCCCGTCGAAATGGAAGCACCGAAGCCGCCGAAGGCCGAAAAGCCTGCCGAGCCGGAAGCTGCCCCTGCAAAGCCGAAGGTACAGGAACTGGAAGCGCCGAAGCCTCCGAAGGCCGAGAAGCCTGCGGCAGCCGAGCCAGAGGCACAGCCCGAAACCAGGAAGCCTGCGGCCGAAGCGCCTGCTGTTCGCTCCAAGGCAGCCGAAGCCCCCGCAGCAGAGCCGGCAGCGCCTGCACCGCCGCCAGCCGGCAAGCACCAGAAGCCTGCAGAGGCCAATGGTGGGGCAGCGCCGGCGCCTGCAACGCCGGGTGAGAAGCCCGTAAAGCCCGTCATGCCGGCCGAAAAGGTCGCCCCGAACGCCGAGAAGCCTCCGGCACCGGCCGCTGAAGGCGTTGCGCCTGCCAAGCCTGCCGCCGAACAGCCACCCGCAGCAGCCGGCCAGCGCCAGGTCGCCCCCGGCACCGAACCGGTTGCCCCTGGCAAGCCGGCACCCGGAGCAGCCGCTGCCCCTGCGGCCAACGGTGCCGCACCGGCAGCCGTAGCACCAGCAGCGCCAAGCACTGCCGGGGAGCAGGTTTCGCCAGCCGAACTGCAGCGTCGCCAGAAGATCGCCGAGAACCCGGCTGCGGCCGGCGCAGGCAGCGGTCCGGTCATCCTGCCCGTCCAGAACGGCACTGCCGTCCTCGACAGCGACAAGGATGCCGCGCGTCGTGGCCACCGTGGCCAGCCGGGCGTAGGTCAACCGGGCGCTCCCGGCCAGCCCCCGGCTCCCGGCCAGCCGGCAGCGGCCGCACCGGGGCAGCCGGCTCCGCCTGCACCTGCCAACGTCCGTGCGCCGACATCCGATGCCGACGCGCAACGCGCAGCCGGCGGCAACCAGGCGCCACCGGTGAAGATGGAAGCCGTCACCAGCGAGCAGGGTCGTCGCATGGACAGGCAGCCGGATTATGTCTCGCCCCAGGGCGTGCGCATCGACGACCGCCAGGACAACCGCGTCATCGTCAACTTCGGCGACAACGTGTTCGTGCGGCATGACGACACGCAGCGCTTCGTGCGCGATGGGGAACGCCCGGTCTACGAGCAGCTGCCCCGCGACCGTTACCGCGAGACGATCGACCGTCCCGACGGCGACCGCATCGTAACCGTGCGCAATCGCTATGGCGATATCATCCAGCGCTCGCGCATCGATGCACGCGGCCGAGAATATGTGCTGTTCTATTCGCCCGAGCTGGAGAATTCGCCGGATCAGGACGACTATTACCGCGATCCAGGTGATGAACTGCCGCCGATGCGCCTGCGCATTCCGCTCAACCAGTATATCATCGATACCAGTGCCGATCAGGACCAGGATTACTACGACTTCCTGCGCAAGCCTCCTGTCGAGCCGGTCGAGCGTGTCTACTCGCTGAACGAGGTTCGCTACTCGGCTCGTATTCGCGATAAGGTACGGCGTATCGACCTCGATACGATCACCTTTGCGACGGGCAGTGCCGAAATCCCGATGGAGCAGGCAAAGACGTTGCGCGGGATTGCCGAGGCCATCGGCAGTATCGTCAAGAAGGATCCGACTGAGACCTTCCTGATCGAGGGTCATACGGATGCCGTGGGCACACCTCAGAGCAACCTGATCCTTTCCGACCAGCGCGCTGAATCTGTCGCAAACGTGCTAACCGACGTCTACCGCATCCCGCCGGAAAACCTTGCGACGCAAGGCTATGGCGAGCAGTACCTGAAGATTAACACACCGGGACCGGAGCAGGAAAACCGCCGCGTCACCATCCGCCGCGTCACGGCGCTGGTTCGCCCTGTTGCCGTCCGGTAACCACCTCTCCTGATGAAGAAAATAAGCCGCCGGAGAAATCCGGCGGCTCAGACTGCTGACAAACCCTGAAGAAGCGTGTTTGACGAGAGCGATACCTTACTCTCCCTCATTCTCGCCCTTGTGTCGGGGATCCAGCGACACAACGTCTGTCGGGTCAAAAGACTCTTTCAGCTCAAAGACTTGAGCTGACTGGATCCCCGCCACAAGGGCGAGGGTGAGGGGAGTTTGACAACCGGCTGAATTTCCCGAGTAACCTGCAGAGTTATTAGATCATAGCTTTGTCATCAGTCTGCGCCGCCGGAGAAATCCGGCGGCTTTTTTTATGGGCTCGGCTTTTCGAGGCCGACGGTCGTGACGATGAAGTCGGCGATGGCCATTGTGTCGTCGAGGTCGAACACGGGCAATCCGCCGTTAACGGCTGCGTCGTCAGCTGAAACCTCGTGATCTGCGGCGATTGCGACGATATGTGGGTCCTGCGGTGCCAGGGGTTCGCGGTTGGCCGATGCCGACCGCCGGGCTTCGATCTTGGGGATCGGCTCGCGCTTGTAACCCTCGACAAGGACCAGATCGCACGGGGCGAGGCGGGCGAGGATCTCGTCGAAGCCAGGCTCCGGCGCACCGCGCATCTCGTGCATGATGGCGTAGCGCGTGCCTGACACCAGCGCCACCTCATGGGCTCCAGCCTCGCGGTGACGGAAGCTATCGGCGCCGACCTTGTCGATGTCGAAGTCGTGGTGGGCGTGCTTGATCGTCGAGATCCGGTAGCCACGCCGGGTGAACTCGGTGACGAGGCGAACCGCGAGCCCGGTCTTGCCGGAGTTCTTCCAGCCGGCAATGCCAAAAGTCTTCGGCGGTGTCATCGGTGCAGGGCCTGGAGCCAGAGCTCGGCGGCGGCGAGTTCCTCTGGCGTGTTGACGTTGAGGAAGGGATCGATAGTGCCGTTTTCCGTCTGGATCAGC
This sequence comes from Rhizobium rhododendri, assembly GCF_007000325.2. GTDB lineage: Bacteria > Pseudomonadota > Alphaproteobacteria > Rhizobiales > Rhizobiaceae > Rhizobium > Rhizobium rhododendri. Next base: position 1,572,716 of record NZ_CP117267.1, on the reverse strand, counting down.
GGAAAGATCACTTCAGCCAGCGGATAGCGCCGCTGGAAGTCGCGCACTCGCCGCTTTCCATCCGTCAGTATCCAGCTTTCGAGCTCGTCGGCCAGCGACACCGGCCAGAGGGCGACGATGGGGTGCTGCTCGCCGCTCGACGAGGCGATGGCAATGGTCTCGCCGTCGTGGCGGGCATCGGCGAGCCGTGCCATCAGGTCTGTCGGCAGGAACGGGCCATCGGTCGGCACGGTCAGGACATGGCTGGCGGCGGGATGGTTCGCCTTTGTATCGCGCATGGCCGTCAGAACGCCAGCGAGCGGGCCCAGTTGTCCGGGGAGGGTGTCGGGCACCCGGCGCAGGCCGTCGCCGCCTTCGAAGTCCAGCGGCGCGTTGACGGCGACCTCGCTCGACTGCGGGGTCATGCGGGCAACGATGTGCGCAATAAGCGGCACGCCGCCGACGGTCGCCAATGCCTTGTTGCTTCCCATCCTGGTCGAGCGGCCGCCCGCAAGGATGACGCAGGGCAGCTTTTCTATCGCGAACACCATCGTGTCTTGTTCCTCTGTCAGACGGGAACGCGCGGATCCGATCTTTGTGCCAGCTGGCTGGCGTGTTTGCGCCGGCTCTCGCGGTAGAAGGTATAGAGGCCGGAGGCGATGACAATGGCCGCGCCGACCGCCGTCCACAGATCAGGCATCTCGCCGAAGAATATCATGCCGAGCAGGGCTGCGAAAATCAGGCTGAGATAGCGCATCGGTGCGACGACGGCGATGTCTCCTGTGCGCATCGCAAGGATCGCCGTCTGGTAGCCGGCAAGCACCATCACCGACGCCAGCGCCAGATGCATCAGCGCGACCGGGCCTGGGCTATGCCAGCCGCCCAGCGGCACGACGAGGATGCCGCCGATCAGCGACACGCCGATGGCCGTGCAGACGGTCACCATCAGCGACGGCACCTGCTTGTCGACGCAACGGGTGGCGAGATCGCGGGCGGCGGTGATGAAGACGCTGGCGATGACGATCAACGCTGCCGGCGTGAACCCCTCCGGCCCGGGACGGACGATGACCAGCACGCCGAGAAATCCGACCGTGATTGCCGACCAGCGCCGCCAGCCGACGGGCTCTTTCAGGAACAATGCGGCGCCGAGCGTCACGGCCAGCGGCAAGGCCTGGATGATCGCCGAGGCATTGGCAATCGGCATCATGCCGAGCGCGGAGATGTAGGTAGCGGCCGCCAGCGCCTCGCAGACCACGCGCAGCAGGATCATCGGCTGGGCAATGACCTTGAACGAACGCAGCGCACCCAGGTGTCTGGCGATCAGGTAGACGATGACGCTGGTGAGGAGGCCGCGCAGCAACATGATCTCGCCGGCATTCATGACCGAGATGACCGATTTCGACAGGGCATCACTGCAGGAAAAGGCCGCCATGGCCGCGGCCATGTAAAGCGCACCTTCCGTATTCTTCGATCGAGCCATCGTCACTTCCACCGGTTTGCGTGGCAGTGTCTACGCGGGAAAGCGGCGATTGGGAATCTGTGACGGACAGGTTATCGGCAAAATCGTTTGTGCGATGCGGTATGAGGCCCTGAGACACGGTGTGCGGAATTAACTCATGTCGGCAGCCAGTCGTGCGGCCCGCTGCTTCTCTTGTGGTTATCCTTCTTTAAGTCGACGGGTACGCTCGGTCAGAAATATGTCAGTGGGAGAAAGGCGAGCGCGATCGAAGGTTTTACCGATGGTGCTCAGGTGGCGATCATCGATAATTTCTCCGCCCTCCAGTAGCTCGAGGAAGAGCTTTTCATCCCCTTCGATAACTTGGAAGGTGACGGTGAACGTTACGCTTTTCCACTTCTGCATGTAGAAGGCGACGATTTCCCTGATGCTACGCAAGGCAGTGGCAGCCTGTTCAGGTTCATCTATCAGCACCCAGAGGCAGGCCTCGCCAAATTGCAGCTGCAACTCTCCGACCACCATCTCCCAGGCTTCGCCATCATGCTCTCGCGCTTTTAGCAAGATCACTCTGAAGTCGTCGATTATTTCTCGTTCCATCTCATCGTCTCGTGTTTATGGATCGAGTTGGATAGTCCACCCTACGTGAAGGATAAGCTGTTTTGCCTGGCGCCGCAGTTTATGCTGGGTCGCATCGACCAACGGGCCTATGCAGACGATCACCACGTCAAAGTTTCGACCGCCTTGTACTCTGTATGTCACTCGCTTCGAACCTATATGTCACCCGCCGGTGACGCTCATGTGGCGGGCGACGGCGGGGCGGTTGTGGGTGCGGTCGATGATGAAGTCGTGGCCTTTCGGCTTGCGGCGGATGGCCTCGTCGATTGCCATGCTGAGGAGTTCGTCGTCGGGGGTGGCGCGAAGGGCGGCGCGCAGGTCTGCGGCGTCGTTCTGGCCGAGACACATGTAGAGCGTACCGGTACAGGTCAGGCGGACGCGGTTGCAGCTTTCGCAGAAATTATGCGTGAGCGGGGTGATGAAGCCCAGCCGGCCGCCGGTTTCCTCGACGGTCACGTAGCGGGCGGGGCCGCCGGTGCGGTAGCCGATATCGGTCAGGGTAAACTGCTTTTCCAGATCCGACTTCACCTTGGATAAAGGAAGATACCGATCGGTGCGGTCTTCCTCGATCTCGCCCATCGGCATCGTCTCGATGACGGTGAGGTCCATGCCGCGTGCATGGGCAAACCGCAGCAGGTCGGGAATTTCCGTTTCGTTGAAGCCTTTCAGCGCGACTGCATTGAGCTTGATCGTGAGGCCGGCGGCAAGGGCGGCATCGATGCCTTCCATCACCCGGGCGATATCGCCCCAGCGAGTGATTTCCTTGAACTTGTCGGCATCCAGCGTGTCGAGCGAAACGTTGATGCGGCGCACGCCGCAGGCGTAAAGCTCGTCTGCGAAACGGGCGAGCTGCGAGCCGTTGGTGGTCAGCGTCAGCTCCTCGAGGGCGCCGGACTTGACCTTGTCGCCGAGGCTGCGGATCAGCTGCATGATGTTCTTGCGGACGAGTGGTTCGCCGCCGGTGAGCCGGATCTTGCGCACGCCCTTGGCGATGAATGCCGAACAGAGCCGGTCCAGCTCTTCCAGCGTCAGAAGGTCCTTCTTCGGCAGGAATGTCATGTTTTCCGCCATGCAATAGGTGCAGCGGAAGTCGCAGCGGTCCGTCACGGAAACGCGCAGATAACTGACCATCCGACCGAAGGGGTCGATCATTGAGGAAGGGCTTGCCGAAAGTGGAGAGGCGCTGGCGATAGCGCCGACGATGCTGTTCACAAATATATCTCCGTGATTGGGCATAACTGGGACGACTGGCTTGTTGCGTCAAGGCAAATGCTCGAGAAAAGAGTCTTGCGCGCGGTGCGGCCGCAGCCTAGTCCTGCGGTTGTAGCAAAGAGTGGGGCGCAGTATGAGCGGGATTTGGCCGACCGAGTTGCGGGTATCGAAGGATCGGCAACGATTGCTGGTGACTTTCAACGATGGCGCCAGTTTCGACATTCCGGCCGAACTGATGCGGGTGACATCCCCGTCTGCCGAGGTTCAGGGGCACGGACCCGGCCAGAAGGTGACCGTTGCCGGCAAGCGCGATGTCGGCATCATGACGATTACGCCAACCGGAAATTATGCGGTCCGCATCCGCTTCGACGACCTTCACGACACCGGCATTTTCACTTGGACCTATCTGCGAGAGCTGGGTGAGAATGGGCCGGCGCTGATGGCAGCCTACGAGAGCGAACTGGCCGAAAAAGGCCTAAGCCGCGACAGGGTCGGCCAGCGCTGAGAACATCAGGTGGGGGATAGAGTATGACCGGTCGTAAAGCGGATGGATGGTTACGTCAGAAGGGGAGCCGGAACGAGCACCGGGTCTCGTTCGTCGAGTTGTTTTTCGACCTCGTGTTTGTGTTCTCGATATCTCAGCTTGCCCATGCGCTTTACGAGCATTTCACCGCGCTCGGCGTACTTCAGGCGCTGCTGCTGACGCTGGCCGTCTGGTGGGTGTGGATATTCACCACCTGGGTCACCAACTGGCTCGATCCGGACCGGCAGCCGGTGCGGGTGATGCTGTTCGTGCTGATGCTCGCCGGCTTGATTCTCTCTGCATCGATCCCCGAGGCGTTCGGCGAGAAGGGCCTGATGTTTGCCGGCGCATTCGTGTTCATGCAGGTAGGGCGCTCGCTGTTCGCGGTCTACGCGCTGCGCCACGCCGCCCCCTCCAATCACCGCAATTTCCTGCGCATCACCGTCTGGCTGATGTTGTCCGGCGTCTTCTGGATAGCCGGTGGCCTGGAGGAGGGAGAGGTACGGCTGGTGTGCTGGCTGGTAGCACTGGCGATCGAATATGCAGCACCGGCTGCCGGTTTCATTGTGCCGGGCCTCGGGCGCTCGACGCCTGCGGACTGGAACGTCTCGGGCGCACACCTGGCGGAACGCTGCGCGCTGTTCATCATCATCTGCCTCGGCGAGGCCATTCTCGAGGCCGGGGAGACCTTCTCCGAGATGCCGCTCGTGCCGCAGAGCATGATGATGCTCGTTTGCGTTTTCGCCGGCACGGTGGCGATGTGGTGGATCTACTTCCAGTTCGGCCACGAGCGTGCTGCCCATCGGATCGAGCATGCCGAGTTGCCCGGCAGTCTCGCGAGGCAGGCGTTCACCTACGCGCATATCCCTATCCTTGCCGGCATCATCGTCACCGTGGTCGCCAACAAGCTCGCCCTGACGCATCCGGACGATGTGGCGGACCTTGGCGTTGCCGGCGCTATCCTCGGTGGCCCGCTGATTTTCCTATGCGGTAATCTCTGGTTCAAGGCGACCACCGGCAACCGTCCGCCGCTGTCGCATCTTGTTGGTATTGCTGTTCTGTTGCTGTCGATGATGCTCGCGTCGCGGGTCGACAGGTTTGACCTAGCAATCCTTGCGACCGGCATTCTGGTCGGAGTGGCGCTGTGGGAATTTGTGTCGCTGCGGCACAGTTCACAGACCTTGCGGCAGCGCTGACCCGCTTCGGTATCGGGGCTCAGTTCTTGTAGATCAGCCAGCTCTTGCTGAAATCCTTCTGCATGCCGCTCTGATATTGCGACGTGCAGTTGCGTCCGGAATTTTTGGCCTGATAGAGCGCGATATCGGTGTTGCTGTAGAGTTCGCCCGGATCCTTCGCTTCCGACGCCATGCAGACGCCAAGCGACATGGTGATCGGCCCGTAGTCGACGCGGGTGCGCGAATTGCGGAAGGGGGTCGATTCGAGAGTGCGGCGGATCCGCTCGCAGATCGCCATCACCTCGTCAGCCGTATTGCCATCGATGATCAGGGCGAATTCTTCGCCGCCGGTGCGCGCAACGAAGACGTCACGGCGAACGTTGGCGCGGATTACTGACGCGACTGTCGCGAGGATCTTGTCGCCGACGGGGTGGCCAAAGCTGTCGTTGACCTTCTTGAAATTGTCGATGTCGCATAGCACCAGCGCCGTGACGGACTTCGCCATCGGATTGTCGAACACCGATGCGAGGCGGTCATCGAAGGCCCGGCGGTTGGAGAGGCGCGTCAGGGAATCGGTGTTGGCGATGCGCTTGTATTCGTCGAGTTCCTTGCGAACCTGGTCCATCTCCTGCGAGCGCTGGGCAACATCCTCAACCGTCTTTTCGCCGCGCGCCATGGTATCGCCGGTGGCTTCGGTCAGCATGTCGATCGCATTGCGCAGCAGGTCGGCGCTGTTGGCGGTCTTCGAGGTAATGCGGACGAAGGTTTCGCCGAGTAGCTTGTTGTAGCTGGAAAGCGATGTCTGTTCCTGCTTCAGGGCGCGCAGCACGCCGTCCAGCTCGTTTATGATCCGCGAATGGGCGTCGTCGTAGATCCGCGTGGAATGGGAAAAATACTGGCTGCCGAGAAGGTCGATCTCTTCCTGCGTGGCGTTGCTGCCAAGCGCTGCAAGGTCGCGGGTGAGGGCAGGGTTGGAGCCAATATAGGCTTCGTAGAAAAGCTCGTAATTGCGCGGGATCGGAGCAACGCCCATGGCTCGCATAGCATAGATGATCTGTCCTGCCACGTCGGGAATTTGCGACCTGGACGCAATCACCGTGCTCATTGGCGAACTCCTAAGGATTTAAATGACTATGGTTTATGTAGCCTAAATTTCTTTTGAAAAGATTAAGGGTAACCTTGCTGGAAATTAGTAATGAAATCCTGCGAATACTGTTAAGCTATTGAATATAATTGTAATTATCGGAAGTGTGGTTGCAGTTTTTGTTCTTGTCGGCGAGAAATGTCTACCAGAAGTTAATATTATATATGTCTAATTAAATGTTTTGGTTGCGTTGCGCATCCCGGCCGAAGCCGGGATGCAAGGCTCGAATGTTACTTCGGGCCGATCATGTTTTCTGGCCGAACCAGTGCGTCGAACTCCTCGTTGCTGAGGTATCCGCCGCCAACGGCTTCCTCGCGCAGCGTGGTGCCGTTCTTGTGGGCCGTCTTGGCGATCTTGGCGCAGGCGTCGTAGCCGAGGCGGCCGTTCAGCGCGGTGACCAGCATCAGCGAGTTCTCGACGCCCTTGCGGATGTTGTCCTCGCGGGCCTCGATGCCGACGACGCAATTGTCGGTGAAGGAGACGGCGGCGTCTCCGAGCAGCTGCACCGACTGCAGGAAGTTGTAGGCCATCATCGGATTGTAGACATTGAGCTCGAAATGACCCTGGCTGCCGGCAAAGGTGATTGCGGCATTGTTGCCGAAGATATGGGCGCAGACCTGGGTCAGGGCTTCCGACTGGGTCGGATTGACCTTGCCCGGCATGATCGACGAGCCCGGTTCGTTTTCGGGCAGCGACAGTTCGCCCAGACCGGCGCGTGGGCCGGAGCCGAGGAAGCGGATGTCGTTGGCGATCTTGAACAGGGCGGCAGCAGCAGCAGCGATGGCGCCGTGGGCAAAGACCATGGCATCGTGGGCGGCCAGCGCCTCGAACTTGTTGGGGGCCGTGACGAAGGGCAGGCCGGTGATCGCTGCGATCTCTTCGGCAACTTTCTCGGCAAAGCCGATGGGTGCATTGAGGCCGGTGCCGACGGCCGTGCCGCCCTGGGCGAGTTCATAGAGACCGGGCAGCGTCAGTTCGATACGCTTGATGGCCGAGCCGACCTGGGCTGCATAGCCGGAGAATTCCTGGCCGAGCGTCAGCGGGGTGGCATCCTGCGTGTGGGTGCGGCCGATCTTGATGATGTGGGCGAAAGCCTTGACCTTGGCTTCGAGCGCCTCGTGCAGGTGGCGCAGGCCCGGCAGCAGGTGGTGGACGATCTGCTCGGCGCAGGCGACATGCATCGCCGTCGGGTAGGTGTCGTTGGACGACTGGCTCATGTTGACGTGATCGTTCGGATGCACCGGCTTCTTCGAGCCCATGACGCCGCCGAGCATTTCGATTGCCCGGTTGGAAACCACTTCGTTGGCATTCATGTTCGACTGGGTGCCGGAGCCGGTCTGCCAGACGACCAGCGGGAAATGCGCATCGAGCTTGCCGTCGATCACTTCCTGAGCGGCGGCGACGATCACTTTACCGAGATCGGCGTCGAGCCCGCCGAGCTCCATATTGGCGCGGGCGGCTGCCTGCTTGACGATGCCCAGCGCGCGGACGATCGACATCGGCTGCTTTTCCCAGCCAATCTTGAAGTTGCCGAGCGAGCGCTGCGCCTGTGCGCCCCAGTACCGGTCGCTGGCAACGTCGATCGCGCCAAACGTGTCGGTTTCCTTACGGGTGGAAGTCATTCTGCTGCCTTTCGTGGGACCGTGGAGCTGCCGCTCCGTTCGAAAATCCGCGTTGTTATAAGGCCGATCCGCCGGTAAGAAAACAGCAAAGAGAAGTCTCCTGAAAGTTGCGTCGACTCGATCTTTCCAGGCCGCAAATTCCCGTGCTATTTATATCACGCGCATTGCCAATGTTTTTCGGCCGATTTTTACGCCTCAATTGCAACGCAAAATTCCACAAAAAATTAACCAATAATTTCATAATTTTGTGTGAACTTCTGAGCGTTCGACGCGGCCGAATCCCATGCGAAAAGCAAGTATTCGTGCGTCGTTCCGACCGGGTGGTTTTCTTCCAATTCACCGCCCGATCTTCTAGTATCGCTGAATTATTTGACATGAGCTCGGGCTGTCCGACACACCCATGACAGGGGACTGAATTGAGAACGACATTTCTGACGAAAGCAGCAGCATCCGTCCTGGCACTATCCTGTGGCCTGACGATCGTTGGCACGTCTGCGCATGCCATGACGCTGATGGATTTCATTCGTGGCGGCAAGGGTCGGTCGCAGCAGCAGGTTGACAGCAATCAGATCCTGCCTCCGAGCATGCCGATTGCTCCCGTCCCGAGAGAAGGTGCGGGTGGTGGTGGCCCGGCTCCGAAGGTCAGCTCGCCGACCTACTACACCTACAAGCCCGAGCCGATGCGCCTTGTCGCAACGAGCAAATTCGCGGATCCGGTAGTCACCGGTGCCGTCGCCGATGTGTCTGCCGCTCCTGTCGCAGTCGACCCGTCCAGCGCCCAGCGTCGTTATCTCACCGAAGCCCGGGTGTCGGCGACCAACGATGTCGCCAAGGCTCTGGAAGATTATTACGCCGACAGCAAGAAGCCGATGGTCTGGGTTGCCGATAATGCGGTGTCCGAGAAGGCCAAGGCCGCCATGGCTGTGCTGGCGCAGGCCGATCTCATCGGTCTCGATCCCGACGACTACAAGGTTGCCGTTCCCGTCATCGACGAGGGCAGCGTCAATCCTGCCGACCGTGACCGGGCCCTGACACAGTTCGAACTGGCTTTGTCGGCCAAGGTTCTCGCCTTCGTGCAGGACAACCAGCGCGGCCGCATCGATCCGAACAAGCTGTCCGGCTATCACGACTTCAAGCGCAAGGACGTCAACCTGATGCCCGTGCTGGGCAACCTGTCGCTCAGCCCTGATGTCACCGCCTATCTCAACAGCCGCAGCCCGCAGAACCCGCAGTTCGATGCCCTGAAGGCTGAATATGCCCGGTTGAAGGCCGAGACTACCAACGATGCCAACCGCGTCGCGATTACCCTCACCGGCATCATCAAGCCCGGCGATACCTCGCCGCAGATCGCCAACATCGTCAAGGGCATCCAGCTCAAGGGTTCCGATGCGCTGACGACATCTCATGCCGACGTGTTCTCGTCCTATCAGCAGACGCCGTTGTACACGCCGGAACTGGTCTCGCTTGTCGAAGCCTTCCAGAAGGAAAAAGGTCTGACGGCCGATGGCGTCATCGGCCAGTCTACCGTTCGTGCGATCGTCGGTGAAAACAGCGATGCCAAGCTGCAGAAGCTGACCATCGCCATGGAACAGCTGCGCTGGCTGCCTGACCAGCTCGGTCCGCGCTACGTCTTCATCAACCAGCCGGCCTTCATGGTCTACTACTACAACGACAACAAAGAAGCGTTGTCGATGCGCGTCGTCGTCGGCGCCAAGGGGCACCAGACGAACTTCTTCGAGAACCAGATCCAGACCGTCGAGTTCAACCCCTACTGGGGCGTGCCGCAGTCGATCATCGTCAACGAGATGCTGCCGAAGCTCAGGGCCGATCCGAACTATCTCGACAAGACCGGCTATCAGGTCGAGGTCAACGGTCGCGCCGTTCCTTCGTCCAGCGTCGACTGGTACGGATCGACCACCAATATCGCCGTGCGTCAGCCGCCGAGCAGCGACAATGCGCTGGGCGAACTGAAGATCCTGTTCCCGAACAGCCATGCGATCTACATGCATGACACGCCGTCGAAGAGCTTCTTCAAGAAGGACATGCGCGCCCTCAGCCACGGCTGTGTCCGCCTGGCCGATCCGCGCGCCATGGCAGCGGCAGTGCTGAACACGACTGTTGCCGATGTCGCCAAGCAGATCGCCACCGGCGAGAACAAGGCCGTGCCCGTGCCGCAGCGCTTCCCGGTCTACATCGCCTACTTCACGGCGTGGCCGGACAAGGATGGCGTCGTTCGCTACTTCGACGATGTCTACGATCGCGACACCTACACGATGAAGGCGTTCGCTACGACGACCAAGGTCCGCGAAGCGCAGATCTGATCGCCTCCCTCTGACAATGACTTTCGACAGGCGGCCCTCGGGTCGCCTGTTTCGTTTCGGAGATATGCCTCAGCGCGTTGCGAGCAGCCTTGTGACCAGTTCGGGCGTCAGCTCGTCGTAATGCTGGATGATGTGGTCCGGCGACAGGCTTGCAATCTCCACGTCGGAGTAGCCGAAGGGCACGGCGATCGACGGGACGGCGGCGTTGCGGGCGGCGAGGATGTCGTTGATGCTGTCGCCGACCATGATCGCCCGCGTCGCATCGCCGCCGGCCTTGTCGATGGTGCCGAGGATATGCTGGCCGTCAGGCTTGCGGACAGGGAAGGTATCGCCGCCAACGATGGTTGCGAAGTAGTGGTCGAGCTGCAGCTTCTGGAGCAGGGTTACAGCCAGCGCCTCTATCTTGTTGGTGCAGACAGCAAGCGCGAAGCCTTCGGCCCTGAGGCGGTCCAAGGCGGCGACGAGACCGGGATAAGGCTTGCTGTCGCCCGGCATGGTCTTGCCGTAGAAGTCAATGAAGCGCTCCATCAGAGGCGGCATGTCCTTTTCCTCGAGATCGTAACCGCCGAGCTTGCAGGCCCTTTGGATCATCGTCCTCGCGCCGTGGCCGACCAGATAGGTGAGGTCGTCAAAGCCGACCGGCTTGAGGTCGAGGGCGGCAATCGTGTGGTTTACGCTGGCGACGAGATCTGGCGCGGTATCGACCAACGTTCCATCGAGATCGAAGACTACAGTGGGAGTTTTCACGGGCAGACCGCCTTGGCTAACGGGGAGGGAAAAATGAGCCTTTCCAGTAAAAGATCGCGTCTGCCAATGCAACGCCGACGATCTCCGCCGGCCTCTTGCGCGCCTCTCGGAATGCCGCCGCAATTCTTTCGCACCGCCGAATTTTGGCTTCCGTTTGCCAAGCGGGCCGTGTAAACAGCACTCCATCGAAACGGTGGGAGCACGTGGCGCATGGACGCCCGCGAAATGAAGATCAAGGCTGCGGCAGTGGCTCTCGATTATGTCGAGAGCGGCATGCGGCTTGGCATCGGCACCGGCACCACCGCTGAAGAATTCGTCAGGCTGCTTGCCGAAAAGGTCGCCGACGGATTGCGGATCGAAGGCATTCCGACATCCGAGCGCACGGCGCGGCTCTGCATGGAGCTGGGCGTGCCGCTCAAATCACTGGACGAGCGCCCGGAACTGGACCTGACCATCGACGGCGCCGATGAACTCGACCACAGCTTGCGACTGATCAAGGGCGGTGGCGGCGCGCTGCTACGCGAGAAGATCGTCGCTGCCGCATCCGGCCGGATGATCGTCATTGCCGACGAGAGCAAGCTTGTCGAAACCCTGGGTGCATTTCCATTGCCCATCGAGGTCAACATCTTCGGGCTGACGGCAACGCGGATGATGATCGAAAAGGCTGCGGCCAGACTTGGGTTATCCGGCGCCCTGGCATTGCGCCAAGCAGGCGACCAGACTTTCACGACCGATGGCGGGCACTACATCCTCGATGCATCTTTTGGCCGCATTGCTGATGCAGAGGCGCTATCAGCCGCACTTCATTCCATACCCGGCGTTGTCGAACACGGGCTCTTTATCAACTTGGCGACGCTTGCGGTCATTGCCGGCCCGGCAGGCGCGCACACGCTTCACGCGCATCATACAGGAGATTGAACACATGATCAAAATAGCGGGTTTCGGCCGCCTGGCCGCTGCAACCGTTCTTCTTTCCGGCATGGCGTTCGGTTCAGTCAGCGCGCAGGAAATCTCCGAAGAACAGATGAAGGCTGCCCGTGCCGCGATTAACGCGCTCGGCATCACCAATCAGTTCGATTCCATTCTGCCGACGCTGGCCGAGCAGCTGAAAAGCACGATGATCCAGGCCAACCCGAATTTCCAGGAAGCCATCAGCTCGACCGTCGACCAGCAGGCGCTTGCGCTTGCTGCCCGCCGCGCCGACCTCGAGAAGGAAGCGGCTGCAACCTATGCCAAGTCGTTCACGACCGAAGAACTGAAGGCAATGGCCGACTTCTACAATTCGGAAGCGGGCAAGAAGCTCCTGAAGGATGGCCCGATCGCCACCCGCGAACTCTACAAGGCTGCCGACATCTGGGGACAGGGCATTTCGCGTGACCTCGCCAACCAGAGCAACAAGGCACTCGAGAAGATCGTCAAGGTTCCGCCGGCTCCGCCAGTTGCCGACGCCGCACCGGCACCGGCTGCCAAGGCACCTGCTGCAAAGCCGGCACCTGCTCCGAAGCCCTAATCGCTTCGCATATCTGCTATTCCAAAGCCCGGTTCATCCGGGCTTTTCTTTTTATCGCCGGTATTCCTATATCAGCATCGATCCAGCCGGCTCGCCGGCATAGAAATTCCAGGAGCTCCCATGCCGTCATTCGATTTTGATCTCTTCGTCATCGGTGGAGGCTCCGGCGGCGTGCGCAGCGCCCGCGTGGCGGCGTCGCTCGGCAAGAAAGTCGGGATTGCCGAGGAATTCCGGTATGGCGGCACCTGCGTCATCCGTGGTTGCGTTCCCAAAAAGCTGTTCGTCTATGCCTCGCAGTTCCACGAGCATTTCGAGGATGCGGAAGGGTTCGGCTGGACTGTCGGCAAGAGCACTTTCGACTGGAGCAAGCTGGTCGAGGCCAAGGACCGGGAAATCACCCGCCTCGAAGGCCTCTACCGCAAGGGCCTCGATAATGCCAAGGCCGAGATATACGACAGCCGCGCCGAGCTCGTCGATGCCCATACTGTGCGCCTCGTCAAGACCGGCCAGACGGTGACTGCTGAACGCATCGTCATCGCCGTAGGCGGAATGCCGAATGCGCACCAGTCGCTTCCGGGCCACGAGTTCTGCATCTCCTCGAACGAGGCCTTCGACCTGAAGACGCTGCCGAAGTCTATCCTGATTGCCGGCGGCGGTTACATCGCCGTCGAATTCGCCAATATCTTCCATGGCCTCGGCGTCGATACCACGCTCATCTATCGCGGTGCCGAGATCCTGTCGCGGTTCGATAACGACATGCGCCAGGGCCTGCATGAGGCAATGGTCGCCAAGGGCATCAAGATCCGCTGCCATGACGTCATCGAGGAAGTTACCAAGACGGCGGAGGGCCTGCAGGCCCGCACAAAGCAGGGCGATACGCTGACGGTCGACACGGTCATGCTGGCGCTCGGTCGCGATCCCCATACCAAGGGGCTCGGGCTGGAGGCCGCCGGCGTCAAGGTCGACGGTCGTGGCGCCATCGTCGTCGACGAATACTCGCGCACCTCGGTGCCCAACATCTTTGCACTCGGCGACGTCACCGATCGGGTACAGCTGACGCCGGTCGCCATTCACGAGGCGATGTGCTTCATCGAGACCGAATACAAGAACAATCCCACCAAGCCGGATCACCAGCTGATCGCCACCGCCGTGTTCTCGCAGCCGGAAATCGGCACCGTCGGCCTGAGCGAGGAGGAGGCCGCTAAAAAATACGAGGCGCTTGAAGTCTATCGCGCCCAGTTCCGGCCGATGAAGGCGACGCTATCGGGGCGGGCCGAAAAGAGCATCATGAAGCTGATCGTCAATGCGGCCGACCGCAAGGTGGTCGGCGCCCACATTCTCGGCCACGATGCCGGCGAGATGGCGCAGCTGCTCGGCATCACATTGAAGGCCGGCTGCACCAAGGACGATTTCGATCGCACCATGGCCGTCCACCCTACGGCTTCAGAAGAGCTGGTGACCATGTATACGCCGAGCTATCTGATCAAGAATGGCGCGCGCGTCTGATCAAGATTAATGGAGGCGAGCGCGCTATCTCGCGCTCGCCTCCAGTTTACCTGGTATCAGCTCGTCAGCCTGGACCCGTTGACCACCCGCATAAACAGCGCATTCATGGCATCGCTGATGCCTTGGGTCGGACTGACCTCGAAATAGAGGCCGGGTGACGCGCAGCTCTGCAGCTTGGTAGGGATCTGCTTGCTGAACGGATCGATCCACCTCACGTACCAAGGGTTAGCCGGCAGGGGCAGGTAGGTCGTATAGAGAATGGCTATCTTGACGCCGCGGTTCTTCAGGGGCGTACAGAAAGATGTGTCGATCGGCTCCTGGCAGCGGTCACCATCCAACGGTGCAGTGCAGCCGACCGGCTTGATGCTGTCGCCGACGCCGTCCGTCACGAAGAACAAGGTCTTCTGAGGGCTGCTGCTGGTGTAGCCATTTCCCGGTGTCGGGATTGTGGTGTTGAGCGCGGTCAGGGCGGTGTCGAAACTGGTCTGAGCATCGCTGTTATAGTTCTGCTGAGGAATGGTCATGAGATCGACGGCGCTGGTATAGGTCTGGACCTGCGCCAAGTCGGCCGTCAGGGGGGAGATCGTCGTCAGCGCCGCCGTTTCCGCCGCTGCGCCAAAGGTATAAACCGCCATGCGGTATTGGTCGGAGGAACTGCGCTGCGTCGTTGCAGTGGTTGTCAGGCTCTTCGTTGCCTCACGGACGACGTCGATTCGCATCGTAACTTTGAGGCTCTTTGCCAGCGTGTAATTGTCTTTGCCTTTGTTCGCGCCGGTCTCGTGACAGGCAAAGGCGCACTTGTCCGAGGTGTTGTCCTCCATGAGCGCCACATCATTCGGCGTGGCGCCTACGCCCATCGATGGCGTGTTGTCGATCAGGATGTAGAAATCCATGTAGGTCTGAGTCTGGTTTTGCGCCGTGGCCTTGCCTGCGATGGAGATGGTGTCCTGGCCGATTACATGCAGGAACGTCGTCGGCACTGTTGCCGTGAAGCTGACGTTCGACTGAAGCGTGTTGCCGGTCTTGGTGACTGCGATGGCGACCTTGACGTTGCTGCTGGTGAGTGCCGCGCTGTTCTGGGCAAAGAACAGCGAATTCGCATCGGTCTGGGCAACCGCGACGGTGCCATCCGACGTCATCCCCATGGCAGCGGTCACGCCAGGCGATTTTTCGGCGAGTGAACCGACGGCTGCGGCGTCGGCGGCAGCATATAGCTGGTTCCTGATATTCAGCGCATTGGCAAAGTCCACGGCCATGCCTGCGGTGCCGACTATGGGCACAAGCAGCAGTGCCGTCATGATGCCGAAGTTGCCGGATCTGTCTTTCCAGAGGTTTTGAATGCGCATCGTCGATAGCCCGTTCGCAGCTTTGCCGTCATGGCGATCGGTCGCGGCTATCATCGTCGCGGCGTTTGCGCGCTTTATAGGGTAGTTTCATCAACAATCCGGCAATTGCCGTGGTTTGTATTCGGTTAAAATCTGCATCGGAACGCGCAGAGAGTAGCCCCGCTATGCAAGTCGCACGCAAAGGGATATAAGCCGCGCTTATTTCGAAATAGCGGGAGAACCGGCGGAGACCGGGCGGAAAACAGGTGAGCACGATGGTACAGAATTGGTCCCCCAGCAGCTGGCGGCAGAAGCCTATCAGCCAGGTTCCGGAATACCCGGACAAGGATGCCGTGACGGTGATGGAAGCGCAGCTTGCGACCTATCCTCCGCTGGTCTTTGCCGGCGAGGCGCGTCGCCTGAAGAAGCACCTGGCGAATGTCGCCGAAGGCAACGCCTTCCTGCTGCAGGGCGGAGACTGTGCCGAGAGTTTTGCCGAACATGGCGCCGACAACATCCGTGATTTCTTCCGCGCCTTTCTCGAAATGGCAGTGGTGCTGACGTTCGGCGCCCAGCTGCCTGTCGTCAAGGTCGGTCGCATCGCCGGGCAATTCGCCAAGCCGCGCTCGTCGAATGTCGAGACGCAGGGCGACGTGACGCTGCCGGCCTATCGCGGCGACATCGTCAACGGCATCGAGTTCACCGAAAAGGCCCGCATTCCCGATCCGGAACGGCAGATCATGGCCTACCGCCAGTCCGCCGCGACGCTGAACCTGCTGCGCGCCTTCGCGATGGGTGGCTATGCCAACCTCGAAAACGTTCATCAATGGATGCTCGGATTCGTCAAGGACAGCCCGCAGGGCGAGCGCTACCGCAAGCTGGCCGACCGGATCAGCGAAACCATGGAATTCATGAAGGCCATCGGTATCTCGGCAGAGAACAATCCGAGCCTTCGCGAAACCGATTTCTTCACCAGCCACGAAGCATTGCTGCTGGGCTATGAGGAAGCGATGACCCGTGTCGACTCGACCTCGGGCGACTGGTATGCGACGTCTGGCCACATGCTGTGGATCGGCGACCGCACGCGCCAGCTCGACCACGCCCATGTCGAGTATTTCCGTGGCATCAAGAACCCGATCGGGCTGAAATGCGGTCCGTCGCTGACAGCCGACAACCTGCTGGAATTGATCGACGTGCTCAACCCTGCCAACGAGGCCGGGCGCCTGACGCTGATCTGCCGCTTCGGCCACGACAAGGTCGCCGACAATCTGCCGAAGCTGGTGCGCGCCGTCGAGCGCGAGGGCCGCAAGGTCGTCTGGTCCTGCGATCCGATGCATGGCAACACGATAACGCTCAACAACTACAAGACACGGCCTTTCGAGCGCATCCTGTCGGAAGTAGAAAGCTTCTTCCAGATCCACCGCGCCGAAGGCACGCATCCGGGCGGCATCCACATCGAGATGACCGGCAAGGACGTCACCGAATGCACTGGCGGTGCCCGCGCCGTCACGGCCGACGACCTTCAGGATCGCTACCACACCCATTGCGATCCACGCCTCAACGCCGACCAGGCGCTGGAGCTCGCCTTCCTGCTGGCAGAGCGCATGAAGGGCGGTCGCGACGAAAAGCGACTTGTCGCCAACGGCTGAGCAGTCTCAACATCACATCGAAAACGGGCCGGTCGAAAGACCGGCCCGTTTTGTTTTGGGACGTCGTCTATTGGACGAGTACGGGCTGCTGGCAGCGGACGTCTGTTACCGTGACGTCGGCCTGGCCGACCTTGACGCCGGCCAGAAGCAGCACGTTGCTGAGCAGATCGTTGAGCGGCGTGCTGATGCTCGAAAGCGTCATGGCCAGCGCTTGCTGAAAGACGGCCTTGGTGACGAGGGTGAGGCCCAGGATATTGATCGAATAGTTGGTGTTGGCGAAGAGGGACGAGATCGCGGAGGTCAGTGTGTCCGTGGTGGAGGCAGTCTTTTTCACCCCGGCAGCGATGTCTGCCGGCGTGAAGGTGAGCGTCGTCTTTGTCATATTTGTAATGGCGACGTGGGCGCTGGCCGTGGCGGTGATCAGGCCCAGCACGTTGACCAAGGTTGCAGCTGTCACGTCCGGGCCGGTCGCGAAATTGGAAAACTGTGTGGTGTCGACGTTGCCGATGTAGAGATCGGCGACGCCAGGTATGGTACTGACGGAGACATTGGCGTTCTGCGCGCCGTTGCCGAGGCAGGTGATGGCCGAAAGCTTTCCCGTCGCATTGGCCAGCTGCACGTAAAGCGGCAGCTGCACTTTGGTGCCAGCCAGCGCCGCCAGTGCGTCGATCGCTATGGATAGCTTGATACGGGTCTGGGAGGTGCGCACCACCGTGCCGACGGCGCCAACGGCCAGGGATGGTGTGCTTTGCGGCGGTTCGCCGATGGCCATCGTCATCTGCACCGTGGTGAGGCCTGGTATGGTGCCGCCGAGATTGACGGAAACCTGCTTGCTGCCATTGGCGGCGAGGGCGGCGGCCGTGACCAGATCCATGACGTTGGCAGCGAGGCTGATTTGCGAGCCGCTGCCGGTGGGTCTTTGGGCGACAGGCCCGAGCGACAATATATCGGCGAGCTTGAGCCGGAGCTGGGCACTGTTTGCCGCCGTCTGTACGGATTGAATGGCTTTCCGGGTGGCCGAGTTGAGACCGGCCTGACCGCCGATGGCATTGAGCACGTCGCCGAACTTGACGTCCGCCGCCAGTGTGTCGGCATAGCTGCCGGCGGTGAGGTTGAGGTTGGTCGCCAGCTTGTCGGTGACCGAGAGGGCGTTCACCTTGGTGGATAGCAGCGCGTTGTAATCCATGGCGCTGAGGGAAAGACTGGTCCCGAGCAAGCCACCCAGGACGGCATTCAGAAGTCCGTTGTTTACGCTTGCCAGCCCCGAGCCGATCGAAAATGCCGCAATCTTCTCTGTTGAGGCAGTGCCGACGGCCTCCAAAGTTGGCGGGGTTGCGAAACTCGCGGCAAAAATCAGTCCACCGGTCTGCTGGATTTTCACCTTGACGGCGTCGTATGGCGTGGCGCCCGGCACGAAGCGGCTGCCGAGGGCAATCGTCGGATCAGCGACGTAGGTGCCGAGCGTTATCGTTGCGATACCGTCGAACTTTGCCGCACTCACGGCGTCTCCAAGAGGCGACGTTCCGGTGTTCGAGACGTAGCCGCTTGCCGTCTGGACAGCCATATTCAGGTTATTGGTGCTGAAGTAGTTGAGAATATTGGCCTGGGCATTGTTTACGTCCGATGCCGCGACAATTGCGGACAGGTCGGCCGTCTGCTGCAGGCGGCGCTGCTGCAGCGTCAGCATGCCGTAATCGAGACCCAGGCTCATGCAGTAGAGAATGAGGGGTGCGGTGATGGCAGCCAGGATTGCGACGTTGCCTTGCTCGCTTAGGGTCCAGCGCCGCAGGATGGTTCCGATCGGCATCAGATGCCTCCCATGCGGATCGTAGCGGTGCGTACAATCGTCTTGCTTGGCATGGCGAAGCTGTAGAGGTTCCAGATCGGCAGGTCCTGGGCGTCGTAGGACAACTTGACCGTGAACTGGTTGGCGTTGGCCGGATCCGGCTGCACCGTGACTGTGAATTTGGCCGGGTTCAGAATGGCATCGTTAAGGGTGGAGGTGGTTATGTAGGTGTTGACCAGTTGCTCACGCTCGGCCTCGGTGACGCCGGCGATGGCGGTCCGGGCTGCATTGGCCGCGATCTGCTGAACGGAATGGGCGGCGCTGAGATAGATGCCGTAGGCGATCAACGTCATCAGCACGAGAATGAACACCGGAAAGATGATCGCAAATTCGAGGGCTGCAGTACCACGTTCGCAACGGCGAAATCTGCTCATAATCATCGTCTCCGTCTCCTCTTCGGTTGCGACAACCTTCCCAATCCTGCTGGTTCAATTTTGAATTGCGATATCCTAATATTAGGTTACCTATGCAATTTTTTGGCGGGTATATTTTTGAGCCACACGCACGCATGAATGGTGCGTGTCACATTAGATTGTCCCGAAATCGCACCTTTGGCCGTCAGATCTGGCTTTTTGGTGCGTCCAGGGGAACGACGGGGGGCGAAGATGGCTTAACGCCCTTTTAACTGCCTTTCGACGAGGGCTTGCCGGGAGCATTCAGCAAAGGGTCTGCTATCAGCGTGGCTGATGCTGCAGTCATGAAATCTGAAGTTGACAGCTGCATGCCGCACCATCAGGATGATACATAACGACAAGGATCGGGAAGGCGCTATGAAGGACGACCATACCGGATCTTGCCTCTGCGGCGCCGTGAAAATACGGACGACAGGTCCGCTCAGGGATGTGGTCGGGTGTCACTGCTCGCAATGCCGCAAGCAGACCGGACTCTACTTCGCCGCCACCAACGTGGCGACCGACCACCTTACGGTCGAGGGCGGTGAGAATGTCAGCTGGTATCGCTCCAGTCCCGCTGCCAGCCGCGGGTTCTGCAAGACCTGCGGCTCAGCGCTGTTCTGGGTCGCCGACGATGCCGAACAGATCTCGATCATGGCCGGCCTGTTCGATGATCCCAACGCGCTGAAAATGGGCCATCACATCTATTGCGCCGACAAGGCAGGCTTCTATAGCCTCCACGACGGTCTGCCCCAGTTCCCGAAATCCGACTAGCCATCGTCCGCAAGGGGCAGTCCCGCCGACGCTAGGCCTTTGCCTCCAGCAGCCTCGTAATGCGGCCCACTTCCTCCCTGAGGGCGGACAGTTCGGTCAACACCTGCAGGTCGATCTTCTCGTGCAGCGACAGGACTTCCAGTTCGGCCTTGAGGTTGACTTCATAGTCCTTGGCAGCCTCGAAGCGGTCGCGTTCGGTCTGGCGGTTCTGCGACATCATGATGATCGGCGCCTGGATGGCTGCGATCATCGAGAGGATCAGGTTGAGGAAGATGAACGGGTAGGGATCGAAGGCGCGTGACGAGAGCAGGATGGTGTTGAGCACCGTCCAGGCGACCAGGAACAACAGGAAGGAGACGATGAACGCCCATGATCCGCCGACGCGGGCGATCCCGTCTGCGAGCCGTTCCCCGACGGAGGCATTTGCGGAAAAGGCAGCGTTGACATCCGTCGAGATGATCTTGCGTTCGCGGGCTCGCTTCAGCACCCGCTTTTCGATGACGCCGAGATCGTCCGACGATTTATCGAAGTGGGTGTGAAAGAAGTTCGGGAGATTGGGCATGCGTGACTCCGATACTGGTTAGCGGCAGTATTCGGTTGCCACGATGAATTGCAACGGCAAAACATGGGAATGGCGATGCCTCACGCAATCGCGTCCAGTCGAGCCAGTTGATGTCGGGTGGGCGAGCCGTTAAAACCTCCCCGGTCGCCGTTTGCTTTTAGGCGGCGGCTTCGAGGATGGGTGAGACATGCGCAGTTCGGTCGAAATCTTCAACATTGCAACAGGTCGGAGCCGGGTCGTCTGGCAGACCGATCGTCTCGTCGAGGCGCCGAACTTTGCGCCAGACGGACGCTACCTGCTCGTCAACGATGACGGGCTTCTCTACCGCCTGTCGCTCGACGGGCTCGCCACTGTCGAGCGCGTCGACACAGGCTTTGCCAGCCGTTGCAACAACGACCATGGCATCTCGCCCGACGGTACGCTGATCGCGCTCTGCGACAAGGTCCAGTACGGCAAGTCCTGCATCTATCTCGTGCCTGCGGAAGGCGGTCTCCCCAGGCAGGTGACCACAAACCTCCCATCCTACTGGCACGGCTGGTCGCCGGACGGAAAGCATGTCAGCTACTGCGGCATTCGCGGCGATCTCTTCGACATCTACACGATATCGGTCGAGGGCGGCGAGGAGACGCGGTTGACCCATGGCGAGGGTCGCAACGACGGGCCGGACTGGTCGGCCGATGGTGCGTGGATCTATTTCAACTCCAGCCGGACCGGCCGTATGCAGATCTGGCGTATCCGGCCTGACGGTCGCGACCTGCAGCAGGTGACCGACGACGAGTTCGGCAACTGGTTTCCCCATCCGTCGCCGAAGAGCGACAAGGTGGTGCTGCTCTCCTACGACGGCGACGTCTTCGATCATCCGCGCGATCTCGACGTCCGCCTGCGGCTGATGGACATGGATGGCGGCAACATAACGACGTTGTTCGAGCTGTTCGGGGGCCAGGGGACAATCAACGTACCGAGTTGGTCACCCGATGGCGAGGAGTTCGCCTTTGTCAGGTATGAACCGGAGCGCTGAGCTCGCCTGCGATCCGCTTGCCATCGCCAGCCGGATCGCGCATATCTCCTTCATCAGGTGCCCGCCCAGGCGGGAGAATCGGGAAGCCGGTGCAAATCCGGCGCGTGCCCAACGCTGTAAGGCGGATGGCGATGCACAGGGAACGGTCAGTTATCCGATATGCCACTGGTTTCGACCGGGAAGGCAGCATCGCCAGATGAAGCCGAGCCAGAAGACCGGCCTGATAAGATAGACTGATCCCGCGAGGACGGCGGGCGGTTGGCATTGTTGGGGATATAAACGATGCGACCTGATTGCAGGGACGATCTCGTCCGCGCACACGCTTTTTCCGTCGCCGAGCGCGACGCCATCTACCACGCGATCGAAACGCGGCGTGACGTGCGGGACCAGTTCCTGCCGCAACCGCTGCCGGACGACCTGATCGCAAGGCTGCTGGGCGCTGCCCATCACGCGCCTTCTGTCGGCTTCATGCAGCCCTGGAATTTCATTCTCGTGCGCGACCCCGCCATCCGTGAGAAGGCCTTCGAAGCCTTCGAGCGCGCCAATGGCGAGGCTGCGTTGCAGTTCGAGGGCGCCCGTCGGGAGAGTTACCGGTCGCTGAAGCTCGAGGGCATCCGCAAGGCGCCACTCAGCATCTGCATCACCTGCGATCCGGATCGTGCCGGGCCCGTCGTGCTCGGCCGCACCCACAATCCGCGCATGGATGCCTATTCGACGGTCTGCGCCGTGCAGAACCTCTGGCTTGCGGCGCGAGCGGAGGGTGTCGGGGTCGGCTGGGTCAGCATTTTTCACGACGCCGATATCCGGGCGTTGCTTGGTATCCCGGAGCGGATCGAGATCATTGCCTGGCTCTGCCTGGGATTCGTAGACGAGCTCTATGGCGAACCGGAACTCGCCGTCAAAGGCTGGCGGCAGCGATTGCCGCTGGAGGATCTAGTGTTCGAGAATGGCTGGGGCCAGCCGCAGGGCTGAGGCCTATTGCTGGGGCTGCTCGCCGGGTACGGCCGGACGGGTGAGGTCTAGCTTGCGCTGGTCGGGCTGTAGGAACGCCGGGCCGACCTGACGGACATTGCCGGCGGACGGATCGTAGGGCCGTTCCACCGGCGGCGCATCGCCCTTTGCGGGTGCCGTCGGCACGGCCGGTGGCGACGCTTTTGGGATGATCGTCGTAATCGAGCCTTGCTGCGTGCCTGCGGTTGGCGGCTTGGTCAGCGCGTTCTGCCTTCGCATTTCCTCGTAATAGGCCGGCAGATTGCAGGTGCAGCTGGTCTTTTCATTCGGCGGCCGTTTGCGGAAGGCGAAGGCGTAGGGCATGGCGCTGTAGGGGGTGCCCGACGAGGCGGAGACCATCGCCGATGTTTCCTGATCCGGCAGACGGTGGAAGAACAACTCGGTCTTCACGCCCGGGCACATCCTCGCGCAGGTTTCGCCATCCCGCTGGAAATCGCCGGGCGCTGCATTCTGGGTCATCGGGAAGAAGCCGCCATCGCAGGTGCGCACACAGACCGTGCGGACATTTCCGCCGCCATAGGATTGACCGAAGGCGTAGCTCTGGACCGGCGATTGCGGTGCGGGTTCGCTGCCGGAGGGGCCGCCACTGCTGTCCAGCGTGGTTGCCCCCGGGGTTGCGGGGTAGCTGGGCTCGATGCCTGCCTGCGGGGGCGGGCGGTTGGTGATGATGGTATCGCCGCTATCCTGATCTTCGCAGCCGTTGGCGCGCAGCGCTGCGGAAAGCTGGTTGCGGGTGGGTCCTTCCGAAACGTCGCCGCGCTGGATCTGGTCGCGCTTGGCGACGAGATCCTGCAGGTTCTGCTGCATGCGCTGCAGGGTATCCTCGATCCGCGCGCAGGTGCCGCCGTCGTCACCGTTTATGATCACCATGCTGCCGGACGAGCACTCGTTGTCCTCAAGGTCGTTCTCGACTTGGCGCAACTCGGATATCTGCTGGGCGATGGCGGTGCGGTATTGCCGGAGCTGGCGGTTGGTGCCGACAGTTTCGCTGAGATTGGCCATCTGGCCGCGCAGGTCGTCGCAGATTGCGTTCGTCTGGGCAGCCAGTGGCGCTGCCATCGCCAAGGATGCGGCAAGCGCCCAAAATGAATGTTTCCAGCCCACTATCACGCTTTTGGCCTGCTCCGTTCGGATGGTTTCCGCCTCAGCTCGGGCGAAGGCGAAAATTCATCCATTGTCACGCGCAAGATATATGGCGCCGACTGACTTGCGCCAGCCCTGCGCTCGGCAGCAGGTGGTCGACCGCCGGGATGATGCCCGGCGGTCCCGTCAGTATCAGCCGGGCTGCGATGCCTCGACCACGGCCACGGCTGCCATGTTGACGACGCCACGGGAGGTGACCGAGGGCGACAGGATATGGGCCGGCAGGGCCGTTCCGAGCAGGATCGGGCCGACATGCAGCCCGTCAATCATCTCCTTGACAACGCCAAGCGTGATGTTGGCCGCATCGAGGTTCGGGAACACCAGCAGGTTGGCTTCGTCGGTCAGCGTGCTATCCGGCATGACGCGGCGGCGCAAATGCTCGGAAATCGCGCTGTCGCCGTGCATTTCGCCATCGACCTCTAGATCGGGGGCTGCAAGCCGGATGAGCCGCAGGGCATTGCGCATCTTCGTGGCGCTCTCCGATTCGCGCGAGCCGAAGTTCGAATGCGAGACAAGGGCGGCGCGTGGCGTGATCCCGAAGCGGCGGATTTCCTCCGCTGCCAGCACTGTCGATTCGGCAATCTCTTCGGCCGTCGGATTAAAGTTAACGTAGGTGTCGGTATAGAACGTGTTGCCGCGCTGCGAGATGAGCAGGCTCATGGCAGAGAAGTCGCGGACATTGTTACGCTTGCCGATAATCTGGCGGACAACGCGTAGGTGCCGCTCGTAGCGGCCTTCGAGGCCGCAGATCAGTGCATCGGCGTCGCCACGCTTCAGCGCCAGTGCGCCGATGACGGTGGTGTTGGTGCGCACGATGGTACGGGCTGCCTCCGGGATGACGCCGCTGCGGCCGACCAGCGAGAAATAGAGGTCGGCGTAATCGCGGAAGCGCGGATCGTCTTCCGGGTTGATGACTTCGAAGTCGGTATGCGGGCGGATTTTGAGGCCATAGCGCTTCAGGCGGGTCTCGATGACGCTGGGGCGGCCGATGAGGATCGGCACGGCCGTGTTTTCCTCGAGCAGCACCTGTGCGGCGCGCAGCACGCGTTCGTCTTCGCCTTCGGAAAACACGACGCGCTTCGGCTGAGCGAGCTTGGCAGCTGCAAAGATCGGCTTCATGACGAAGCCGGAGCGGAAGACGAAGCGGTTGAGCGTGTCGAGATAGGCATCGAAATCGGTGATCGGGCGAAGCGCCACACCGCTCTCTTCCGCAGCCTTGGCGACGGCCGGGGCGATGCGCAGGATCAGGCGGGGATCGAAGGGCGAAGGGATCAGGTATTCCGGGCCGAAGATCGGGGTCTCGCCGGTATAGGCGCGGGCGGCAACATCCGACGGTGCCTCGCGGGCAAGGGCTGCGATGGCGCGCACTGCCGCCATCTTCATTTCCTCGTTGATCGTCGTCGCGCCGCAATCCAGCGCGCCGCGGAAGATGTAGGGGAAGCAGAGGACGTTGTTGACCTGGTTCGGGAAATCCGAGCGCCCGGTGCAGATCATCGCGTCGGGCCGGGCGGCGCGGGCGAGTTCCGGCATGATTTCGGGGTTGGGATTGGCAAGCGCCATGATCAGCGGCTTTTCGGCCATCTGTACCAGCAGTTCCGGCTTCAGCACGCCGGCGGCCGACAGGCCGAGGAACACATCGGCGCCGCCGATCGATTCGGCCAGCGTCCGCTTGTCGCTCGGCTGGGCATAGACCGACTTCCACTCGTCCATCAGCACGTTGCGGTCGGTGTAGACCAGGCCCTCGATATCGTGGACCCAGATGTTTTCGCGCTTGGCGCCCAGAATGACCAAAAGGTTGAGACAGGCGAGTGCGGCAGCGCCTGCACCGGATGCGACGATCTTGACGTTCTCGATCGTCTTGCCGGCCAGCTCCAGGCCGTTCAGTATGGCGGCGGCGACGATGATCGCAGTGCCGTGCTGGTCGTCGTGGAAGACCGGGATCTTCATCATCTCGCGCAGCCGGCGCTCGACGTCGAAGCATTCGGGCGCCTTGATGTCCTCGAGATTGATGCCGCCGAAGGTCGGCTCCAGTGCCGAGATCGTCGAGACCATCTCGTCGACGGTCGGTGCCTCGATCTCGATGTCGAAGACATCGATGCCGGCGAACTTCTTGAACAGGACGGCCTTGCCTTCCATCACCGGCTTTGAGGCCAGCGGACCGATATTGCCGAGGCCAAGCACGGCCGTGCCGTTGGATATGACGGCCACGAGATTGGCGCGCGAGGTATATTCGGCAGCCATTTCAGGGTTGTCGCGGATGGCGAGACAGGGAGCGGCGACGCCCGGCGAATAGGCGAGCGCTAGGTCGCGCTGGTTGCCGAGCGGCTTCGTCGCCTGTATCTCCAGCTTGCCCGGACGAGGATAGCGATGGAAGAAAAGCGCCTGTTCGTCGAGGTCACCGCTGGTCATGTTCTTCTGTGCCTTCGATGCATCCTGCGGGTCCATCACGCTTCTCCATTACCATTCGTCTAACGATTTCACGTCACTGCATACAACAATCCTCGGGGGTGCACAGTACGGAATTGTGGCATGGCGGCAAGATTTTGCCGATGCGCGGCGGGGTAAGCTACGCCATCTTCGCGCTCGAATTGGATATGATGTCATCTTCCTGAAACACGAGTCTGATTATTCCGGGCACAGCGAAGATTGGGGCACGGGCATTACGTTCGTGGAGACATTGATGGACACTCGACACTTCCGAACCCTGTTCATTTCCGACGTTCATCTGGGATCGAAGGCTGCCAAGGCTGACTATCTTCTCGACTTCCTGCGCTATCACGAAGCCGATACCCTGTACCTCGTCGGCGACATCATCGACGGCTGGCGGCTGAAGCGCAGCTGGTACTGGCCGCAGGATTGCAACGATGTCGTTCAGAAGATCCTGCGCAAGGCGCGCAAGGGCACGCGCATCGTCTACATCCCCGGCAATCACGACGAATTCCTGCGCGATTTCCCGGGTAACCATTTCGGCGGTATCGAGGTCGCCGAACGGGCGATCCACACCACCGCCGACGGCAAGACCTATCTCGTGCTGCACGGCGACGAATTCGATGTGGTGGTCCGCAACGCCCGGCTGCTCGCTTATCTCGGCGACTGGGCCTACGACGTCGCCATCGTGCTGAACATCGCGCTCGCCAGCATTCGGCGCCGGCTCGGCATGCCTTACTGGTCGTTCTCAGCCTGGGCCAAGCAGCAGGTCAAGCATGCGGTCAACTTCATCGGCGAGTTCCAGCGCGTGGTGGCCGAAGAGGCCAAGCGCAATCATGCCGACGGGGTCATTTGTGGCCATATCCACCATGCCGTCATCGAGGACATCGATGGCCTGCGCTACATCAACACCGGCGACTGGGTTGAAAGCTGTACGGCGATTGCCGAGCATGAGGATGGAAGCTTCGAACTGATCACCTGGCGCCAGATCCTCGACGCCAAGCCTGCTACAGCCGTTGCCGAGAGCCGCCAGGATCGTCTGCCGTCGCGCCCGGCCATGGACCTTGCGCTGATGATGGCCGAAGCAAAGGCGGCGTCCGGGATGACCGCTGCCGAGTGAGCGGACAACGCCCTCCATCTCTTTGAATTTCCCGCCGATCTGAAGGCGCCGCCGTAGGCGCGATCGCGAATGCGTGGTAGGGAATCAGCGTTTCCAAATCAGGCATTGTCATGATTCCCGCAACGATGACTTCGACGGGCAGGGAGGCTCCTGCCTATTTCCGGCTGCGCAGCGCCCTGTCCTATTGTGCCCCGCTGATCGTCAACGGCATCGCCCTGCCGTTCTTTCCGGTTTTCCTCGCGACACTGAAGTTCAACGACCAGCAGATCGGTATCATTCTCGCCTTGCCGATGGTCGTGCGGGTGCTGGTCGCGCCGGTCGTGGCGCTGTTTGCCGACAGGATGCGGGAACGGGCGACGGTGCTTCTCTGGTCCGGAGGCCTGTCGCTGTTGACCGCGATCGCGCTGTTCTGGACCGACGACTTCGCGACCGTCCTGTTGGTCTATGCGCTGCAGGGCGCCACCTATGCGCCTTACCTGCCGGTGGTCGAGTCGATTACCATCTCGGGAGTCCGCCGCTGGGGCATCGATTACGGTTCGACCAGGGTGTGGGGATCGATCGCCTTCATTGTCTCGACACTGATCGGCGGGCAGGTGATCGGCGCGTTCGGCGGCAGGATGGTTTTGCCGCTAATGGTCATCGGCTTCATCCTGACGACTGTCATGGCGCTCTATTGTCCCCGCATCGGGCCAACGCGGCGTCGCGGCCTGCCGCTCGACATCAAGGCGCCGCCCATCGGCAATGCGCTCAGGAATCCGCGCCTGCTGCTGACCATGATCGGCGTTTCGGTCCAGCAGGCAAGCCATGCGCTGTTCTACACATTCGCCTCGATCTACTGGCACCAGATCGGTTTTTCAGGCACGCAGGTGGGGATACTCTGGAGCGCCGGGGTGGCGGCCGAGGTGACGATCTTCTTCCTCTCGAAACGGCTGGGACGCCGGTTCAGTGCCTGGACCCTGATGCGCTTCGGCGCGGCGATGTGCGTCTGCCGGTGGATCGTCTTTCCGATGGACCTCGGCTTTGCAGGCCACTTCGTGCTGCAGTGCTTTCACGCCTTCACCTATGCCTGCGTCCACATCGGCGTGCAGCGCCGCATCGTGGCGACGGTGCAGGAAACGCAGGAGGCGTCCGCGCAGGGCGTCTACTTTTTCTATAATGGCATGTGTCTCGGCATCGCGACTATCGCCTCCGGCTATGTCTACGGCTGGCTCGGCACGTCGGGTTTCTACCTGATGGCGCTGATCGCGGCTGCCGGGCTCACCATGATCGTCGTCGCCTCCCGCCTTCAGCCCCACAATTCCGAGAGCGGTGGAAAGACCAGCGAGCCCTCGTAGCGCAATCCGGGTTCGCGGTCGCGGGAAAGCAGCAGCGGTCCGTCGAGATCGACGAAGGCCGCGTCCTGGGCCAGCATCAGCGCCGGTGCCATCGCCAGCGATGTGCCGACCATGCAGCCGATCATGATCCGGAAGCCGAGCCGTTCGCCCTCTGCCTTCATGCGGAGGGCCTCCGTCAGCCCGCCTGTCTTGTCGAGTTTGATGTTGATGGCGTCGTAGCGGTCGCGCAGGCTTTCGAGATCGCCGGTGTGATGGACGCTTTCGTCGGCGCAGACGGGGACGGGCCTTCTGATAGTTGCCAGCAGCCTGTCGTTGCCGGCGGGCAGGGGCTGCTCGACCAGGGCAATCCCTGCTTCGGCGGAGATCTCTAGGTGGCGGGCAAGATTGTCTTCCGTCCATCCTTCATTCGCATCGAGGATGATAGCCGATTGCGGCGCTGCAATGCGTACCGCGCGGATACGGCTTTCGTCATCGGAGGTGCCGATCTTGACTTTCAGCAGGGCGCGGTGCGCCTGTGCGCCGGCTGCTGCCGCCATGACCTCGGGCTCGCCCAGCGAAATCGTAAAGGCGGTCGTGCGAGGCTCCATCGTCGAGAGGCCGATGGTCCGCGCCACCGATATACCGGAGCGCTTTGCCTCGAGATCCCAGAGCGCGCAGTCGACGGCGTTTCGGGCAGCGCCGGGCTTCATGGCGACCGCCAACTCTTCGCGAGTCATGCCTGATTCGACGGCAGTCCGGACCGACTCGATCTCCGAAATGACACTTTCGATTGTCTCGCCGTAGCGCCGATACGGCACGCATTCGCCACTTCCCTGCCATTCGCTCTCGCTAATGTTGCATGTGACGACCTCCGCTGTGATCTTACTGCCACGCGAAATTGTGAATGTGCCGGCGATCGGCCAGGAATTCATTTGGACATTGAGAAGGCGTGACATATCTGCTCTTTCTGCGGCACGAGACTGTAGATCGTTTCTGTATAGTCGCGTAATGAGCGGGATGCGATACATCGCTGAGTCGGCATGATGCCGCCAATCTGAAAGACGCATGAGTTTGAGCGTAGCTGAAAACATACCGGATGCGCCGACGATCGACGATGAGGCCGATGGTTCCGGTCATCGTTACCGGCTAGCAGGCAATTGGCGCAGCGCCAGCATCCACGGCGTGCTGCGACGAATAGACGACCTTTCCAAGCGCACGAGCGGCGGTGATGTTGTCATCGACCTGACCGGCCTGTCCGATGTCGACACTGCGGGCGTGCTGCTGATCCGCAGGCTGAAGCTCAGCCAGGAATCGCACGATGCGACCGTCACGATCGAAGGATCGAACGACCACATCGACGAACTGCTGAAATCTTTCGACGAGGATGCAAGCGAGATCGCGGCCCAGGAAAAGCCGAAAGTGCCGCTGCTCGACCGGATATTCTCGCCGATGGGTGAGAAAGTCGCCGAGCTCGGCAGCTTCTTCGTGGCCGCCATGTATATTCTCGGCTCGGCCGTGCGCGGGGCGCAGCTGAAGCTCGGGCGCGGCAGCGGTGTTTCTCCGGCATCCATCGTCAACCAGCTCGATCACATGGGCGTTCGCGCCGTGCCGATCATCCTGGTGATGTCCTATCTGATCGGCGCCATCATCGCCCAGCAGAGCGCCTTCCAGCTTCGCTATTTCGGCGCCGAAGTTTTCGTGGTCGATCTGGTCGGCATCCTGCAGCTGCGCGAAATCGGCGTGCTGCTGACCGCCATCATGATCGCCGGCCGTTCGGGCAGCGCGATCACGGCCGAAATCGGCTCGATGAAGATGCGCGAAGAAGTCGACGCGCTGAAGGTCATGGGCCTGAACCCGATCGGAGTCCTGATTTTTCCGCGGCTTGTGGCGCTGACCATCGCCCTGCCGCTGCTGACGGTCTTGGCCAACTTCGCATCGCTTCTGGGTGCCGCGACCGTCACCTACACCTATTCGGGCATCACTTTTGCGACCTTCATTGCCCGTCTGCACGAGGCAATCAGCGTATCGACCGTGATATCGGGTATGATCAAGGCGCCTTTCATGGCGCTGGTGATCGGTATCGTCGCCGCAGTCGAAGGCCTGAAAGTCGGCGGCAGCGCCGAGTCTCTGGGTCAGCACGTGACATCTTCCGTGGTGAAGTCGATCTTCGTCGTCATCATGATGGACGGTGTGTTTGCCATCTTCTACGCCGCAATCGATTTTTAAGGACCAGCATTTGGACGCGCCTCAGCCAGACCGGGATGACACACAGATGGAACGCGCCGCGGATGGCCGCGACGTCGTGCTGTCGGCGCGTGGCGTCACGGTGAACTTCGGCCCGAAAATCGTGCTCGACAAGCTCGATCTCGATATCTATCGCGGCGAAATCCTCGGCTTCGTCGGTCCCTCCGGTGCCGGCAAGTCGGTACTTATGCGCACCGTGCTGCGGCTTCTGCCGCGCAGCGCCGGGACGATAAAAATTCTCGGTACAGACTACGATTCGCTCGACGAATCGAACCGCAACAAGCTCGACATGCGTCTCGGCGTGCTTTTCCAGCAAGGTGCGCTGTTTTCCTCACTGACGGTGAAGGAAAACATCCAGGTGCCAATGCGCGAATATCTCGACCTGCCGGTTTCGATGATGGACGAACTTGCGCATATGAAGATCCGGCTCGCCGGTCTCGCCTCGGATGCCGCCGACAAATATCCATCGGAACTATCGGGCGGCATGATCAAGCGCGCGGCGCTGGCACGGGCGCTGGCGCTCGATCCGGATCTGGTGTTCCTCGACGAGCCGACCTCCGGCCTCGACCCTATCGGCGCTGCCCAATTCGACGAACTGATCGCCAAGCTGCGCGATACACTCGGCCTTACGGTCTACATGGTCACCCACGACCTCGACAGCCTGTTTTCCGTCTGCGACCGCATTGCCGTGCTCGGACAAAAGCGTGTGCTGATCGAGGGAACGGTTGACGACATGCTTGCCTGCGACGAACCTTGGGTGAAATCCTATTTCCGCGGCAAACGGGCTCGTACCGTCGTCCGCCACGAAGAGACTGCAGAACCCGGCAACCAGAGCCGCGAGAAGAACTGAGATCATGGAAACCAGAGCAAACTACACGATCGTCGGAATTTTCACCGTCCTGGTCATCGCCGCCGCATTCGGCTTCGTCTACTGGATGGCCGAATACGGCCGTGGCGGTACGATGACCGAGCTGATCGTGCGTATCCCGGGATCTGCCAACGGCCTGAGCGTCGGCTCGCCGGTGCGCTTCAACGGCATTCAGGTTGGCAGCGTCAAGACGCTTTCGATCGACGCCGACGATCCGCGCTATTCGCTGGCCTTCACCGAAGTGCGGGCAGATGCGCCGGTCTATGAGACGACCAAGGCCGTTCTCGAAATCCAGGGCCTGACGGGTGCTGCCTATATCGAACTCTCCGGTGGTCGCACCGGCGACGAGAACATCCTCAAGCGCTCGCTCGATACCGGCAAGCGGGCCGTTCTGCTCGCCGACCAATCGAGCGTTACCAATCTGCTGGCGACCGCCGACAAGATCATGGACCGCGCCAACGACACTATTGGCGATTTCCAGGGCTTCGTGAAGGATGCCCGTGGGCCGCTCACCGATACCGTCAAGAACGCCAATACCTTCTCCAAGGCGCTTGCGGACAATGCCGGCAATATCGATCAGTTTCTCGCCAGTGCCGGTGAACTCGCCAAGACCTTCAGCAGCGTCTCCGGCAAGGTCAATTCGACGCTCGATGCCGTCGAGAAGCTGGTTCGTGCGGTCGACGCCCAGAGCATCAACGACGTCGTGAAAAACGTCGACAAGCTGACAGCGAACGTCGCCGATGCATCCAGCAACCTGAAGGCAACGATCACCAGCATCAAGGAAACGTCGGATACCTACAACGAATTCGGCAAGAAGGCTCAGCTGACGCTCGACAAGGTCGACCAGCTGGTGGCCTCGATCGATCCTTCGAAGATCAAGGGCTCGGTAGACGATATCTCGCAGGCGACCAAGGATGCCCGCGTTGCCGTCGCCTCGATCCGCGATATCACCGCCAGCGTGTCGGCCAAGCAGGCCGAGATCAGCCAGACGATCCAGGATGTGTCGCAGATGGCCAACAAGCTGAACTCTGCTTCGACCCGCGTCGATGGAATTCTGATCAAAGTCGATGCGTTGCTGGGAACCGACAACACCCAGTCGCTCTTTACGGAAGCACGTGACACGCTGGAATCGTTCAAGAAGGTTGCCGACAGCATCAACTCGCGTATCGGACCGATCGCCGACAACCTGCAGCGCTTCTCGGCCGGTGGCCTGAACGACGTGCAAACGCTGGTCAACGATACAAGGCGGACGGTACAGAATCTGAACGACACGATCAGCAATTTCGACAAGAACCCGCAGCGCCTGCTGTTCGGTGGCGACACCGTCAAGCAGTATAACGGGCGGACACGGCATTGACCGGCGGCAAGGTTTCAAGGGGTAGGCGCAGCATGTTGGAATTTGGTTCGGTTCAGGGTTGGTTGACGGCACGCAGGTCCGTCGTGGCTTTGCCAGTGCTTGCAGCGCTGCTGACAGCCTGCGGCGGCGGTGCCAAGAACGATACGTTCGATCTGGCTGCCAATGTCAGCGGCAAGGGTCCGGCAGCCCATGGCAAGCAGATCCTGGTACCGGCACCGACGGCGCTCAGCGCTATCGACAGCAACCAGATCGTCGTCAGGGTCAGCGGCTCCGAGTTGCAGTATCTCGCCAAGGCGCAGTGGAGCGACAAGCTCAGCCGCATGGTGCAGTCGAAGCTGGTCGAAGCCTTCGAGAATTCCGGCAAGGTCGGCGGCGTCGGCGTTCCCGGCCAGGGTCTGGCAATCGACTATCAGGTCGTGACCGATATCCGGGCGTTCGAGATCGATACCACCAAGCAGGCGGCAGTCGTCGAGATCTCGGCCAAGATCCTCAACGACAAGACCGGCACCGTGCGCAAGCAAGACGTCTTCCGCGTCGCCGTGCCAACGACCGGCACGACCAACGACGCCTATGTGAAGTCGCTAGACAGGGCCTTCGCATCCGTCTCGGCACAGATCGTCGACTGGACGCTGAAAAGCATCTAGAGAGCCTCGCTCTCCATCAGCCCCTTCAGCGTCGCCAGATCCCTGGCGACGTGATTAGCATCGGCTTCGAACTGCGCATCCGTCATGCCTTCGACGCGCAGCAGGGTGAACATCATCTCGCATCCGTCGCCGTTTCGTACGACCCTCAACGCATTGTAGAATTGCCGGCCGGAAGGCTCGGTGACGGTATGGTCGATGACGCCGAAGTCGTTTGGCGGCGCAAAGGCGATCCGCACGGTACCAAGCGCTCCGGCTGCGATCCAGTCGGCACCGTCGGGCACGAAGGCGGTCGCCAGGCCGGATGCCCAGAGTGGCATGTTTTCCGGTTTCGAGGCGAAGTCGTAGACCTCCCGCCAGTCACGACGGATGGTGATGTGGACAATCTCTGCCGTCATTGTGGACATCTTTTCCTCCCGTCGTCCTGTTGTTCCTATACGGTTCCGCGATCCAGGCGAAGTGCCGCAATCTGCAGCCGCAAAACACCTTGCCCGATCCTACGGTAATCCTGCCTGGTTCTGTCAATCGATCCGTTTTGAACATGGCAAGGCTTGCCCATGGCCGATGGTGGTGCGACAAAGTCCGTCCAAGTTTCAACAAGGGAGAGTTGTCGTGGAAAAGGCAGAAATCGGTCTCATCGGCCTCGCGGTCATGGGGTCAAACCTCGCACTGAACATTGCCGAAAAAGGCAACCGCATCGCGGTGTTCAACCGTACAGCTTCGGTCACCGACGAGTTCTACGAGAGTGCGGGAGACCTCAAGAAGCAGATCATCCCGTGCCGGACGATCGAGGAGTTCGTCGAGGCCATCCGGCCGCCACGGCCGATCATCATCATGATCAAGGCCGGCGAGCCCGTCGACCAGCAGATGGCGGCGCTGCAGCCGCATCTGTCCAAGGGCGACATCATGATCGATGCCGGCAACGCCAATTTCCGCGACACCATGGCCCGCTTCGACCGCCTCAAGGACACCGAGCTGACCTTTATCGGCATGGGCGTTTCCGGCGGCGAGGAGGGGGCCCGGCACGGCCCGTCGATCATGGTCGGCGGCACCGAGGAGAGCTACAAGCGCGTCGAAAAGGTGCTGACCTCGATTTCGGCCAAATACAACGGCGAGGACTGCTGCGCCTGGCTCGGCACAGACGGTGCTGGCCATTTCGTCAAGACGGTCCATAACGGCATCGAATATGCCGACATGCAGATGATCGCCGAGATCTACGGGATCCTGCGCGACGGTCTCGGCAAGAGCGCGGACGAGATCAGCAAGATTTTCGGCGACTGGAACAAGGGTCGTCTGAACTCCTACCTCATCGAGATCACCGAGAAGGTGCTTGCCGCAAAAGATCCGACCACCGGGACTGCCATGCCCGACATCATCCTCGACAAGGCCGGCCAGAAGGGCACCGGCAAGTGGTCGGTGATCGAAGCGCAGAACATGGGCATCCCGGCAACCGCCATCGAGGCAGCCGTGGCTGCCCGCAGCCTGTCGTCGATGAAAGAGCAGCGCGAGGCTGCCGAAAAGATCTTCGGCGCACCGACAAACGAATTTCCGATGACATTTGGCGCCGACCTGCTGAACGATCTGGAAATGGCCTTGTTCGCGGCAAAGATCGGCGCCTATGCGCAGGGCTTCGCCGTCATGGCCGAGGCATCGCGCCAGTTCGACTGGTCGCTGCCGATGCCGGTCATCGCCAAGATCTGGCGCGCCGGCTGCATCATTCGCTCGCAGTTCCTCGATGAAATCACCAGCGCCTTCACCAAGGCGCCGGATGCCGCCAACCTGGTAGTGACGCCGGCCTTCTCCGACATGGTCAAGGAATCGCTGCCATCGCTGCGCCGCATCGTCTCCGCCGCCGTGACTGCCGGTCTGCCGGTTCCAGCACTCGCCTCGGCACTCGGTTATTTCGACGCCTATCGCCAGGCGCGGGGTACCGCCAACCTGATCCAGGCCCAGCGCGATTTCTTCGGCGCACACGGGTTCGACCGGGTCGATGGCAAGGATATCCACCACGGCCCCTGGGGCAGCGGCGCGCAAGGCTGATTTCAGCCACTCTGCCATGGAAAAAATGAGAGAGCCCGCCAAGCGTTTCGGCGGGCTCTTCTCGTTGGGTTCGGCTGAAGTCGCGACGTCGTCTACGAGGCGTCCGGCCAGACGGGGGCGCTGATGCTTTGCAGCTCGGCCGGCCCGGTGCCGTCGATGCTGCGGATGAGCGAGCGTGCCAGTTCGCGGCCGGCGTGACGCACGTCCTCGTAGATCGTGACGATCTCGGGCCTGATCCAGTTCAGGATATGGCTCGACTGCTTGGCGACCATATCGATATCGTGTCCGAGCCGCAGGCCGGCTGCCTCGATGCCCGCATTGACGGCAATGGCACCTCCGCCGGCTGTGGAGACGATACCGTCCGGCGCATTCGGGGAGCGCA
Source organism: Rhizobium rhododendri (assembly GCF_007000325.2). GTDB lineage: Bacteria > Pseudomonadota > Alphaproteobacteria > Rhizobiales > Rhizobiaceae > Rhizobium > Rhizobium rhododendri. The sequence goes on along the minus strand of NZ_CP117267.1, from coordinate 1,536,794 downwards.
TCAGCTGCTCGACAGCGTTGCGGATGTCTTCCAGCGGCGCATCGATGGTGATCTTCAGCGGGACTTCCTCGGCACCATAGCGGAGCAAGCCGCTCTGGAAGCCGTTGCGCGTGTGGGTGTAATAGGACAGCCGCGCCGGCGGAGGCAGCAGGGCAATGCGGCGGCGGCCCTTGGCGGTGAGCGCCCTGACCGCTTCCTCGGCGAACGCCTCGTTGTCGAAATCATGGAACGGGTGGACGATGCCCATGTCTGTGCGGCCATGGGTGACGAAGGGCAGGTTGCGCTCGGCCAGCAACCGGACGCGCGGATCGTCCGGCTCCGTGCGCGAAATGATGACGCCGTCGGCCGACCCCGTATCGAGAATGTAGCGGACGGGAATCATCGGATCGCGGTCGTGGGAATAGGGTGTCACCACGAGGTGATACTGCGTTCCGGATAGGACCTCGGAGATGCCGAATACCATCTGGCTGGTGAAACCGAGAATTTCCTCGTCAATGCTGAGCACCAGGGCGATGACGTTGGTCTTGCCGGTGCGCAGGCGCACACCCGCGCGGTTCGGCTGATAGCCGAGCTGGCGGGCGACCATTTTGACCCGTTCCTTCGTTTCCGCACCAATATCCGAGGCGTCCTTCAACGCTCTCGAAACGGTCGTGATGCCGAGGCCCGTCATGAAGGCGATGGTTTTCAGGGTCGGCCGTTCGCGGATTGCGGCTGGGCGCCGGTCTCCTTCTGAATTTTCTTGATTGTCCATGCTGTCCAACGCCGTTCCTGATGGGACGCCTTAATATGATGGCGCTTGGACCGCAAGCGTCAACGGATGGGCCGGTGGCGATCTGAAGCCCTAAATCTGTAACGATACAGCTGCGTTGTCGAGCCCATATTTTGCCTTTCTTCAGGGGAGCTCTCCATCTCTCCTATCTCCGCTGCAATGCCGCAAATTTGTGCGACCGCGAAATAACCACCGAAATGAAGGGGTCGAATAGCTCAGAAAAATACATTAAATCAATGTATTGATAATAATTTTCGGCCTGGAGCCGATTTGCCTTTTTGCTGAGCGCAACACTCATTTTTGCTTGGTAGATGCTCACAATGGGAAGGATGGGCTTTTTTCTGAGAAAATTGCACCCAGGTAGTTGCGCCCTCAAAACGATTGCTCTACGTTTTTACTGTAACGTTTCAGTGAGGGAGGAGAACTCATGAATATGCGTTTTTTGACGGTCGCCATGCTGGCTTCCGTGGCGCTTTCGGCCGTTTCGGCGAAGGCCACAGATCTTGAAGTGACGCATTGGTGGACGTCCGGCGGGGAGGCTGCGGCGGTCAAGGAGTTTGCGAAAGCATTCGATGCGACAGGCAACCATTGGGTGGACGGTGCCATTGCCGGTTCCGGTGATACAGCCCGGCCAATCATGGTCTCGCGCATTACCGGCGGCAAGCCGATGGGGGCCACGCAGTTCAACCATGGTCGGCAGGCAGAAGAGCTCGTCCAGGCCGGCTTGATGCGCGATCTCAACGATGTCGCGATGAAGGAAAACTGGAAATCAGTCATCAACCCGCCATCGCTTCTCGACGGATGCACCGTCGATGGCAAGATCTATTGCGTACCGGTCAACATCCATGCCTGGCAGTGGCTGTGGCTGTCGAACGCAGCTTTCGAAAAGGCTGGCGTTGCTGTTCCGAAGAACTGGGATGAATTCGTCGCGGCCGGTCCGGCGCTGCAAAAGGCCGGCATTCTTCCGCTGGCGCTGGGTCAGCAGTCCTGGCAGGTCACCGGACTGTTCAACAACCTGCTTCTCGCACTCGGCGGCAAGGACCTCTATCTCAATGTCTATGAGAAGAAGGACGCAAAGGCAGCGGCCGGTCCGGAGATGGCCAAGATCTTCAAGGCTGCGGACGACGCCCGCAAGCTGGCCAAGGGTTCCAACGTGCAGGACTGGAACCAGGCAACCAACCTCGTGATCACCGGTAAGGCCGGGGCGCAGTCGATGGGCGACTGGGCGCAGGGCGAGTTCCAGGTCGCCAACCAGGTCGCCGGCAAGGACTATACATGCCTCGTCGATCTCGGTGCCGCCGATCCGTACATCAGCACGGGCGGGGATTCGATCTACTTCCCCAAGCTTGCCAACGTCGACCAGTCCAAGGCGCAGGAAGTGCTCGCCTCTGTGATGATGTCGCCTGCAGGCCAACTCGCCTTCAATCTCAAGAAGGGTTCCATGCCAGTTCGTGGCGACGTCGACCTGACGGCTGCCAATGACTGCATGAAGAAGGGGCTGGCTGTCCTGAAGAAGGGCAATGTCGTCAAAAGCACGGACGAACTGATTACTCCGGACACGACGACGCAGCTCAACAACCTGATGACGCAGTTCTTCAATGACGCCAGCATCAAGCCCGAAGATGCGCAAAAGAGCTATGCCGAAATCATCGGCAGCGCCGAATAAGCTCGCTTTGGTGCCGGCCCCCGCAGGGCCGGCCACTCTTTCCGAGACAGGACCGCGAGGCCCCCATGCCCCAGAATGCTCGCCCGAGGCAGCTTTTCAAAAATCTCAACGCCAAGGTCGCTTCCATCCCGATGATCCTGACGGCGCTCTGCGTCTTCACCGGCGGAACGATCTGGACCGTCGTTTATTCGTTCACCAACTCGAAGCTTTTGCCCCGGCTCAATTTCGTCGGGCTGGACCAGTACCGCCGGCTGTGGGGGACGCAGCGCTGGCTGATCTCCATCGAGAACCTGGCGATCTACGGAATATTGTCGCTGATCTTCAGCCTGCTGATCGGCTTCCTGCTGGCGGCCCTGATGGACCAGAAGATCCGGTTCGAAAACACGTTTCGAACGATCTTCCTCTACCCGTTCGCGATGTCCTTCATCGTCACGGGGCTTGTCTGGCAGTGGATCCTCAACCCGGAATTCGGCATCCAGCACATCGTGCGCAGCCTGGGTTTTTCGACCTTCACCTTCGATCCGCTCTATGACCAGAGAATTGTCATCTACGGTGTGCTGATCGCCGGTCTCTGGCAAGGCACCGGGCTCGTCATGTGCCTGATGCTCGCCGGCCTGCGCGGTATCGACGAGGATATCTGGAAGGCTGCCCGGGTGGACGGCATCCCGATGTGGAAAACCTACCTGCTGATCATCATCCCGATGATGCGTCCGGTCTTCATCACCACGCTGGTGATCATCACCAGCGGCATCGTCAAACTTTACGACCTGGTTGTCGCGCAGACGGGTGGCGGGCCCGGGATCGCTTCGGAAGTTCCCGCCAAATACGTCTACGACCTCATGTTCCTGGCGCAAAATCTCGGTCAGGGTTTCGCGGCCTCGACGATGATGTTGATCTCGGTGGTGATCGTCGTCGTCCCATGGGCCTACCTCGAATTTGGCGGAGGCCGGAAGAATGCCTGACGTGCTCGCAGTCAATCAACTAGCCCCCGGCATGGCGGCACCGCGTACGCTTTCCGGCCCGAGCGGTGCCAAGCCCCGGCGGATCGTTTCGCCCCGCAACATCATGCTCTACGGCACGCTCTTCGTCGTTGCGGCCTACTATCTCCTGCCGCTCTACGTGATGATCGTCACGTCGCTTAAGGGTATGCCCGAGATCCGGATGGGCAACATCTTCTCTCCGCCGATGGAGATTACGTTCGAGCCCTGGGTGAAGGCCTGGTCCTCCGCCTGCACCGGTCTGAATTGCGACGGACTGAGCCGCGGGTTCTGGAACTCTGTCAGGATCACCCTGCCGTCGGTGCTGATTTCGATCGCAATCGCCTCGGTCAACGGCTACGCGCTCGCCAACTGGCGCTTCAAGGGAGCGCAGCTGTTCTTCACGATCCTGATCTTCGGCGCCTTCGTGCCTTATCAGGTCATGCTCTACCCGATCGTCATCATGCTTCGCTCGATCGGGCTTTACGGCTCGCTGACGGGACTGGTGCTGGTGCATTCTGTCTTCGGCATGCCGATCCTGACGCTGCTGTTCCGCAACTACTTCACATCCTTGCCGCAGGAACTGTTCAAGGCGGCCCGCGTCGATGGCGCAGGCTTCTGGGGCATCTACTTCAAGATCATGGTGCCGATGTCGCTGCCGATCTTCGTCGTCGCGATGATCCTGCAGGTCACCGGTATCTGGAACGACTTCCTGTTCGGGGTCGTCTACACGACGCCCGATCTCTATCCGATGACGGTGCAGTTGAACAATATCGTCAATTCCGTTCAGGGCGTGAAGGAATACAACGTCAATATGGCCGCGACGATCCTCACCGGCCTCGTTCCGCTGATCGTCTATTTCGTCTCGGGACGGCTTTTCGTCCGGGGCATTGCCGCCGGCGCAGTAAAGGGTTGATCATGACATCCAGTGTTTCCATTCGCGATCTGTCGCTCAATTTCGGCGCGGTCAATGTCCTGCAGAACCTCAACCTCGAAATCGCGGACGGCGAGTTCCTGGTGCTTCTCGGCTCGTCCGGCTGCGGCAAGTCGACGCTTTTGAATTGCATTGCCGGGTTGCTGGACATCTCCGACGGCCAGATCTTCATCAAGGACAAGAACGTCACCTGGGAAGAGCCAAAGGACCGCGGCATCGGCATGGTGTTCCAGTCCTACGCTCTCTATCCGCAGATGACGGTCGAAAAGAACCTGTCCTTCGGCCTCCGCGTGGCGCGTCTGCCGAAGGCGGAGATCGAAAAGCGCATCGCAAGGGCTGCCGAGATCCTGCAGATCCAGCCGCTGCTGAAGCGCAAGCCGGCCGAACTCTCGGGCGGCCAGCGGCAGCGCGTTGCCATCGGCCGGGCGCTGGTGCGCGACGTCGATGTCTTCCTGTTCGACGAACCGCTGTCCAATCTCGATGCAAAGCTGCGCTCCGAACTGCGCGTCGAAATCAAGCGCCTGCACCATGCGCTGAAGAACACCATGATCTACGTCACCCACGACCAGATCGAGGCTCTGACGCTTGCCGACCGCATCGCCATCATGAAGAACGGCGTCATCCAGCAACTCGACGATCCCACCACGATCTACAATGCGCCGCGCAACCTGTTCGTCGCCGGCTTCATCGGCTCGCCGTCGATGAACTTCCTGCGTGGCGAGCTGGTCGAGCGGGACGGCAAGGTGGCCTTCACGACCAACGGCGTGGACTTCACGCTCGACGGCTATGCGGCTTCCGAGCCGCTTGTGGCGGGTCGCAAGGTCGTGCTCGGGCTGCGTCCGGAGCATATCGGGGTCAACGAGGCCGCCGGTCCCGGTGCTGAAGTCCACGATGCGGTCGTCGATATCGAAGAGCCGATGGGGGCCGATAATCTTTTGTGGATCAAGCATGCCGGCCACATCATGTCGGTGCGCATCAACGGCGCGCGACGCTTCAAGCCGGGTGCGGCGATCAAGCTGATTTTCGATATGTCCGTGGCCTCGGTCTTCGATGCTGCGACAGAATTGCGGATCTAGGGGCGAGGGGTTGCGGGTCTCCGTCGGCGCTTCAGCGCCGCTGAGGCATGCCCAGCTGGCCGAGGACTGAGCGAAGAAAGAGCGAGAGGCGCTTTCGGCGTTGAATTTAGGAAATGACGGCATGACGGATACAGAAACTACGATCGATCTCGCCGGCGCATGGCAGCTGACATCGCCGGGCAGTGACCACCAGGCTGAAATCCAGATCCCCGGCGACGTTCATTCGGCACTGCAGGCGGCCGGCATCATTGTCGATCCCTATGTCGGGCGCAACGAGGAGATCGTCCAATGGGTGGCGCATCGTGACTGGGTTCTGCAACGGCGCTTTGTTCTCGGCAAGGTCGACGGCGACTGGTATCTCGATATCGACTCTCTCGATACGGTGGCGACCGTTACGATCAACGATACCGTCGTGCTCGAGGCGGACAATTGCTTTCGCCGCTATCGTCCCGATGTTTCCAAGGCTCTGCGACCCGGTGAAAACACGCTCAGCATCGTGCTGCATTCCAGCATTGCAGTCGGCGCCGCCTTGCAGGAGAAGCAGCCCTTCTACATCCCCTACCATCCCGGCAATTCGCCCATCGCCAACGGCAACATGCTGCGCAAGCCGCAGAGCCATTTCGGCTGGGACTGGAATATCGCTATCGCGCCGCTCGGACTTTACGGCACGGTAGCGCTGCGCCGGCTGGAGACGGCGCGGATCGAGAGCGTGACGACGCGCCAGATGCACAACGACGACGGCACCGTCGATCTCCTGGTGACGGCGGCCTTGTTTGCCGGCCGGCAGGGGGTGGCACAGCTCTATTTCGAATTGGACGGCGAGCGGGTGCGGCTTGATTGCGGCGTGGTGGCCGGCGAGACCGCCATTACCCACGTCTTCCATATCGACGAACCGAGGCTCTGGTGGCCTGCCGGCAGCGGCGAGCAGGCGCTCTACAGGCTGTCGGTCGAAACCGGAAACGAGGTGGTGACACGGCAGATCGGTCTTCGCACCATCGAACTGATCACCGACAAGGATGCGGCCGGCAGCCGGTTTGCCTTCAAGGTCAACGGTCGCGAGATCTTCTGCCGCGGTGCCAACTGGATCCCCGCCGATGCGCTGTTCTCGCGCTCGAGCCGGGAAAAGACCGAGGACCTGCTGCAGTCTGCAGCCGATGTGCACATGAACATGATCCGGGTGTGGGGCGGCGGCTTCTACGAGGCCGGCTGGTTCTACGACATCTGCGACCGGCTTGGCCTGATGATCTGGCAGGACTTCATGTTCGCCTGCAATCTCTATCCCTCGACCGGGGACTTTCTCGACAATGTCGCGGCCGAGGTGACGTATCAGGTAAAGCGTCTGGCCAGCCATCCCTCGATCGCGCTCTGGTGCGGCGACAACGAACTGGTGGGCGCTCTCACCTGGTTCGAGGAATCGCGCAAGGATCGCGACCGCTACCTGGTCTCATACGACCGGCTCAACCGGACCATCGAGCTTGCCATGAAGCAGGCGGCGCCGGAGGCGATCTGGTGGCCGTCGAGCCCGGCCTCGGGCTATCTCGATTTCGGCGATGCCTGGCATGCCGATGGCTCCGGCGACATGCACTACTGGTCGGTCTGGCACGAGAACAAGAGCTTTGACAATTACCGCTCCGTGCGCCCGCGCTTCTGCTCGGAATTCGGCTTTCAGTCCTACACCTCGCTGCCGGTCATCCGGACCTATGCCGAGCCGAAGGACATGAACGTCGCATCGCCGGTGATGGAGCTTCACCAGAAGAACGCCGGCGGCAACGAGCGGATCGCGGCAACGATGTTCCGCTATTTCCGCTTCCCCAAGGATTTCGCCAATTTCGTCTATCTCAGCCAGATCCAGCAGGCGCTGGCGATCCAGACGGCGGTCGATTACTGGCGCTCGCTGAAGCCCCATTGCATGGGGACGATTTACTGGCAGCTGAACGACACCTGGCCGGTCGCGTCGTGGTCCAGCCTCGATTATGGCGGGCGCTGGAAGGCGATGCACTACATGGTGCGACGCTTCTTCCAGCCTGTCGCCGTCGCCGCGATCCCGAGCGAGGACAAGGCGACGATCCGGATGTCCGTCGTCAACGACACGCTTGACGAGGTCAGCATCGACCTGGCGCTGCACATCATCACCATGTCCGGCGAGGTCAGGCCGATGACGTCGGTGCAGGCGACCTGCGGTCCTGATGCTGCCGTCACTGCCTTCGAGGTCGATGCTGCGGCGATTGCTCCCGGCTGCCTTCTCGGATGGACATTCACAGCTTCGAACGGCATGGGCGGGCAGGGACACTATGTCCACGGTACCTACAAGGCGCTGGAACTCGAGCCATCGGGCCTCAGCGTCCGGCGCATCGAGCGCGCGGAGGACGGGGCGGTCGAAATGACGCTCACCGCCAGCGGACTTGCACTTTTCGTCATGATCGAGAGCGAGACAGACGGGCGCTATTCCGACAACGCATTCGATCTTACAGCAGGCGAGACGCGGCTGGTCAGGTTCATGCCGTCGCTGCCGATGGCGCCCGACGCCCTGCCGGATTTCCGTTTCTACGACCTGCAGTCCTGCCAATCGCTGGACTGACCCCAATCACGTTGCTGCCATCGGCGGCACCCCGACCGGCACAAGCCGGCCAAGACGACAGGCCGAACGGCCATGGAGGAGAAAGCAATGACGACACTTGGTTTTCAGCTTTACAGCGCCCGCGAGTTCCCGCCGTTTTCCGACGTGTTCGCCAAGGTTGCCAAGGCCGGCTACAAGGAGGTCGAGGGCTATGGCGCGATGTATGCGAGCCTCGACGATGCCGGACTGAAGGCGATGCGTGCCGATCTCGACAGTAACGGCCTCACCATGCCGACCGGACACTTCGGCCTCGACCTGCTGGAGAGCAACCCCGAGCGTGCCCTCGAGATCGCCGGCGTGCTCGGCATCGAGTCGATCTACGCACCGCACATCATGCCTGACCAGCGGCCCTCGGACGCAAAGGGCTGGCATGCATTTGGCGCCCGGCTGGAGGCGGCGGGCCGCCGGTTCAAGAATGCCGGCCTCGATTTCGGCTGGCACAACCATGATTTCGAGTTTGTCAAGCTTGCCGATGGCTCGACGCCGATGGAACACATCATGGCCGGTGGCCCCGGTCTTTCGTGGGAGGCCGATATCGCCTGGGTAGTGCGCGGCGGCGCCGATCCGTTCGCCTGGATCGAGACCCTGGGTGCGCGCATCACCGCCGTCCACGTCAAGGACATCGCGCCAGCCGGCGAAAACACGGATGAGGGCGGCTGGGCCGACGTTGGCCACGGCACGCTCGACTGGGCCAAGCTGATGCAGGCGTTGAAGTCGACGGGCGCCCGCCATTATGTGGTGGAGCATGACAATCCCAACGATCTGGACCGCGTCGTGACGCGCTCTATCGCATCGTTCAAGACCTACTGATCGGAGGGCTCATCATGGCCAAGGAACTCGGTGTCGGCATCATTGGATGCGGCAATATCTCAACGACCTATTTCACGCTGTCACCGCTCTTCAAGGGATTGAAGGTGCTCGCCTGCGCCGACATCAACATGGGTGCGGCGGAGCTTCGGGCGGAGGAATTTGGCGTCAGGGCACAAACGATCGACGAGCTGCTCGCAAACGACGAGCTCGACGTGATCGTCAACCTGACCATCCCGGACGCCCATTTCGCGGTCTCCAAGCGTATCCTCGAAGCCGGCAAGCACGTCTACTCGGAAAAGCCGCTGGTGCTGACGCTGGAAGAGGGCGAGACGCTGCGGCGTCTTGCGACGGAAAAGGGGCTCGCCGTCGGCTGCGCTCCCGACACCTTTCTCGGCGGCGCCCACCAGTTGGCGCGCAAGTTCATCGACGACGGCGGCATCGGCCGGATCACGTCGGGCACCTGCCATGTCATGAGCGCTGGCATGGAGATGTGGCATCCAAACCCTGACTTCTTCTTCCTGCCAGGCGCCGGCCCGATCCTCGATCTCGGCCCCTATTATGTCGCCGATCTCATCAACCTGATCGGGCCCGTCAAGCGCGTCGGAGCGATGACCTCGATGGCGTCGGAGACCCGCACGATCACCAGCCAGCCACGTCATGGCGAAATCATTCCGGTAAAGACGCCGACGACCATCCAGGCGTTGCTGGAATTCGTCAGCGGCGCGACCATCACGCTGACGGCCAGCTGGGACGTCTGGTCGCATCGGCACGGCAGCATCGAGCTCTACGGCACCGAGGGCTCGCTCTACGTGCCCGATCCGAATTTCTTCGGTGGAACGGTCGAAGCCAGCGGTCGCAACAAGGATATCAAGACGCTGGATGCATGGGACCATCCCTTCGGCATCGCCAACCAGGAAAGTCCGCAGGGTCCGCGCGCCAATTATCGCACCGCCGGGCTCGCCGACATGGCGGCCTCGCTCATCGACGGGCGCGATGCCCGGTGCTCGCTCGACCGTACGCTGCACGGCGTCGATGTCATGACGTCGATCCTGACTTCCGGCGCCGATAACCGGTTTATCGAATTGACGACCACCTGCAGCCAGCCGGCAGCACTCGGCATCGAAGAGGCACAGGCGCTCTTGAAGTAAAGCTGGCGGAAGCTATTGTGCGCGCGGGCTGAACAGCCCGCGTTCGAGCATGGGAGAGATATCGATGAGCTGGCAACCGGCGGAAGACCGCTATTCGAAGATGAAGTACAACCGCACCGGCCGTTCCGGCCTGAAGCTGCCGGCCGTTTCGCTCGGCCTGTGGCACAATTTCGGTGGCGACACGTCCCATGACCGCAAGGTCGACATGTGCCGCACCGCCTTCGATCTCGGCATCACCCATTTCGATCTTGCCAACAATTACGGCCCGCCTCCGGGCTCGGCCGAAACGGCGTTCGGCGAAATCCTGCGCACGGATTTTGCCGGCCTGCGGGACGAACTGATCATCTCCTCCAAGGCCGGCTACAACATGTGGCCGGGTCCCTACGGCGAGTGGGGAAGCCGCAAGTACCTCGTCGCCTCCTGCGACCAGAGCCTGAAGCGCATGGGCCTCGACTATGTCGACATCTTCTATTCGCACCGCTTCGACCCGGACACACCGCTCGAGGAAACCTGCGGCGCGCTCGACTACATCGTCCGCTCCGGGCGGGCACAGTATGTCGGCATCTCGTCCTATAATTCCCAGCGGACCCGCGAGGCGGCCGCGATCCTGAAATCGCTGGGTACGCCATGCCTCATCCACCAGCCGAGCTACTCCATGCTCAACCGCTGGGTCGAGGACGACAAGCTGCTCGACACGCTGGACGACGTCGGCATGGGATCCATCGTCTTTTCGCCGCTGGCGCAGGGGATGCTGACGACCAAGTATCTGAACGGTATTCCGGAAGACAGCCGTGCCGCGCAGGACCATTTCCTGAAGCGGGAATTCATTCGCCCGTCGATCCTCGACAATATCCGCAAGCTGAACGCTATTGCCGAAAAGCGCGGCCAGACGCTGGCGCAGATGGCGATAGCCTGGGTTCTGCGCGGCGGCAGGGTGACCTCGGCGCTGATCGGCGCCAGCCGTTCGTCGCAGATCGTCGATTGCGTCAAGGCGCTCGACAACGCCGATTTCACCGCCGAGGAGCTGAGTGAAATCGACGTTTATGCCAAGGAGGCCGATATCAACCTCTGGGCCAAGTCGGCCGAGCTTGAATAGTCGCCGCTCGGTGACTGTGTGCCGATAGTTCGAACTGAGGCGTCGCCTGCGGGCGGCGCTTTCATCGCCTTGGAGGAGGTAGACCGATGATCCACAATCCTATTTTGCCTGGCTTTAATCCCGACCCGTCCATCTGCCGCGTCGGTGACGACTACTATATCGCCACATCTACCTTCGAGTGGTATCCCGGTGTGCAGATCCATCACTCGCGCGACTTGGTGAACTGGACGCTGGTGCGCCGGCCGCTCGAGCGACAGGCGCAGCTCGACATGCGCGGCAATCCGGACAGCTGCGGCGTCTGGGCGCCTTGCCTTTCCTATGCCGATGGGCTTTTCTGGCTGGTCTACACCGATGTCAAACGGCTCGACGGTAATTTCAAGGACGCCCATAATTACATCGTGACTTCAGAGACCATCGAGGGCGAATGGTCGGATCCGGTCTATGTCAATTCGTCGGGCTTCGACCCGTCGCTGTTTCACGATGCCGACGGTCGCAAGTGGTTCGTCAACATGCAGTGGAACCACCGCAGCGAGAGCTTCGGCGGCTCGCCGAAATCGCCGGCCTTCGACGGTATCCTGCTGCAGGAATACGATGCCGCCAGCAAGTCTCTCAAAGGCCCGATCCGCAACATCTTTGCCGGCAGCCCGCTCGGTCTCGTCGAGGGTCCGCACCTGTTCCAGCGCAACGGCTGGTATTACCTGACGACCGCCGAGGGTGGCACCGGCTACGACCATGCCGTCACCATGGCGCGCGCGCGCGATATCGCCGGCCCCTACGAACTGCATCCGGACAGCCACCTGATCACTGCGAAGGATCACCCGGAGGCAGGCCTGCAGCGCACCGGGCATGGGCAATATGTCGAGACCCCTGACGGTGGAGCCTATCACACCCACCTCTGTGGCCGTCCGCTGGCGCCCTTGCGTCGCTCCACACTCGGCCGCGAGACGGCCCTGCAGAAATGCGTCTGGAAGGATGACTGGCTCTATCTCGCAAACGGCACCGTGGTGGGCGACGTGGACGTTCCGGGCCTTGCCGGTGCTGTTCCCCTCGACAAGCCGCGACGCAGCGGCGCGAATTTCGACGGACCGACGCTGCCGGCCGATTTCCAGTGGCTTCGCACCCCGAGGCCGGAGCTGCTGTTCAGTCTCACAGAGCGGCCAGGCCATCTGCGGCTGTTCGGCCGCGAAAGCATAGGCTCATGGTTCGAGCAATCGCTGGTTGCCCGTCGGCAGGAGCATCATCGGTTCCAGGCGGAAACCGTGATCGAGTTTCTGCCGGATACCTACCAACAGGTAGCGGGCCTGACCCACTATTATAACCGCTTCAAATTTCATGCGCTCGCCGTGACCGTGCATGAAGAACTCGGGAGGTGCCTGACCATTCTCTCATGCCCGGGCGATTATCCCGAGGGACGTTTGAGCTTCCCGGTTGGCAGCGGCGTCGCCGTTCCCGATGGACGAGTGCAGCTCTCTCTCGAGGTGTGCGACAACGACCTGCAGTTCTACTGGCAGGCCGAGGGCATGGGCGCCTGGCAGGCGATCGGGCCGGTGCTAGACGCCGGCGTGATCTCGGACGAGGGCGGGCGTGGCGAGCACGGCTCGTTCACCGGCGCCTTTGTCGGCATGTTTGCCTTCGATCTCTCTGGTCGGGCGAAAGCCGCAGATTTCGACTGGTTCAACTACGATATCCTCTAGGTTGACGGACGTCGCGGGCCATGTTTGCCTGGCCGGCCTGCCCCATAGCGGGTCGCGCCTGACTGCATTGACAAAATTTAATATATTTGACCGCGATCCGTCACCTTTTTCAGGTAAGGCTGCGCGTCTAAAAGACGTAAAAAACTACGAGGAAAGCCCATGAAGAAGACGATCACCGCGCTGCTTGCTGCGGCGTGCCTGATTGCACCGCTGGCGCAAGCCCCTGCAGCCCTTGCCGCGACGTCATCAAAGGATGTTCATCGGCCTGTTCTGCACAAGGGGAGCTGGACGCGCGGCCATCGGCTTTCACCCTCCGACCGCAACCACGCGGTCCCCCTCGACTACACCCGCTACCGCCTGAAGACGCCGCCCCATGGTTATCGATGGGTCCGCATCGGTGGAAGCTTCCTGATGGTCGGCTCCACCAGCGGCCTCATCCTCAGCGTCGTGGCCGCGCGCTGAGCAGCGGCTGGATTGATCATTAACCACCTACCGTGAAACGAAAAATCCCTGGCTCATGACCAGGGATTTTTCAGTTTATGCGGGGTGCTGTTGTCAGCTGAAACGGCCGGCGGCGTGGGCGAGCATGGTGTAGACCTTGCCGGTGTCCGAGGTCAGGTAGGACTGGGTGACGGATTTGTCGCGGTCCGTGCTGGCAACGTCTGCGAGCAGCTTTTCGAAGTCGCCGATGTAGCGGTCGACGGCGGTGCGGAATTCCGGCTCGCGGTCATACTTGCGCTTGATCTCGTCGAAGGTCTGCTGACCCTTCAGCGTGTAGAGACGGCGGGTGAAGACATCCCGTTCGCCGCGCTGGTAGCGACGCCAGAGGTCGACCGATGCGTCGTGATCGATGGCGCGGGCGATATCGACCGACAGAGAGTTCAGCGATTCCACGACGTGACGCGGGTTTCTGGCATCGCCGGAGCGAGGTGCCTGGGCGGCGGTCTCGGCGGGAGCGCGCGGGGCGGGTGCGCGGGCCGGTGCCGTGTCGGCCGCGTCGTCGCGCGATGCGCCGCGCAACAGGTCGCTGATCCAACCGCCGCCGGCCTGGTCTTGGCGGGCAGGCGTCGTTGGCGTTGCTGCGGGCTGGCGGGGAGCCTGTGGTGCGCGGTCGGCAGCGATGGTGCCGCGAAGGCCCATCGGCTCGATAGGACGCTGCGGAGCGGCAGCTTCCGGCTGCTGCAGGAACTGCGGTGCAGGCTGCTGGGCAATCGGCTGGCGCTGCTGGGCGACCGGCTGCGGCTGCGTTGCAGCTGGCTGAGGCTGCGGCGCGACGGCTGCCTGCTGGGGAGCGACACGCTGCGGCTGGGCGGAAGCCCGTGTCACAGGCGTTGCGATTTCCAGCTGCTGCGACGAGCGCCCGACGATCTGCGAGATGTCCTGCAAGGCCTTGATCTGCTCGGCCACGGCGCGACGCATGGCAGCGGCGCTTTCCTTGGCTTCTTCCGGCAGGTCGAAGGCACCGCGCTTCAGTTCCGTGCGGGTGAGGTCGAGTTCCTTGCGGATATCGCCGGCCGAACGGCGGATCTCGTCGGTGGCCCCGGAGAAGCGGTCGATGGCTTCCTCGACGGCAACGCGCAGGGTTTCGCGCATGGAGTAGGCGGCATTGTCGGTCGTCTTGCCGGCTTCCGAGAACATGTTCTCGACATCCGACATCGACGCTGTCAGCCCGCCGCGCAGGCGGCTGGTGAGTTCGTTGGAACGACGCTCGGCATTTGCGAAGGTGCCCTCGATCGCATCGTTTGCTTCCTGGCCGGCCTTGGCGAGCGCATCGCGCATCGTCTCGGCCGTCTGCTGGGCGCGGGCTTCCGTCTCGGACAGCACGCGACCGATATCGGCGACGGAGGCCTGTACGCCCTGGCGCAGATTGCCCGATACCTGATTGGAACGCTGTTCGGCGCGGTCGAATGCGGTTTCGACGATGGAGCCGACAGCGCGCAGGGTCTTTTCGATCTCTTCCGAGCGCTGCACGAGCCCGACCGAGAGGCCTTCCAGCGCGCTTTCGCGCTCTTCCAGCGTCGACATCAGGTTCGACTGGGCGGCGCCCAGAAGTTGCGATGCCTGGGTCAGGACCTTGGAGTGCTCGTCGAAGCGGCTGATGATCCCGCCGACCTGCGACAGGGTGTGGATCGAGATGTCGCTGAGCTTGTCGATCTTGCCTTCGAGCAGGCGGGTCGAGGCGGAGACCAGTTCGGAAGCCTTGCCGGCGCTCTCGGCAAAGCGCGTGCTGGTCGAGCCGAGGCGTGTATCGACTTCGGCCAGATCGTGCGTGGCGCGGTTGAGCATGGCAACGATCGCCGAGTTGTTGTCGCCCAGCCGTTCGATGAGGCCGTTGACATTCGAAAGCAGGCTCGTTTCCAGCGCATCGACCGTGCTGGTGACGCTTTCCGTACGGGCGGAAATGGCGGCCAGCGTCTCGTTGGTGCGCGACGCAATGGCATTGACCAAGGCGGCATTCTCGGTGCGCAGGCGTTCGGCTGCCTGCTGGGCTGCCGCCGCGATGCGCTCGGCTGCCTGTTCGCCGGTGGCAGCGTAGGCGTCGACCACCGGGCGGGCCTTTTCGTCGATGATGCGTACCAGTTCGGCGGAGCGGCCGGCCAGCATGGAGTTCAGGTCGCGGCTCCGGTCGTCGAGGCTGTTGCGAATGGACGAACCGCGTGCTTCCAGCGCCTTGTCGACATTGGCAAGCGTCGCATCGATATCGCGGGCGCGGTCGTCGAGGTTGGTGCGGATGGCGTTGGTGCGTTCCTCGAGGGCTTCGCCGACGCGCGTCAGGCTGGAGGCAATCTGTTCGCCTGTTCCGGCCAGTGTGGAGCGCATCTGCTGGGTGCGGGCTTCGAGTGTCTTGTCGACATCCGAAAGCGTCGCATCGATGTCGCGACTGCGTTCGTCGAGGCTGGTGCGGATAGCGGTGCTGCGATCCTCGAGCGCGCGTTCGACGCGGGCCATGGTCGATGCAATTTCCTCGCCGGTGCCGGCAAGGGCCGAGCGCAGCGATGCGCCGCGGGCTTCGAGCGACTGTTCGACCTCGGAGAGGGCGGCAGACAGCGCCGTGACCTGGTTGCCGACAAGGCCTTCAGCCTCGGCAACCTTGTTGACGATGATGTTGCCGGCCTCGGAGAACGTCTGGGCGACGGCTGCCGCCTGGCCTGCGAGACGGTTCTGGGTTTCGGAGACGCGGTGGACGATGTCCTGCGAGCGCTCTTCCATCGTACGGGTGAAGTCTTCGCTGCGGTTGCCGAGGTTGTCGGCAAACTGCTGGCCGGTGCTGGCGAGCAGCTCTGCGGTGCGGGTGGCCTCGTTGTCCATGCCCTGCGCAGCGTCGGCAACTGCCGTGCGCAGCGTCGTTGCGAGCGCGGTGGCCTTGCCCTCGATGGTGCGGTTGACGGCATCGAGGCCGAGATTGAGCGCGCGATCCATGGTCGACAGGCGCTCGTCGATGCGGGCGGTACCGGTTTCCATGGCGTTGCTGAGGTTGGCAGTGCGTCCGTCGAGGGTCTCCGTCAGGCGGGCAGCTGCCTCGCTGGTGGCGCGGTCGATCTGCTCGACACTGCCGGAGAGGCTTTCCGCCAGCCGGTTACCGGCAGCGTCGACCTGTTCGACGACACCGGAGATACCATCGCGGATCCGGTGTTCGATGCCGACGAGACCGGACTCGACGCGCGAGCCCGTGTCTTCGAAGCGCGTCGTCATGCCTTCCACGGAGGCCGTCAGGTGCGACGAGAAGGTTTCGGCCGAGCGGATGATTTCACCGGCGGCGTCCTGGAACCTGCCGGCAATGGCGCCGGCGCTGCTCTGCAGGCGTTCCTCGAGCGAGCGGGCGCTGGTGTCGATGGCACCCCGAAGCGAGGCTTCGTGCTCTTCGAGGGACATTTCCATCATGCCGACGCTGGTGGCGATCGACGTGCCGATGGTCATGGCCTGTTCGGCGAGCGTACCGTCGATCTGCTCGTGGGCGTCGCGCAATGTCTGCTGGATGGCGTTGCCGCGCTGGTCGAGCGTCGTGCGGAGGCGCTCGTGGGCGTTTTCGAGGCTGTGGTCCATCTGCGCAAGTCCGGTGCCGATGGTGGCTTCCAGGCGGCCCGTGGTGTCGGCAAGCGCATTCTCGACGCGCGCGGTCGACTGGCCGACCACGGTTTCGAGGCGTTCGCCGCCGTTGTTGAGGACGCTGGCCAGCCGTTCGGTGTGGGCACCGAGAGCCTGGTCGAGGCGCTCGTGATTGTCGACATAGGCTGCCCGGATTGTCTCGGCTTCCTTCCCGAAGGTGCCTGCGATGCGGGATTCTGCGCCAGCAACGCTGTCGAGAATGGCGTTGGTGCGGGCTTCGAGCGCGCTGTCGAAACGGTTCTGGGACTCTTCGAGAGAGATGGCGAGCGCCATGGTCTTGTCGTCGAGAGCATCGCCGAGGCGGCTGTGGCTGCTGGAGACGACGGCATTGATCGCCTCGACGCTGACGCCGAGTGTCTCGTCGAGCAGGGCGTGGTTTTCGGCCAAGGTCTGCGCGAGGACGCGGGTTTTGTTATCCAGGGTTTCCAGCATGCGGTCGTGACCGCTGGAAACCGACGTGGCGATGGCATCGCCGCGTGTGCTGAGCGTATTTTCAAGCCGCTCCTGGGTCTCGGACAGCGAGATCGCCAGCGCCATGGCGCGTTCGTCCAGGGCTTCGGTGAGGCGTTCGCGGCCGTCGGAAACGGCAGCGGCGAAGGCGTCCGTGCGGCTGGTCAGGGTCTGTTCGAGCCGCTCCTGGGTCTCGGACAGCGAGATGTCAAGTGCCATGGCACGCTCGTCCAGCGCTTCCGTCAGGCGGTCGCGGCTGTCGGAAACGGCATTGGTGAAGGCATCGGTGCGGCTCGCCAGGGTCTGGTCGAGGCGTTCCTGGGTTTCGGACAGTGCGATGGCGAGAGCCATCGTCCGGTCGTCCAGGGCATCGGTCAGACGCTCGTGGGTCGTCGATACTGCGCCCAAAAGCGTCTCGGAGCGGCTGGCAAGGGTCTGCTCGAGGCGTTCCTGGCTATCGGAGAGCGAGATGGCGAGCGTCATGGTGCGCTCGTCCAGTGCGTCTGTCAGGCGTTCGTGGCTGTCCGAAACGGCGCTGACGATGGTCTCGGAACGGCTGGCCAGGGTCTGTTCGAAGCGCGACTGGCTGTCCGACAGAGCATTGAAAAGCGCGCCGCTGCGCTCGGCCATGACGGCATCGATCCGCTCGTGGGCGGAGCCGAGCGTCTGGGTGATTTCGCCGGTGCGCGCCGACAGGGTGTCGTTGAGCGCCTGCGTGCGGCCGACAAAGGCCGATGTCAGTTCGTGGGTACCGGAAGACAGCGCCGTCGTCAGTTCGGACGTGGCTGTTTCGATGACGCTGGTAAACTGTCCGGAGCGGGCGGCAAGCGCCTCGCTCAGTGCCTCGGCGCGACCCTCGAACGTGGCATTCAGGGTCTCGGTGCCGGAAATGACGGCCGACGAAACATCGGTCGTGGCGGCTGTCAGCGCCGATGTCAGCTCGGCTGAGCGGGCTGCGATGGTGCTGCTCAGTTCGTTGCTGCCTGTGGTGAGGGATGATGAGAGTTCGAGCGTGGCGCCGCGAAGTGCCGACGTCAGCTGCTCTGTGCGGGCGCTGAGGGCTGCCTGCAGCTCTTCGGAGCCCGTGCCGAGCACGGCTGCAACGTCGCCAGTCGCGCCGCGCAACGCAGCGGTGAATTCGCTGGTGCGGCTTTCGAGCGCCGAGGTAATTTCGGCTGCCTTCGAGCCGATGGCGCTTTCGAGCACCTCATGGCCGGTCGACAGGGCTGTGGCGAGTGCGAAGGAATGGTCGGTCAGCGAGGAGCCGATACGCTCGATGCTGGTGGTAAGGATGCCGTCCATGGCTTCCGAGCCGCCGGCCAGCGTTTCGTTGATGCGCGCAAGGCTTTCCATCAGCTTGCTGTCGAGCGAGCCGGCACGCTTGTCGAATGCCGTTGCGAATTCCGCGACACGTTCGTCGAAGCTTGTCGACACCTGCGCGACCGTCGACTGCAGACGCTCTTCGAAAAAGCCGGAGCGAAGGTCTAGGTCCATGACGGTGTCGTCGACACTCGACTGCAGGCTCTGGCGGAAGCTGGCTCCCTTTTCGTCAAGTGCGCTGTTGAGCTTTGCAAGCACGTTGTCGAGGGTACCGGTGATGCCGCGTTCACCGCTGTTCAGGCTGTCGCTAATTTCGCGGGTACGGGCGATCAGGGTTTCGTTCAACTGGCGGGCGCGGTCGTTGAGCGCGGCATTCAGCTTGTCGGTGTTGGCGTCCAGCGTCGAGGCGCGTGTCTCGAACTGGCTGAGAAGCTTCTTGCCGCGTTCGGACAGGGTGGTGGAGAGGGATTCCAGGCGCGTATCGAATTCCTGGTTCAAGGCGAAGCCGGAAGCACTCAGGTTTTCGATGAGGCTGTCGGTCTTGGCCGCTAGCAGCGAGCCGAGCGATTGCAGGGCTGCGTTCGACTTTTCCGAGAGAGCAGCGGCACGCGTGTCCATCAGGGTCGCGAAAGCTTCACCCGAGGTCGCCAGTCGAATGGCGATTTCCTCGGTGGCGAGCGACATGTCTTCCTTGATCTGCTCGTGGACGCCCGAGATCGACGAGCGGATCCGCTCGGCGTGATTGACGATGGCGTCGCGCTCGGAACCGAGTTCGTGGACGAGGCCGCGCACGCGCATTTCGTTGTCGGCATAGCTGCGCTCGAGCGCGTTGACTTCGGAATGGACGAGGGTCTCGAGTTCGGTGGCGCGGGCGATAGTGCGCTCGATGCCTTCGTTCATCGCGGAGACTTCGCGGCGTACGGCCTGGCCGACCGTCATGATGCGCTCGGAGGCGATTGTCTCGGGATCGGAGAGGCGCAGTGCTACTTCAGCCATGGAGCGGGCGGCGTTGCGCATGTCCTGGGCGCGCGACAGCATGATGGCAAAGGCATAGAACAGCAGGATCGGAACAAGGATCCCGATGATGCAGGCGATCACGCCAGGCAGGGCCACGAGTTCGGCGAGCGAGCGGATCTGCCAGATAGGCGGGGAATAGATGACGCTCGTCAGACCGATGCCGGCAATCAGCCAGATGACCGAGAAGATCGTCGCATTGCGGATGGCGCCGCCGATGGAGGCGTTGTCCAGCGAGCGCAGGATCGACTGGGGGCTGGCCCTGCTGGTATCGTTGGCGGGTTCGAACATCTGATTGCGAGGGGTATCGCCCGGTCGCCCGGCAGTTCCGCGGGCTGCGGCGGCCTTGCGAGCCGCTTCTTCCTTTGCCTGCCGTGCACGCGCATTCGAGGTCTCGGCCAAATCTGCCTCCGTTGCACGCGGCGCAGGTCCGGTGCGAGCTGGTATTCCGTCATCGCTGAAATCGATTTGCAGCGCTTCGTCCAAAGCTTTGAAAGCCTTGTCTTCAACCGACTCGCTGTATTTGTTGTTCGCCATACGGATACGCCTCGTTACACTCGTTCCGGCCGACCCTGCATTTCGAAAATCCGCCAAGATCCGATACGCAACATCTCGCCAGCCGTACTACCGATTTCCTTAACAAGGCATCGGCATCCACATTACAATCCGCGCGAAGTGCAATTTTGCACAATGGGCGGTACCAAAACATTACCACTTTCGGGGCGTCGGGCAAAGGCGACGCCGCGGCACGAAACACCAGTACCGTACTGACACATTAGCAGCACTGTTACAATTATGGGATGGCAAACGTCCGGAAGCGTTAGCGTGTTGTTAACACCTTTTAAATCAATGCATTGTCGAAAAGCCGATAATTTAACCGTGTTTAACGGTCGTTAACCATACGTGCATTTTTCCGCCTTCGTTGTGCCGGAATTTAACGGGATGGCCATGCCGCAGCCGCAAGGATGCAGCAACGCACCGACAAGAGACAACCGGAGAATGGGCCCATGGCCGCCTTGAACATCGCATTTGAAGCCCCTGACAACTCGCGCGGCATGGGGCCGTCGCGGGAAAAGCCTATCGATCTGGTCCATCTCGCCCGGCAGACCATGGGCGACAAGGTGCTCGAAATCGAGGTTCTGCAGATGTTCGCCCGCCAGGCACGCAGCTGTCTCCACGATATCGGCAGCGGCAATGCCGACCAGGTGAAGGCTGGTACCCACCGTCTGAAGGGTGCAGCAAGCGCCGTTGGTGCCTTCAAGGTAGCGCAATCCGCCGAGGCTTTCGAAGCGCACTCCAGCGATGCTGCCTGCATGGCGGCTGTCGGCACCGCCGTCGTCGAAGCGGAAAACTTCATTCTCAAGCTTTGCCGTTAAGCTCGGATTCGCTGCGCCGTCCCCATGAGGGACGGCAACATCGCTGACCGGTATCCGGCCGAGCCAGTGGCTTTCGGAGCCGGCGATGTTGACTGCTGTTTGGAATTGTTGGAAGAAAATCCGACCCTGACAAATATCACTCGCGGATTCCGGATTATCTTATGACCAAACTGACAATCGTTGCTTTCGACGGCACGCGTTTCGACTTCGATGCCGACGAGGGCTCGACCGTGATGGAAAACGCGGTGCGCAATTCCGTGCCCGGCATCGAAGCCGAGTGCGGCGGCGCCTGCGCCTGTGCCACCTGTCATGTCTATGTCGACGATGCCTGGATAGAGCAGGCGGGACCGCCCGCTGCGATGGAAGAAGATATGCTCGATTTCGCCTTCGATGTCAGGCCAAGCTCGCGGCTTTCCTGTCAGATCAAGCTGACCTCGGCGCTGGACGGCCTTGTCGTTCACGTGCCGGAGCGCCAAGCCTAGTCCTGCATCTCTCAAGGCGCCCCAAAAAAAACCTCGCCCATTTGCGGAGCGAGGCCAGGCGGGCGTATCGCCTACAGGCGAGGGAGGAAGCGCTTGCGGCTTCGGATACGCCGGGAGAACCCAGGAAAATGGGAACGCAATACCATCGTCGATGCTATACGTAAGATGATACTACATTACGGCTGTGGTAAAGCGTAAAGCCGGCTTTTCCCCTGCTATCTCAGCTACAGCGTGTCATATTTCGCACAGTTGCGGTGATCGACAGCGATTGTCGCGATTCTCTAAATATATGCTTTTAATCTATCTTTTCCGATTTTTCGCTGTGTCGTCGTTGCGCGAGGCGCTGCATGCGGATCTGGAAGTTTGTAGCCTCGACACGGTCGAACCGCGCCTGGTCCTGATCGTGCAGGACGGTATTGCGCACTGATTCGCCGCTGACCTTGTCTTGCAGCAGATCGCAGGTCCGCTCTGCTGGCAGCGAGAGGATGGCCTTCTCCAGGCTGCGCGCATGCAATCTCGCAATCTCGGCATGACGCTCCTCGTGGCGTTTGATGTCGGCCGATAGCCTGTCCCAGACAGCGGAAAGACGGGGCTGCGCGTGACGGCGATCCCGCCAGCGCGGCAGGATGACGACGATGTCAACCGTGACCCGGGCGCCGCCGATATGGCACCGGTCGCCGCTCTCAACATAAGTCGCCTGGCCACCGAAGCGGATGCGCGTTGCACCGGGATGGCGGCTGCTGGCGCCCATCGCCGCTGGGCCGCCGGCATTGAGCGCCTCGTCGAGTTCGTCGGCAGTGTCGCCGCTGATATCGAAATAAGAGAATGATTTATGCGCGACGACTTCCGCTTCTGCGCTCCGCAAGACGCCGCATGACAGCAAAACGGCGAGTGGGAGGCAAGCAAAGCGCGATGCAGTCGGCATTCGTGATCGGACCAGTTGAACTTCACGGAAGCTTGCGGCATAGCCACTGCGAGCGCAACATCGGGCGACGGTTTTTTTCAATTTCAACGGAGCGGACGTTCGTGATAGCGATGCGCGATAATATCTGGCATGTGGGCCATGGTCGTCGTCTTGATCTCAGCCGCAGCGCGATCATGGCGATCGTCAACATCACACCGGACTCCTTTTCAGACGGCGGCCGTTTCCAGTCCGTCGATGCGGCAGTCTCCCATGCGCTTGCCTGTGTCGCCGAGGGTGCTGACATCGTCGATATCGGCGGCGAATCGACGAGGCCGGGCGCCGAACCCGTCAGCGCGGCCGAAGAACAAGCTCGGGTGCTGCCGGTGATCGAAGCCCTGCGCGGCAACACCGAGGCGCTGATCTCCGTCGATACTTACAGGGCAGAGACGGCGCGGCTGGCAGTTGCCGCCGGTGCCCACATCGTCAACGACGTATTCGGGCTGCAGCGCGAACCGGACATTGCAGCACTTGCCGCCGAGAGCGGTGCCGGCCTCTGCATCATGCACACCGGTCGCGAACGCCAGAAGTTGGCGGATGTTATCGATGATCAGAGGGTGTTTCTCGAGCAATCGCTGGCAATTGCCGATGCTGCCGGGGTCGATCGCGGCAGGATCGTGCTCGATCCCGGCTTCGGTTTTGCCAAGGACGGCGATGAAAACCTGGAACTCATGCTGCGGTTTGCCGAGTTGAAGCGGTTCGACCTTCCGCTCCTCGCAGGCACATCGCGAAAGCGCTTCATCGGCCAGTTGACCGGACGGGAGGCCGAGGAGCGGGATGCGGGGACAGCTGCGACAACGGTGCTGCTCAGAATGCAGGGCGCAGCGATTTTCCGCGTGCATAATGTCGCAATCAACAGGGACGCACTTGCCGTCGTCAATGCTATGCTGGAGATGCAGGCGAAATCAGGAATAAAAACATCATGAGCGGTATCTACACCATCACCCTGCAGAACTGTGCATTCTTTGCCCGCCACGGCGTACACGACGAGGAGGAGTTTCTCGGGCAACGGTTCTTCGTCGACGCCGAACTCGACGTTGCCGCCGGCGAGGCGCTGGTGACGGATTCGATCGACGGCACCGTCAACTACGGCGTCGCCTTCACCGTCATCGAGGAAATCGTCACCGGCAAGCGTCGCTACCTGATCGAGGCGCTGGCGCTCGACGTGGCCAAGGGCCTGTGCGAAAAGTTTCCGCAGATCAAGCGCGTCAGGGTGACCGTCCGCAAGCCGAACGCACCTGTCCCGGGCGTTCTCGACTACGTTCAAGTGAGCATCGAGCACTTTGCCTGAGACTGATTTCTCCACAGCAATGCTCGGTCTTGGCGGCAATATTGCCGATCCGGTCCGGGCGATGGCCACGGCCCTGCAGGCCCTCGACCAGCGCGCCGATTGCAGCATCGTCGCGGTGTCGAAACTCTACCGCACGCCGCCTTGGGGGAAGACGGATCAGGCGTTCTTTTTCAACGCCTGCGCAGCGATCAGGACCTCGCTTCCACCAGAGACTTTGCTCGACGTCTGTCTCGATATCGAGCGCGGCATGAAGCGGGAGCGGATCGAGCGCTGGGGACCCCGGACGATCGACATCGATATCCTCACCTACGGGGCTGTCATGCTCGATACCGCAAAGCTGCAAATCCCGCACGCCCGCATGACCGAGCGCGGGTTCGTGCTGATGCCGCTAGCGGATATTGCAGCAGATCTGGTGGTGGCTGGAAACACCGTTACGGCGTGGCTTGCAAACGCCGACATCGGCGGCATCGAAGTAGCGGATGCAGATAGCGGCTGGTGGCAACGCAGCTAGCCAGCAAAAAGGCCGAGCAACAGCCCGGCCTTTTGAAAACTCCCGGCCTTTTAAAAACTCAACGTATGACAACGATTATTTGATGGCGCCGACGGTCATGGTGTCGACAGCCTCGCGCTTCAGGCTGAGGCCGATGACTGGGACCATCTGCTCGTCGACCTTGACCGAAATCGTCACGTTCATCGACTTGTCGTCCTGCAGGCGGGCGATCATGGCACCGTTCAGTTTCTGGCGGTTGAGGCCGACGACGACTGTGTTGTCGTTGACGGACCCCGAAGTTACGTCGAGGCCCTTGCCGGCGGCGCCGTCCAGGAACTTGCCGTTATAGGTGCTGCCGCTCTGTGTGATCTCGGCAGACATCGGCTGCTGGAAGACGCCGACGCGGCAGGTACCGTCGAGCTTGACGCCTGTCGCGGATCCCTGGCTTGGCGTGCCGATCAGATTGCAGGTGAATTTGGTGCCCTTGTATTTGCCGGCAACAATCTCGCCCGGACCGCGCCATGCGCCGGACACCGACTGGAAGAAAGCCTTGTCGCGGGACGAGGCATTGGCCGATTGCGCCCAGTCGACGACGGAGAGGGCCATGACGGCGAGGCCGCATACAACAATAAACTTACGCGAAAACATGGGCTTTCCTTGGCAAAGGTGTACCGGAAACTAAGCTCCGACTTTGCCTCAGAATGGTTAACGGCTGGTTTCTTTTGGGGTGCGGGCCTTAAAGAATGGCCTGTCAGGGCTGTCTTTTGGCCGCGCCGGGCGAGAGGTCGCCGATGAAGTCGCCAATGCCCGGGCGCTTGAGCGCCCTGAATGGCAGAGGACGGCAGAGATCCATCGCGGCAATACCGATGCGGGCCGTCATCAGCCCGTTGACAACACCTTCACCGAGCCGGGCCGACAGTTTCGAGGCCAGTCCATGGCCGACGATCTGCTGGACGAGGCCGTCGCCGACGGCAATGGAGCCGGTGACAGCCAGATGGGCAACGACATCGCGCATCAGTTTAAGCATGCCCAGTGTTCCCGGACGGCCGCCATAGAGGTCGGCCATAGCGCGCACCATGCGGGTGGATTCGAAAAGCACGTAGAGCAGGTCGACGATCGCACGCGGGCTGACGGCGGTGACGACCGAGACGCGCTTGGAGGCGGTAAGGATCAGCGCCCGTGCGTCGCGGTCCAGCGGACCCAGCAGTTCGCGCTCCGCAAGCGAAATCAGGCCCGGCGTATCGATGATATCGCCTTCCGTCGCCTTTAGTGCGGCGCGGCCCCTGGCTGTCGCAGGCTTGGTGGCAAACAGCGTCGACAGCCGATCCACCAGCGCCCGCGCTCGCGCCGGCTTTGCCTCCAGCGCGGCAGCCTCCGCGTCGGCGCGGATGGCGTGTACCGTTGCCAGCCGCATCATGCCGGCGATTTCGCGGACGACCATTCCGATCACCGCGAGGATGCCGATGCCAAGCACGGTCAACGCCGTGTAGCCCAGCCAGTCGGCGCGGGTGAAGAGATTGCGGATCAGCTCATCCGTCCACAGTCCGAAGGCGAGCGAAAGGAGGATGCCGAACGCACTGAGCGCCACCTTGGCAAAGGAAAAGCGCCGGCGGGGCTTGAGGCTCGGCAGCGTACCCTCGAGAGACGACGACGGATTTAGGAAGGGATCCTCCTCGTCAGGGGTCAGGATAACATCTGCATCGAAGCTTTGCGGACGGCGGGCGGGCATTGCCTGACGGGCATCGGCCTGCGGCTGTTCCGGCTCCATCGAGAAGGCTGCCGGACTGCGTGAGGAATGCGGCGGATCGTTTTCGATCTGTGGGGTCATGCGAGGCGGTCTCCGAACAGGAACTGCATGGCGCGGTCGAGCCGGATGTGCGGCACCGAGAGAACCACGCCGGTCGGCGAACGGTCGAGCAGCGGCGGCCGGAAGCGCACGACGTTGACATCCGGCAGCGGACCGGGATGGCTCTCGGTGCCGGGAAGCGCGAACAGTTGCTGCGGATCGAGCGGCAGGTCGCCGGGGAAGACGGCGGTATTGCGGACACCATCGAAGACGTCGCCATTGATCGTCTCGCCGGCAATGGGCGTTCCGACGATCACCGGGAGCACCTGTCCGTCGCGCGTCACCGTCGCCTCGCGGGTGGCCCGGATCGAGGCCAGCGCCATGACGTCGATGCCGGCACCGGTCATGCCGATCTGCTGGGTTGCCCTCTCGACGAGACGGCGGGTGAGGGCCTCCAGCCGGTCGTGGCTCTCATGGTGAAGATGGTCGGCCTTGGTGGCGGCAACCAGCACCCGGTCGATGCGACGGCCGACAAAGGAGGAGAGGAAGCTGTTCGTGCCGGGGCGGAAACAGGCCAGCACGTCGGCCAGCGCCCGCTCGAGGTCCTGGATCGCCTCGGGGCCGCGATTGATGGCCTGCAGGGCATCGACAAGGACGATCTGCCGGTCGAGCCGGGCGAAGTGTTCGCGGAAGAACGGCTTGACGACCACAGACTTGTAGGCCTCGTAACGCCGCTCCATCATCGCCCACAATGAGCCCTTTCCAGCCTTGCCGGGCGCAGGTGTCGGCAAAGGTGCAAAGGTCAACGCCGGCGATCCGTCGAGATCGCCTGGGAGTAGGAAACGTCCGGGTGGCAAGGTAGAGAGCGAGCGCTCATCCGATTTGCAGGCGCGAAGGTAGGCGGTGAACGCCTGGGCCAGGTCGCGGGCGCGCATTTCGTCGGCTGGAGACGCCGCATCCGTGGAGGCGGAGAGTGCCAGCCACTCCCGGGACAATTCGGCGCGGACGCCGGTTTGCGCCAAAGCCAGCGTCTCGTCGCTGAAGGTTTGGTAGTCCTTGGCAAGCAGCGGCAGATCGAGCAGCCACTCGCCGGGGTAATCGACGATATCGATCGACAGACGACCGGGGGAGAAAATCCGGTTCCAGCCGCTGGCACTCTGGTATTCCAGGGTAATCCGCAATTCGGAAATGGCACGCGTCGAGTCCGGCCAGATGCGGTCCTTCACCAGCGCCCGGATGTGGTCTTCGTACTGGAAGCGAGGGACCGCATCGTCGGGCTGCTGCTCGAGGCGCACGGCCGAGATGCGCCCGGACTGCATGGCCTCGAACAGCGGCAGGCGGCCTCCGTTCAGGAGGTTATGGACGAGCGAGGAAATGAAAACCGTCTTGCCCGCGCGCGACAGGCCCGTCACGCCGAGGCGAATGGTCGGATTGACGAGATTGGCAGCCCGGTCGGCGATATTGTCAAAGGCAATCAGCGCGTCGTCGGTGAAGGAAGTGAGGCTCGGCGGCAAAGCGGCATCCCTGCATTGAAGTCAATCGCAATATAGGGAGCGCTGCCGTGAAAAGAAGCAGCCTCCTGCCGCTCGCCGTCTATTCGCGAATGAAATCGCTGAGAATCCAGGTCGCCGTCGATCCGTCTGGACCCTGGATGGCGTCGAGGACTGCGAATCCCGCTGTCGGAAAGCCGCCGGGCAGGGATTTCTGCATCGCCTCATGGCCGATCAGGGCCTCCAGTACCTGCGAGATTATCGGATTGTGGCCGACCAGCATGATCGAGTCGCCGCCGGCCTGGGCCGACAGGATGTCCAGATAGGTCTCCTGCGAGGCGTCATAGAGCCCGTCCACATACTGGACCTCGGTGGTGGCGCCGATGGCGCGCTTGAAGGCATCCGTGGTCTGGCGGCAGCGCAACGCGGTCGAAGCAACCACCAGATCCGGCCTGTAGCCCTTGTCCGCAGCCTTGCCGGCGACGATTTCTGCCTGCGCAAAACCGTTGTCATTCAGCGCCCGGTCAAAGTCGCGCTCGCCCGGCTGCGCCTGCGCTGCCTCGGCGTGTCGCAGCAGGTAGATGCGGGACGGTGGCGGCAAAATACGGGTCATGGGGGTCAGTTCCATCGTGAAGTTTATCGATCGACCTTGCGTTCGCGACGCCCATCCGTCAACCGCGACATCCCAAGCAACGGCGAAAACAAAGCTTGGTCCACAGAAGCCTTATAGCTTCGGCTCAAAAGCTTCGCCAAAATAAATGATGAAAAATTAGACCTTTAGCCGTTTTTTATGACAGATTTAAAAATCCGATCAGCGGCTGTATTAGGCTTGAACCGGCACGGTCGCTTGCTGTATACCCCGCGCCATATGAGATGTTCTTCAGGAGAATCGCGTTGAGTGAGAAGATCGATCTTAGCAGCTACGTTCCCTCGGAAGACGAGGAGTTCATGAATGTACGGCAGAAGGCTTATTTCCGGTCCAAGTTGGTTGTCTGGAAAACCGATATCCTGAGAGAAGCGCGTGAAACGCTTGAGCATCTCGCTGAGGAAAGCGCCAATCACCCCGATCTCGCAGACCGTGCTTCATCCGAAACGGACCGGGCCATCGAGCTTCGTGCAAGGGACCGCCAGCGCAAGCTGATTTCCAAGATCGATGCAGCCCTTTCTCGCATCGACGACGGAACCTACGGTTACTGCGAGGAAACCGGCGAGCCGATCGGCCTCAAGCGCCTCGACGCCCGCCCGATTGCCACCCTGTCCATCGAAGCGCAGGAACGCCATGAGCGTCGCGAAAAAGTCTACCGCGACGAATAGGGATCAAGCGATCCAAATCTGTTAAGAAGGCACGACCCGCAACGGTCGTGCCTTTTGTTTTTTCAGCATCGGGTCGTCGTCAGGCCCACGCTTTATTTCTCGCGGTTGACGCTCATTTCCCCGAAGATGCGGGCAACTTCCTTCTGCAGGGCAGCGTCACCGCCGGTGATCGGCGCCATGTCGGGATCGCGGCGCTGCTGCGGCGGAACGGGCTCTGGACGTGGCGTCGGCTCGGGGCGGACGGCGGGCGGCGGTGCTATCGGCTGGACGATGCGCTCTGCCGTCAGGTTGTTGGTCATTTCCGCTTCGAGGACGCTTTCGAAATCGCTGCCGAGTTTTTTGGGTTGCGCGACCGCAGGTGCCGGGACCTCGTAGGATTCGCTGTAAGCATCCTGCGCGAGCATCGGCGCTGGGGCGGGAGGTTCTGCCTCGCGCGCAGGTGCCTGCCTGTTGTCCCTTGAGTGTTCCGTGGGCAGGACACGGCTGCGGGCGGCATCGAGAATATCGGCGGCGTCCAACTCCGCCTGTCGTTCGAAGACAACCGGTTCCACAGGCGGTGCCTGGACGGGGGCTGCAGCCGCAAGCGGGCGCTCGTCTCTCGGAGCCACAGAGGCGGCTTCGACTTCCGGTGCAGGCGCTGGCGCTGGCGGCGCGAACTGCTGCCTCGGCTCCGGCGCTGCCATCGGCGACGACACTGCGGGAGCCGGTCGTTCGATCTCGGTCGTTGTGACCGGCGGTGCGGGTGGCGGGGATGAGAGAGCAGCGGGCTCCCGGCGCCGACCGACGATAGGCGACGGTTCCGTCGAGGCTTCGAGTTGCCGTGGGGCCGGGTCCGGAGCCGTGATTGTTTGGACGGGCGGGGCGCTGGCGATGGGCTGGGCGGGCGCCGCAATCCTCGATGTATCGCCGATGCCGCTTTCGATGACGATATCGGTGGGGCCGCCGATCATGACGAGATGCTCGACGCCGTCGCGGCGGATGAGGACGATCCGGCGTCTTGCGTCGATGGCTGCGGCATCCAAAACCTGCAGCCGCTGCTGGCGACCCTTGCCGCCGCGCACGAATGGCGAGGGCGCCCGGTTGCGCACCAGCCACAAGATGGCGACCAGCACGAGAAGGGCCACCGCTACGCCGCCGGCGGCGACGAACAGGCGGCTGCCATAGGTTCCAGCGATCTCGTCCAGCATAGTTTCGATACTCCGATTTCAACGTTTACGTCATCTGGCGTGCGGCCCTGAAGCCGCAAGATTAGGCTTGTGTCAGGCGGCAATCATTGGGACAGGATCCCTGCCTAAACAAGATGTCATTGGCCATTCTGTGATGCCGGCACCCAAAATACCGTCGATGCCCGCATTCTGAACGATATTCTGAAGAAAGCTGGCGCAGTTCCTTGTGAATTCAAGCCTTTCTCCACCAAGGGCCGCTTTTTGCCGATGCCGCAACTTGCTAAGAAGGTCAAAGTCCTGATTCCAAATCCGTCAACACATTGACGGAATGCGGCGCGGGCCAACGAGGGGTTCATGACCAAGCTGCGTCAGTCCGACGAGTATAGCGTGCCGCTGGTCGATCGCGGGGTTCGTTCCGGTATCGTGCTTCGGATCATTCTTCTGGCGCTGGTGCTGATCGCAGCGGCGGCGGCATTCGTCGTGTTCAAGAACGAGCTCGACAACGAGATCGTGCTCGGCGCGCTCGGAATCCTCGCCATGGTCGGGATCTTCTTCCTGGTTTCGTCGATCATCGGTTTCGTCGAGGTGATGCCGCAGACCCAGTCCGACAGTCTTGCGCGCTCGTTCCTGGACAGCCAGCCCGACGGCACGCTGATCACCGACGACAAGGGCCGTATCGTCTACGCCAATCTCGCCTATGGCAAGCTGACCGGCGCCAGCAAGACCACCGAGGTCCAGTCGCTCGACACGTTGCTGTCGCGCAACCGCGAATCCAACCAGGCTCTTTACCGCCTGTCGAACGAGTTGCGCGAAGGCAAGGAAGGCAGCGAGGAATTCCGGCTGATGAAGCCGCTCGGTCCCGTCGGCTCCAGCGGCTCCGGCGCGCATTGGTACCGCCTAAAAGCCCGCCTGCTGCCACCGGGCCAGGGGCGCGGCAAGCCGTTGCACATATGGCAGATTACCGACATCACCTCGGAGCGCGACGACCAGGAGCGTTTCTTCAAGGAATTGCAGAACGCCATCGATTATCTCGACCATGCACCGGCCGGTTTCTTCTCGGCCGGACGAAAGGGCGAGATCTTCTATCTCAATGCGACGCTGGCGGAATGGCTGGGTCTCGATCTTACAAAGTTTACGCCGGGATCGATCACCGTCGGCGACCTCGTGGCCGGCGAGGGGCTCGCCCTGATCCAGTCCGTGCAAGCAGAGCCCGGCTTGAAGAAGACCGTTACCCTCGATCTCGACCTGCGCAAGGGCAACGGCCAGAGCCTGCCGGCCCGTCTGGTGCACAGCGTCACCTCCATGCGTGACGGTGCCCCCGGCGAAAGCCGGACGATCGTTCTCGGCCGCCAGAAGGATGATGACGACGACCAGTCGGCCTCGGTTGCGGCGATGCGCTTCACCCGCTTTTTCAACAATACGCCGATGGCGATTGCTTCCGTCGACGGGACAGGGCGTATCCTTCGCACCAACGCACCGTTCCTGAAGTTGTTTTCCAACGTGGTTTCGCGCGACGATATCGAGCGCGGCGCGACGCTGGAGACGATCTTCAGCGAAAGCGAGCGGCCGCTGCTGGCGCAGGCATTTGCCGCTGCCAAGGACAGGCAGGGCGATATTCCGTCGATCGATTCCCGCAACCCGAAGGATGAGACACGGCATTTCCGCTTCTACATCAATGCGGTCATCGAGCAGAGCGACGAGGCGCCGGAAGAGGCTGCCATCGTCTACGCCGTCGAGGTGACGGAGCAGAAGGCGCTCGAGGCGCAAATGGCGCAGACGCAGAAGATGAATGCCGTGGGTACGCTTGCCGGCGGCATCGCCCATGACTTCAACAATGTGCTGACCGCGATCCTGCTGTCGTCCGACCATCTGCTGCTGCAGGCGCGGCCGGCCGACGCAAGCTTTGCCGACCTGATGGAGATCAAGCGCAACGCCAACCGCGCGGCCGTGCTCGTGCGCCAGTTGCTGGCCTTCTCGCGCAAGCAGACGATGCGCCCGACGATCATCAACCTGACCGATGTCATCGGCGATCTCCGGATGCTCGTCGAGCGGCTGCTCTCGGGCACCCGCGTCAAGCTGGAGGTCGATTACGGGCGCGATCTCTGGCCGGTGAAAACGGATCTTTCGCAATTCGAGCAGGTGCTGATCAACCTCTGCGTCAACGCCCGCGATGCAATGCCGGACGGCGGTACGCTGCTGCTGCGCACCCGCAATGTCGCAGCGGACGACATGGCGGCCTTCAACTCTGCCTATCTGCCGAACGAAGACATGGTGCTGGTGGAAGTCACCGATAACGGCACTGGCATCGCGCCTGAAATCATGGACAAGATCTTCGAGCCGTTCTTCACCACCAAGGATGTCGGCAAGGGCACGGGTCTCGGGCTCGCCATGGTCTACGGCATCGTCAAGCAGTCGGGCGGTTACATCCAGCCCGATTCCGAGGTGGGAAGGGGCACCACTTTCCGCGTTTTCCTGCCGCGTCACGTGATGGATATCCTGTTGCCCGGCGAAAGCCCGCAGGAAGCGCCGCATGCGCCACCGATGGGCGAGGGCGCCGCACTTGCAGACGTCGAGCAGGCAGACCTCACCGGCAAATCGGCTGTCGTGCTTCTGGTCGAGGACGAGGAGGCCGTGCGGCGCGGCGGCAAGAGGATGCTGGAAACGCGCGGCTACACCGTGCATGAGGCTGGGTCCGGCGTCGAGGCGCTGGAAATTCTCGAGGAACTCGAAGGCAAGGTCGATGTCGTCGTCTCCGACGTGGTGATGCCGGAAATGGATGGGCCGACGCTGCTGCGCGAATTGCGCAAGATCTATCCGGATATGAAGTTCATCTTCGTCTCGGGCTATGCCGAGGATGCGTTTGCGCGCAACCTGCCGGCGGATTCGAAGTTCGGCTTCCTGCCGAAGCCGTTTTCGCTGAAACAACTGGCTGTCGCCGTTCGCGAGATGCTGGACAGCTGATCGGCAAGCGTGACGGTTCAGCCGCGTCGGGCGATCAGGATGCCGGCCAGCACGATGGCGCCACCGATGGCCTGCAGCGGGCCGATGCTCTCACTCAGCAGCGCCCAGGCCAGTAAGGCGGCGACCACCGGCTGCAGCAACAACGTCAGCGATGAGAATGCGGCCGGCAGGTAGGCGAGCGCATAGGTGATCGCCACCTGGCCGCCGGCATGGCTGATGAAGGCCAGCCCGATCAGCATGAGCCAGCCGAACAGGCTTGGTGGCAGCATGACGCCCTCGATCATGAGGGCCACCGGGAAAAGACAGATGGTTGCGGCGGCCGTGCTCCAGACCATGATCTGCAGCGTGTCGAACCGGGTTCTGAGCCTGCCGATCACCAGAATATATCCGGCGTAGAACAGCGCTGCGACTGTTGCCAGGCCATCTCCCCTGAGATCGCCGTTGGCAAGACCGGAAAGGCCGCCCTTCAGGGTGACGATGCCGACCAGCGCCGTTGCCAGCCCGAGCAGGAAAAGTGTGGTGATCCGGGCGCCGAGGAACAGCCAGCCGATGGCTGCGACGAAAATCGGCGCCAGATTGGCAAGCAGCGTCGCATTGGCAACGGATGTCATGTGGATGGAGAGGTGCCAGGTGACGAGATCCGTGGCGAGGAACAGCCCCGGCAGGACCAGCATCAAGCATTCCGACAGGTTACGCGGTTGAACAGCGGACTTCCGGCGGCTGGCGAGTGAGACGAGAAGTAGCGGCAGGAGCGCCAGCGCCACACGCCAGAACGCCGTGGCAAGCGGACCCACCTCAGACAGGCGTACGAAAATCGGTGAGCCACCGATGGCAGCGCCGCCAAGTATCAGGGCTGCCAGCGGTATGCGGCTGTCGCGTGGCCCTGCGTCGGCTAGAGGTAAGATATCTGGCACGGGAGGTTTCCTGCTAGCGTCCTGAAACGAAAAACCGCGCCGGAGACCGGCGCGGCAGCTTCGGTGCGCGACGTTTCTGCTTAATCCGCCAGAGCGACGGCGATTTCGGCAGCGAGCCGTGCATTGTTTTCGACCAGCGCGATGTTGGTTTTCAGGCTGCGGCCACCAGTGATGTCGAAGATCGTGCTGAGCAGGTAGGGCGTGACGGCCTTGCCGACCACTTCCTCGCGCTCGGCGCTGTCGAGCGCGCGCTCGATGTAGATCTCCATTTCCTCGCGCTCGATCTGGTCTTCCTCCGGCACGGGATTGGCAACCAGCATGCCGCCATCGATACCCAGCTGCTCGCGCATAGTCTGGAAATTGGCGATTGCCGCCGGGCTGTTCAGCGTCAGCGGGCTTGGCAGGCCGGAGGCACGCGACCAGAAGGCAGGGAATTCCGGGCTGCCGAAGGTGACGACGGGAACACCACGGGTCTCCAGGACTTCCAGCGTCTTCGGGATATCGAGGATTGCCTTGGCGCCGGCGCAGACAACGATGACGCCGGTACGTGCCAGCTCCTCGAGGTCGGCCGAGATATCGAAGCTGGTCTCGGCGCCGCGATGCACACCACCGATGCCGCCGGTGGCAAACACCTTGATGCCAGCCCGGGCTGCCGCAATCATCGTGGCTGCAACCGTGGTTGCCCCGGTGCGGCGCTCCGCAATTGCAAAGGCTAGGTCGGCGCGCGATACTTTCATCGCGTCCGTGGTCTGGGCGAGGCTCTCGAGCTCGGCCGGTTCAAGACCGATGTGCAACGTTCCGTGGATGACAGCAATGGTGGCCGGGACGGCGCCTTCCTCGCGGATGATCGCCTCGACGCTGCGGGCCATGTCGATGTTGCCGGGATAGGGCATGCCATGGGTGATGATCGTCGATTCGAGCGCGACGATCGGTGCGCCGCGTGCCTTGGCAGCGGCAACTTCGCTTGAATAGGAGATCGGCAACAGCGCGGAAAATGGTTTGGTCATGGTCTTGTCCACCTGAATTTGCGGGTTTGATGGGCGGGATGGGGCTTCATGACAGTATTTTGGGCGCGCCGACAAGGGCGAGAACCTGACGAAGATGCTCCGGCGACAGATTAGCGGCCGTTGCAAACGGCGACTGAACCGTGATTGCGGCCGCTGCAGCGCCGTGGCGCACCGCCTCGGCGAGATCGAGACCGTCCATCAGCGCCGAAAGCACCCCGGCCGCTAGCGAATCGCCGGCGCCAGTGACGTCGGCGACGTCGTCCACAGCTGGCGGCTCCAAGGTGAGGGTGATGCGGCCGTCAAAGGCGACGAGAGGCTGCTGCCCTCGCGTGATGACGCCACCCTTGAGACCAAGGGCCTGCAACTGGCTCACCCACTGCAGCGGATCGTCCGGCCTGCTGCCGGTGAGGGCTGCGGCTTCCGACTGGTTGAGAAACAGATAGTCGATATCGGCAAGGCAGGGTTTGAGGCGCACGACCTTGGCCGGGGAGATGGCAATGGCTGCCAGCGGCTTGCCGAGATCGACCGCCTTGCGGGCAATCGCAGCCAGTGTTTCGGCCGGCAGATTGGCGTCGAAGAGAATGAGGTCCGCCGATGCGAATGAATCGCGGATGGCGCGGATCAGCAGGCGGCGAGGGCTGAAGAGCTTGTAGAGCTCCATATCGGCCAACGCGATGACCAGGTTTCCGTCTTTTTCGATGATCGCCGTGTAGCTCGGCGTCGTGCGATCGAGAAAGACGAACGGGCGGTCGTCGACGCCAGCCTCGCGGGCGGCGGCCGCCACCATGTCGCCAAGAGCATCGCCGCCGCGAGGCGAGATCATCCGCACGTCATGGTGAAGCCGGGCGAGATTGCGGGCCGCATTGAAGCCGCCGCCGCCCGGTTCCTCGAACCAAGCGCCCGGATTGCTGGCGCCTGGATCGGTCTCTCCGAAGATGCGGCCACGCCTGTCGATGTGAGCGCCGCCGAGCACGAGAATTTGCTTAGACATACCCAGCCCCGGTCATTTCGAAAGAGCCGAATCGACCCGCATTTGCAAACCCCAGAAAGCCTGCTGAGGATCGCCTAAGTCTTTGCGGCAAAAAAGGAAAACAAATATAGAACAAAGGTCATTTTACCTTTTTGTTTCAATTATTTGAAGGCCCCTTGCGGAACCGGAACAAATCAAGTACAAAAACGACATCAACTGCTTCATTGCCTGTGCGGCTTCAATAACCTAAAGGTGGATCTCATGTCACAGAATAGTTTGCGGCTCGTAGAGGAAAAATCGGTGGACAAAAGCAAGGCGCTCGAAGCCGCACTCTCTCAGATCGAGAGGGCATTCGGCAAGGGCTCGATCATGAAGCTCGGCTCGAATGAAAGCATCGTCGAGATCGAGACAGTATCCACGGGCTCCTTGAGCCTCGATATCGCACTTGGCATCGGTGGATTGCCGAAGGGGCGTATCGTCGAGATCTATGGACCGGAAAGCTCGGGCAAGACGACGCTGGCGCTGCAGACCATTGCCGAAGCCCAGAAAAAGGGCGGCATCTGCGCCTTCGTCGACGCCGAACATGCGCTCGACCCGGTCTATGCCCGCAAGCTCGGCGTCGATCTCCAGAACCTCCTGATCTCGCAGCCCGACACCGGCGAGCAGGCTCTCGAAATCACAGACACGCTGGTACGCTCCGGCGCCATCGACGTTCTGGTCATCGACTCCGTTGCGGCCTTGACGCCGCGAGCTGAAATCGAAGGCGAAATGGGCGACAGCCTGCCAGGCCTGCAAGCACGCCTGATGAGCCAGGCGCTGCGCAAGCTGACCGCGTCGATCTCGAAGTCGAACACGATGGTCATCTTCATCAACCAGATCCGCATGAAGATCGGCGTGATGTTCGGGTCGCCGGAAACGACGACCGGCGGTAACGCGCTGAAATTCTACGCCTCGGTCCGCCTCGACATCCGCCGCATCGGTGCGGTCAAGGATCGCGAAGAGGTCATCGGCAACCAGACGCGCGTCAAGGTCGTCAAGAACAAGATGGCGCCTCCCTTCAAGCAGGTCGAGTTCGACATCATGTATGGCGAAGGCGTCTCGAAGACCGGCGAACTCGTCGATCTCGGCGTCAAGGCCGGCATCGTCGAGAAGTCCGGTGCCTGGTTCTCCTATAACAGCCAGCGCCTCGGGCAGGGTCGCGAGAACGCCAAGATCTTCCTGCGCGACAATCCGGAACTGGCAAAGGAGATCGAGACGATGCTGCGCCAGAGTGCCGGCCTGATCGCCGACAAGCTGCTGGTGAACGGCGGTCCCGATGCCAACGACGGCGACGTTGCCGCCGATATGTAACGGTACCGGCCGCAAGGTCGAAGGGTAAGTTCAAGCTGTCGGCCGCACGTCTTTCGGGATGTGCGGCCGCTTTCGTTCGTGCGGCTGGACAGGATCGAGAGCGAGCGATAAAAGCCAGTGGATTTTGTATGGGGACTGCCGACGGCAGCGATAAGGGCATAGCATGAGCGGCGTAAATGAAATCCGGTCGACCTTCCTCGACTACTTCAAGACGAATGGGCACGAGATCGTTCCGTCGAGCCCGCTCGTGCCGCGCAATGATCCGACGCTGATGTTCACCAACGCCGGCATGGTGCAGTTCAAGAACGTTTTCACGGGGCTGGAACAGCGCCCTTACAAGACTGCGTCCTCGGCACAGAAATGTGTGCGCGCCGGCGGCAAGCACAACGACCTCGACAATGTCGGCTACACCGCCCGCCATCACACCTTCTTCGAGATGCTCGGCAATTTCTCGTTCGGCGATTATTTCAAGGAGCAGGCCATCGAGCTTGCCTGGAACCTGATCACCAAGGAATTCGATATCGACGCCAAGCGCTTGCTGGTGACGGTCTACCACACGGACGACGATGCCTTTAACCTCTGGAAGAAGATCGCCGGCCTGTCCGACGACCGCATCATCCGCATTCCGACCAGCGACAACTTCTGGGCGATGGGCGATACCGGCCCTTGCGGTCCTTGTTCGGAAATCTTCTACGATCATGGCGACCATATCTGGGGTGGGCCTCCCGGTTCCGCCGACGAAGACGGCGACCGGTTCATCGAGATCTGGAACCTCGTCTTCATGCAGTTCGAGCAGCTTTCAAAGGACGAGCGGGTCGACCTGCCGCGTCCGTCGATCGACACCGGCATGGGCCTCGAGCGCGTGGCGGCGCTGCTGCAGGGCAAGCACGACAATTACGACATCGATCTTTTCCGGGCGCTGATCGAGGCCTCCGAGGAAGCAACCGGAGTGATGGCTATCGGCGATAACCGGGCCAGCCACCGGGTCATCGCCGATCACCTGCGCTCGTCGGCCTTCCTGATTGCCGACGGCGTGCTGCCGTCAAACGAAGGTCGCGGCTATGTGCTGCGTCGGATCATGCGCCGCGCCATGCGCCATGCTCAGCTGCTCGGTGCCCGCGATCCGCTGATGTACAAGCTGCTGCCGACGCTGGTGCAGGAAATGGGCCGCGCCTATCCGGAGCTGGTGCGGGCGGAATCGCTGATTTCGGAAACGCTGAAGCTCGAGGAAAACCGCTTCCACAAGACCCTCGACCGTGGTCTGTCACTGCTGTCCGACGCCACCGCCA
The DNA here is from genome assembly GCF_007000325.2 of Rhizobium rhododendri. Lineage (GTDB taxonomy): Bacteria > Pseudomonadota > Alphaproteobacteria > Rhizobiales > Rhizobiaceae > Rhizobium > Rhizobium rhododendri. The sequence continues at coordinate 1,498,269 of NZ_CP117267.1, read as the reverse complement.
CCATGGGCAAGGGCGATATGCTCGATGGCGAGACGGCCTTCAAGCTGTACGACACCTACGGCTTCCCGCTTGACCTGACGCAGGATGCGCTGCGCGAGCGCGGCATCGCCGTCGACGTCGGCAGCTTTACCGATGCGATGGCCCGCCAGAAGGCCGAGGCCCGCTCCCATTGGTCCGGCTCCGGCGACAAGGCGACGGAGACCGTCTGGTTCGAACTGAAGGACAAGAACGGCGCGACGGAATTCCTGGGCTACGACACCGAGACCGCTGAAGGCGTAATCCAGGCGATCGTCCGCGATGGCGTATCTCTAGACAGCGCTGCCGAGGGCGAGACGGTGCAGATCGTCGTCAACCAGACGCCTTTCTACGCCGAGTCCGGCGGCCAGATGGGCGATACGGGCGTGATTGCCGGCGAGGGCGTCAAGCTGACCGTGTCCGATACGCAGAAGCGCGGCGATGGGTTGTTTGCCCATGTGGCGACCGTCGCAACCGGCACGATCAAGATCGGCGACCCCGTTGTGCTGACGGTCGATCATGATCGCCGCGGCCGGCTGCGCGCCAATCATTCCGCGACCCATCTGCTGCACGAGGCGCTGCGCGAGGTGCTTGGCACCCATGTCGCTCAGAAGGGTTCACTGGTGGCGCCAGAGCGCCTTCGCTTCGATGTCTCGCATCCGAAACCTATGTCGGTCGAGGAACTGAAGGTCGTCGAGGAAATGGCCAACGAGATCGTGCTGCAGAATGCGCCTGTGTCGACGCGGCTTATGAGCGTCGACGATGCGATTGCAGAAGGCGCCATGGCGTTGTTCGGCGAAAAATACGGCGATGAGGTCCGTGTCGTGTCGATGGGTACGGCGGTGCGCGGCGAGAAGGCTGCCAAGCCCTATTCGATCGAACTCTGCGGCGGAACGCATGTGACGGCGACCGGCCAGATCGGCCTGATCCGGGTGCTCTCGGAGAGCGCCGTCGGCGCCGGCGTGCGCCGTATCGAGGCCGTCACGGGCGTTTCGGCCCGCGATTATCTGGCCGAGCAGGATGACCGTGTCAAAGCTCTGGCAGCAGCGCTGAAGGTGCAGCCTGCCGAGGTCGTCACCCGCGTCGAAGCCTTGATGGACGAGCGCCGCAAGCTGGAGCGCGAGCTCACGGATGCCAAGCGCAAGCTTGCAATGGGCGGCGGGCAGAGCGATGGCGCCGATGCAGTGCGCGATATCGGCGGCGTCAAATTCCTCGGAAGGGCTATCGGCGGCGTCGATCCGAAGGATCTGAAGGGCATGGCGGACGAAGGCAAGACTAGCATCGGCTCCGGCGTCGTCGTGCTCGTCGGCGTCTCCGAGGATGGCAAGGCGAGCGCCGTGGTGGCGGTGACCGAAGATCTGGTCGCCCGTTTCAGCGCGGTCGATCTGGTTCGCACCGCGTCTGCGGCGCTTGGTGGCAAGGGCGGCGGCGGCAGGCCAGACATGGCGCAGGCCGGCGGTCCCGATGGCTCCAAGGCCGACGAGGCGATCGAGGCCGTTGCAGCAGCACTCGCCGTCTGACAGGTGCTGAGATTTTAAGATTTGGAATGGCGGGAGCGATCAGCTTCCGCCATTTTTCGTTTTACAATGGCTTGCTATAGGGCCTTGCGATACTGGATGAAGCCGGATCGTGCCGCGACGTGGTCGTAGAGGCGCTGGGCAGCGGTATTGGTTTCGTGGGTCATCCAGTAGAGGCGACCGGCGTTATTGGCCCGGGCAAGGTCCGCCACCGCCTCGATAAGGGCTGCACCCGTGCCCTTGCCGCGTTGATCGCGCTCGACATAGAGGTCCTGCAGATAGCAGGTCCATTCCGGCATCCACGTCGAGCGGTGGAAGATGGCGTGGACGATGCCCACCAGCCGGCCAAAGTCATCGAAAGCGCCGAGCGCCTGCATATGCTCGTTTGGGTCATGAAATCGCGCCCATGTCCGGTTTGTCGTTTCCGGCGGGAGCTCGACCTCGTAGAAGCGCTGGTAGGCTTGCCAGAGCGGCTCCCAGGCGGTGCGGTCGTCAAGCTTCAGCGGACGAATGGTGTTGGTCATCGGATCCGGTCTCCGGCCTGCAGATATGGAAACGGCGGGGAAGTCCCCGCCGTCCGCCGATCACATTAAGATAATGGCTTATGCCATTGCCTTCTGGAGATTTTCATCGACCTTGTCGAGGAAGGCAGTCGTCGACAGCCAGGGCTGGTCGGGGCCGATGAGCAGGGCCAGATCCTTGGTCATGAAGCCGCTTTCGACCGTGTCGACGCAGACGGTTTCGAGCGTCGCTGCAAACTTTGCGAGCGCTGCGTTGTCGTCGAGCTTGGCGCGGTGAGCGAGGCCACGTGTCCAGGCGAAGATCGAGGCGATCGAGTTCGTCGATGTCTCCTGTCCCTTCTGGTGCTGGCGGTAGTGGCGGGTCACGGTGCCGTGGGCTGCTTCTGCTTCCACGGTCTGGCCGTCTGGCGACAGCAGCACCGAGGTCATCAGGCCGAGCGAGCCAAAGCCTTGGGCGACGATGTCGGACTGGACGTCGCCGTCGTAGTTCTTGCAAGCCCAGACATAACCGCCGGACCACTTGAGAGCCGAGGCGACCATGTCGTCGATCAGGCGGTGCTCGTAGGTGATCTTCAGGGCATCGAACTGGGTCTTGAATTCAGCGTCGAAGACTTCCTGGAAGATATCCTTGAAGCGACCGTCATAGGCTTTCAGGATGGTGTTCTTGGTCGACAGATAGACGGGCCACTTGCGCATCAGGCCGTAGTTCAGCGAAGCGCGGGCGAAATCGCGGATCGATTCGTCGAGGTTGTACATGGCCAGAGCCACGCCGGCGCCCGGTGCGTCGTAGACTTCCTTCTCGATGACGGCGCCGTCTTCGCCGACGAACTTGATCGACAGCTTGCCCTTGCCCGGGAATTTGAAGTCGGTGGCCTTGTACTGGTCGCCGAAGGCGTGACGGCCGACGACGATCGGCTTGGTCCAGCCGGGAACGAGGCGCGGCACGTTTTCGCAGATGATCGGCTCGCGGAAGATGACGCCGCCGAGGATGTTGCGGATCGTGCCGTTCGGCGACTTCCACATCTGCTTCAGGTTGAATTCCTTGACGCGGTCTTCGTCCGGAGTGATCGTCGCGCACTTGATTCCGACGCCGTATTTCTTGATGGCGTGGGCTGCGTCGATCGTCACCTGGTCGTTCGTGGCGTCGCGATTTTCGACCGACAGATCGTAATACTGGATGTCGAGGTCGAGGTAGGGAAGGATGAGCTTATCCTTGATCAACTGCCAGATGATGCGGGTCATCTCGTCGCCGTCGAGATCGACGACGGGGTTTGCAACCTTGATCTTTTCCATATATCTGCCTCGTTCTGCTTATGGCCGGGCGGCCCGGTGTGTTGGACTTGAAGTCTCGAGCGCTATAGCACCGCGGGGCGCCGAGGCAAAGCCGGGAAGGGCGCAGAATTCGCCTTTTTGCGCGTCAAATCTGCCCGGCCAATCACCGCTTTTCTAGTGCGAGGCGCTTGTAAGGCTCGCCGATATAGCCGATTTTACAACGATATTTTGTGTGTTTACGGACATTGCCATGCCCCGATCGCTGCCTGCATACCTCATCGCCGCCCTTGTGTTGATCCAGGCGCCCGGCGCCTTCGCCGCAGATCCTGCCGTTTCTCCGGTGAAGACCATCATGGATGCGACGGTAGCCAACTGGGCCGGGGGCGACGGCGACTGGCAGGACATATTCGATGCGTCGCACCTGCGGCAGCTGTTCAGCGCCGATTTCATCCGTGGCTACCAGGCCGCCCAGAATTATCCGGCGACGGAAGACGGCATCTCGCCGTTCGACTACGACGTCATTGTCGGCAGCCAGGATGCCTGTCCGCTCGAGAACGTGACGATCGTTCCCGGGGCTGTATCGGGCGGCAAGACCGAGGTGGTGGCGCGGTTCCAGAAGTCGCGCTGCATGGGCGCCGACGACGCTGCAGCGTCTGACGCCTTCACGGAAGTTCGCTTCGAGGTTCTGACCGAAGGCGGAAAACTGGTGGTCGACGACATCCTGACGACGGACGACAATGGTAAGCCGAGTTCCCTCAAGGCTGCCATGCAGGATATCGCCAAGCAGCCGTAGCCTGACGCCACAGGCTGGCGATGCGTTTAACGACGAAGGATCCTGATGCACATCGCCCATCGGTTTCGTGATTGGCTGGCCGCCAACGACCCGGCATTTTCGCGGCTGCGACAGGCCTCGCGGGTGACGCTGACCGTGGTGCTATCCTTCAGCATTCTCTTCGTCATCCATTCAACGATCGTGCCGCTGCCCGATGTCGCCTATGCACTCGGGATACTCCTGTCGATCCAGGGCGGCTTCACCGTGCGCGACAAGCGTCCTTCGGAACAGTTGGTGACACGGCTGATCGGCTGCCTGGCCAGCGTGCTGGCCGTCATACTGGCAGCGCTGCTCGCGGACCATCGCTACATCAGCGATGTCGCCTTCCTCGCCATCATCTTTGCCGCAAGCTGGGTGAGGGCCCTCGGCGTGCGCTGGAATGCGGTGGGCATGTTCGCCTTTATGTCCTATTTCATGGGTGCCTATTTTCAGCCCAGGCTGGGTGAGATGCCGCTGGTGGCGATCGGCTCGGTGGTCTCGTCGCTGGTCGCCCACGGCGTGCGATCCGTCCTGCTGCCGGACGACTGGCGCAAGGACCTGCTGCGGGCGCTGGAGAGCGTGCTCGGCCGGGTCAACCAGATGCTGATCGAACTTGCGGTCAGCGTCCGCGACGGTCGGATTTCGGAAGCCGAGCATCGCGCGCTGCTCCAGGCTGAGGAGCGGCTGAAGGACGTCGTACTGATGGCGGAGAGCTTCATTCCCAAGCCGTCCGACGATGCACCCGCCGTCGATACCCCGGCGAGCGGTACCCTCGCCAGCGATACACCGGCCGTGGATATCTCCATGCGTCTGTTCGACGTCCATCTGGCGGCGGAAAGCGCCATCATGATGAGCCAGAGCGCCGTGCCGAGCTTTGCGCTGGTGCACGCCGTTATTGCCCATGACGACGCCCTGCTAGAGCGCGAGACCGATGGCTTCGAGACGATGGCGGACAAGCGCAGTTCCGAGACGATGCGGGCGATGATCTGGCTCCGGGACGCCCGCGATGCGCTGACGGAAACCCTGTCTCTCGGCCGCATGACGGGTTTCAGCGATATCGCCGGCGGGAATGGCGCGCGCACGGTCATCAAGTGGCCAAGACTATCGCTCGACGATGCCGCCATGCGATCGGCACTGCAGATCACGCTGGCCACCGGCATCGCCATGGTCTTCGGTCTGCTGTTGTCCCGCGAGCGCTGGTTCTGGGCGGTGCTAACGGCGTTCCTGGTGTTCACCAACACCAATTCGCGCGGCGATACGGCTGTGAAGGCGTTTCAGCGCTCGATGGGCACCGTGCTGGGGATTGCCGTCGGCATGGCCTTGGCGCTGGTGGTAGCGGGCCATACCGCCATTGCCATCTTGCTTTCGGTCGTGTCGATCTTTCTCGGCTTCTACTTTATCCAAGTGTCCTACGGGGCCATGACCTTCTTCATCTCCATCGTTCTATGTTTGGTCTACGGCATGACGGGCGCGCTGACGCTACAGGTGCTGCAACTACGTATCGGAGAAACAATCATCGGCGCGACGGCCGGTGCGGCGGTTGCCTTCCTGGTCTTTCCAGCGAAGACGCGAGGCGTGCTGGATGGGGCGCTGGTCAAGTGGTTCGATGCGCTCCGGGCCTTGCTAGATGCCGCCGGCGGAAGCGGTCCGGGCCTGGAGCTGATCCGCCTGTCGCAAAACCTCGATGCCGCCTACCGCGACGTCACCACCGCGGCCAAGCCCCTCGGCCAGTCCTGGAGCCTGGTGCGCAAACCGGGCAATGTGCGCCAGACGCTGGCAATTCTGATGGCCTGCACCTACTGGGCCCGGGTCTTTGCCCGCAATATCGCCTTTTCTCGCGACGATCCGGATGGTGAGATCGCGCTGAATGTGTCTGAGAACCTTCAGCGGCTGAATGCTATCTCAGGCAGGGGCTCGGAGTGCTTCTTCGTCGACCGCAAGTCGGCGCGGGCGACCGGGCGCCATCTGCCGCTGTCGCGCGGCGGCATGCGGCTCGGCATCGAGATGGTCGGATCGATGCTCGATCGGCTTTATCCATGAGCCGGGGCTTGCCGTTCCGGGCCTTCGCGGGTATTTCCGGCAGCAATTTCGCCACTGCGGCGCATCGAGGATAGTCATGTCAGGAACAAACAGCGAAAAGCCGTTGCTGGCCGAGGGGCCGGTCATCATACTGGTCGAGCCGCAGATGGGCGAGAATATCGGCATGGTGGCGCGCGCCATGGCGAATTTCGGCCTTGCCGAACTGCGTCTCGTAAACCCGCGCGACGGATGGCCGAACGAAAAGGCGACTGCCGCTGCCTCAAATGCCAGTCATGTCATTGAGGCGACGCGCGTATTTCCGACCCTGGAAGAAGCTATTGCCGATCTTCATTTCGTGTATGCCACGACGGCCCGCGAGCGCTACGGCTACAAGCCTGTCCGCTCGCCTGTCGTGGCTGCGGAGACACTGCGGGGGCGTTTTGTCGCCGGCGAGCGCTGCGGCGTTCTGTTCGGGCGCGAGCGCTGGGGTCTCAGCAACGAGGAAGTGGCGTTGGCCGACGAGATCGTCACTTTCCCGGTCAATCCCGCTTTTGCCTCGCTGAACATCGCCCAGGCCGTGCTGCTGATGTCCTATGAGTGGATGAAGTCCGGCATGGAGGACCTGAGCGTCACCAGCTTTGCCGCCAATCCGCAGCGCCCATCGACGAAATCGCAGCTTCAGGGGCTGTTCGACCATGTCGAGGAAGCGCTGAGCGCGCGGAATTATTTTCATCCCATCGAAAAAAAGCCGAAGATGGTCGACAATCTCCGGGCTGTGTTTTCGCGGCAAGGGTTCACCGAGCAGGAGATCAGTGTCATGCGTGGCGTGATCTCGTCGCTGGATCGCTTTCCGCGGAACGTGTCCCGCGCCGAACCGCGCAATGCCGCCAAGGAAAAACCCGTCGATGACAGCGCCGACGACTGAGCCCAAGCCGATCCTGGTCTTCGATTCGGGCATCGGCGGCCTGACCGTGTTGCGCGAGGCGCGGGTGCTGATGCCGGAGCGCGGCTTCGTCTATGTAGCCGACGATGCCGGCTTCCCCTATGGCGGCTGGGAAGAGCAGCCGCTGAAAGACCGCATCATCTCGCTCTTCGCTCGACTGCTGGCCGAATACGATCCCGAGATCTGCATCATTGCCTGCAACACCGCCTTCACGCTGGCTGGCGCCGATCTGCGCGCCGCCTTTCCTGACATGACGTTCGTTGGCACCGTGCCAGCCATCAAACCGGCGGCCGAGCGGACCCGCTCCGGCCTCGTCTCGGTGCTGGCGACGCCTGGAACCGTCAAGCGCGCCTATACCCGCGACCTGATCCAGTCGTTTGCCGCCCAGTGCCATGTCCGCCTCGTCGGCTCGGAAAACCTGGCGCGGATGGCGGAAGCTTATATCCGGGGCGAACCGGTCTCCGACGAAGCCGTGCTGCAGGAGATCGGCCAATGCTTCGTGGAAAAGGAGGGTCGCAAGACCGACATCGTCGTGCTCGCCTGCACCCACTATCCGTTCATGGCCAACCTCTTCCGTCGCCTGGCACCCTGGCCGGTCGACTGGCTCGACCCCGCCGAGGCCATCGCCCGCCGCGCCCGCAGCCTCGTGCCTGTCCTCGCCGATGCCGTTCACCCGGAAGCGGACGACTTCGCGGTGTTCACCTCGGGCAATCCGGATTTTGCGACGCGGCGACTGATGCAGGGGTTTGGGCTGAGGGCTTAGTGTGCTGTTATGGAGCGCGTATAACCAAGAGGTCCCCGACATGATGAAATCTCCTCCTCATCCCGGAGAATTGTTGCGACAGGATTTCCTTCTGCCATTGGGGCTTCCCGTTACCGAGGCTGCCGAGCGCCTGAAGATTTCACGCGTATCGTTGTCGCGCGTTCTGAATGGCCGAGCAGCCATAAGCCCGGATCTCGCAGTCCGGCTGGAAATGGCCGGCGTCAGCAAGGCGCGCTTCTGGCTGGGGCTTCAATGCAATTACGATCTGGCGCAAGCCTTGAAGCGCGATCATCCAGCGGTGAGGCCATTGGACGACAAGGCCGCATGAGAGGCTGTGGCCCGCACTGAACGGCGCCAGCGTGCGCTTTGCAAATCCCTTGTGGGTTTCCCAAACGCGGCGGCGAACGCCCGGCAATTCTCTGATAGACGGAAGCGCGCCGTTGCTGAACAATGGCAGCTTCACATTTCCTGAGTCTAGACTGAACGAGGTAGTGCATTGCAGGTCGGCATCGACATGGGGACGGCGTCCGGCGGGACCAGCGCCCAGCTCGATATCGAGGAGCTGCTGGCGACGCGCCTGCTGGTGCAGGGCAATTCCGGCTCCGGCAAATCCCATCTTCTGCGGCGCCTGCTGGAGCAATCGGCGCAATGGGTGCAGCAATGCATCATCGATCCCGAGGGTGATTTCGTTACGCTTGCCGACAAGTTCGGCCATGTGATCGTCGATGGCGAGCGTAGCGAGGCGGAACTGACGGGCATTGCGACGCGCATCCGGCAGCACCGGGTCTCCTGCGTCCTGACGCTCGAGGGGCTCGATGTCGAGCAGCAGATGCGCGCCGCCGCCGCCTTTTTGAACGGCATGTTCGATGCCGACCGCGAATACTGGTATCCGGTGCTTGTCGTCGTCGACGAGGCGCAGATGTTCGCGCCCGCCGTTGCCGGCGAAGTCTCGGACGATGCCCGCAAGATGTCGCTCGGCGCGATGACCAACCTGATGTGCCGTGGCCGCAAGCGCGGGCTCGCCGGCGTCATCGCCACGCAGCGGCTGGCAAAGCTTGCCAAGAACGTGGCGGCCGAAGCCTCGAACTTCCTGATGGGCCGCACCTTCCTCGACATCGACATGGCGCGTGCCGCCGACCTGCTCGGCATGGACCGGCGCCAGGCGGAGATGTTCCGCGACCTGCAGCGCGGCCATTTCGTAGCGCTTGGTCCGGCCCTCTCGCGCCGCCCGATGCCGATCACCATCGGTGCCGTGGAAACCTCGGCGCGCTCGTCTAGCCCGAAGCTGATGCCGCTGCCGGATGCGCCGATGGATGTCGAGGACCTGATCTTCACGCCGGATCCGCAGGAATTCCAGCGCGCTGCCGTGCGCCGCACACCGACGCCCAGGCCGACGACGGATATCCTGGCCGAGCTTTCGCGGTTTGTGCCGCCGGCAATGGCGCCGATCGAGGATGCCCGGCCGAAGCAGGCGGATGTGAGCCCCGAGGAGCGGCAGGAGCGGCTGGGCGCCGTACTGGCTGAAATCCTCGACGATCCTGCCTCCGGCTTCCGAACCGATTCAGTGCTCTACCAGGAGTTCCTGGTGCGGGTGCGCATGCGGCGCATTCCAGGGCCGCCGCTGTCGATGCCGGATTTCCGTCACCGGGTGGCGATCTCGCGCTCCGGCGTCGATCCGGTGACTGCCGAGACGGAAAACTGGGCGACGGCGATGACGTTGTCGAAGGGCGTCACCGACGATCTGCAAGGCGTGTTCCTGATGCTCGCAAAGGCTGCCATCTGCGGCGAGCCGTGCCCGTCGGATGCGCGGATCGCGCGCGCCTACGGCACGCACTCCGCCCGACGCGCCAGACGCCTGCTCAGCTATTTCGAGGAACAGGGCAGCGTCGTGGTGCACACCGATTTTTCCGGCAGGCGAGTCGTGGCTTTTCCCGATATCGATTGCCAGACGGCGCCGGGCGACGCCAATGCCGTCGACGATGTCAGCGTGACACAGACGGCAGCCGAGTGATTCAAGGCTAGCTTTGTGGTTGAATGGCTGGCCTGTGCCGGTTTTGCCGGTACAGGCGTTTCCTAGCGGCATCCGTTGTTGACAATTCCATGACTTCTGCCTAAACAGCGCCCAACGCCGGGCAGAAATGTCCGGTGTTTCATTTGACATGTCCCGTGGCTCCTCCGTTCGCGAATGTGAGGAACCTGTCGGAACCCCGAAAACCGGGTTCAGAGGAGGGCGTGTTTCCTTGATCTGGTTTGGCAACAAACCGGTCGAACATCTTGATAGGGAAATACGATGAGCAAGCGCGCATCATCCAAGTATAAAATCGATCGCCGTATGGGCGAGAACATCTGGGGCCGCCCGAAGTCGCCGGTCAACCGTCGCGAATACGGTCCTGGCCAGCACGGTCAGCGCCGCAAGGGTAAGCTTTCGGATTTCGGCGTTCAGCTGCGCGCCAAGCAGAAGCTCAAGGGCTACTACGGCGACCTGCGCGAAAAACAGTTCCGCGCGATCTTCGCCGAAGCCGACCGCCGCAAGGGCGATACGTCTGAAAACCTGATCGGTCTGCTGGAATCGCGTCTGGATGCGATCGTCTATCGCGCCAAGTTCGTTCCAACGGTCTTTGCTGCCCGTCAGTTCGTCAACCACGGCCACGTCACGGTCAACGGCGTCCGCGTCAACATCGGTTCCTACCGTTGCAAGGCCGGCGATGTTATCGAAGTGCGTCAGAAGTCGAAGCAGCTGGTCATCGTTCTCGAAGCCGTTGGCCTCGCTGAGCGCGATGTTCCTGACTACATCGAAGTCGACCACAACAAGATGGTTGCGACTTTCGTCCGCGTGCCGACCCTGACCGACGTTCCTTACGCCGTCGTCATGGAACCGCAGCTGGTCGTCGAATTCTACTCGCGTTAATCGACGCGATTATCATACTATTGGAAAGCCGCTCCTCGGGGCGGCTTTTTTCTATTCGGAGGCGACGATGACCGACGTGCAGGCGATCCTCGACAGCATTCATGCCGACCTGTTGCCACGGCTCGGCGAGGGCAAGGTTGCCGATTATATCCCCGAGCTTGCCAAGGTCGACGTCCGCCAGTTCGGCATGGCGATCACCACCGTCGATGGCCGCGTCTATCGCGTCGGCGATGCCGAAATGTCGTTCTCGATCCAGAGTATCTCGAAAGTCTTCATGCTGACGCTGGCGCTCGGCAAGATCGGCGAGCAGCTGTGGAAACGAGTGGGTCGCGAGCCATCGGGTTCGGCCTTCAATTCCATCGTCCAACTCGAGCAGGAAGCCGGCATTCCGCGCAACCCCTTCATCAATGCCGGCGCCATTGCGGTTACCGATGTCGTTCTCTCCGGCCATGCGCCAAAAGAAGTGATCGGCGAGTTCCTGCGGTTCATGCGGTATCTGGCCGATGACGAATCGATTCTCATCGACGACCGCGTCGCCCGCTCCGAGGCGCAGACCGGTTTTCGAAACTTTGCCCTGACCAATTTCATGCGGGCCTACCACAACATCGAAAATCCCGTCGAGCATGTACTGGGCGTCTATTTTCACCAGTGCGCACTGGCCATGAGTTGCAGCCAGCTGTCGAAGGCGGGGCTCTATCTCGCCGCGCGCGGCAGCAACCCGGTCACCGGCCATTCCGTCGTGTCGCCGAAGCGGGCGCGGCGCATCAATGCGCTGATGCTGATGTGCGGCCATTACGATGGATCCGGTGACTTTGCCTATCACGTCGGCCTGCCCGGCAAGAGCGGCGTCGGCGGCGGTATCCTGGCAATCGCGCCCGGGGTCGCCTCCATCGCCGTCTGGTCGCCGGGGCTGAACAAGGTCGGCAACTCGCAGTTGGGCGCAGTGGCGCTCGAAATGCTGGCGGCGCGTACCGGCTGGTCGGTATTTGGCGATTGAGAGGCGTGTCTTCGGTGGGCCGTTCTGCTATGGCCTGAGGCAAGGGCAGCCGACCCTGGATGGATGGTGATATGAACATAGCGATGCCCGTGGTCGACGAAATCCAAGCCGACATCGAGGATGCCGCCGGCGCGCACCCGCTTTTCGCTGATGCGCCGCGCTCCGTATCCTTCAACAAGCTGCGCAAGCGCCTGTTGCGCCAAGTGCGCCAGGCATTTGACGATTTCGACATGCTGAAGGGTCAGAAGCGCTGGCTGGTTGGTGTCTCCGGTGGCAAGGATTCCTATGGCCTGCTGTCGCTGCTGCTCGACCTGAAATGGCGCGGGCTGCTGCCGGTAGACCTCATCGCCTGCAATCTCGACCAGGGGCAGCCGAATTTTCCCAAGCACGTGCTGCCGGAGTACCTGACGAAGGTCGGCGTGCCGCACCGGATCGAGTATCGGGACACATATTCCATCGTGAAGGAAAAAGTGCCGGCCGGGGGCACATACTGTTCGCTCTGCTCGCGGCTGCGTCGCGGCAATCTCTATCGCATCGCTCGCGAGGAGGGTTGCGAGGCGCTGGTGCTCGGGCATCACCGGGAAGACATCCTCGAAACCTTCTTCATGAACTTCTTTCATGGCGGTCGTCTGGCATCGATGCCGGCAAAGCTGCTCAACGACGAGGGCGACCTGATGGTGCTCCGTCCGCTTGCCTATGCCGCCGAGGACGACCTTGCGAAGTTCGCAGCCGCCATGCAGTTCCCGATCATTCCCTGCGATCTCTGCGGCTCGCAGGATGGCCTGCAGCGCAACGCCATGAAGGATATGCTCGCCGATATCGAACGCCGCATGCCCGGCCGCAAGGACACAATGCTACGCGCCCTGGCGCATGTGAACCCGTCGCATCTGCTCGATCCCGCCCTGTTCGATTTTTCCGGTCTTGCTGTCACAAAACCGTCGTGACATAGCGGTTATGCCGCAGCGCAGCATATTGTGAGGGATCGGGTTTTTATGGCCATTAACGAAAATGACATCGCTTTCCTGGTCGAACAGGTCCGGCAGGCTGGCGAAGCGGAAATCATGCCGCGTTTCCGCAATCTTCAGACCGCCGACATCGCCGAAAAGACATCGTCCATCGACCTCGTGACGCAGGCGGATCTGCTGTCCGAGGAGCGTATCACGAAAGCCCTGCGGCAGCGTTTCCCGCAAGCGCTCATCGTCGGCGAGGAGGCTTACGATACCGATCGCTCGGTGGTGCCTGCCCTGAACCGCGCGGAACTTGCCTTCGTCATAGATCCCGTCGACGGCACTTTCAACTTTGCGGCCGGCCTGCCGATGTTCGGCACCATCCTTGCCGTCGTCGCAAATGGCGAGACCGTGGCGGGCATTATCCATGATCCTGTTCTCGGCGACACCATCACTGCGGTTGCCGGCGGAGGCGCGCACCTGACGCGTAGCAACGGCAGTTCCCAGCGGCTGCGGGTCGCTGCGCCGAAACCCGTTTCTTCCATGACCGGTATCGTCGCCTGGGCGCATATGGGCGAGCCGGAACGTTCGCGAATTGCCAGCAACATGGCCAAGATCCGGATGAGCTTCTACTACAACTGCTCGGCCCATGAGTACTGGATGCTGTCGTCAGGCAAGATCGACTTCGTGGCCCATGAGAAGCTCAATCCCTGGGATCATCTGGCCGGGCTGCTGATCCACCGCGAGGCGGGTGGCTATAGCGCCCGCTTTGACGGCTCGGCCCATCCACCGGGCGAAATGACCGGCGGCATCATTGCCGCTGCCGACCGGGAGAGCTGGGAAGCGGTTCGCCGGGAGATCATCGGTCTCTGACATCAATCGAGGAACACTGCCATGACCGCGACCGTCGACATCACCGTTCTCGCCAACCTGCTGCGAAACGCGGCGCAGGCTGAAATCCTGCCGCGCTTCCGTCGTCTCGGTGCCGGCGATATCCGTATAAAGTCGGAAGCGACCGATCTGGTGACCGAGGCCGACGAGCAGGCCGAGCGGATGATCAAGGCCGAGGTCGAGAGGCTCTGGCCGGAGGCGGTGTTCATCGGCGAGGAATCGGTCGCGGCCGACCCGGATCTTCTCGGCAAGCTTGAGGGCGCGGATCTTGCGATCATCGTCGATCCGGTCGACGGCACATTCAACTTTGCCGCAGGCGTTCCTGCCTTCGGCGTCATGGCGTCGGTGGTCGTTCGAGGTGAAACCATCGCCGGGATCATATTCGATCCGATGGGCGACGACTGGGTGATGGCGGAAAAAGGTAGCGGCGCCTGGCTCCGCAGGCCAGGCGGCGAGGCGGAGCGCCTGTCCGTGGCAGCGCCGGTGCCACTGGAGCAGATGACCGGTTTTGCCTCGACGGGCTTCATCGACAAGAGCAAGCGCGCCGAGGTCATGGGTAATCTCGCTAAGGTGCGCTTTGCTTCCAACTATCGCTGCGCGGCGCATGAATACCGCACCTTTGCCGGCGGCCACGTGCATTACCTGATGTACAACAAGATCCTGCCCTGGGACCATCTGGCCGGCGTGCTGATCAGCGAGGAGGCGGGTGCCTATGCGGCGCGCTTCGATAGATCTCGCTACCTGCCCCACCACTCAGACGGCGGGCTGCTGATCACGCCGGACAAGGCATCCTGGGAGACGCTGCGCCGTGAGGTCTTCACGCTCTGAGGCTGGCGTTTCAGCCGTGCATGGCGCCGGGGTCGAGGACGGGATCGTCGCCGGGGTGGGAAAACAGCTTGCCATTTTCAGCCCATAGGACGGCCGCGATCGTCAGCGCGCCGAAGATTGCAAATCCTGCAAACAGCGGCCGCGTCGTGCTGTCGAACAGCTGGCCGACCGCGCCGCCGACCAGCGCGCCGCCGGTCGTCGAGACGAAGCCGGTGATCGAAGTGGCGGTGCCCGCAAGGTGGCCCATTGGCTCCAGGCAGATGGCGGTGAAATTGGTGGCGATGACGGCGAACATCACCAGCAGCGACGAAATCAGCAGATATGTGACGATGAAGCTCGGTGGCATCGCCAGCGCGAATACAAAACCGCAAGCGGCGATGATCGTGAACAGGATCATGGCCGCGTGGGAGATGCGCCGCATCCCGAAACGGCGGACGAAGAAGCCATTGGCGAAATTGGCGATCGCAATGCCGCCGGCGCTTGCGGCAAAGGCTAATGGCAACCAGTCGCCGAGACCGAAGACTTCACCGAACACCTGCTGCACCGACATCACATAGGCGCAGATGACACCAGTAAACAGCGTCATGCCGAGCATGTAGCCGCAGGTGATGCGGTTGGTGAGCACGGTGCGGAAGCCTGACAGCACGGAGCGCGTCGATAGCGGCAGCCGCTCCGTCAGGGGCAGGGATTCGTTCATCCGGAAAAACGCCCAGACCAGCAACACCGCGCCGGCGCTGCCGAGCAAAATGAAGATCCACGGCCAGGTCGCAACGGTGATGATCAGCTGGCCGAGGGCCGGGGCGACGATGGGGACGATCATGAAGACGATCATCACGAAGGACATGACCCGCGCCATCTCGCGTCCGCCGAAACAATCGCGGACCATTGCCATCGTGGTGATGCGGACGGCGGCGGCACCCACGCCTTGCGCGAAACGTAGCGCGAGGAGGACCGCGAAACTGTCGGTCCAGGCTGCGGCGAACATCGTGATGACGTAGAAGACAAGGCCGCCGAGAAGGATGTTGCGGCGCCCATAGGTGTCTGACAGGCTGCCGAAGACGAGCTGCGCCAGGCCGAAGCCGAAGAAGAACACGCCGATCACCAGCTGGGTGTCGTTGGCGGTGGGCACGCCGAGCGCTGCGCCGATCCTGGGTAGCGCCGGCAGCATGCTGTCGATCGCCAGAGACACGCTGGCGGTCATCAGGGCGATGGTGACGATGAACTCCACCAGTCCCAGACCGATGCGCTCCGATCCTCCCGGCGCCACGTCGTTCGATGTTATCGGCTGGGTCATGTGAGGCCTGTCAGTGGGCGAGGGAGGGATCGTTGACGACGGGTGCGTTGTGCGGCCGGAAAAGCTTGCCGCGCTCGGCATATAGGACGAAACCGAGAGCGATCAGCGACACCGTGAAGTAGCCCACCACCATCGGCGTCGCCGTTCCGTCGAAGGACTGGCCGATGGCCGCGCCGATCAGGGCGCCACCGACGGTGCTCATGAAGCCGAGCACGGACGAGGCGGTCCCGGCGACGTGACCGAGCGGCTCCATGGCCAGCGCGTTGAAGTTCGAGCCGATCAGGCCGAACTGGAACATCACCAGCGCGAAGAAGACGATGAACAGCGGAAATGGCATCGGCGACGCGAAGGACAGCTGTACGACCAGCCAAACGAAGGTAATGACGCTAAAGCCGATCAGCGAGGCGTGCGACAGGCGGCGCATACCGAAGCGCCCGACCAGTTGCGAGTTGGCAAAGGATGCAGACGCCATGAAAAGGGCGACACCCCCAAAGGCCAGTGGTGCGTAGACACCGAGCTTGTAGATGCCGACATAGATCTGCTGGGCGGAGTTGATAAAGCCGAACAGCGCCCCGAATATGAAGGTGCTGGCGAGCGTATAGCAGAGCGCGGTGCGGTTCGAGAGAACGATCGCAAAGCCGGCCAGGATCGATTTTACCGTGAAGGGGCGCACGTCCTCGGCATGCAGCGTGTCCGGCATGCGGAAGTAGACCCAGACCAGCACGCAGGACGCGATGGCGGCGATAAATACGAAGATCATGTGCCAGCTGGCAAAAAGCATAATGATCTGGCCAGATCCCGGCGCAATTACCGGCACGATCATGAATACCATCATGATCAGCGACATGACCTCGGCCATCTGCCTGCCGCCATAGATGTCGCGGACGATGGAAATGGTGATGACGCGCGTGGCGGCAGCTCCCAGCCCCTGGACGAAACGCAGTGCCAGCAGGCCGAAGAACGAGGGAATGAAGGCAATGCCGAGCGACGACAGGATGTAGATGACCACGCCGGCAATCAACGGCACGCGCCGTCCGAAGCGGTCCGAAAGCGGACCGTATACAAGCTGTGCGCCGCCAAAGCCCATGAGATAGGCCGAGACGATGTATTGCCGATGATTTTCATTTTCGACGCCGAGGCTGGCGCCGATCTGCTGCAGCGCCGGCAGCATGATGTCGATCGCAAGCGCGTTTAGAGCCATTAGCAGTGCAGCCAGCGCGATGAATTCGCGTTTGCCCATCGGCACGCGGCCAGCGGACATGGCTTCGGAGGAGTTTGCCACGGATTTCATTCCCATAGACGAGCTGAGGCGCTGCCTATGAGGCAGCGCCTAGCAGATGGACTGGACAATGGAAACCGGGCGGGTGCCCGGTGCCCGATCAGGCAACGCGGACGGGGACGCCGTGTTCCTGGAAATGCTGCTGGAGTTCGCCGGCCTGGAACATCTCGGTGATGATGTCGCAGCCGCCGATGAACTCACCCTTGACGTAGAGCTGGGGGATAGTCGGCCAGTTCGAATAGTCCTTGATGCCCTGACGGATTTCAGCGTCGGCAAGGACATTGACGCCCTTGTAGTCGACACCGATGTAATCAAGGATCTGCACGACTTTTCCGGAGAAGCCACACTGCGGAAACTGCGGTGTGCCCTTCATGAACAGAACGACGTCGCTGCTCTTCACTTCATTGTCGATCAATTCGTTGATGCCGCTCATCAGATTATCCTTTCACATGCGGGTTCAAGGCCCGCATCGTCGATTGTTCGTCTTACATAGCATGTGGTCGCTCAAATTCCAGCCGCAATAGTGCGGCATTGCCTTTTTTAGCGGCTGATGGGCGAGGCGGGGTTGGACCAAATGATACCTGCCGAAACATCGCGGCTATGAATATCGAGCGACTTCGTCTAGCAAACCACCTTGCCATGCAGTGTGTCTTTCCAGTCCTGCCGGGCCTCCTGATAACTTGTGTTCGTCGCGGCTCTCGCGACATTGATGGACGTCGATGACAAAGGTTCAGAAGCGGGTCGTCCTGCATTTTCCGGGTTTCGAGCCGCTCGACGCTGCGGCCCACAGGGCGCGTTACGCACGTTCGGCAAAGCAGAGCGCCGAGGTTTGGGGCTACGATGCCGCTATCGGCGATTTCAAGCGCACTGGCGCCACCTCGTATTTCGATGTTAGTGCCAGTGCCAGTGACTGGCAGACCAAAAGCCGCGTGCATATTTTCGATCACAATGATCTCGTATCGGGTCTCAACAGCCGCAACCTCCTCACCCGCCTCGGCTTCGGGTATCTCGCAGCGCTCCGCGTCGTCGTCGGCGGCGGAATGGGCGGCTACTTCCGCCATGCATGGCGCTTCGGATTGTTCTTCGTCTTTCCATTCCTGCTGGTGATGGCGGCATTTGCCGCAGGCATGCTGATAGCCGCTGTGCCCTATTATCTGGGGCTTGGTGCCTGGAGCCTGCTTTTCAGTATGCCGCTTGCTGCAGTGCTCTTTTGGTATGTGTTTCTACCTCGCAGAGACAGGCTGCATACGTTGCATCTGTTTTCGGACTGGGAGATGGCTGTGGCGATGGCGGGGCTGCGTGGCCTCGATGCGCAAGCCTGGCTGGAGCGCTGCGCCGTCGTGGTTCGCGAGGCACTGCGCGAGCCTGCCGATGAGTATGTGATCTCGTCGCACAGCATGGGCTCGACCGTGGCAGCCCATGTGATCGGCCTTCTGCTCGAGCGGGAGCCTGCGTTATTCGAAGGCAAGCGGGTAGTTTTCCTCACGCTTGGAAGCGCGATCCTGCAATGCGCTTTGTTCCGCTCGGCGAAGGTTCTGCGCGCGCGGGTAGGGCTGATTGCGGATTGTCCGGCGATCTCGTTGATCGAGGTCCATTGCCTGACCGACGCCATCCATTTCTACAAGACAAAGGTCGTGGCGCTTTGCGGTCATCCGGAAAAAAGGCAGGGGGATATTATCTTCGTGCGCTTCAAGACCATGCTGAGCGACGTCCACTACCGGAAGATCAAGCGCGATTTCCTGCGCGTTCACCGTCAATACGTGCTGGGGCCGGATCTGAAGGCGCCCTTCGATTTTACGCTGATGACGGCTGGCCCGCTGCCGGCGTCAGATTTCACGCAGTTCACCCAGAAGAAACTGCCGGTCCTCTAGGAACCGGCAATCCTTGTTACTCCGGTATGGACGTCTGCAGCGCCAGGGCGTGCAGTACGCCGCCCATGTTTCCCTGCAGGGCGTCATAGACCATCTTGTGCTGCTGCACGCGTGTCTTGCCGCGGAATGCCTCGGAGACCACCTCAGCCGCATAGTGATCGCCGTCGCCGGCAAGGTCGCGGATCGTTACTGTGGCGCCGGGAATGCCGGCCTTGATCATGTCTTCGATATCGCCGGGTTTCATGGCCATCGTCGTCTACTCCCCTTATTCGGCAGCGGCCAAGGCGCTGCCGTCCATGAAGGCAGGAAACCACGATTCATGGGCATGACGCAACCGGTCGACGGGAACCGACAGAAGCGTGTCGATCACCAGCGCATTGCCACCAACCTTGCCGAGACGACGGAAAGGCACGCCGGCATTTTCGGCATTGATGCAGACGAAGTCGGCGATCTCAGGCTTTACCGCGATGACGTAGCGGGCCTGGTCCTCGCCGAAAAGCAGCGCATGCGGCTGGCCGCGGCATTCACCGAGCGTGATCTCCATGCCCTTGTCCGAGGCCATCGCCATTTCTGCAAGCGTCAACACGAGGCCGCCGGAGGAAATGTCGTGGCAGGCGGTGACCTGATCGTTGCGGATGGCAGAGCGGACGAAATCGCCGTTGCGGCGTTCGGCAAACAGATCGACCTCGGGCGCGGGGCCGCTGGTGTCGCCGAGAATGTCGCGCATGTAGATCGTCGAGCCGAGATGGCTGCCATCGACGCCGATCATCAGGATATGGTCGCCTTCAGAGGCGCCGCCGATGCGGGCCATCTTGCTCCAGTCAGGCAGCAAGCCAACGCCGGCAATGGTCGGGGTCGGCAGGATGGCGACGCCGTTGGTCTCGTTGTAGAGCGAGACGTTGCCGGAGACGATCGGGAAATCGAGGGCGCGGCAGGCTTCGCCGATGCCCCTGATGGCGCCGACCAGCTGGCCCATGATCTCCGGCTTTTCCGGATTGCCGAAATTGAGGTTGTCGGTCGAGGCCAGCGGCTCGGCACCCGTGGCCGTGATGTTGCGCCAGCATTCGGCAACGGCCTGCTTGCCGCCTTCGAACGGGTCGGCCTCGACATAGCGAGGCGTCACGTCGGAGGAGAAGGCCAGCGCCTTGGTCGGATGGCCGTCGACGCGCACGACGCCGGCGTCGCCACCGGGAAGCTGCAGGGAATTGCCCTGGATCAGCGTATCGTACTGCTCGTAGACCCAGCGGCGGCTCGACTGGTTGGCGGAGCCTACCAGCGACAGCAGCGCCTGGCCGTAGTCGTCCGGGGCTGCGACGAGATTGGCGGGCAGGGCGGCCCGCTTGTCCGACTCGCGCCATGGGCGGTCATATTCCGGTGCCTGGTCGCCGAGATCCTTGATCGGCAGGTTGGCCACTTCGTCGCCCTGATGCAGCACACGGAAGCGCAGGTCGTCCGTGGTCTTGCCGACGATGGCAAAGTCGAGGCCCCATTTGACGAAGATCGCCTTGGCTTCGTCTTCCTTTTCCGGCTGCAGCACCATGAGCATGCGCTCCTGGCTTTCCGACAGCATCATTTCATAGGCCGTCATGCGCTCCTCGCGCACCGGCACCAGGTCGAGATTGAGTTCGATGCCGAGGTCGCCCTTGGCGCCCATTTCGACGGCGGAGCAGGTGAGGCCGGCAGCGCCCATGTCCTGGATGGCGATGACGGCACCGGTCAGCATCAGCTCGAGGCAGGCTTCCAGCAGGCACTTTTCGGTAAAGGGGTCGCCAACCTGCACGGTCGGGCGTTTTTCCTCGATCTGCTCATCGAATTCCGCTGAGGCCATGGTCGCGCCGCCAACGCCGTCGCGGCCGGTCTTGGCACCGAGGTAGACGACGGGCAGGCCGACGCCCTTGGCTTCCGACAGGAAGATGGCATTCGACTTGGCAAGGCCGGCCGCAAAGGCGTTGACCAGGATGTTGCCATTGTAGCGTGCGTCGAATTCGACTTCTCCGCCGACCGTCGGAACACCGAAGGCATTTCCGTATCCGCCGACCCCGGCTACGACGCCGGAGACGAGATGGCGTGTCTTGGCGTGATCGGGGGAGCCGAAGCGCAGGGCATTCATCGCCGCAATCGGGCGGGCACCCATGGTGAAGACGTCGCGCAGGATGCCGCCGACGCCCGTCGCCGCGCCCTGGTAGGGCTCGATGTAGGACGGATGGTTGTGGCTCTCCATCTTGAAGACGACGCAGTCGCCGTCATCGATATCGACAACACCGGCATTTTCACCGGGCCCCTGAATGACGCGGGCGCCTGTCGTCGGCAGTGTACGCAGCCATTTCTTCGAGGACTTGTAGGAGCAGTGCTCGTTCCACATCGCCGAAAAGATGCCGAGCTCGGTGTAGCTGGGTTCCCGACCGATCAGATCCAGAATGCGCTGATATTCATCCGGCTTGAGGCCGTGGGCGGCGATGAGTTCTGGGGTAATCTGAATGGTATTGGAAAGAGTCATGAGCGCTGGAGAGTCCTGACCTGAAGGGGATTTAAGGTCTCTTTAGCGCATGTGGTCTGATCGTGCGATAGGAAAATGGCCACTCAACGCGGCCATCACACAGGAAAGCGCAAGGTCGCTATCAGAACTTGTAGCCGACCAGCAGCCCGGCGCGGGTCATGCCGGCATTAGGGCCATTGCAGAGATCGGCGTGCGAGGAGTGTGCAACCTGCGCCATCAGGCTCCAGTGGCTGTCGAAATTATAGCCTGCGCCGAGATATTCATGAAACAGTAGATGACAGCCGAGCTTGGGGCCATCGTTCTCGGCCGTCAGGTTGCCGTTGTGAATGACACCGCCGAAGCCGGCTTCCGTAAAAATGCCGCTCGAATAGGTCATCGTCCAGGTCAGGCCGCTGTAGAGCTGGTCAGCCGATCCGCCGGTGCCGATGGATGTGCCGATATGGATGCGGGGGTGGGTGATCTGGTCCTTCCAGTCGCCGGCCGGATTGTACCCGAACGGATTGAAGAGCACCTGGACATCCGGAAAGACGCCGTTTTCGTGATCGTGTCCGGTCTGGATCGAAGCGCTTGCGCCGAAGCGCAGTTCGTCGAAGATCCTGGTAGTATCGGCAGGGGCCTGGCTCATGTCCGCTGCAGTGACGGAGGACCCGGAAGCGACGGACGCTAACGCCGCACTGATGAAGGCCAGGCGACGTAAGGTACCATTCAGGCGCATCAGAACCTCCAACAACCACGTGCACGAATCGGTGCAGCAACCAATTCGTAGCACCGGCTCATGTTGCGTAAAGCAGTCGCGGTAGGGCGTTCACGCTTTCCGGGAGGCTGACACCAAAATGCCACAGTTGCTTTAGCTATCGCTATCGTAACCCGCAGAGCCGTTTTCGAGTAGCCGGCGCAAGGTCATGAAGGCCGATTGCACGACGCTGCGGTCCTGGGGAGATGAAAAGGCAATGCGAACCCGGTGATAGACTTTTTCCGTCCGGGCTGCCTTGAACTCGTCCTCGTCGTCGATCAGCACGCCTTCCGCCAGCGCCGCGTTCTTGAACGTTCCCGACAGCCACGGCTCCGGCAGTTTCAACCACAGGAATGGAATATGCGGCTCGGATGAGAATTCGAAGCCGGCAAAGGCTTCCCGCGCCATCGCCTCGCGCGTCGCTATCTCTGCCACCGTGCGGGTTCGAAGCGACAGGGCGTGACCGCTGTGGACGAGACGCGCGCCAGTCTCTGCAAGGATGAACGGCAGTCCTCCGGTCGACATCTTGTGCGTCACCTTCACGCGCTGGGCAAAGTGTGGCGGGCAGGCGACCCAGCCGCCGCGCACGCCCGCCGTCACCGACTTCGACAGTCCACTGACCAGGAATGTGCGTTCCGGCGCAATGCTTGCCATCAGCGGCGTCTGGTCTCCGGTCATCCCGCCATAGATGTCGTCCTCGATCAGCCAGACGCTGTGCCGTCGGGCAATTGCGGCGATGGCACGGCGGCGTGCTTCCGGCATCGTCGTCAGCGTCGGGTTATGGGCGGTTGGCATCAGGAAGGCGAGGCGTGGATGCTGTTGCTGGCAGAGGCGCTCGAAATCATCAGGAATGATGCCCTGCTCATCAGATTCTACGAGGATCGCGCGGCGCCCGAGCAGCCGGGTGGCGCGGCTGACCTGAGTATAGGTGAGGTTCTCGAAGACGATCTTGTCCCCCGGCGAAGTGACTGCCGCAATGACCGCGATTGCTGCGGCATGGGCGCCAAGCGTCGGAACGACATTTTCGACCGCCGGCCGCCAGTCGTTTCGAGAAAGCCAGGCTTGCCCGGCAACCGACCAACTGGCGGGGAACGTGCGGGAGTATGACGAGATCTCCATGCTCTTTTCGCGGCTGATATCGGCAAACAGGCGGCCGATGATCTCGCCCTGTCCGATATCGGGAGCTGCCGTCGTATCCAAGCGAACCGTGGCCAATGGCGCCTCCATGCCGCGCGTGCCGGACAGGGCCTGCGTGATGGGATCCATCTGGGTGATCGGCTTGCTGTGCTCGCGGTCAAGCACGTATGTGCCGCGCCCGACCTCGCCGGCAACCAATCCTCGTTCGTGCACTAGGGCGTAGGCGCGACTGATGGTGCCGA
Organism: Rhizobium rhododendri; assembly: GCF_007000325.2. Taxonomy (GTDB): domain Bacteria; phylum Pseudomonadota; class Alphaproteobacteria; order Rhizobiales; family Rhizobiaceae; genus Rhizobium; species Rhizobium rhododendri. The sequence goes on along the minus strand of NZ_CP117267.1, from coordinate 1,474,784 downwards.
TGGTCACGCCGATGTCGAAGGCCAGATTGCGTTGCGGCGGCAGCTTTGCGCCCGGCGGCAATATGCCGTGGCTGATCGCGGTTTCAATGCTGTCGGCGACCCGCACGTAAACCGGACCCGTACCACTGGAAATGTCTGGAAGCCAATTTGTCATGGTGACAATCGTGCCATTGTACCCGTTCAAAGTCAAGATTACGACCGGCGTCTGGGCGAAAATGCAAACGGCAGATTTTTCTCGACAGTAAGGTGGATGCGATGGGTACAATCGATACAATTAGGGAAGCGCGGGGTGCAATCTATAGCGACGCACCGCAGCGGCGTCTTCGTCCCACGGCTTTTGCTGCCGGCATCATAGAGCGGATGGCGGTGTGGTCCGAAAAGAAGCGTAGCCGCCGGGCGCTGCGTGCGCTTTCCATGGATCAGTTGCGCGACATAGGCCTCACTCCCGCAGAGGTCCGGCGGGAGGTCGCGAAGTCATTTTTCTGGGAGTAGCCGGCTTCTGATTTTTAGCAGCCCTTGGTGCCGCCGGCCCAGCGGTTGATGTCTGAGGTGATGCGAGCCGAGTTTGGACCGTTCATCAGCGGTCCGAAGGCAGCAAGCTTCGCCGGGTTGCCTTCTGCCTGGACGACGAGCAAGGGGCGGCCGGTCGGCTGGCTGCGCTCAACAACGAGGAAACGCGGCCGACCGGTGAAGGAATTCAGCTCCGGGGCCATCGTGTAGCGCGCGAAGGCGGGGTCGGATGACTTGAACCAGCAGCCGTGGGCGGCAACCGCAACACGCTCCATCGTCGACAGCGCTGTGCGGGGCTGGGTCAGCGTGACCTCAGGGCGGCGCTTGGATTGGCATGAAGCGGCAAAGACTGCCAAGGCGGAGAGGGCGGCGGCTGTCAGAATTCCGTTGGTAGAAATGCGCATCAATCTGTCTTTCAATCTGTCGGGCCGAACTCGCGTCGCCAATTCACGAGCCAATAAGCTGCCTTTGCGGCGCATTCAGGGAGAACGCGCCGGTCAATGGCAGAATGTCAGGAATGTCTCAGGCCGCGACAATGTCGAGTGCGGAGGCGAATAGGCCACGCCCGTCCGAGCCGCCATGAGCGGCCTCGATCAGGTTTTCCGGGTGCGGCATCATGCCCAGCACATTGCCCTTGGCGTTGATGATGCCGGCAATATGGTTCATCGAGCCGTTGGGATTGCCGTCTTCGAGGTAGCGGAAAACAACCTGGCCGTTGCCCTCGATGGAAGCCAGCGTTTCGGCATCCGCGAAGTAATTGCCGTCATGATGGGCGATCGGACAACGGATCACCTGGCCCTTTTCATAGGCGCGCGTGAAGTCTGTGTCCGCATTGACGACTTCGAGCTTGATTTCCTTGCAGACGAACTTCAGCGAGGCGTTGCGCATTAGCGCGCCGGGCAGCATGCCGGCCTCGACGAGGATCTGGAAACCGTTGCAGACGCCGAGAACCTTGACGCCCTGTTCGGCCTTTTCCTTGATTGCCCGCATGACTGGCATGCGCGCTGCAATGGCGCCGCAGCGAAGGTAGTCGCCGTAGGAAAAGCCACCGGGAATGACGATGAGGTCGACATCCGGGATTTCCGTCTCCGTCTGCCAGACGGTGATTGGCGCAACGCCGGAGATTTTTGTCAAGGCAGCGATCATATCACGATCGCGGTTTAGGCCTGGAAGCTGAACGACTGCTGATTTCATGGGTGCGGTTCAAACCTAGCTTGTGCTTCTGCAAGTTCACGAAGTTCGAGGCGATTTTCGATGCGCTCGAGACGAATGTCTATGTGACCAACGGTATTACGCAGATTATTGAAGTCGCCCTGCAACAAGTGGAACTGTCCGCGCAAGCTGGACATCTCCTGTCGCAGGTCACGCTGGCCCTCCTTGAGGCCTGCAACGTCCCCCTGGATTCGCTTCATCAGCTCGTACATCAGTTCCTGCGTTGCCTCAGTCATTGGACCTTGTCCACAACCCTCAGTCGAGAGCTATAGTATAGTTCTCGATGACCGTGTTTGCGAGGAGTTTTTCACACATGGACTTGAGGTCAGCCTCGGCGCGGACCTTGTCGGTACCGTCGAGGACGACGTCGAAAACCTTGCCCTGACGGACATGGTCCACGCCTTCGAAACCGAGAGCGCCGAGCGCGCCTTCGATTGCCTTGCCCTGGGGGTCGAGAACGCCGTTCTTCAGCGTGACGGTGACGCGAGCCTTGATCACTGGTGTCTTCCTGCCTTTTTACTTGACGAGAACCGGTCCCGTGCCGCGCACGGGCTCATTTTCATTGATGATGCCGAGACGACGGGCGACCTCGGAATAGGCTTCCAGCAGTCCGCCCATATCGCGGCGAAAGCGGTCCTTGTCCATCTTCTCATGGGTTTCGACGTCCCAGAGACGGCAGGAATCCGGCGAGATCTCATCGGCGAGGATGATGCGCATCATGTCGCCTTCGAATAGGCGGCCGCATTCGATCTTGAAGTCGACGAGCTGGATGCCGACGCCGAGAAACAGGCCCGTCATGAAATCGTTGACGCGGATGGCCAACGCCATGATGTCGTCGAGTTCGGCCGGGTTGGCCCAGCCGAAGGCCGTGATGTGCTCTTCCGACACCATGGGGTCGTTGAGGGCATCGGACTTATAATAGAATTCGATGATCGAGCGCGGCAGGACGACACCTTCCTCGATGCCGAGACGCGTTGCCAGCGATCCGGCGGCAACGTTGCGCACGACGATCTCCAGCGGGATCATCTCGACTTCCTTGATCAGCTGCTCGCGCATGTTGAGGCGGCGGATGAAATGGGTCGGGATGCCGATCTTGTTCAGATGGTTGAAGATGTACTCGCAGATGCGGTTGTTGAGTACACCCTTGCCGTCGATGACTTCATGCTTTTTCTTGTTGAAGGCGGTCGCGTCATCCTTGAAGAACTGGATCAGCGTGCCAGGCTCGGGTCCTTCATAAAGGATCTTTGCCTTGCCTTCGTAGATACGGCGGCGACGGTTCATCTTGTAATTCTCTGTCGTTGGCGCCCTTGGGATGGCGCGTAGGGATCAATCTCTGGGCGTCCCCATAAAGGAAAAGAAGCAAATTCACAATGCGCCTGCCTCTCCTTCCTCCGAATCCGCCCTCGGCTGTCAAAGTCGCGGGAATCGTAATGTATCACCGGGATGACAAACTTTACGACGAATATTCAGACGGCGCGAAAGGTCGCAAGACCGTCGCTGCGGGCGGCCTCTAGGCGTTCTCAGGCGGCCTGGACGTTGCGGTCGGGGCGCCAGCACTCGCTGCGGATGAAGGCGGGAATTTCCGCAGCCGGCATCGGGCGCGCGAGCGCATAGCCCTGCAGACTGTCGCAGCCGAGTTCGGCAAGGATCCGGGCATGCTCCATAGTCTCGACGCCCTCTGCGGTGACGCCGATCTTCTGCGAACGACCGATCTCGATGATCGACCCGACGAGCCGCCGTTGCTCCGCCGATGCCACCAGGGGCTTGATGAGTTCGCGGTCGATCTTGAGGGTCTTGGGGCTCAAGCGGAGGAGGCCGACAATGGAGGCATGGCCTGTGCCGAAATCGTCGATTTCGATGTCAATGCCGAATCGCCTCAGACGCTTCAGGTTGGCAAGGGATGTCTCGCCATACTGGTCGAGGGAAATCGATTCGAGCAGCTCGAAGGACACCGTACCGGGCTTGATCTTCAGCGCGCGCAACGCCTTGCCGAGATTGGGGTCAGCCAGCCGGCGGGCGGAGACATTGACCGAGATTTTCGGGATATCGATCCCGGCGTCGCGCCATGACTGCTGGTCCGCGAGGGCTTTTTCCAAGACGAGACGGTCGAGCACGGCGACGACGTCGAGGTCATCGGCCGTCGACATGAAGCGGTCGGGAGACAGGATGCCATGCTCGGGATGTTGCCAACGCACCAGCGTCTCGACGCCGATGACGTTCAGCGTGGATGCAGAGAACTGCGGCTGGTAAAACGGTATGAATTCATGGCGCTCTATGCCGAGGAGGATTTCATCCGATAGGCGCTTGGTGGTGACGATATGCTGGCGGGCATCCAGCGAAAAGAACTCGTGCCTGTTTCGACCGCTGCCCTTGGCGCGGTAAAGCGCGATATCGGCATTCAGCAGCAGTTGCTTGGCATCGAGGTCGTCGCCGCTGTCGAAGGCGATGCCGATGCTGGCGCCGAACCGGATATCGTGGCCTTCGTAGCGAACCGGCTTGTGCAGTTCGCGAATAACCTGTTCGGCGAGGCCGGAAATCTTCCTTGAATATGCCTTCCGGGTGCAGACGATAACGAATTCGTCGCCGCCGATCCGCGCGACGAAATCACCGGCGGCGACGCCATCGCGCAGCACGGAGGCGGCATGCTTGAGCATCATGTCACCGGCGCGGTGACCCAGCGTATCATTGATCTGCTTGAAGCGATCGAGGTCGACATGGAGGACCACGAGGACCGTGCCATCAGCGCGGCACTCTTCGGCTCGTGCCGAGAGCATACGATCGAGATAGCGGCGATTGGGAAGCCCGGTCAGGTGGTCGTGGAGAGCGATGTGCTCGATTTTCTCCTTGGCCAGTTCAAGTTCGATGTTACGGGCTTCTGCGAGTTCCTTGGCGCGGTTAAGCTCGTCCCGGAGCCCGACCTCGGTCGTCACATCCCAGTTGGCGCCGATCATCCTGTTGGTGCCGCTGCCGTCCACAAATGTTGTCGAGCGCCCGCGGATGACACGGACCGTACCATCGGGCCGGACGATCCGATATTCCTGCTCGAAAGCCTCGCGGGCGGCTAGATGGTCCTGGAGATGCCTCTCGATTCTCTCCCGATCATCGGGATGGATGGTTTCGATCCATGCGTCGAGCCGCTTGAGGCTCGGCGTATGTTGCAGGCCGTAGATGACGAGCAGGCGATGGTCCCACTCGACAACCCCTGTATCCAAATTAGCCTCAAAGACACCGATGCCGGAGACATCGAGCGCCAGATCGAGCCGTCTCGACGTGTGTGTCAGCAACTCCTCGGCAGCCTTGCGGGCGGTGATGTCGATATCGGTACCGATAATTCGGGTGGGAGTGCCGTGCTCGTCCCATTCGACGCCGGCGCCGCGGCATTCCATCCAGATCCAGTGGCCGTCCTTGTGACGCTCCCGGTAGCAAAAGGTGCCGCTCACGGCCTTGCCTGAATTTTGCAGCTCGATGGACTTCAACACATAGTCGCGATCGTCCGGGTGAACGGACAGGATCCAGTTTTCAAGTGCAGCGTCGACTTCCTCCTCCGACGTGTAGCCGCGCATTTTTCGCCAGGTCTCGGAATAGCTCAACCGTCCCTTGACGAAGTCGTGATCCCAGACCCCGAGCCCCGAGCCTGTCAGTGCCGAGTTCCAGCGACTTTCCTTTTCGCCGAGGTCTTCGATGAGGCGTTTTTCACGGTCGATATCGGCCAGCTGGATGAGGATGCAATTTTCCGGTGTCGCAAGCTTCGTGAAGGACGCCGAAACCCAGATTGGACGATCCGAGTTGCCCCGCAGCCGCATCGAGACGGCTTCGACGCTGGGCTCGCTTGAAAGCCCGTTCAACTGCCTGCGAAGAAGGGGAAGGTCGTCGGGTAGAGTAAGTTCATCCACCGTCTTATGCCCGGTGGGAGTACCAAACTGCGCACAGAATGCTGCGTTGGCGTAGACCATGCAATGGTCGGCCAGCGAGACGGCAAGGGTTGCTACGGGAACGCGATGGAGAACATCGAAGACGCCCGCCGTCACGCCGTCGAAACGCGTCTCATCGTTTGAAAACCAAGTCAAAGGAGCACCCACAGACACTGCCAATACTGTGGGTGCATTTGATTAATTTGAGATAAACAACATAAGCGGAAAAGCTAATGTAACTTTGCCCTCAAACAGTCAGGGGAGTTTTTATGGTTTCAGTTTGCTGAGAAACTGCGCAAAGACCATCGTGCCCTCGGGCCAGGGACCATGGCCGGAATCGGCGTTGATGTGGCCGGCCTCGCCAGCGTCGATCAAGGTAGACCCCCAGCTCTTGGCAATCTCCTCGGCGTGCTCATAGGTGCCGAAAGGATCGTTGCGGCTGGCGATGGTCATCGATGGAAAGGGCAGTGTATCGCGCGGATAGGGGCCGAAGGTCATCAGGTGCTTCGGGCGGATTTCCGGGTTGGTAACGTCTGGTGGGGCCACGAAGAAGGCGCCGGCAATAGGCTTCTTGAAATGCGGGATGGCATGCAGCACCGAGGGCACGCCCAGCGAATGGGCGATCAGAACCACGGGCTTGGTCGAGGCATTTACCTCTTCGGCGATGCGGGCTGCCCAGTCGTCTCGCACCGGCTTCGACCACTCCGCCTGCTCGACGCGCCGCGCCGTGCTGAGCTTCTGCTCCCAGCGCGTCTGCCAATGGTCAGGACCGGAGTTGGTATAGCCGGGGACGATGAGGATATCTGCTTCGGATACTTTCATGCTTCTGCCATCTGTGAGCTGAACACGCCGGTGCCGGGATGAAGGCGGAGCCAGACGCTGCCGCCTTAGGATCGTCAGCCGAAAACGCGGCGGAAGATTGTGTCGACATGCTTGGTGTGGTAGCCGAGGTCGAATTTCTCGCGCAATTCTTCTTCGGAAAGCGCGGCGCGGACTTCGGGGTCGGCAAGCAGTTCTTCGAGGAAGTCCTTGCCCTGTTCCCAGACCTTCATGGCATTGCGCTGGACGAGGCGATAGGAATCCTCGCGCGAAACGCCGGCCTGGGTGAGGGCGAGCAGCACGCGCTGGCTCATGACCAGGCCCTTGAACTTGTTCATGTTGCGAAGCATGTTCTCGGGATAGATGACCAGCTTTTCGATGACGCCGGCAAGCCGGTTGAGTGCAAAGTCGAGCGTGATGGTGCTGTCTGGACCAATCGCGCGCTCTACGCTCGAATGGCTGATATCGCGCTCGTGCCAGAGGGCAACGTTTTCCATGGCGGGGATAACCGCCATGCGCACCAGCCGGGCGAGGCCCGTCAGGTTTTCGGTCAGCACCGGGTTGCGCTTGTGCGGCATCGCCGACGAGCCTTTCTGGCCGGGCGAGAAGAATTCCTCCGCCTCCAGGACCTCAGTGCGCTGCATGTGGCGGATTTCGATGGCGACGTTTTCGATCGAGGAGGCGATCACGCCCAGCGTGGCGAAATACATGGCATGGCGGTCGCGCGGGATGACCTGTGTGGACACCGGCTCGGCAGCAAGACCGAGCTTCTCGCAGACATATTCCTCGACTGACGGATCGATGTTGGCAAAGGTGCCGACGGCGCCGGAGATAGCGCCGGTTGCGATCTCTGTGCGGGCGGCGACGAGGCGGGCGCGGTTGCGGACCATCTCGGCGTAGAAGCGGGCAAAGGTCAGGCCCATGGTGGTCGGCTCGGCGTGGATGCCGTGGCTGCGACCGATACGGACCGTGTCCTTATGCTCGAAGGCGCGGGTCTTCAGCGCCGCGAGCAGGCGGTCGAGATCGGCCAGCAGCAGGTCGCTGGCGCGCACAAGCTGGATGTTGAAGGTGGTGTCGAGGACGTCGGAGGATGTCATGCCCTGGTGGACGAAGCGGGCATCCGGGCCGACGATTTCCGACAGATGCGTCAGGAAGGCGATGACGTCGTGCTTGGTGACGGCTTCGATCTCGTCGATACGGTCGACGTCGAAGGTTGCCTTGCCGCCTTTTTCCCAGATCGTCTCGGCCGCGGACTTCGGTATGACACCGAGGCTTGCCAGCGCATCGCAGGCATGGGCCTCGATCTCGAACCAGATGCGGAACTTCGTTTCGGGCGACCAGATGGCGACCATGTCCGGTCGGGAGTAGCGAGGGATCATAAGCTCTCAGCTTTCTTCAACAGCAGGAATTTCAAGGCTTGCCGCCCCTTTAGCAAAGACGGATGACAATCTCAACGCTTGGCGGGCGCTCATCGCAGGCGTCGCGCCAGATAGTAGCTTGCCGTCGGCAGCCAGATGAGCCCGAGCGGCAGAAACAGGCGGCTGCCGAGCACACCGAACTGATAGACCGCACTGGCACCGGTGAAGACGAACTGGAACATCCAGATGAGCGATCCGGCCGGTGCATGCCAGCGCGAATAGAAGACGCGGTAGTCGAGCGCGAAGAGAAAAGCCGTCATCGACATGGTTGCGAGCGCCAGGCAAAGCAGGCAGGCAGCAAAGCGTGTCTCCACCGGTTTGCCGCCCGATAACCAGCCAGCCGCCGTTACAGCAAGAGGCCAGGCGAGGGCGCCGCCGAGGAAATAGACGATCAGCAGGCTGTCGAGCCGGTCCGTCTGCAGGCCGTTGTGCCGGTAGAGCGCCAGTGCCGCGGAAAGCGTCATCAGGGCGCCCCAGGCAACAGCGCCTGTCAGATGCAGCGGTACGGTCGTTGTCCGCGCCGCCTTGTCGATCAGCGACGGCTCACGCCGCGCCAACGCGGCCCTGCTCAGCAGCGGCACGCAGATCGCCGACCGTCTTGCGATAGGCTTCAGCCGAGCCGCCCTTGAAGATTGCCGACCCTGCGACCAGCACATTCGCACCGGCTGCGGTGATCATCGATGCGGTTTCCACGGTCACGCCACCATCGACCTCGAGCTCGATCGGTCGGTCGCCGATCATCTGCCGGGCCTTGAGGATCTTGTCGGCCATTGCGGGGATGAACTTCTGCCCGCCAAAGCCTGGGTTGACCGACATGATGAGGATCAGGTCGACATCGTCGAGCACGTTTTCCAGCACAGACAATGGGGTCGCCGGATTGAGTGTGACGCCGGCCTTCTTGCCGAGATTGCGGATGGTCTGCAGCGAGCGATGCAGATGCGGGCCAGCCTCGGCATGCACGGTGATGCGGTCGCAACCGGCCTTGGCAAAGGCTTCCAGGTAGAAATCGACGGGCTCGATCATCAGATGGCAGTCGAAAGTGGCATCGGTAAAACTGCGCAGGGACTTGATGACATCGGCGCCGAACGAAATGTTGGGCACGAAGTGTCCGTCCATGATGTCGAGGTGGATCCAGTCGGCGCCTGCCGCGGTCACGTCACGGACTTCCTGGCCCAGCTTGGAGAAGTCGGCGGCGAGAATGGAAGGGGCAATTCGGATCGGCAACGGCATGGTCGGGGAAACTCCAAAGTCATCTGACGCTTGATTATCACCGGATGGGAGGAACGGCAACGACGCGCCGCCAGCACTCCACCCGGGCAGGGGCTTGCCGGCTAGTTGCCGGGCGAGACCGGCGGCTGGAAGCGATGGTCGCGCCATTCCAGCAGGCGATAGGGGTTCTCGGTCAATTCGTGATCGTTGCCGAAGGCGACGGGGCCGACCGGTGTCTGCCATGTCGTTCCCACGAGCTTCGCGGCGACTGGGGTCTTGTCCGCCAGCGCTGCGGTGACGGCCTGGTCGGCGATCAGGGCAGCCGCCGCCGTCGGCAGGACGTAGCCTTCCGGCTCGACACCGGCGTCGCGCAAGGCTTTGGCAGCCTGTGCGGCCGGGGGAAGGCTGGCATAGTCCGGTATGGTCACGGCAAGCACGCCGTCGGCAAGCGGAATGGGCTGGTCGGCAGCCCGCATCGCATCGCCTCCCATGATCTGCAGGGCATCCTTGTCCGCTGCCGCATCGCGGGCGATGATTGCGACGTCACTGCGGTCTCCGCCGACAAGCAGGGCTGTGGCGCCAGCCTTTTTCAGGCGCCTGCCGAGGCTGATCTGCTGATCCTGACCGGGACGAAGCGTGTCGTTGAAGACCGGTTTCAGGCCGTTTTCGTCAAGGCCGGTGCGCACGGCATCGACGAGTTCCCGGCCATGGATGGTGCCGTCATCGACCAGCGCCAGCGGCTGCGAGGCCCAGTTCTGCAGGATGACGCCGATTATCCGCTTTGCCTCGGCGCTGTCTGCCGGGGCGAGACGGAAAAACGGCCAGCCGTTCTTCAACGCATCTTCCATCAGGATATGCGAGCGCACGGACACGGTGATGGCCGGGATGCCGGCATCTTTCAAGCGCGGAAGCGCACCTTCCAGCGAATCGCTGCAGAGGAAGCCGATGGCGATTTGCACCTTGGCCTTGATCAGGGCGTCGGCGATGACCTGGCCGCTGTTTTCGGTGCAGGGTTCGTCAACTGTCGTCAGGGCGTCGTTGGCGGCCTGTGCCTGGAATTTTGCGCCGGCAATCATCTGGGCGCCGAGCGATGCGAAGGTGCCGTTCTGGGGCGCGACCACGCCGATGGAAACGCCGGCCGCATGGCTGCTTTCCGCCGCAGACAGCAGCGCCAGGGCGAGCAGGGATCGACGCAGCCTGTTCATGAAAGGAAAATCCCGATTGTTTCTCCTGTTCTTTTATCGGACCACTCCCTGCCGTCAAAGAAAATCCGGTACAAGACGTGCTTTCACCTGAGCATGGTGGAAAAGCTGGCGCGTGGGCTCCATATTGGCGATGCCAGCAGCAGAATGGGAGAGATCGCTTGGAACAGTCGTTGGATCCGGCCCATTTCAGAGACGCCATGAGCCGCTACGCCGGCCACGTGCAGCTGGTTGCGACCGTGCATGAGGGTGTCCGTCGCGGCGTGACGATCACGGCGGCCTGCTCGGTCTCCGACAATCCAGCGACGGTGCTCGTCTGCCTCAACAGCGGCAATGCCAAGAACGACATCTTCCTCGCGAGCGGCATCTTTTCGCTGAACGCACTCGGCGCCCATCATCAGGTGCTGGCCGATGCCTTCTCCGGCAAGACGCAGCTGTCCACCGACGAGCGCTTTGCCATGGGCGGTTTCGACACGCTGGCGACCGGCGCGCCCGTTCTGGTCGACGCCCTCGCTGCCTTCGATTGCAAGGTTGTCGATGTGACGCGCGGCACGACCCACAACGTCATCTTCGGGGAAGTGGTGGCTGTGCGTTTCAGTGAGCGACGCCCGGCTCTGCTCTACATGCACCGCGACTACCACGCCGTTGGCCGATAGATCTTCGTCCGGGCGGCGTGTTGACACATGCCGGCCTGACTTTAACTTTGGCTATCGGCGCTTGATTGCCATGCATTCCCCATCTTTTGTGGGGTCCAGGAGGACCAATGTCGATACTTGCAGGAACGGATGTCCTCGATACAGCCGAAAGATGGGCTGCTTCCGGCACGGCAGTGGCACTGGCGACGGTGACCGAGACATGGAGTTCGGCGCCGCTGCCGGTGGGAACACAGATGGTGGTCTCCGCGGACGGTGCCACAGAGGGTACGCTCTCGAACGGTTGCATCGAGAGCGACGTGGTTGCTGCAGCGCTCGAGGTCATCGCGACCGGCGCCGGGAGGCTCATGGATTTCCGGGTGACCGACGAGGTGGCCCGCGCTGTCGGCCTCTCCTGCGGTGGCAGGATCGAGGTCTACATCGAGAAGGTAGGCTGATGCGAATGGAAACGCTTAGCCAGCTATGTTCTTTGCGTCGTGACCGGCATGCCGCTGTTGTCGTCACCGATCTCGTGGATGGGACGGAGCGGCTTGTGGTCGAAGGCGAAGGGATCGACGGCGCTCTTGGCGATGCGGTCACATCTGCATTCCGGAGCGGCAGATCGTCGAAGATTGCACTCGACGGAAGCCAGCTTTTCCTCAACATCCATGTGCCAGAACCTAGAATCGTCGTCATCGGCGCGGTGCGGATAAGTCGAGCACTGGCGTCGATGGCGAGTGTGGCGGGATTCGATCTCACGATCATCGATCCCCGGATCGGCTTTTCGTCTGCCGATGGCTTCGAGTCGGCGCAGCTTATCGTCGGCTGGCCAAGGGAAAAGCTGGTGGTGGATCGCCACACCGCTGTGGTGGCGGTGGCGCATGAGCCTGATATCGACGACTACGCCATCGGCGCTGGGCTGCAAGCCGGGTGCTTCTATGTCGGTGCGCTGGGCAGTCGACGGAGCCATGCCGCGCGCCTGCTGCGTTTGCAGGCGGAGGGGTTTGGCGATCCGGACCTTTCGAGGATACATGCGCCAATCGGGCTCGACATAGGGGCCGTGACCCCCGCCGAAATTGCCGTCGCCATTCTGGCGGAGATTATCCAGTCATGGCGTCGCCGGTCCCCATCCTCGGCTGGGGAGGCAGCCTGATGCCGGAAAAGATCGCACGCTATTCCGTTGCAATCGTGGTGCTGGCAGCCGGTAAAGCCAGCCGCATGGGTGGTCCGCACAAGCTGCTGGCAACATTCGATGGCATCCCGCTGGTGACGGTCATGGTAGAACGGGCTTGCGCAACGGGCGCGCCGGTCTTCGTTGTCACCGGGCACAGACATCTAGAAATAACGGCCGCACTGGCGGGGCTCGATATCGAAAACGTCTATAATCCGGATTTCGAAAGCGGTATGGCCAGCTCTCTCGTCGCTGGTTTCGGCGCCGTGTCGGCGTCGGGGAGCGTTGGCGTGCTGGTGATGCTGGCCGACATGCCCGGCGTCGAAACCTCCGATCTCATGGCGCTGATCCAGGCGTTTCAAGCGGCCGGCGGCGAGGCTATCGTCCGCGCGGTCTCGGATGGAGAGCGTGGCAACCCGGTGATCCTGCCGATTTCGCTGCGCTCAGCCGTGATGGCACTGAGGGGCGATGTGGGTGCGCGCGGTATAATCGATGGGTGCGGCCTGCCGGTTGTCGATGTCGAGATCGGTCGTGCTGCGCATCTCGATGTCGATACGCCCGATGCCGTCCTTGCAGCCGGTGGCACTCTGAAGGAGTAAGGTCTTGGACAATCTTGATATCGAGGAAATGTTTGCGGCACTCGGGCCGGTGACAATCAAGCGGATGTTCGGCGGCAAGGGCGTCTATCATCAGGGCCGGATCATCGCCCTGGATTTTCGCGACGAGATGCTGCTGAAGGCCGACGATGTCAGTTCGCCCGCTTTCGAATCGGCCGGCGCCAGGCGCTGGTCGTACGAGGGGAAGAAGGGCAAGCCGGTGTTCATGCCGTATTGGTCGATCCCGGAGGATGCGTTCGACGATCCCGATGTCATGGCAAAATGGGTGCGGCTTGCATACGAGGCGGCGCTGCGGACGGAGAAGTAACGGCTGAAGTCAGGGAAAGAGATCGGTGTCTAGGTGGTCGATGGCAGCCCTGGTAAAGGCAGAAAGCGGGCTTGGCAGCGCGTTGCGGCTGAACCATCCGAATTCGGATAATTTGTCCGGCTCCATCAGCGATGGCTCGCCGGCAAAATCCGTGCAGACGTAAATCAGGGACACCCAGTGCTGGCGGTCCGCCTCGATGATCTGCTCCGTCGTGCAGAGCAGATCGATCTGTCCAATCTGGAGACCACACTCTTCCCCTGCCTCGCGTTTGGCAGCAGAGGCGGAGGCTTCCATCAGGTCGATCTTGCCGCCGACGATGTTCCAAAATCCGGCTTCGGGCGCCTTCATCCGCTTATAGAGCAGAAGCTTGCCGTCACGAAGGATGGCAAGCCCGGTGCCCAGCCCCGGAAAATCGGTGCCCGGTGCAGTCATCAGACCTTGGCGGCAGTGACGATCAGCATGAAAGCAGGGATGTCGTCTCCGAAACCCAGCGGTGTCGGGCCGTCGTCCTGGTCGCGATGATAGCGGGCACGACGTTCGCGATTGTCATCGTTTGCCGGGTAAGGGCGGCCGGGATTGTTGCGAGAATTATTGTTCTGCGGCTTGTTAGTCTCGATCTTGCGCTCGTTCTTCACAACTTCGGCCTTTGGTACGGGTGCAACTTCGACGGGTTGAACGACAGTATCAACCACGTCGATATCAGCTTTGTGAACGGGATGGCTCGGTGCAGAACGACCTCTGCCGCGACCGCGTTCCTTGTCTTTGTCGCGGCTGCTGCCACGGCGCGGACGTTCGGTTTCCTGGCTTTCATCTGCCGGCGGGAGAGCGTTCAGGTCGCCGTTAAGCCATTCGATCTTCTGATCGATCAGCTTCTCGATGGCATCGATATACTTCGTATCACGCTTGGTCACCAGCGTGAATGCTGCGCCCGAGCGACCGGCACGTCCCGTGCGGCCGATGCGGTGGACATAGTCTTCCGAATGGATCGGAACGTCGAAATTGAAGACGTGGCCGACATCGGGCAGATCGAGGCCGCGTGCGGCAACGTCGGATGCCACCAGCAGTTGGATTTGGCCATCGCGGAAATTCTGCAGCATCGTCGTGCGCGAGCGCTGGTCCATGTCGCCGTGCAGCGCGCCGACTGAAAAGCCGTGGCGCTCGAGCGAGCGGAAGAGATCGGCAACATCGACCTTGCGGTTGCAGAAGATGATCGCGTTCTTGAGATCCGTCTGGGCGTTGATGAGGTCGCGCAGTGTCGCGCGCTTTTCGTAATCCTTGCCGTGCGAGGCAACGAAACGCTGCGTCACGGTCTTTGCCGTCGAGGACGGCAGCGATACTTCGATGCGTTCCGGGTTCTGGAGGAAGCGGTCGGCCAGCTTCTGGATTTCCGGCGGCATTGTGGCCGAGAAGAACAGCGTCTGGCGGGTGAACGGGATCATCTTGACGATGCGCTCGATGTCCGGGATGAAGCCCATGTCGAGCATGCGATCGGCTTCGTCGATGACCAGGATCTCGACGGCTGACATCAGCAGCTTGCCGCGTTCGCAATGGTCGAGCAGGCGTCCAGGCGTGCAGATCAGCACGTCGGCGCCGCGCTCGAGCTTCTTGTTCTGCTCTTCGAACGACACGCCGCCGATCAGCAGCGCGACATTCAGCTTGTGGTTCTTGCCGTATTTTTCAAAGTTCTCAGCCACCTGGGCTGCCAGTTCGCGCGTCGGCTCGAGGATCAGCGTGCGCGGCATGCGCGCCCGGGCCCGACCCTTTTCGAGCATGGTCAGCATCGGTAGCACGAACGAGGCGGTCTTGCCTGTTCCGGTCTGCGCAATGCCGCAGATATCGCGGCGCTGCAGCGCAAACGGGATGGCGCCGGCCTGGATCGGAGTAGGGATGGTGTAGCCCGCGTCGGTGACAGCGGATAGGACTTTTTGGCTCAGGCCAAGGTCAGCAAATGTGGTCAAAGGGAAAACTGTTTCCGTTTCGGTTTGGTCGACCGCACGATGAGTCGACAGGCTGTATGCCGCAATGCAGCGCCACATAGTATCAAAACGCCCTGAAGTCAAGGAAATGAGGCAACGAGGGAGTGTTCCCGGCGCGCGGGGTAAAAAAATTCCGTCGCGCGGTGGCCTGTTGCATTGCTGTCATGATCATAGGGACAAAAATGCCCCGGGCAAAGCGATAAATTGCAAGGCTAGCTAATTGATATAGCTGGCAAGCTTGATGCCTGCATTGACGAAGTACATCGGGTCAACGGGACGTCCGTCCTCGCGGACTTCGTAGTGGAGATGGGTTCCGGTCGACCGTCCCGTGCTGCCGGCAAGGCCGAGTTGCTCGCCGGCCTTGACCGTATCGCCGGCCTGGACGGTGATGGCTGCCATATGACCGTAGCGTGTCGAGATGCCATCGCCGTGGTCTATTTCCACCATGTTGCCATAGCCGCCGGCCCAGCCTGCCGAAACGACCTTGCCCGGCGCCGTTGCCTTGATGGCCTCGCCGGGATCGAAATGGAAATCCACGCCGGGATGCAGCGCCAGCTTGCCGAAGAAGGGGTCCTTGCGGTTGCCGAACGGGCTGGTGATCAGCTTGCCCTGTGCGGGGTTGCGGAAGGGCAGCTGTTCGACCGTTCCGCGCGCTGCTTCAAGCCGCGTCAGCGCCGTATCGAGATTTGCCAGCGACTGGTCGAACGGGTCGACATTCTCCGGCGGCAGGAAAGGGCCCCCGACGCCTCCATCGTCATCGATCGCGGCGGGGGACGCCGGAACTGTGACGCCCACCGTCTTGATGATCGACTGGATGTTATCGGCTGTGTCGTCGGCGCCATCGGTCAGCCGCTTGATGCGCTTCAGCTGGTCCTGCTCGATCTTCTTCAGCGACAGGGTGACCTTGGAGAACACCCGGTCGGCATGGTCGGCGACGGTTTCCTTGGCGGGCAGGTAGGCGAGCGTCGAGTTGTCGGGGGTGACTTCCGCAGGGCTACCGGCGTTGGCCAGTTCGAGGGCCTTTTGTCGGGCGGTCAATTCGGCATGATCTGCACCGGGGGCCGGTGGCTGCTTGTCGATGACGCCCGAGCTTTCGGCCCGGTCCAGCAATGCATCGAGCTTGCCGTGACGCGACGAGAGCGACATCTGCTGCTGCATCAGCTTGTCGACCTTCTGCTCGACTACCTGCTGGTCGAGCAACTGGCGCGAGGTGACGCGGTCGACCTGCGCCCTCAATGCGGCAATTCGGTCTTCGTAATCATATTGCATGCGCGCCTGGCGGGCCATGGTGGCGCCGATCAGATCGTCACGCAGGACGAGATAGGAGGTTGCCAGCAGATAGCCGATGACGAGGATTGCAGCGCATCCGATGGCGGATGCCATCATCCAGGGGCGCAGCGTCATGTGCCGGACCTTGTCGCCGCTGGCGAGGATGATGACATGCTGCTGCCGGGCGCCGCCAAAAATCCTGTTCTGCTGTCCGTTTCCCACGGCGATTCTCCCACCGCAGCGTTTCTGCGCTGCAGGCAGGATTAGGCACGAGCATGGTTAACAAAGCCTTTCCGCAGGCTTGCCTGCGGCAAAATCGTTTGCAAAATCAACTGCGGTTGGTGGAGGTCAGCGAGCGGTAGAAGGACGGCGTCAAGCCGGCCTCGGCACGTGCAATATCATTGAAGGGCGCCTTCAGAGGACCCCTGAAATTGCTGCGGACGAGCGCCTGGAACGTTGCGACCGGATCGCGTTTCTCGCGGGCGCAGAGAAATCTGAACCACTTGGCGCCAACCGCGACGTGGCCCTTTTCATCCTCGTAGATGACATCGAGGACGGCGGCGCTTTCGAAGTCTCCGGTTTCGCGCATCTTGGTCTGCAGCGCCGGCGTCACGTCGAGGCCGCGTGCCTCAAGAATGAGCGGTACGACGGCCAGGCGCGCCGTCAGGTCGGTCCGGGTGGCGTGGGCTGCCTGCCACAGGCCGTCATGGGCGGGCAGGTCGCCGTAGTCGGCGCCAAGCTGCTGCAATCTCTGACGCACCAGCCGGAAATGCTTCGCCTCCTCGAACGCAACCTGCATCCAGCCATCGAAAAACGAGTTCGGGACCTTTTCGGTCGCAAAGCGGGCGACGATGTCGAGCGCGAGGTCAACGGCATTCAATTCGATATGAGCGATGGCGTGGAGAAGCGCAATGCGGCCCTTTACACTGTGAAGGGACCGCTTTTCCATATTCTTCGGCGGGATCAGTTCCGGCTTTGCCGGGCGTCCCGGGCGATCCGGCAGGACAGGGTCGAGCGGCGAGCGCAGCGACAGGACGCGGGCGAACCAGCGTCTGGCGGTCTCCTGCGCAAGCTCGGCTTTGCGCTCGACATCGCACGCACCGATGGCCGCGATCGCCCCGCCGCGAAGCGAGACGATGGCGGCGGCTTGCACATCGGAGACTGTCACGGCGTCCGCGTCGCGCTCAGAGCGCACGGACGGCCTCCAGGACCTCCTCGGCGTGACCGGGCACCTTGACCTTCTCCCAGATCCTGACGATTCGGCCATCTGCACCAATCAGCACGGTGGTGCGCTCGACGCCCATGTATTTCTTGCCGTACATGCTCTTTTCCTTCCAGACGCCATAGGCTTCCAGCGTGGATTTTTCCTCGTCGGCAGCGAGGATGACGCCAAGGGAATGTTTCTTTACGAACTTGTCGTGGCTCTTGACGGAATCCGGCGACATGCCAATTACCACTGCACCGGCTTTCTCGAATTCCGATGCGAGACCAGTGAAGGCCACTGATTCGGTGGTGCATCCCGACGTGTCGTCCTTAGGGTAGAAGAACAGTACGACAGGCTTGCCCTGAAACGCTGCAAGGGAGACGTTTCCGCCCCCGTCACGTGGAAGATCGAAAGCGGGCGCATTTGCGCCGACACTGAGTTCTGTCATGGGAAAACCTTTCTTTTGCCGGGATTTTGATGACTATACCGACTATGCCGATATAGTGAAATGTGCTTGGCGCCGCTCTTGCGGACCGTCAACTGTAAAAACGCATGACAGAAGGACGCGGTGGATTGATCCGGGGCGAAAAGTTGAAATTCCGCAAGAAGGATCTGGTTCCGCTCGATCAAATGCCGTCCTCGCAGGTCGACGATCCGATTATCGTCAATAGCCCGCGCCGCCGCCGTCGCCGCCTTGGACATGTCTGGCATGCGACCCGCATAACCGGCGTTTTCGCCATCTTTATCGTGCTGATCGCCGGTGTCGTCATCGCCAGCATCGAGAGCGGGATCTTCGACGAACCGCTCTCGGTCAAGGCCCAGGCTGCCCTCGATAACGCCATCGGACCGCGCTACAAGGCCGAGGTCGGCTCGACGGTGCTGCGGTTCACCTCCGACATGCAACTCGCGCTCGAGGCGAGCGACGTCAATGTCGTCGACCAGGAAACCGGGAAGCACCTCTCGACCATGGGCGCCGTGCGCATGGTTCTCGATCCGTTTGCGCTCGTTCAGGGCCGAATCGCAATCGCAACAGTCCGGGCCAAGGGTATAGCTCTCGACACCGCGCTGCTGCCGCAGAGCGAGCCTATCGATGTCGCCAATCTCCGGGTAGACAGCATCCCGACCGCGCTGGAATCGGCATTCTCCAATCTCGATTTCCTGCAGCATTTCGTTGAACGCGGCGGTACGGATGCCGTCGAGATATCCGGCCTTGCCGTAAAGCTCGCAAGACAGGACGGTGGCACGCCGATTTCGCTGGTGATCGACCAGCTGGCGTTTTCACGTCCGACGCCCAACACGCTGCGCTTGAAAGGCCAGCTATCGATCGACGGCTCAGTGGCGTCGCTGGATGTGAATGCCACCCAGGAGGCCGATCGGCCGTCGTCGATGACGGCCGTGATCCGCCACCTCGATCTGGTGCCGCTGTCGATGGCTTACGATTCGAACGGGACGCCGCGGCAGGGGATTACCGGCTTTGCGGACGTCTCGCTGTCGTCTACCCGTGGCGCATCGGGTGTCGATCCCAAGCTGACAGCCGCCATCAAGGTGCTGCCCGGCACGCTCTATATGGACCGCGATGCGCAGGAGATTTCCGGCGCGGATATCAATCTCAGCTACAATTCGGATCGCCAGGCGCTCGAGATCAACAAGTCGCTGGCGACGTTCCAATCGACGGTCGTGCCGTTTTTCGGTTCGGTTATCGACCTCGACCGGGTCGATCCGACCGCTGCCAAGGGTTTTGGCGTCGATTTCCGGATCGCCAACGCGACGGCAGCGACTTCTGAAGCCGGTGAAGCTCCGCTCAGCTTCGATGGCCATGCCAATGGCCGCTACATGACGGCCGACAAGGAGCTGAAACTCGACACCATCGGCATCACCACGCCGATGGGATCGCTGTTTGGTTCCTTGCGGCTGCGCATTGCGCCGGGTTCGCCGGAAATCAGCTTCGGCGCCCAGGCGGAGCAGCTGCAGGCCGCTGCCGTCAAACAGCTGTGGCCTTTCTGGATGTCGCCTAAAGCGCGCACCTGGGTACAGGGCAACCTGTTCGGCGGGGCCATGAGCAACGCCACGATTTCACTGTTCATTCCCGGCGGGCGGCTTGCCCAGGCGGCGGCAACCGGTAATCTGCGGCTGGACGAAAACGAGATCCATCTGGCTTTCGATATCAACGGTTCGCGCCTCAACGTGCCCGGTGAAATTCCGCCTATCCGCGACATGACGGGTCACTTCGACCTCAAGGGTCCGGTTATTTCTGTCGATATCGTCAAGGGTACGTCGTATTTTCCGTCTGGCCGACAGGTCGCAGTCGGTCCGAGCACCTTTTCCATTCCTGCGGTTTACGACAAGCCGCTGACCGCGAAGATGAAGCTGGCGCTTTCCGGCAATGGCGACGCGGTTGGTGAGTTGCTGAGCTTCAAACCCTTGAGCGTATTGCAGCGCACCGAGTTCAAGCCCGAGGATTTCAGCGGCAAGATCGACGCGGATGTCGAGGCGACGCTTGGCCTGATCAACGATCAGGACCCGCCGCCACCAGTCTGGAAGGCCAGCCTGCAGCTCCACAAGGTCGACGTCCTGAAGGCCTTCGACGGTCGCAAGATCACCAATGTCGACGGTACCATCGATGCCGATCCGCAGGAGGTGCATCTCGCCGCAGACGCGCTTATCGACGGCATCCCGGCGCAAATCGATATGGTCGAGCCAACGGAAAAGGGATCGTCCATCAAGCGTGAGCGCGTTGTCGACGTGACGCTTTCCAATCAGCAGCGGGAGACCATCCTCCCGGGGCTCTCCGATTTCGTCGACGGGCCGCTGAAGGTGAAGGTCACGCGGATCGATGAAAACCGGCAGGACATCAAGATCGACCTGACCAAGGCAGCGCTCACCGTGCCCTGGATCGGCTGGTCGAAGGGAAGCGGTATTGCTGCCAATGCCGAGTTCGAGGCATCGGGGCCGGCCGACCAGCCATCGTTGAAGAACTTCACGCTAAAGGGTGATGGCTTCGGGGCTACCGGCTCCATCCAGGTGGGCAAATCCGGATTGTCATCCGCCGACTTCTCGAGCATCAAGCTATCGTCGGTTGACGATTTCGCCTTGTCGATCAAGCGCACAAAGGGCGCGTACGACGTGAGGGTGGATGGCAACGCCGCCGATATCAGGCCGATCCTGGCGCGATTGAAGGCGCCGAGCAAGGGCGACGCCGGCGGTAGCGACAAGACGGATGCGACGATCCGTGCCAAGCTCGACAAGATCATCGGCTTCAACGACGAGACGATCAGGAATGTCAGCCTTGTCTATGCGCTTAACAACGGCAAGGCGACGCAGGCCGACTTCTCCGGCGTCACCCGGACCGGGCAGGCTGTTGTCACGGAGATGACAAAGGGCGGGCAGAGTGGCACGTTCCATGTCACCAGCAGCGACGCCGGCTCGGTGGCACGGTTCGTCGATGTCTACGGCCACCTGAAAGGCGGCTTGCTCAATCTCAACCTTCGCGCCGACGGCGACGACAGCTGGGACGGGTCCATCGATATCAGGCGTTTTTCCATCGTCAACGAGAAGAAGCTGCAATCCATCGTCACGACGCCGGCGGGACGGGACGGCGAAAGCCTGAACTCCGCCGTCAAGCACGATATCGACACCAGCGCGCAGAATTTCCAGCGTGGTTTTGCGCACCTGTCCATCCGCAAGGGTGTGGTGTCCGTCGAGAACGGCGTCGTGCGCGGCGACCAGGTGGGGGCGACGTTCCAAGGAACGATCAAGGATGCCAAGGGCAACACCGACATGACCGGCACGTTCATGCCCGCCTACGGCTTGAACCGGCTGTTTGCCGAGGTGCCGATCGTCGGCTTCCTGCTTGGCAACGGTACCGACCGCGGCCTGATCGGCATCACCTTCAAACTGACGGGCCCATTCGATTCGCCCAACCTGGTGATCAACCCGCTCTCGGTCATCGCCCCCGGCATCTTCCGGCAGATTTTCGAATTCTAGCGGAGACAAAAAGGCCGGCACGATGGCCGGCCTGATCGCGATGATTTTAGTGCCTCAGCCCTGCGGGCGGATCAGCATGTGCTTCTTCTTGCCGAGAGAGAGCTTGATGATGCCATCGGCAGTCACGTTACCGGTGCCGATCGCCTGGCGCTCGTCGGTAACCTGCTGATCATTGATGCGTACAGCGCCACCCTGGACATGCCGGCGTGCTTCGCCGTTGGATGTTGCAAGGCCCGCGCGTACGATCAGCGACAACAGGCCGATGCCAGCCTCCAGATCTGCCGAGGGCACGTCGATCGATGGCAGGTTCTCGGCGATGCCGCCTTCCTCGAAGGTTTTGCGCGCCGTTTCGGCCGCCTGTTCGGCAGCGGCGCGGCCGTGCAGAAGGGCGGTCACCTCGGTTGCAAGGATCTTCTTGACGTCGTTTAGCTCAGCGCCGCCGAGTGTGGCGAGGCGGGAAACCTCGTCCATCGGCAGGGTCGTGTAGAGTTTCAGGAAGCGTGCGACGTCGGCATCCTCGGTGTTGCGCCAGTACTGCCAGAAATCGTAGGCCGACAGCATGTCGGCATTGAGCCAGATCGCACCATTCGCCGACTTGCCCATCTTTGCGCCCGACGATGTCGTCAGCAGCGGCGAGGTCAGGGCGTAGAGCTGCGGTGTCCCCATGCGGTGACCGAGATCGATGCCGTTGACGATATTGCCCCATTGATCGGAGCCGCCCATCTGCAGCCGGCAGTCGTAGCGCTTGGCCAGCTCGACGAAGTCGTAGGCCTGCAGGATCATGTAGTTGAACTCGAGGAACGACAGCGACTGCTCGCGCTCCAGCCGGGTCTTGACGCTGTCGAAGGCGAGCATGCGATTGACCGAGAAATGCCGGCCGACATCGCGCAAGAATTCGAGGTAGTTCAGCGACCGCAGCCATTCGGCATTGTTGATCATCAAGGCATCGTTGTTGCCGTTGCCGTAGTTGAGGTAGTTGGAGAACACTTGCTTGATCGAGGCGATGTTACCTTCGATGGTGTCGACCGTCATCAACTGGCGCGACTCTTCCTTGAAGGAGGGGTCGCCGACCATGCCGGTGCCGCCCCCCATCAGCGAGATTGCGCGATGGCCGGTGGCCTGCAGCCAATGCAGCATCATGATCTGGATCAGCGATCCAGCATGCAGGCTTGGGGCTGTCGGATCGAACCCGATATAGGCCGTGACGGTTTCCTTGGCGAACAGCGTATCCAGGCCGGCCTCATCTGAAACCTGGTGGATGAAGCCGCGCTCTTGAAGAGTGTGCAGGAAATCGGATTTGAATTCGGCCATGATAGGGTCTCTCGAATGCGCCGCCCTAGGCGTGCAAAGGGGCAAAATCGCTGTTGTTGAACCGTCGCGGCGCGTTTAGCACTGTTTTCGCGAAAGTGCACTATTGCGGCGGCAATGTTTTGCGCGGGCTGTTTTGCGAGGGTTCAGGTTTTGCGAGGGTTCATGACGAAGACAAGAACGGCAATCGGGCTGATGAGTGGCACGTCGATGGACGGGATCGATATCGCCTTGCTGCGCACCGACGGACGAGACGTCGTGGAGCGCGGGGCGAGCCTCTATATTCCGTACGACGACGAACTGCGCGGCCGCTGGAAAAAAGCACTGGAGACGGCCAAGGTAATCCAGGATCGGCGCGAACGGCCGGGCGATCTCGGTGCTGCCGAACAGGCGCTGACGCTCTGCCATGCGGCGGCCGTCAAATCCTTCCTGATGCGCAACGGCCTGTCGCCCGCCGACGTCGACGTCATAGGCTTTCACGGCCAGACCGTGCTGCATCGCCCGGACGAGGGGCTGACGGTGCAGATCGGCGACGGGCCGCTGCTGGCTGCGGAGACTGGCATCGATGTCGTCTACGACATGCGTGCCAACGACATGGTAGCGGGCGGACAAGGCGCGCCGCTGATCCCGATCTACCATGCGGCGCTGTCGGCCAACCTGCCGCCGGAACTCGCAGTACCGGTGGTGTTCGTCAACATCGGTGGTATTTCCAACCTCACCTACGTTGCCGAGGATGGCGCGCTTTCCGCCTGCGACAGCGGTCCCGGCAACATGCTGATCGACCAGTGGATCGAGGCCCATACCGGCAAGGCCTACGATCGCAATGGCGAGACCGCCGCCAGGGGCACGGTGTCTCCGCCGCTGGTGCGCCGCTATCTCGACAGCCCGTTCTTTTCCGCCAACATGCGCCGGTCTCTCGACCGCAGCGACTTCCTGCCGCCGGTCAAGGGTGAAGTCTCGCTTGCCGATGGCGCGCGGACCCTGGCGCATGTCACTGCTGCGTCCATCCTGAAGCTCGCGGGCTATCTGCCGCAGCCGCCGAAAACCTATGTCGTCTGCGGTGGCGGTCGGCTGAACCCGGTAATCATGGCCGAGTTTTCCGAACTGGCGGAAGAGCAAGGCGCCCGCGTCGTTGCTGCTGAAGCGGCCGGCTTCGATGGTGGCAGCATGGAGGCGGAAGCCTGGGCCTATCTCGCGGTCCGCTCGCTGGAGGGATTGCCGCTGACCTATCCGGGAACCACGGGTGTCAGCGTCCCGGTGACCGGTGGTATACTGGTACGCCACGGGTAATCGCATGGCGTGCGGCATGACAGTTCTCCACCATTTTCTCAGCGTCTAAGCACATGAAAATGAAACGGGAAATCGGTGTGTCATCGGATTGCCATAGCGCAAGCGGTAGTAAGGTTTTGACGCGGATTGTAGCAATCACACCGCGGCAAGGCGTATATGCGAGGCATAAATATGAAAACCCGGTTCTCTTTATCCACCCTGGCCCTTGGCCTTTTGCTCACCGGCACGGCATCGGCAGACCAGCCCGGTCCGCCCGACACCGCCGTCGGTCGCCTCACGGCACTGGCCATCGTCAACGCGCTGAACGCAGATCTGCTCAGCCATGACAGCGCCACGCTGACGCTCGATCGCTGGTGCGCCACCCACAAGCTTGCGCCAACGCCGAAAGTTGTCGCGCATCTCGAGCCGGGGGCTGAAAAGCCGGCCGATGCAGGGGTCCGCAAACTCCTGGGCGTGACCGATACCGAGCCGGTCAAGTATCGCCGGGTCAAGCTGATGTGCGGCGACCATATCCTGTCCGAAGCCGACAACTGGTACGTTCCATCGCGTCTGACGGAGAGCATGAATCACGTTCTGGAAACGACTGATACAGCGTTCGGACGCGCGGTGCAGGATCTGCATTTTCAAAGGCACACGGTTTCAGCCGAACTGCTCTGGCAACCGCTGCCAGCCGATTGGGACATGGGAGGTGTGCTCCCGCCTTCGACCAGCGGCGACCTCTCCATACCTGAGTTTGTCCTCCAGCACCGCGCGTTTCTGACCCGTGGGGATGGCGTTCCGTTCAGTGTCGTGGTGGAGACCTACACGCGCGAAGTGCTTTCATTCCCGTGGCCGACGATCGGTCGCTAGGTTCCGGGAGCTCAATCGGTCGCCATCGACAAACGAACAAAGCCGCCGAATTGCTTCGGCGGCTCTGAAAATTCCGGCTGTCTAAGTTCAGCGGATGCGCTTGGCGGCCGGTTCCGGCACCAGTTCACCGTTGAGGCGCCGATCGAGGTAGTCCTCGCATTCGCCCATCAGCGTATCGACCTGGCCACTGAAGAAGTGGTTGGCGCCCGGCACGACCTTGTGGGTGATTAGGATGCCCTTCTGCGACTTCAGCTTGTCGACCAGCACGTTGACATCCTTCTCCGGGGCTACCTTGTCGGCATCGCCGTTTATGATCAGGCCGGACGACGGGCAGGGGGCGAGGAAGGAGAAATCATAGGTGTTCGGCTGCGGCGCAATCGACATGAAGCCTTCGATTTCCGGGCGGCGCATCAGAAGCTGCATACCGATCCACGAACCGAAGGAATAGCCGGCGATCCAGCAGCTTTTCGAATCGGGGTGCAGGCTCTGTACCCAGTCGAGCGCCGAGGCTGCATCCGACAGTTCGCCGCCGCCGTGGTCGAATTCGCCCTGGCTGCGGCCAATGCTGCGGAAATTGAAGCGCAAGGTGGTGAAACCGCGCTTCTGGAACATGTAGAACAGCTGGTAGACGATCTGGTTGTTCATCGTTCCGCCAAACTGCGGATGCGGATGAAGGACGAGAGCGATCGGTGCGCTTTTTTCCTTGGATGGCTGATAGCGGCCCTCAAGGCGGCCAGCGGGGCCGTTGAAAATGACTTCGGGCATCGATACTCCGTACCTGATTTTCGGCGTTGACAAGATGCATTAGGCAGCAAGTTGACTTGACGAACGCGCTCATCTTTTCTAGAACGCAGTTTAGAACAATTCGAAACTCTGCATGATCTTCCACGCGTTGTGGAGGTGTCATAAGGCAAGCCCGCCGGCAATTACAAGAAAAATGAGCCGGCGCCGGTAATCCGCATCGCTGAGGCAGGAAAAGCAGGTCATGGCGGCATCACGCCTCTATCTTGACTGGAATGCCACCGCCCCGCTCCATCCGGCGGCGCGGGAGGCGATGCTGCGTGGACTCGATCTTTTCGGCAACCCCAACTCTGTTCATGGCGAAGGCCGCGCCACGCGCGCTGCCATCGAGGCCGCCAGACGCGACGTGGCTGTCCTGACAGGTGCTGACCCGGCGCATGTGATTTTCACCAGCGGCGCCACCGAGGCAGCCAACATGGTGCTGACGCCCGAGTTTCGCATGGGCCGCACGCCGCTCGCCGTTGGCCACCTCTACGTCTCGGCTATCGAGCATCCGGCATTGCGCGAAGGCGGGCGGTTTGCAAAGGACCGCGTCAGCGAAATTCCGGTGACGTTCGATGGCGTTGTCGATCTCGTCGCGCTGGAGACCATGCTCTCCGGCCATGACAAGGCACAAGGCCTGCCGATGGTCGCAATCATGCTCGCCAATAACGAGACGGGCATCCTTCAGCCGGTCCGGGCGGCAGCAGAGATTGTGCGCCGCCATGGCGGCATCTTCGTCGTCGATGCTGTCCAGGGTGTCGGTCGGGTGAAGACCGACATCAACGAGATCGGCGCGGATTTTATGATCGTCTCTTCGCACAAGATCGGCGGTCCCAAGGGCGCCGGGGCGCTCGTGTCGCGCGGGGAGATCATGATGCCAAAGCCGCTGATCCATGGCGGTGGCCAGGAGAAGGGTCACAGGTCGGGGACGGAAAATTCGCTGGCGGTGATCGGCTTCGGTGCGGCCGCTGCTGCGGCCACCGCTGAGTTCCAGTCGCGAAATGCGGCCGTTCTGGCATTGCGCGACCGACTGGAGGGAGGCATGCGCGATGCGGCTGATGACGTGATCATTCACGGCGAGGGCCAGCCGCGTGTGCCGAACACGACATTCTTCACGCTGCCCGGGCTGAAGGCTGAAACCGGGCAGATTGCCTTCGATCTCGAGGGCGTTGCGCTCTCGGCGGGCTCTGCCTGCTCGGCGGGCAAGCTGGGCGAGAGCCACGTGCTGGTGGCGATGGGTCGCGATCCACGTCTCGGCGCATTGCGTATATCGCTTGGTTTCGACACGAAAAATGACGACATCGACCGGGTGCTCGCAGCGTTTGCGAAAATTGCCGGGAGGCGAAGGCTTTCCGGGGTTGCGGCTTGACCGCATTTTGAATTTTGCGGAAACGCAAGTTTACGCTTGCCAATCGGGGTGAAAAAATCCCATTGGCCACCTACATAGTGGCAAATGCAAATTTGCTAAACCGTTGACAAGCTGCCGGACCTTGTATCCGGCGAGATTGGAGAACGACATGGCTGCCGTCCAGGAAACGATCGATCAGGTGCGCCTGATTGATGTGGACCAATACAAGTATGGTTTCGAGACCATCATCGAAATGGACAAGGCACCCAAGGGCCTTTCCGAAGAGATTATCCATTTCATTTCTGCCAAGAAGCAGGAACCGGAATGGATGCTCGAATGGCGTCTCGATGCCTATCGTCGCTGGTTGACGATGGAGGAGCCGACATGGGCCCGCGTCGACTATCCGAAGATCGATTTCAATGACATCTACTATTACGCCGCGCCGAAGAGCACGCCGGGACCGAAGTCTATCGACGACGTCGATCCTGAGCTGCTGAAGGTCTACGAGAAGCTTGGTATCCCTTTGCGCGAGCAGGAAATCCTTGCCGGTGTCCAGACTTCGCGGATCGCCGTCGATGCTGTGTTCGACAGCGTCTCGGTGGTGACGACGTTCAAGGAAGAGCTAAAGAAGGCCGGCGTGATCTTCATGTCGATCTCGGAGGCCATTCGCGAGCATCCGGATCTCATCAAGCAGTATCTCGGCACAGTTGTGCCGACCACCGACAACTATTATGCGACGCTCAACGCGGCGGTATTCACAGACGGCTCGTTCGTGTTCATTCCGAAGGGCGTTCGCTGCCCGATGGAGCTGTCGACCTATTTCCGCATCAACGAGAAGGGCACCGGCCAGTTCGAGCGGACGCTGATCATTGCCGAAGAGGGGGCCTATGTGTCCTACCTCGAAGGCTGCACCGCACCGCAGCGCGACGAAAACCAGCTGCATGCGGCTGTCGTCGAGCTGGTGGCGCTGGACGATGCGCAGATCAAATATTCGACCGTGCAGAACTGGTATCCGGGCGACAAGGACGGCAAGGGCGGCATCTACAACTTCGTCACCAAGCGCGGCGATTGCCGCGGCGCACGCTCCAAGATCTCCTGGACGCAGGTCGAGACAGGTTCCGCCATCACCTGGAAGTATCCGTCATGCATCCTGCGCGGCGATGACAGCCGTGGCGAGTTCTATTCGATTGCGGTCTCCAACGGTCACCAGCAGATCGACAGCGGCACCAAGATGATCCATCTCGGCAAGAACACGTCGAGCCGCATCGTCTCCAAGGGCATTGCTGCCGGCGTCTCGCAGAACACCTACCGTGGCCAGGTTTCGGCCCATCGCAAGGCGACCAACGCCCGAAACTTCACCCAGTGCGACTCGCTTCTGATCGGCGACCGCTGCGGCGCGCACACCGTGCCCTATATCGAGGCGAAGAATTCCTCGGCGCAGTTCGAGCATGAAGCGACGACCTCGAAGATCTCCGAGGACCAGCTGTTCTACTGCCTGCAGCGCGGTATCCCGACCGAAGAGGCCATCGCCCTGATCGTCAACGGCTTCGTCAAGGAAGTCCTGCAGGAACTGCCGATGGAATTTGCGATCGAAGCGCAGAAGCTGATCTCGATTTCGCTTGAGGGCAGTGTGGGTTGATATGAAAGCGACGCGGCCGGGAAACCCAGGGCAGTCGTTCACCGACCACCGCTCTGCAGCCAAGGCCCCACCCCGCAAGTATCGTTACCTTGCGGATCGGATGGGACGGTTCTCGGTCGTCGTCGACGCATTGCTCGGAGCGGATATTTGGCTTTTTTTGGCCAGCTTTTTCTTCCGGCTGATTGTTCTGCTGCTTAAGGTCCTGGCACCCTGAGCGTGCGTAAATTCTGACTGCAGCGCTACAAAGCGCGCAACGCAAACTTTGAAGATGGATTACAGACATGCTTGAAATCAGAAACCTCCACGCCCGCATCGCCGAAGACGGCACCGAGATCATTCGTGGCCTCAACCTGACGGTGAAGGCCGGCGAAGTCGCTGCCATCATGGGTCCGAACGGCTCCGGCAAGTCGACGCTGTCCTACATCCTCTCCGGTCGCAGCGACTATGAAGTCACCGAGGGCGAGATCCTTTATAACGGGGAAAGTATCCTGGAACTCGACGCTGCCGAACGTGCGTCGAAGGGTATCTTCCTTGCCTTCCAGTATCCGGTCGAGATCCCGGGCGTGGCCACCATGCAGTTCCTCAAGGTGGCGATGAACGAACAGCGCAAGGCGCGCGGCGAGGAAGAACTCAAGACGCCGGATTTCATGCGCCTTGTCAAGGAATCTGCAGCCAAGCTTCAAATTGATACCGCGATGCTGAAGCGTCCGCTCAATGTCGGCTTTTCCGGCGGCGAGAAGAAGCGCGCCGAGATCCTTCAGATGGCGCTGCTGCAGCCCAAACTCTGCATCCTCGACGAGACGGATTCGGGCCTCGACATCGACGCCCTGAAGATCGTTGCCGATGGCGTCAACGCGCTGCGGTCGCCGGATCGCGCCACTATCGTCATCACCCACTACCAGCGCTTGCTGGATTACATCGTACCTGACACGGTCCATGTTCTCTACAAGGGCCAGATCATCAAGACCGGCGACAAGACGCTGGCCCACGATCTCGAAGCCAATGGCTACGCCGATATCATTGGCGCTGCAGCCTGATAGGGCGGAAAGGACGACGTCCATGAACATGCAGACGACGACCCGCCTGACGGCAGCCGAATTGGCGCTGATCGAGGCCTACAACACGCAACTCGGCGAACTGCCGGGCAATGGCGACGTTTTCGCGCTGCGCGACCGGTTGCTGGACGAGCTGAAGACTGCCGGCCTGCCGACGCGCCGCGTCGAGGCGTGGCATTACACCGATCTGAAAAACCTCTTGCGCTCGGTACCGGAGGCAGCGACGTCCGGCCGCGTCGAGGAGCTAGAACCGCTTGTGCCTGGTTCGGCGGTGCTGACTGTCTCCCAAGGTCTGAGCGGCACCCTCTCGGCGCCTGCCGGCGTGACCGTGCAGTCCTATGCCGATAGTCTGATCGACGGCAGTGCGACCGCTGGTCTCGATGCGCTCGATAGGGACGATGCCATCGGCCGTATCAACGGCAGTTTTGTGCGCGACGGCTATGTCGTTGACATTGCGGCGGATACGAAACTCGAGTCGCCGCTTGAAATCCAGTTTATCCATGCCGGTGGACAGATGCACAGCCGCCTGCCGGTGACATTCGGTGCCCGCTCCAGTGTCACATTGATCGAACGTCACCGTGCGGTGACCGCAGATGCTGCGCTTGTCTCGGCCGTCAGCGAAGTCCGCATCGGCGAAGGCGCCGAGGTTACCTGGGTCATCCTGCAGGAGCAGGGCACGGAAGATACCCATCTTGGCCAAATCCGCATTGATCTCGGCAAGGACGCAAAGCTCACGCTGTTCGTCGTCAATGCCGGCGGCAAGCTTGTGCGCCAGGAGCTGCACATCGCTGTCACAGGCGAGGGTGCGGACCTGCAGCTGCGCGGCGTCAACCTCCTCGGCGGAGAGACCCATACGGACGTCACCATGACGCTCGGCCATAACGTGCCGAATACGACGTCTAAGGAAATCATCCGCAACGTTGTTTTCGACAGGGCTCGCGGCGTCTTCCAGGGCATGATCCGTGTTGCTCTTGATGCCCAGAAGACCGATGCCAAGATGTCGTGCAACACGCTTTTGCTGTCGGACGATGGTGATTTCTCGGCAAAACCGGAGCTGGAGATCTTTGCCGACGACGTTCAGTGCGGCCACGGCGCGACCGTCATCGATATCAACGACACCCATCTCTACTACCTGATGGCCCGCGGTATTCCCGCCAGCAAGGCACGGGCGATGCTCGTCAGCGCCTTCGTCATCGAGGTGGTCGAGGAACTTGAAAACGAAGCCCTGGTCGGGGCGCTGAAGGGCATCATCTCGACCTGGCTCGAAAAGCACGCCTGATTGGATCCTATGATGGACAAGATCACCACTGCCACCACTTATGACGTCGAGGCCATCAGACGGGATTTTCCGATCCTGTCGAAAGAGGTCTACGGCAAGCCGCTCGTCTATCTCGACAACGGTGCCTCGGCGCAAAAACCGCAGGTGGTGATCGATGCCATTTCGAATGCCTATTCCAACGAATATGCCAACGTCCATCGCGGGCTCCACTACCTCTCGAATGCCGCTACGGAGGCCTACGAGGCGTCGCGTGAAAAAGTGCGACGGTTTCTGAATGCCCCCGGTATCGACGATATCGTCTTCACCAAAAATGCCACCGAGGCGATCAACACTGTCGCCTATGGCTGGGGAATGCCGCATATCGGTGAAGGCGACGAGATCGTGCTGACGATCCTGGAGCATCACTCGAACATCGTGCCGTGGCACTTCATCCGCGAGCGGCAGGGCGCCAAGCTGGTCTGGGTGCCGGTAGACGACGAGGGTGCGTTTCATATCGAGGATTTCGAGAAAAGCCTGACCGAGCGCACCAAGTTTGTCGCCGTCACCCATATGTCGAACGCACTCGGTACTGTCCTGCCGGTCAAGGAAATCTGCCGGATTGCACACGCGCGCGGCATCCCTGTGATTGTCGACGGCAGCCAGGGTGCGGTGCATCTGCCGGTCGACGTGCAGGATATGGATTGTGACTGGTACGTGGTGACCGGTCACAAGCTCTACGGCCCCTCCGGTATCGGCGTGCTTTACGGCAAGCAGTCGCGCCTGCGCGAGATGCGGCCTTTCCAGGGTGGCGGCGAGATGATCGTCGACGTCGGCGAGGAGGCGGTGACCTATAACGACCCGCCCCACCGTTTCGAGGCAGGCACCCCGCCGATCGTCCAGGCAATCGGGCTCGGCTACGCGCTTGATTACATGGACAGCATCGGACGCGAAGCCATTGCCCGCCATGAGGCCGATCTGACCGCCTATGCATCCGAACGCCTGCGCGCCATCAATTCGCTGCGCATCTTCGGCAACGCGCCCGGCAAGGGAGCTATCTTCTCGTTCGAACTGGCCGGCATCCATGCTCACGACGTATCGATGGTGATCGACCGACAGGGCGTCGCCGTCAGGGCAGGGACCCATTGTGCCCAGCCGCTCTTGAAACGTTTTGGCGTCACCTCCACATGCCGTGCATCGTTCGGCATGTACAATACCCGCGCAGAAGTCGACGCACTTGCCGATGCGCTCGATCATGCACGAAAATTCTTTGCCTAGAGCATTTCTGCCGTTCATCTATACACAGAAGTGCTCTATCTCTCTGTTTTTACGCATTTCCGGATGTAAAGCCGCTACGTACATTTGCCGGAACTGCTCTAAGGAGTGCCCGAGATGAACCTGGATAACAGCGAACAGACGACCGACGTGCGCGAAGGCATCGTCCACTCCAGCATTCCGGCCGACGAGCTGGCGCGCCTGAGCGATGATGTTATTGCGGCCCTGAAGACGGTTTACGATCCGGAAATCCCGGCTGATATCTTCGAACTCGGCCTGATCTACAAGATCGACATCGAGGACGACCGGATGGTGAAGATCATGATGACTCTAACCGCTCCCGGCTGCCCGGTTGCCGGCGAAATGCCCGGCTGGGTCGAGAACGCCGTGGGTGCGGTGGAAGGCATTTCCGGCGTCGAGGTCGGTATGACCTTCGACCCGCCATGGACGCCGGCCCGGATGTCGGAAGAAGCGCAGGTTTCCGTCGGCTGGTACTGATCAGGCAGCGCCCTGGTTAGACCGAGAGACAGGAGCCAGGCCGAGGCCAAGTGCCTTCATAACCTTTATAATGGTCGCAAATTCCGGATTGCCTTTGCCGCTCAACGATTTGTAGAGGGCAGCACGGCTCATTCCAACATCTCGGGCGATCGCGCTCATGTTTCGGGTTTTGGCAATCACCCCAAGACTTTTGGCGATAAATGCCGGGTCCTCGGTTTCGAATGCCGCAGCGAGAAATTCATCGATTGCACTCTCGCTGTCGAGAACCTCGGAAGCGTCGAAAAGTCTGGTGTCTGAGGTCATTGGTTCCGCTCCTTCCATTCGGCACAAAGGCGCTTTGCTTCGATGATGTCTCTTCGCTGCGTGCTCTTGTCGCCGCCGACGAGAAGAACGACAAACACCGAGCGCCGTCTGAGGAAATAGATCCTGTAGCCCGGCCCGTAGTCGATACGCATTTCCTCGACGCCATCTCCGACAGGTTTGACGTCACGCAGGTTACCGTCTTCCGCGCGCAAAATGCGCGATGCAATGCGAGCGGCGGCGCTACGATCCTTCAGTCGCATAATCCACTGCTGGAAGATTTCGGTGCGCTGGATAACGAACACAGGAAATGTACTCCATAGAGTGCATATTGTACAGTTACAGAGTTCAGGGCTGGGCGCAACGAATTACTGGCCGCCTCGTGTGCGGCTGCCGATTGTATCGAGATTGCTATTGAAGCCTTAAGCCGCTCGGCTTAAATTGATGCGACGAAGCACCGGGCCTTGAACCCGGTTGCCACAGGAGACTAGGCCGATGGGCTTTGCAGTTATGACCATGACCGAAAGCGCGGCAGATCGCGTCAAGGCGATCGTCGGGAATTCCGGGCCGGATGCCAAGGGCGTTCGCGTCGGCATCAAGAAGGGTGGCTGCGCCGGGATGGAATACACCATCGACATGGTGACCGAAGCCAATCCCAAGGACGATCTGATCGAGCGCGACGGGGCCAAGGTCTGGATCGAGCCGTCCGCTGTACTTTACCTGCTCGGAACCGAGATGGGTTTCGAAACGACGACGCTGCGCTCCGGCTTCACCTTTACCAATCCCAACCAGACCTCCGCCTGCGGCTGTGGCGAATCGGTCGAACTCAAGCCTGCGGATCTCGCAGCGCTCGCCTCCCAGCGCGAGGCGTCTGTTGCAGCCATTTGATCTCTTATCGCCGCCGTTGGACAAAGGCCGCCGTCTCGGGCGGCCTTTGCTTTTCGTGCTCCGTTCGCTGCTGCCGGCAGGACCGGTGATGTAGCATGTGGCTGATACTGTTTCTGAAGGGCGCGCTGCTCGGGATCATCATCACCGCGCCACCGGGGCCGATTGGTACCTTGTGCATCAACCGCACGCTGGAACGCGGTTTCTGGGCCGGCGCTGCACTGGGTCTCGGGACGGCGCTCGGCGATGCGAGCTACGCCCTGGTTGCCGTTGGCGGGCTGGCTATATTTGCTGACGTGCTCGCGAAGATCGCTTTGCCGCTGGCATTCTGTGGCGGGCTGCTGCTGATCTGGCTCGGCTACAAGAGCCTCGGCCGCGACCCCATCGCGGCTGCGGATATCGGCGCCGCCGATCTTTTTCGAACGACCGTCGCGACATTCTTCCTGACCATTTCCAATCCGGCGACGATCATTTCCTTCGGCGCACTTTTTGCAGCCTTCGGTCTTGCTCATGAGAGCAGTGCTGCGAGTGCAGCGTTTATCGTCGGGGGAGCGTTTACGGGCTCGGTCGCCTGGTGGCTGTTCCTCAGCGGCGCGGTTCGTCTGGCGCGCGACCGGCTGTCGGACCAGTTTGCCGACAAGGTCGGGCGGGTCTCGGCCTACCTGCTGATCGGCTTCGGTGCTCTGGCGCTTTGCGTTGCGACCTACAAGTTCTTCGCATGAAAAATGGCCCCGGTTCGATCCGGAGCCATTCTGTCTTTACTCTGCCGCTTCGACGTAGTCCTCGACGGGCGGGCATGTGCAGATGAGGTTGCGGTCGCCGTAGACGTTATCGACGCGGTTGACCGGTGACCAGTATTTGTCCACGCGGAAGGCGCCAGGCGGATAGCAGGCCTGGTCGCGGGAGTAGGGGCGATTCCATTCGCCGACGAGGTCTTCGACCGTGTGCGGCGCATTTTTCAACGGGTTGTTCGTCCTGTCCATCCGGCCGTCCTCGATTGCGCGGGCCTCGTCGCGGACGGCGAGCATGGCTGCACAGAAGCGGTCGAGTTCAGCCTTAGTTTCCGATTCGGTCGGCTCGATCATCAGGGTGCCAGCCACCGGCCAGCTCATTGTCGGCGCATGGAAACCGCAGTCGATCAGGCGCTTGGCGACATCGTCGACGGTAACACCGGCGCTGTCGACCAAGGGACGCGTGTCGATGATGCACTCATGCGCCACGCGACCGGCCTTCGATGTGTAGAGCACCGGATAGGCGTCCTTCAGCCGGGCCGCGATGTAGTTGGCGTTGAGGATTGCCACCTTGGTTGCCTGCGTCAGTCCTTCGCCGCCCATCATCAGGCAGTAGCTCCAGGAGATCGGCAAGATCGAGGCAGACCCGAAGGCTGCTGCCGAGACGGCGCCGGGGCGACCGTCCGTCTGCGGGTGGCCGGGCAGGTAGGCTGCCAGATGCGCCTTGACGCCGATCGGGCCCATGCCGGGACCGCCACCGCCATGCGGGATGCAGAAGGTCTTGTGCAGGTTCAGGTGACTGACGTCGGAACCGATATCGCCGGGTCGGGACAGGCCGACCATGGCGTTCATGTTGGCGCCGTCGAGATAGACCTGGCCACCGTGCTTGTGGACGAGTTCGCAGATCTCCTTCACCGTCTCCTCGAACACGCCGTGGGTCGAGGGATAGGTGATCATGCAGCAGGAGAGATTTGCCGCATGCTGCTCTGCCTTGGTGCGGAAATCGTCCATGTCGATATCGCCGTCGTCACCGACCTTGACGATCACCACCTTCATGCCGGCCATCTGTGCCGAGGCCGGATTGGTGCCGTGGGCAGAGGTGGGGATCAGGCAGACGTCGCGGTGATCGTCGCCGTTGGCACGGTGGTAGTTGCGGATAGTCAGGAGACCGGCATATTCCCCTTGAGCCCCGGAATTCGGCTGCATCGAGAAGGCGTCGTAGCCGGTGACGGCGCAGAGCTTTTCGGTGAGGTCATCGAGCATGGCGCGATAGCCGAGCGCCTGGTCGTCGGGCACGAAGGGGTGGATATCGGCAAATTCCGGCCAGCTGATCGGCAGCATCTCGGCCGTGGCGTTCAGCTTCATCGTGCAGGAGCCGAGCGGGATCATCGAACGGTCGAGCGCCAGGTCCCGGTCCGACAGCCGCCGGATATAGCGGGTCATTTCGCTTTCTGCGCGGTTCATGTGGAAGATCGGATGCGTGAGGTAGGGGCTGGTGCGCAAAAGGTCCTTCGGCAGGCGATATTCCGGAGCGAAGTCCGCGAGCTCGAACGTGCCGCCGAAGGCACGCCAGACGGCTTCCAGCGTTGCCGGGCGGGTCCGCTCGTCGAGGCTCATGCCGATCCGGGTTTCGCCGATCTTCCGCAGGTTGACCCCCTCCGCGACAGCGGCGCGCAGGATCAGCGCCTGCATGTGACCGACATCGACGGTGATGGTGTCGAAGAAGGTCTCTGGCTCGATGGTGTAGCCGAGCTTTTCGAGACCCTTGGCCATCAGCACGGCCTTCTGGTGCACCTGCTGGGCGATTGCCTTGATGCCCTGGGGACCGTGGAAGACCGCGTACATCGAGGCCATGACGGCGAGCAGCACCTGGGCGGTGCAGATGTTGGAAGTCGCCTTTTCGCGGCGGATATGCTGTTCGCGCGTCTGCAGCGACAGGCGGTAGGCGCGGTTGCCGCGGGCGTCGAGCGAGACGCCGACCAGCCGGCCGGGCATCGAGCGCTTGTGGACATCCTTGACCGCCATGTAGGCGGCGTGTGGGCCGCCGTAGCCGACAGGTACGCCGAACCGTTGCGACGAACCAATGGCGATATCTGCACCCATTTCGCCGGGGGACTTCAGCAGCGTCAGGGCCAGGATGTCGGCGGCGACAACGGCAATCGCACCGGTCTGGTGCAATCTGGAGATCAGGCCGGTGAAATCGTGGATGTGGCCATGGGTGCCGGGGTACTGGAAGATGGCGCCGAACACATCGACCGGGTCGAGATCGGTGAAGGGATTGCCGATGATAACCTGCCAGCCCAGCGGCTCGGCGCGGGTCTCGATCAGTGCGATTGTCTGCGGGTGGCAGGCGGCATCGACGAAGAATGCCTTGGCCTTCGATTTCGACACGCGCTCGGCCATCGCCATGGCTTCGGCGGCCGCTGTGGCCTCATCCAGAAGCGAGGCGTTGGCAACGTCGAGGCCGGTCAGATCCGTGATCATGGTCTGGTAGTTCAGCAGCGCCTCCAGGCGGCCCTGGCTGATTTCCGGCTGATAAGGCGTGTAGGCCGTGTACCAGGCGGGGTTCTCCAAAATGGTCCGCTGGATCACAGGCGGAGTGATCGTGCCGTAGTAGCCCTGGCCGATCAGCGAGACGAGCAGCTTGTTCTTGTTGGCGGTCTCGCGCAGCTTGTCGAGCGCCTCGCGTTCGGTCATCGCTGGCCCCCAGGCGAGCGGCGACGTCTGGCGGATCGCTGGCGGCACGGTGGCGTCGATCAGCGCATCGAGGCTCTTGTAGCCGACGACCTTCAGCATCGCCGCCATTTCCTCGGGCGAAGGACCGATGTGACGGCGGTTGGCGAAATCATACGGCTGGTAGTCCGTAAAGGTAAACTCGGTCGGCGTATTCATCAGGCGGTGAGCTCCTTGTATGCGGCTTCGTCCAGCAGCGTGTCGACATCGGAGGCATTGGCGAGCTTCAGCTTGAAGAACCAGCCCTTGCCCATCGGGTCGGAGTTGACCAGCGATGGATCTGCTACGATCGCTTCGTTGACTTCGGTGATTTCACCATCGAGCGGGGAGTAGACGTCGGAGGCGGCCTTGACGCTCTCGACCGTCGCAGCATTGCCTGCCTTCGTCAGAGTGGCGCCGATCTCCGGCAGTTCGACGAAAACGAGGTCACCAAGCTGGTCGACGGCGTAGGTCGTAATGCCGACCGTGGCGATGCCGCCTTCGATGCTCAGCCATTCGTGCTCTTCGGTGAACTTCAACATGGAAATATCCTCTCTGGGGAACCGGTTTTAGCGTTTGTAAGTCGGGGTGATGAAGGGAAGGGCGGTGACGACGAGGGGCAGGAATTTCCCGCGCACCTCGGCGAAAATCGGTGTTCCGGGCGTAGCGAGAGCTGTCGGCACATAGCCCATGGCCACGGGGCCATCGACGCTCGGGCCGAAGCCGCCGGAAGTGACCTCGCCGATCTCCGTCGAGCCTTCGGCATCGCTGTAAAGTTTGGCATGGCCGCGAACCGGTGCCTTGCCCTCCGGCTTCAGTCCCACGCGGCGGCGCGACGCCCCGTGGTCGAGTTCGGCCAGAATACGTTCCGCACCCGGAAAGCCACCGGCACGAGCGCCGCCGTTGCGACGGACTTTCTGGATCGCCCATTCCAGCCCTGCCTCGATGGGCGATGTGGTGGTGTCGATATCATTGCCATAGAGGCAGAGGCCGGCCTCGAGCCGGAGGGAATCGCGGGCGCCGAGGCCGATCGGCTGCACGTCGGGATGATCGAGCAGCCATTTGGCCACCGTTTCGGCCTTGTCTGCCGGAATGGAAATCTCGAAACCGTCCTCGCCGCTGTAGCCGGAACGCGACACCAGGCAGGGTACGTCGTGCAGGCCGACATCGCGGACATCCATGAACTTCATTTCCGAGAGGCCCGGCCAGAGCTCCGACAGCGCTGCCTGCGCACGGGGGCCTTGGAGCGCAACGAGGGCGCGGTCCAGCAGCGTGATCTCGCACCGATCGCCGATATGTTTCTGCAGATGGGCGAGATCGGCGTCCTTGCAGCCGGCGTTGACGATGACGAACAGATGGTCGCCGCGATTGGCAATCATCAGGTCGTCGAGAATTGCGCCGCTGTCATCCGTAAAGAAGCCGTAGCGTTGACGTCCCGCCTTGAGGCCGAGGATGTCGACGGGCACCAAGGTCTCCAGCGCCAGGGCCGCATCCTCGTAAGTGCCTGAACGGGCGCGGATGATGATCTGGCCCATGTGCGACACATCGAAGAGACCGGCGGCTGATCGCGTATGCAGATGCTCCTTGAGGACGCCGGCCGGATATTGCACCGGCATGTCGTATCCGGCGAAAGGCACCATGCGGGCACCCAGTGCAATGTGCAGCTGGTGCAGTGCTGTCTTTTTCAGGGCAACTGTCTCGGTCAAACGACGCCTCCGGCGTTTGCACTTCTCTCGAAGCGCGGGCTCATGGATCCGGCGCAATGGCGCCTTGGTGATGAGCCCCCTCTGTCCGTTCGCCTGAGATTGTTATCCCTTCGGCGAGCACCGTCAACGCGGCGCCTCTCTCCAGAGTTTCGTCTGCCCCCGACTGGTCCTTGGGCCTGAGAGTTTCCGGGGCGGTTGCTCCTTCGGCACCGGCATCGCCGGATTCTCCCAATCGGGTTGGCAGCCATTATCGGGCGGGCGCCGGCGTTGGCAAGTGGAAATGTCGCGATCCGGCAGTTTTTTGTCGCGGCGTTCCGGCATTCGCGATGCCTGCGCGGCAGCGTTGCAAGTTCGGGCCAAACATCCCATCATCCGAAGATCGCATACGATGTGAAACGTGCATCGCCAGACAGGAGAACGCTATGCAGAAACGCAACTCCCTCAGAGTTCTAGGGCTCACGGTGGTGCTGCTTGCGTCGGGAACCTCGATAGTGCTGGCGCAGAGCAGTGATATGAAAAATATGTCTGGCATGTCGATGTCCAGCCCGGAACCTGTCGGCACAGCGGCGGTCAAGGCAGGCGATCTCGACATCACCGGCGGCTATGTCAGGGCGATGTTGCCGGGGCAGCCGGTCGGCGGCGGATACGTGACGATCCACAATGGTGGCAGCAGCGAAGAGCGGTTGGTCTCCGTCTCGTCTCCGACGGCAGCGAAAGTCGAGCTTCACGAAATGACGATGAAGGACAACATCATGCGGATGCGCGAACTGAAGGATGGCATCGTGATCGCCCCGGGCGCGACGGTTGTGCTGTCGCCGAACACGCTTCACATGATGTTCAAGCAAGTGAGGGCGCCCTTCAGACAAGGCGGTATCGTGCCGGTTATGCTGACGTTTGAAAAAGCCGGAGCGGTTTCGATGTCGTTGCCGGTGGAGGCAGCGAGGGGCAACTAGGCGGAACGGCAAGTCAGTCGTTCTCGGCGTAGGAATCCAGCGCGTGCTGGAGCGTGGAGCGCGGCTGGCGGCTGCCTTCGTTCATCAGGTCAAGGCCGATGGTCGTTGCCTGAATGATTGGCGAAATGCTTTCGACATCGCTGTCGTCAACACCATCCCTTAGTCGGCGCAGCGCTTCCTTGCGCGCCGTACGCTCGGCGATGGCAGGCGGAACCAGCGTCGGCTGTTTGGTCATGTCAGCGGCCCAGGATGCCATGTAGGCGGAAACGTTGACGACTTCGACCATTACGAGATGTCCAGACGGAGAACCATATGGAACCTTATCGCGACGATCTTCTTGCGCGCTGAAGAAAACCGGTGGTATTTTACGGATAGCCAAACGAATGAGGCTTTGCTGATTTCTACCTTGGCGGGATCTCCAATCCTTCGGTAACAGCACCTCATGTTTCAAGTTCTTCTGGTCGCTTTCGGCGGCGCAATCGGCTCTGTGCTCAGATATTATGTCGGCATCTGGGGTTTCAGGATCGGCGGGCCTGCCTTCCCCTGGGGGACGCTGACCGTCAACGTCGTCGGTTCCTTCGTCATCGGCGTGTTTGCCGAGGTCATAGCCCGGAAATATGGCGGATCGGACAATCTGCGCCTTTTGCTGATGACCGGGTTCGTCGGCGGGTTCACCACATTCTCCGCCTTTTCGCTCGATACCATCGCCTTGGCTGAGCGTGGCAATGTCGGCCTTGCCTTGCTATATGTTTTCGTCAGCGTCGGCGTGTCGCTCTGCACGGTCTTTGCAGGCCTCATGGTGGCGCGGGCGCTGACCTGATCTGGCAAAACCGGGCCGGAAAGCGTAACAAACGACCAATGGCGACGATTCCGGTTTCCACTTTGCCGAAAAATGCTCTAAAGCGACGGCAAAAGGCCGGCTTAGGCCGAGACCTCATCGTTTGAAAGAAGAAGCATGGCCGGGATTGAGCATAGACTAGTCGAGCCGGAAGAGTCGGGCATGCGCCTTGACCGCTGGTTCAAGGTGCATTTTCCAGGCCTCGGATTCGGGCAGCTGCAGAAACTGCTTCGCTCCGGCCAGGTGCGGGTCGATGGCGGACGCGTGAAGACCGACGCGCGTGTCCAGTACGGCCAGACCGTGCGTATTCCGCCGATGGATATCGACGAGAAGATCATCAAGGGCGGCCCGATCAGCGGCGGCGACCTGAAAAACGACGACGATGGCGATCTGCTGGCCCGCATGTTGCTGCATGAGGACGAGAAAGTCTTCGTGCTCAACAAGCCGGCCGGCCTCGCCGTGCAGGGCGGCTCCGGCCTGCACCGTCACCTTGACAAGATGCTCGAAGCCTGGACCAGCAAGAAGGGCGAAAAGCCGCGTCTGGTGCATCGTCTCGACCGCGACACGACCGGCGTCATCGTTGTCGCCCGCACCCGCGGTGCAGCACAGAAGCTGACAGCGGCGTTTCGCGAGCGCGACACGAAAAAGACCTACTGGGCGCTGGTCAAGGGCGTCCCGCGCAAGCACGAGGACAAGATCTCAAGCTGGCTGGTGAAGGAAGCGACACCGGACGGCGATCGGATGCGCATCGCCAAGCACGGCGAAGACGGCGCCGATCATGCGATCAGCTATTACCGTGTGCTGGAAACAGCGGCGCAGACGATGGCATGGCTCGAGATGGAGCCCTATACGGGCCGTACCCACCAGCTCCGCGTTCATGCGCTGGGCATGGGCCATCCGATCATCGGCGATCCGAAATATTTCGAGGAAGACCACAATTGGCCTTTCCCCGGCGGTATCCAGAAGCGGCTGCATTTGCATGCCCGGCACATCGACATACCGCACCCGAACGGCGGACGACTGCGCGTGACGGCACCATTGCCGCCACACATGGTGCAGAGCTGGAACCTGCTCGGCTTCGATCTCTCGCCCTATGAAAACAACGAAGAATGAAGCTCGTTCTCTTTGACTGCGACGGTACGCTCGTCGACAGCGCGCGCCTGATCCATGAGGTGATGGCCCGCACCTTTGTCGACTTCAAGCACAAGCGGCCGGACATCGCCTCGACCAAGTCGATCATCGGCCTGACGCTCGATATCGCCATTGCCCGCATGCTGGGTCGTCAGCATGTCGACGACGAGGCGGTAGCCATGATGGCTCATTACAAGACCATCTACACCGATGTGCGCGATGAGCCGGGCATGGATACACC
Source organism: Rhizobium rhododendri (assembly GCF_007000325.2). Taxonomy (GTDB): domain Bacteria; phylum Pseudomonadota; class Alphaproteobacteria; order Rhizobiales; family Rhizobiaceae; genus Rhizobium; species Rhizobium rhododendri. The sequence continues at coordinate 1,432,546 of NZ_CP117267.1, read as the reverse complement.
CTTGTTCGACGGTATACGGCCGCTGGTCGATACGCTGGTTGCGCGCGGCGACGCGTTGACGATCGGCGCAGTCACCGGCAAATCCCGTCGCGGGCTCACCGAGATCCTACACATGCACGGCCTTGCGCCGCATTTCGTCGTTTCGCGCACAGCCGACGACTGCCCGTCGAAGCCGCATCCCGCCATGGTGACGGAATGCTGCGAGGAAACCGGCATCTCTGCCCACGATACGGTTGTCATCGGCGACGCGATATACGACATGCAGATGGCCAAGGCCGCCGGTGCAACGGCGATTGGCGTTGCCTGGGGCTATGCCGCAATAGAAGACCTGCTTGCAAGCGGTGCAGACGCCATCGCCCACCATCCGAACGACCTGCTGAGCCATATTGTCTGAGGCTATCCGATGCGCGAAGATCTGACAGATTTCACCCAGCAGCTAAGCGATCCCGACCCGGTTCGCCGTGCGCAGATTGCCATGAAGAAGCCGCTGCCGAAGCGCTTCTACAAGGAGGTCGGTGTTCGCCAGGGCGAGGGTGGCTTTGCAGTGGAACTCGACGGTCGTCCCGTGAAGACACCGGCCCGCAACGCACTGAGCGTTGCAAACGCGGTGCTAGCAGATCGGATCGCCGGGGAATGGCGGGCCCAGGCTGATTTCATCGACCCGATGACGATGCCGGTCACGCGGCTGGTCAACACGGCGCTGGACGGGATCGCCAAAGATCCCAAGGCCGTTTCAGACGATATCGTCCGCTATAGCGGCATCGACCTCATTTGCTACCGGGCGCATACGCCGGTCGAACTCGTCCGGCGCCAGGCAGAGCGCTGGGACCCCGTACTGGACTGGGCGGATGCGACATTCGGGGCCCGGTTTCTGCTGGCCGAAGGTGTGATGCATCGGGAGCAGCCGAAAGAGGCCATCGACAAATTCGAATCAGCGCTCTCGAAATACGGAAACCCGCTGCAACTGGCAGGCCTTCATACCCTGACGACGCTGACGGGATCGGCGATCCTCACACTGGCGTTTGCTGAGGGATATCTTCCGGCAGAAGAAAGCTGGTCGCTGGCACATCTCGACGAGGACTGGACGAGCGAACAGTGGGGCAGCGATGCAGAAGCGGAGCACCGACGGTCGCTGCGGTTTGCAGAATTTCTCACCGCTGCCGAGGTTTTTCGTCACGCTTTGGCGGAATAGTGTTGATTTGCAATCCGTTATAGCGAAGGTTGAGGCCTAACGGGCGTAGCGTGATGATCGGCAGCAAAATTTCTTTCTCCACCAAGGTTCGGCTGTTGCCGGCGCTGGCAGCATGCGTGCTGCTGTCCGCGTGCTATCACATGCCGCCTTTGAATCCGCCGCCCGGGCCTGTCTACGATGTCCGCAGTGTCACTGTCGTCTCCGCGAATGGCGCGTCTCCGAGGCTGCTGTCCGAGGTCAGCACACGGGTGAACGCCGCGATTGCTGCCACCAAGCATGCTGTGACGGAGGGTGCCGTGGCACTCACCATCCACATCACACAATCCGAGCGGGCTCAGGGCTACGAGAAGAACCGCAACTCCGCAAAGGTCGATATCGACGCCAGTGCGATCGATACAGGCTCGGTGGTTGCCGTGAACTCCTTCGAGTCGACAACTTTTTCGGCCGATAGCGATGCAATAGACGACCTCATGGCCGAGGATATTGCCGCACGCATTCGTGCGGCCTACGGGCTTACGGCGCCGCGACCTGATAACTGACGGGTCCGGAAGCGACCGAGGCGTGAGACGACAGACCCTGAAATGCGGTTGGACCTGAGGCTGGCATGAAAGACATTCTGGAGGAACTGGCAGAACGCCGCGAGGCGGCCAGGCTCGGCGGGGGACAGGTTCGCATCGATGCACAGCATGCGCGGGGGAAGCTGACGGCACGCGAGCGGATCGACGTGCTTCTCGACGAGGGATCGTTCGAAGAGTTCGGCATGTTCGTTCAGCATCGCTCCAGCGACTTCGGCATGCAGGACAACCGTATTGCCGGCGACGGCGTCGTCACCGGCTGGGGGACGGTCAGCGGCCGGACTGTGTTCGTGTTTGCCAAGGATTTTACCGTCTTCGGCGGCTCGCTTTCCGAAGCGCATGCCGAAAAGATCATCAAGCTGCAGGATATGGCGCTGAAGAACCGGGCGCCGATCATCGGTCTCTACGATGCCGGCGGTGCCCGTATCCAGGAGGGCGTTGCAGCGCTTGGTGGCTACGCCGAGGTCTTCCAGCGTAACGTCCTTGCCTCCGGCGTCATTCCGCAGATCTCGGTCATCATGGGCCCCTGTGCCGGTGGCGACGTCTATTCGCCGGCGATGACCGACTTCATTTTCATGGTGCGCGACACGTCCTACATGTTCGTCACCGGGCCTGACGTGGTTAAGACTGTGACCAACGAGACCGTGACGGCAGAGCAACTCGGCGGGGCATCGATCCACACGACGAAATCGTCGATTGCCGACGGCGCCTATGACAATGACATCGACACACTGCTGCAGGTGCGCCGGCTGATCGATCTGCTGCCGCTCTCCAACACCGCGCCGGTGCCATCTATTTCCAGTCACCAGTCAGTGACTGACATGGATATGTCTCTGGATACGCTGATCCCAGCCAGCGCCAACAAGCCGTATGACATCAAGGAGCTTATCCTCAAGGTGGCGGACGAGGGGGACTTCTTCGAGATCCAGGCAAGCTTTGCGAAGAACATCGTCTGTGGGTTCGGCCGGATCGAGGGATCGACGGTCGGTTTCGTCGCCAACCAGCCGATGGTTCTGGCCGGCGTGCTCGACAGCGACGCCTCTCGCAAGGCCGCCCGCTTCGTGCGCTTTTGCGATTGCTTCAACATTCCCGTCGTCACCTTCGTCGATGTGCCTGGATTTCTCCCCGGCACGGCGCAGGAATATGGCGGGCTGATCAAACATGGTGCCAAGCTGCTGTTTGCCTATGCGGAGGCGACGGTGCCGAAGCTGACTGTCATCACCCGCAAGGCGTTCGGCGGTGCCTATGACGTGATGGCATCCAAGCATCTGCGCGGCGATATCAACTATGCCTGGCCAACTGCGCAGATCGCGGTGATGGGGGCCAAAGGCGCGGTCGAGATCATTTTCCGCAAGGATATCGCCGACCCGGACAAGATCGCGGCGCATACCAAGATGTACGAGGATCGTTTCCTGTCACCCTTCGTCGCCGCCGAGCGAGGCTATGTCGACGAGGTCATCATGCCGCACTCAACTCGCAGGCGTCTGGCAAGGGCGCTGAAGATGCTGCGGAACAAGGACCTGTCGAACCCTTGGAAGAAGCACGACAACATTCCCCTGTGACGACAAGTCGCGGATTTTACACGAAAAATTGATGTGGTGTCAGAAGCTGTGTCTTCGTGGAATCGAACCGTCAGGTTAACGGTTGCGCGGGAGCTTTCAACCGGAGATTTTCATGGCATTTTTTGATCGATTAAACCAATACCAACCCTACGCTCTTACGATCCTGCGCATCATGACTGCGCTGCAGTTCATCGAGCACGGCACGCAGAAGCTTTTTGCCTTTCCGAACGGCGAGCACGCCGGGCCACTGACGGCGCTGTCTCTGACCCAAGGTATTCTCGAAGCATTCGGCGGCCTGCTGTTCCTCTTCGGCCTCTTCACCCGCCCGGTTGCCTTCATTCTCTGCGGCAACATGGCCGTCGCCTATTTCATGGCGCACGCACCGAAGGATTTCTTCCCGGTCAATAACGGTGGCGATGCGGCCATTCTGTTCTGCTTCGTCTTCCTGTTTTTCGTGTTCGCAGGCCCGGGCCTGCTGGCCGTCGACAATCGCAAGAAGTAAACGGCTCGAAGGGGGAAGCGCTTGGCTTCCCCCTTTCGATATCCACGTTCCGACCTAGGCCAGCCGTTCGGCATGCCACTTCAGGTGATCGTCCATGAAGGTCGAGATGAAATAGTAGGAATGGTCGTAGCGCTCGTGCATGCGCAGCGTGAGTGCGATGCCGGTATTTTCGGTCGCTGTCTCGAAAAGCCATGGGCGCAGGCCGGTGTCCAGATAGCCGTCAGCCTTACCCTGGTCGATCAGGATTTCCGGAAAGCGGGCGCCGTCCTCGACGAGCGCGCAGGCGTCGTAGGCCCGCCACGTCGCCTGATCTTCACCGAGATACTTTTTGAAAGCACCGGTCGACCAGTCGGCGGTCATCGGCGCGACGATGGGCGCGAAAGCACTGCAGCTGCGAAAACGGTCGGGGTTCTTCAGGGCGATCGTCAGGGCGCCGTGGCCACCCATGGAATGTCCGAAGATGCCCTGGCGTGTCATGTCGACTCGGAAATGCTGCGCGATGAAGGCCGGCAACTCCTCGGTGATGTAGGTATACATCTGGAAGTTTGCAGCCCATGGCATTTCGGTGGCATCCAGATAAAAACCCGCACCTTTGCCCATCTGCCAGTTGGTGAGTTCGTCGGGCACATCGTTGCCACGCGGGCTTGTATCAGGGCAGACGACGATCAGGCCGAGCTCCGCCGCCATCCGCCGATATTCACCCTTTTCCATCACGTTGGCATGGGTGCAGGTGAGGCCGGAGAGGAACCAAAGGACCGGGCAGGGCCGTTCGATGGCCTGCGGGGGCACAAAGACGGCAAACGTCATCTCGCACTGGCAGGCCTCGGATTCGTGCGAGTATACGCCCTGCATTCCGCCGAAAGCGGTAACCTGGGAATGGACCTTCATGTGGGATCTCCAGTCGGGGGGACTTGGGCTTTCGCCCGCCGGCAGAGCCGGTCGAATGTTTCGAGGAAGCTGGACCGGTCGCGCGGCGAGAAGGCTGGGTTGTAGCCCTTGCTCTCGCCGGTCTCGCGCAGATGGGCGCCAAGATCGCGCATTGCCGTTGCCATGCCGATGTTGCCCGTGTCGAAGACCCGTCCCGTCGGACCCGTTACGAGGGCACCGGTCGCAACACAGCGTCCGGCCAGCGGCACGTCGGCAGTGACCACCACGTCGCCAACGCCACAATGCTCCGCAATCCAGTCGTCAGCGGCATCGAAGCCGTTGGAAACGATGACATTTTTGATCATCGGATCTCGTGACGGGCGCAGGCCTGAGTTGGCAACGAAAGTCACTTCGAGATTGTGCCGTTCGGCAACCTTCAGGACTTCAGGCTTCACCGGGCATGCGTCGGCATCGACGTAAATCATAAGACGGTCCATTTTCAAGACGGGAGGGCAGCCGGAAGGCCGCCCTCGACCAGATCAGTACAAGACGACGCTGCGGATGCTTTCGCCCTTGTGCATCAACTCGAACCCCTTGTTGATGTCGTCGAGCGGCATCGTGTGGGTGATCATCGGATCGATCAGGATCTTACCGTCCATGTACCAGTCGACGATCTTCGGCACATCCGTGCGGCCGCGCGCGCCACCGAAGGCCGTGCCCATCCAGGAGCGGCCGGTGACCAGCTGGAACGGGCGGGTTGAGATTTCCTGGCCAGCGCCGGCAACGCCGATGACGACGGACTTGCCCCAACCCCGATGAGACGATTCCAGCGCCTGGCGCATGACCTTGGTGTTGCCTGTGCAATCGAACGTATAGTCGGCGCCGCCGATGGTGTCGCCGTTGCGCTTGGTCATATTGACGAGATAGGGAACGATGTCGTCGCCGACATCCTTCGGATTGACGAAATGCGTCATCCCGAATTTCTCGCCCCAGGCCTTGCGGTCGTTGTTGAGATCGACGCCGATGATCATGTCGGCGCCTGCCAGCCGGAGACCCTGCAGCACGTTGAGCCCGATGCCGCCGAGACCGAAGACGATTGCCGTCGAGCCGATCTCGACCTTTGCCGTGTTGATGACGGCGCCGATGCCAGTCGTCACTCCGCAGCCGATGTAGCAGATCTTGTCGAACGGCGCGTCGGGATTGACCTTGGCGAGCGAGATCTCGGGGAGGACCGTGTAATTGGCGAAGGTCGAGCAGCCCATGTAGTGATGGATCTTGTCCTTGCCGATGGAAAAACGCGACGTACCGTCGGGCATGACGCCCTGGCCTTGGGTGGCGCGGATCGAGGTGCACAAGTTGGTCTTTCGCGACAGGCAGGAATAGCATTCGCGGCATTCCGGCGTGTACAGCGGGATGACGTGATCGCCCTTCTTGACGGAGGTCACGCCGGGGCCCACGTCAACGACGATGCCGGCGCCTTCATGGCCGAGAATCGCCGGGAAAAGGCCTTCGGGATCGGCGCCGGAGAGCGTGAAATCATCGGTGTGGCAGATGCCGGTCGCCTTGACCTCGATCAGCACTTCGCCGGCGCGAGGGCCTTCGAGCTGGACGGTCATGATTTCGAGCGGTTTTCCTGCCTGAACGGCAACGGCGGCGCGTACGTCCATCGTCTGTCTCCTGCTGATTTGCACTGGATTGTCGAGTGCGGCGACATTGCACGGCGCGCGGCCACGGCTCAAGCGAAAAATCAGATACTTAGCCGGGTTCGCAGTCGAAGCCACTACGCCAGCCGGAGTTTCGACCGAAGAGGTCGCGATCAGAACAGGATGTCTGCGGCAAAACGGATGGCATAGGCATGCATCGCCACGGCGGCATAAAGCCCGAACGAGACGAGCAGTCGCTCGCCACCGGACATTTTCTCCAGTTCGTGCTTTGGTTTGACCGAGCCGAAGCCGATCAGGCTTAGCAGCGTGAACACCGCAAGGGCGGCAAGCAGCGTAGATGCTGTCAGGCCGATGGACCAGCCAACGGCAAGTATCGCCAGCGTTATTGCGAAACTGGCAAAGACGAGGCTGAATTTCCCGGTGAAGATCTGGCGCAGAACCTGACCCCCGTCGAAGCGATACATCGGCAAAAGATTGAGGAGATTGAAGGCGCCGAGAATGAGCAGGAAGACAAGCAGAGGTCCGTGCCAATCGGCCGGCAGCCAGCCGGCCTCGTTGGCGCGTATGCCTGCAATCAGGATCGGCACCAGGAAGGCGGACATGCCTGATCCCATGAGCGCGCAGGTCGCGACTTCGAACAGGCTGTTGTATGGCCGTCCGCCAATCGCGATGCCGCCAAGGAGGGGCACGAAGATCATCCGCACCTTGCGATGGCCGAATGTCCGGTAGGCGGCCATATGACCGAGTTCGTGCAGGACGATGACTACCGTCAGGAAGGTGGATATCATCAGCCCGGCGGCATCCAGGCCGAAAAATGGCCAGAGGATCAGGGTCGACAGGACTGCCAGGAAGGTCTGGACGAGCGGATGTTCAAAAATGCCGTTGGGCGTCGACTGGCCTGTTTTCAGCCAGCCCTCGAGGGCGCGCAACTCGCGGCGGAGCGTGAAATAGCGAAAGATCAGAAAAGCAAAACCGCGATAGGTATCGGTCTGCTCGACGATCAACGTCGTGCCGGATGCGTCGGTCACGACCTGACGCCGTTCGTGGAAATGGCGCCAGAAGCGATTGTCGAGCGTGCTGTCGTCAACGACCGTTGCCGTGTAGCCAAGCATGCCGGGCATCGGCTCGGTCATCTTGACGTCGAAAAGCCGGCGGATCGATTGTCCCTCTCGGTCGAGATGGCGATAGGTCTGCTCGACAATGCCCGGTCTATCCGGCATGGCGCGGCTGGAGATGACGGCATGGTGCCAGTCGGCGCTGGCTCCAGACGGATTGACCGCCCGCCATAGAGCATCGGCGGACTGGCGGAAGGAGCGACGCATGCGGATCGTGCGCGTCCCGACGGGAGCAGCCATCAGCAGCCACAGTACGCCGAGATTGATCGCCAGCAACAGGATGGCGGAATAGAGCGACGACACGGTTTTTCCTCAGGGCGCAATTGCTCCTGAAGGCGTTTATCGCGCCAGATTCTTTAAGAAAGCGCGAGGATCATAGCGACCAATTTAACCATCCGGCCGGCTCACGCGAATGTCATGATGACAGCGTCTACCGCCAGGCTCTCCCCCGGCTTGACTGCGATCGCGCCGACGGTCAGGTCACGCTCCGCCCGCAACACGTTTTCCATCTTCATCGCCTCGACGACCGCCAGCGTTTCGCCAGCCTTGACCAGTTGTCCTTCCGTCACCGCGATGGAGACCAGCAGGCCCGGCATCGGGCATAGAAGCAGGTTCGAGGTATCTGGCGGCGTCTTGATGGGCATCAGGCGGTCGAGTTCATGCTGCCGGGGTGTCAGGAACCGGGTGACGACCGACAGGCCCTGCCAATCCAGGCGCAGGCCGTTGGACTGCTCCCGGGTCTGGACAGTCACGCTTTGCCCGTGCACCGTTCCTGACCACACCGCATCGCCGGGTCTCCAGCCGGTGACAACCGCGATCTCATTGCCCGCTATCTCGATGAGATACGTAAACGGCGTTGCGTTATCGCGCTTCGCCATCCGCACGCGGAAGTAATCCGTCCCGAGCTTGATGACACGGTCTATCATCTCGTCCCCAGGCGGCGGACGCAGGCGGTCGGCATAGTGCAGGCGGCGGTCAGCATCGATCGTGCCGCAGGCCATGGCAATCGCCACCAGCGTTACGGTCTGCTCTGCGTCCGGCGCCATCGGCGCGAAGCCATCGGGAAACTCTTCGGCGATGAAACCGGTGGAGAGCCGTCCCTCCCGCCAGCGCGGATGCTTCATCAACGCGGACAGGAAGGGAATGTTGTGGGCGATCCCGTCGACGACGAAGCCATCCAGCGCCTCACCCATGGCCTCGATGGCTTGCAGGCGATCGGGCGCCCATGTGCAGAGCTTGGCGATCATCGGGTCGTAGAACATAGATACCTCGGCACCTTCGAAGACGCCGGTATCGTTGCGGAGAGCCGTATCTGTCGTCCGGCGCTCGGCCGGTGGGCGGTAACGGGTCAATCGGCCGATTGATGGCAGGAAATTGCGGTAGGGGTCTTCGGCATAGACGCGGCTTTCGATGGCCCAGCCCTTCAGCGCCACGTCTTCCTGCGCCAGGGATAGTCGCTCACCCGCTGCGATCCGGATCATCTGTTCGACGAGATCGATGCCCGTGACAAGCTCGGTAACGGGGTGCTCGACCTGAAGGCGCGTGTTCATCTCGAGAAAGTAGAAATTGCGCTCGCTGTCGACGATGAATTCGACGGTGCCGGCGCTCTGGTAGTCGACGGCTCTTGCTAGCGCCACCGACTGCTCGCCCATGGCCTTCCGTGTGGCGGCATCGAGAAAGGGCGAGGGTGCTTCCTCGACGACCTTCTGGTTCCGACGCTGGATCGAGCATTCGCGTTCGCCGAGATAGAGCACGGTGCCGAAAGCATCGCCGAGCACCTGGATCTCGATATGGCGGGGATCGACGATGTATTTCTCAATGAACAGCCGGTCGTCGCCGAACGAGCTTCTGGCTTCCGAACTGGCACGGTCGAACCCGTCGCGGACATCGGCACTGCTCCAGGCGATACGCATGCCCTTGCCACCGCCCCCGGCGGAGGCCTTGATCATCACAGGGTAACCGATCTCTGCGGCAATAGTCTCCGCATGGTCGGCGTCGGCGATCACTCCCAGGTAGCCCGGAACCGTGGAGACACCGGCGGCGCGGGCGAACTTCTTCGATTCAATCTTGTCGCCCATGGCTTTGATGGCTTTGGGCTTCGGCCCGATGAAAACGATCCCCTCGGCTTCCAGCGCCTCGCAGAAGGATGCCCGTTCCGAGAGGAAGCCGTAGCCGGGATGGACAGCCTCGGCGCCGGTCTGGCGGCAGGCAGCGATGATCCTGTCTGCATCGAGGTAGCTCTCTGCCGCAGGCGGTGGACCGATGTGCACGGACTCGTCGGCCATTTCGACATGCAGCGCGTCTCGGTCGGCATCCGAATAGATGGCAACCGTGGCGATGCCCATCCGCCGCGCCGTCTTGATGATCCGGCAGGCGATCTCGCCGCGATTGGCGATCAGGATTTTCGTGAACATCGATGCTCCGCAGCGGCTTGAGTGTCGACTGTTCTAATCGCAAATTCGCAGGCGGTTCAATGCTGTAAAACATCCGGCGGGTAAAATGCCCAGCCGGAGTTTGCCAGGCTCAGGCGGCGGCCTCGGTGTTGCCCTCTGCCAGCATATCGTCCGACACGCGGAGCCAGCGGATGCGCGGGGTATTTTCACTGCGCTTCGCCCGGACTGCCTGTCGCAACCTGGCCCAGTCGGGATGGTTTCCATGGGGATCCGCTGCCAGCTCAACACGGTCGAGAGCCTCGATCTCGACAGCCGAAAGGACGATGCCAGACGGGTCTATCGAGTGTCTGAGCACGTGTCGGACAAACTCGACGTCGTGGCGGGTAATACCCCTGCTGTCGATGCTGCGAACCTCGCAATAGGCGCCGGTGCCGGCAGCCAGGGCGTATCTCAGCTGGTCGATGGCGAAGGCGCCGAGCGCAGGCGGCACGTTTGCCGAGATATCGATGACCTGCATCAGCACTTCGAATTCGCTCGGTGCGTGAACAACGCCATCGCTGGACAGCGCCTGTATCAGCCAAGCCGCGTTCGCATCATCCAGCGAACCTTGGGGATAGCTGTGATTGACGATGAAATCGGCCAGCCCTCCTATAAAGAAGCCATGCCATTCGTCGCATTTCTCGGGGATGGAATTGTGGATCGACATCAGGAGAGCCGCGTCTTCAGACGCCCGGATGCCATCCGGAAAGCTAATCCTGCGCAATGTCAGTACATCTTCGGCCGAAAGCCGACTCTTTCCGGCAAGAAGCCAAGCCGGAAAAGAGAGACGGAACTCGCTCATCTTTTATCTCCCGTTTCTTCATGAAACTGGGAAATTCTTTACCGCCCTCCGGTTGAGAAAGCCTCAAGGATCGCGGTTAATGTCCTAGTCAGCGAATACCGCTGTTTTTAACAATCGCGAGTTAACCCGTTCGCGCCAGATGATGAACAATCCGGAGCCGACGATGATGGCAATACCGATCCATTTGGAGAGGTTCGGAAAGTCGCCGAAAAGGGCATAGCCGAGCACCGTTGCCGAAATGATTTCGAAATACTGGAACGGCGCCAGCAGCGAGAGTCGCGCCAGACGAAATGCTCTGACAACCAGAATATGAGCGTAGCCGGAAATCGAGCCGAGGATGAGAAGCAGGAGGAGGCCGAGGGTGGAGCCGGGCAACGACAGGGAGAAATCCACAGCTCCAGCGGCATTGCCGACGAACAGGGCACCGGCCATGAAGACGGTGCCGCCGATACCGGCCATGGTCTGCATTGCCAAGGGCGAATCGGCTTCACCTATGGCGCGGTTCATGAACAGGTAGATGGCGTAGAGAAACGCGCAGGCGACGGGCAACAGCGCTTTCAGGCCGAAGATCTCGAAGCTTGGCTGGATGACGATCATCGCGCCGCCGAAACCGACGACGATCGCCAGCCACCGCCGCCAGCCGACCCTGTCGCCGAGGAAGAGTGCCGACAGGCAGACCAGGATGAAGGGCTCGACGAAATAGATGGCGAAGACATCGGCAAGCGGCATGTATTTGACAGCCACGAAGAACAGCAGGCTTGCCGCTCCATGCAGGACGCCGCGCAAGAGGTTCATCCATGGGCGCCTGGTGGAAAAGGCAGACCCGCCGGCCAGAAGCAGCGGCAGGGTACAGACGAGCTGGAAGAAGAAGCGGTAAAAAGTCACTTGTCCCGGCGACATCCCCTCGAACGTCGCCATATATTTGGCAATCGCATCCATGACCGGAAGCACAACCATCGCGCCTGCCATGATCAGCATTCCACGCAACGGATTTTGAAAGGAAGAATCAGCTGGGGACATTGGGTGCTCTGCGGTTTTCGTCGTGACATCAATCACAGGCGAAATGCGCAGGCAAGAGAAACTATGAGAAGCAGGGATAACAATAACATCTTCCGGCTGCCCCGGCGGCTCGCCGAAGCGAAAGTCGATTTCGACTTTAAAGAGAGCTCTTCGTTCCGCTGCTTAAAGCCTGCGAGAAGAGATGGTGCGGTCGAGAAGACTCGAACTTCCACGGGTTGCCCCACAGCGACCTCAACGCTGCGCGTCTACCAATTCCGCCACGACCGCATCGTGGTAGGTGCCGAATTGCTCCGGCGCGCTGCATTTAGCAAAAGGCTTAGAGGGGCACAAGAGCGTTATCACCGATTTTTTCACATGCTGTGACAAGCGTTTGAATTTACCCTCTAAACCATCCATATAACGCCATGATTACGGCTGCAGCTATTGCCAGCGGTCTCACATAAATTGTTGCAGGGAAGTCAGACGGCGATGTTGCGCAAGGATCTTGAGATCTCGATGATTCCGGCCCCTGGTTCGCCTCCGGTGCGCTGGCGTGTCGCTGACGGCCTGGTGGACTACACCGATGCCGTGGCGACCATGGAACGGGAAGTGGCTGACATTGCCGAGGGGCGCAGCGACGAGCTCGTGTGGCTGGTCGAACATCCGCCACTCTATACCGGCGGCACGAGCGCCCATACGGCCGACCTGATCCAGCCGGACCGGTTTCCCGTTTTTGCGACCGGGCGAGGCGGCGAATACACCTATCACGGTCCAGGCCAGCGCGTCGTCTACGTCATGCTGGACCTGAAGCGCCGGCGCCAGGACGTCCGTGCATTCGTGGCAGCGCTGGAAGAGGTCATCATCGGCACGCTGGAGACGATGAACGTGCGTGGCGAGCGGCGCGAGGACAGGGTCGGTGTCTGGGTGCGGCGTCCGGAACGGCCGCCTTTGGCCGATGGATCGATGGCGGAGGATAAGGTCGCAGCGCTTGGTATCCGTCTGCGCAAATGGGTGACGTTCCATGGCCTGTCGCTGAACGTCGAGCCGGATCTGGAGCATTTCACGGGTATAGTGCCCTGCGGCATCGCGAGCTACGGCGTCACCAGCCTTGTCGATCTCGGACTGCCCGTCACCATGGCAGACGTTGACGTTAACCTGCGACAGTCATTCGAGGCAGTGTTTGGTCCGACCGTTGAAGACAAGCCCTGATATGCTTCGAATATCTTGATATTATTGCGTTGCTGGGCGTTGCATCAAGCTTAACCAAACATTAATATCGGGCTTGCCAGTCCGCGATAGTAGACTATGCTTGAACCAAGTATTGGGGGGAGCCATGCATGCTGAACAACAATTTGCTGATGCCCGTGGGCCTTGCGTTCATCGTTCTCTGCGGAGTGGTGTTTCAGCTGGTGCATGCCATAATCCCGACCGCCTCTCTTCTAGTCCCTTGAAATGAGGCCTGGCTTTTTCGTCATCCTGCGTTCACCTTCGCTGAAATAGTCTCTTTTTTCAGCGGCTCCCTGCGCAACGCAAGATGGGGAATCGCGGGATCGATACTGACCCAACCATCAAAGTGAGGACTTGGAATGACCAGCCGTACACTCTTACTCACATCTTTCGCCTCTTTCGCCCTGCTTGGCTCGCTGACGATGATCACACCCGCGTCGGCCCTGACGATGAAAGAGTGCAGCGTCAAGTACAAGGCGGCGCAGGCCGCAGGGACGTTGAACGGCATGAAGTGGAACGATTACCGCACCGCCCAGTGCGGCGCCGATGCCGCTGCAGCGCCTGCCGCCGCAGCGCCGGCAGCAACCACTGCCGCTGCGCCAACCAAGGCCAACACAATGGCCGCCAAGCCGACAGCAACAAAGGCAGCAGACGAGCCGGACGCCACGGCGCCCCCGGCCAAAGAGCCGGCCAAGCCGACTATGGCAGCGCCTGCCGGCCTGAGCCTGCCCACTGCCGTTTCGCCGAAATATGCGTCCGAAACTGCCGGCAAGGCCCGTTTCCACACCTGCGTCGATGCGTACCACGATGCCAAGGCCAAGAACGCTCTGGCCGGCGTCAAGTGGATCCAGAAGGGCGGCGGTTACTACAGCCTCTGCAATTCGAAGCTCAAAGGCTGATTTCATACTTTAACGCAAACGAAAACGGGCGCCGTCGGGGCGCCCGTTCTTGCGTCCATCCTATTGTTATCAGTCGTCGTCGGGGATGTTTGCGTCGACGCCTATGATCTGTATGAGGTTGCGAACGGCGGTCACACCGGAGATAGAGCGGGCGATGCGTCCAAGCTGGCGCGCCGTTGCGGCATCGTCGACCTCACCCTCAAGGATGATGACTGTGCCTTCCGAGCGCACGTCGATCATTTCGGGGCTGGCACCCTCGACGTCGCTGAGCGCATCCATCACCCGCTCCTCGATATCGTCCGATTCGACAAGGTCTCGGGTCGTCGATGTCAGGGAATTGGACTGGCGCTCCTGCTGGCCGTCGGCGTCGGTGCGCGCGACGGTGAAGCTCTTGTTGCTGCCTTCATCGAAATTAGCATCCGTCTCGCCATAAGGGCGATTCTCTGATGGCTCGGAGGAGGCGCCGGCATCGTCGTCATAGGGCCAGCCTTCCTTCAGGTCGCGCTCTTCGTAGTCGCGGTAGTCTTCCTCGCGTGTCGTGTCTTTCTTAATACCACCCATGATCGAGCTCCCTTGCGTCGTTTCAGACCCACAACGGCTTGAAGCGCGCTTGGTTCAATCGCGTCGGGCGCTTTCACCTTTTTCCCATTTTTTTACAAGCCGATCCCTTTTCAGCTTCGTCAGACGCTGCAGCCAGAAGATGCCGTTGAGCTGATCGATCTCATGCTGGATACAGGCGGCAAGAAAGCCGTCGGCGGCGTCCTCGTGGTGCGCACCGTCGATGTCGCGATAGGTGTAGCGGATGCCGGAGGGTCGAACGACTTCCTCTGTCGCACCCGGCATGCAGACGCTGCCTTCCAGATGGCGCGCCGTTTCCGTGGATGACCAGACGATCTCGGGATTGATGAGGGTCAGGATGGTGTCTCCGGGCCGCAGTTCGATCACCACGACGCGCTTCAGGATGCCGACATGGGCGGCCGTCATTCCGACCCCGGGTGCTGCCCGCATCGCCTGCAGCAGATCCGATGACAGCCGGCCGAGTTCGTCATCGAAGGCAACCACCGGCGCACAGGCGAGCTTCAGGCGGGCATCGGGATAGCGAAGAATGGCAAGAGGGGTCATGCATCACTTTTTCAAAACTGTAGCGTAGAGGTTAGACTGTTGAACGAAGGGCTGTGTCAAGCTTCCCATCCCAACGCAATTCACGCCTATCCGCTTGTTGACATTGGATTTTATCCAGCCATTCTCAATCGGTGTGCTGAATGCGGCAAAATGCGAGGCGCGGATGACGACGACCGACACAGACGAACGCGTTCGCGCCGGGAGCCACACCGGGCACTTCGACATCTATGACGAAGACGGCAATGTACGTGCCGATTTCCTGACGCAGGTAAGCCATGCCATCGACGCAGGCGATACGGGCTTCCTGCACCGCAATGTCGTGCGTCTGCACGAATCCGAGCTTGGCGATCTTCTCGAGGCGCTGAACTCCGACCTGCGGCTGGCGCTTGTCGGGTTGCTCGGTGACGATTTCGACATGACGGCGCTGACGCAGGTCGACGAGGCGATCCGCCGCGAGATCGTCGATCACCTGCCTAACGAGCGGATTGCTGCCGGTATCGGCGGGCTCGATTCGGACGACGCTGTCTATATCCTGGAGGACCTCGACAAGCAGGACCGCGACGAAATCCTGTCGCAGATGCCGTTCACCGAACGTGTTCGTCTGCGGCGGGCGCTGGATTATCCGGAAAGCTCGGCGGGTCGCCGAATGCAGACGGAGTTCGTGGCCGTGCCGCCTTTCTGGACTGTCGGCCAGACGCTCGACTATCTGCGCGAGGAAGAGGGGTTGCCGGAAGACTTCTCGCAAATCTTCGTCATCGATCCGACCTTCAAGCTGCTCGGAGGGCTTGCGCTCGATCGCATCCTGCGCAGCAAGCGCCAGACGAAGATCGAAGACATCATGCGCGAGACCACGCATCCGATTTCGGCAGAGATGGACCAGGAGGAGGCTGCCCGTCTTTTCGAGCAGTACGACCTGCTGTCTGCCGCTGTGGTCGATGATAACGGTCGGTTAGTCGGCGTGCTGACCATCGACGACGTCGTCGATGTCATCAACGAGGAAGCGGACGAGGATATCAAGCGGCTCGGCGGCGTCGGCGATGAAGAACTGTCGGATAGCGTCGCGTCGACGGTGCGGTCGCGCTTTCTCTGGCTTGCCGTCAACCTGCTGACGGCGATCCTGTCGTCCAGCATCATCAGTGTCTTCGACGCTTCCATCGAGAAGATGATCGCGCTCGCCGTGCTGATGCCGATCATCGCTTCCATGGGTGGCAACGCCGGTACGCAGACGATGACGGTGACCGTACGCGCATTGGCGACCGGCGATCTCGATATCTACAATGCGGCACGGATCATCCGCAGGGAGGCGACCGTCGGGTTGCTCAACGGCATCGTGTTCGCCATCCTCATGGGAGCGATCGCCACCTTCTGGTTTCACGATCTCCAGCTTGGCGTGGTCGTCGGTGCCGCGATGGTCATCAACCTTGTTGCGGCGGCGCTTGGCGGTATCCTGCTGCCGTTGCTGCTGAACCGGATGGGCGCCGATCCCGCCATCGCTTCGTCGGCCTTCGTTACCACGGTTACCGACTGCACCGGCTATTTCGCATTTCTCGGCATCGCAACATGGTGGTTTGTCATTCACTGAGCGGCGCCATTGATCGATTGCCGGGCCGGGCGACATTGGCTAGAATTGACTTTTACGTAAGAGCCATTGCTTCAGCCCCGGAGGCGAGATTCATTGCCGGTCGACAAATTTTACAGCATCACCGAATTGACACGCGAGTTCGGCGTTTCCACCCGAACGCTACGTTTCTACGAGGACGAAGGGCTGATCCATCCGGAGCGGCGCGGCCGCACAAGGCTTTTTCGCCAGGCTGACCGTCGGCTTATTGCCGAAATCCTGCGAGGCCGAAGGATTGGCTTCACGATTGCCGAGATTCGCGAGATCATCATGGTCTACCGCGAACCGCCCGGCGAGATCGGCCAGCTCAAGCTTCTGATGAAGAGGATTGCTGAAAAGCGGGACGATTTGCGGCAGAAGCGCAAGGACATCGAGGATACGCTGACCGAACTCGACCATGTCGAGGAGGCCTGCATAGGCCGACTGGCTGAAATCGGTGTCGGAACCTGAGATACGGTGGTCTTCCGGCTAAAGCCAGCGCCGCGTGTGGCGGCAGTAGAATTCGAACTCGCAGCCGAACCGGGACAGCAGGTGCAGTTCCTCATGTCTGATCGCACCGTAGTCGGTGGCGACTGTCGCGGCGAGGGCTGCGACCAGTAGCCATGGGTTGCCGGTCAGCAACGCCGACCCGACCGTGACCAGCGTATAACCAAGGTATATCGGGTTGCGCGTATAGCGAAACGGTCCTGTCGTCATCAGGTGAACCGAGCGACGATGGGGCATGACCGTGGCTCTTCGGTCAAGCAACGTTTTCATCGCCCAAAGGTCCAGCCAGACGGCTATGAGTGTAAGAGCGGCCCCGAGCGTCCAGAAATAGGAAGATCGAAGTCCGGGTATGGGTATCTGGATGACCGCGTCAGCAACGATCGCCGTGATAATGGCAAGCCCATAGATGAACGGAGGCCAGGGAAAGCTGAGCGGCTTGGCACGATAGGCATTCATAGAATACTCCCGTCACTGCGCTTGTTCCGTACACTGTACTGCGATTCTCTGTATTTGATCATTCTGATCTGCCTGGATTGCGCCAGACTGGAGTGGCTCGAACAGACTTTGTGATTTCATCCGGGTGAGTGTGCATTGGCAAAAGCTGCGGCACAGTGCTTCGCCTGCTGACTGGGTGCAGGTGGCCTGGCATTGGCGGAGGTAGCCGACAGCTGGATCCGGCTTTGGCGCCGGTGCGACCAGCGACAGAAGATAGACGAGACCGAACAGGATGGGCTGGTGCAGCAGATAAAAGAGCAGGCTGTGGCGCCCGCCTTTCGCCAGTAGGCTGTTGCCGGTACCCAATGATGCCAGCCGCTGCGGCAGACTGGTGCGCAGGGCGAGAGTGGCTGCGCTGAAGCCGGCAAAGAAGGCCAGCGCCCAAGGAAATAGCGGCACGAAGTCGTTTGAGCGCACCGGCATCGTCGCAAAGCCGAGCCAGGCAAGGTAGCGAGGGTTGAACAGGTCCGAGCCAAGCGCACCCGGCATGACGAAGACATTGACGACCCAGCCTACTCCCAGCACTGCTGTGGCCAGCCAGATAAAGGCTGTCGGCAGGCACAGAAAGCCGATGCCGATGAGGCTGAGTGCTGCGATGCTGTGGAGGATGCCGAAATAGATCCACTCGTCCGGCATGGCGAACCGCGTCACGACCGAGATGGCAATCGCCGCCACCGCGATCATCGCCAGCCTTTTCCAGAAAGGTTGCCAACGGATGGCCGGCCGGTTTGCGAGGACAAGGCTGACGCCGGCCATGAAGAGGAAGGTGCTTGCGATGACGCGGGCGTATATCTTCAACCAACCTGTTTCGGCCGTGCCTGGATCGAGATATCCGAAGAACTCGAAGTCCCAGGTGCAGTGATAGCTCGCCATGGCCAGCAGGGCGATGCCGCGCAACGTGTCGAGCAGGCCGATACGCGGGGGCTTGCGCGGTTCGTCGATGCTCTCGGCGACAGCAGCCATCAACTCATCCTTTCCGGGAAACAGTGTTCATCGGCCGCAGCAGAAGATGTTCCCGGAAATAGGACAAGCGCGGCGATTTCAAGGCACATCGATATCCATGATGGCAAGCCGAGCGTCGGAGAAGAATTGGCGGCGTATGAGGACGACGATGATGAAAAGGGTGGTGACCATGAACACATAGGGACTGACGAACCAGCCGAGATAACCTATGGAGAGAAAGATCGCCCGCAGGCCGGCGTTGAAATTGCGGGCCGCGATGATGTTCATGTGGATGACGCGCTCGGCGGCGCGGCGCGTCAATGCCGGGTCCTTGTCGACATCGCCCATCATCGGGATGGCGCCGTAGAGGATCGTGCAATAGTTGAACAGGCGGTATGCCCAACCGAACTTGAAGAAGGCATAGCCGAACAGGCCAGCGAGGCCGGCGACCTTCAATTCGAAGGTGGTCCGACTGCCGTTGAAGACATAGGGCAGGTCGGCAAAGAAGGCATTGACCTTGTCGGTGGCGCCGAGCAGCGCAAAACAGCCGCCGATCGCGAAGATGGAGGTCGAGGCGAAAAATCCGGTTCCGTTCTGCAGGCCTGCAAGGATCTGGGTATCGATCATCTTCAGGTCGCGGCGCAGCGAATTGTAGATCCATTCGCGCCGGCGCTCGATCATCGCCTGCGTCAGGCTGATGCGGTTGAAGAACCTCGAACTGCTGGTGATCCAGTTGAGGGCTATCCAGAGAAAGATGAAAAGTGCCAAGGCGGCAAAATCGGCGGTCGACATCAAGCGGGTCCCCAGGGCTGTTCAAGCCCCGACACTAGCCATGACGGCCGCAAGTGCAATGTTGAAGGAGTGCTGCGCGCATCTTATCTTTGAACCATGGCCGCAGTGTCGTAATGTCGCTGTCATCCCATCCGATGTCGGTGGGTCGCCGTGGCCCGTGATGTCGTTGACATAGCTTCGTTGCAGCCGTTCCTCCTATCTGCAGGTTTTCATGTTTCTCTCCGTCTTCGACGTCTTCAAGATCGGTGTCGGTCCATCGAGTTCGCACACGATGGGACCCATGTCGGCAGCCAACCTGTTTCTCGACCTCCTGCTGTCGAGCGAATGGCCGCGCCCGTCCTCGAATGTCCATGTGGCGCAGATAAAGGTCAGCCTGCACGGCTCGCTGGCTTTTACCGGCATCGGCCACGGCACCGGCCGCGCCGTCGTCCTCGGCCTTACCGGCGAACAGCCGGACACGGTCGATCCGGATCGTATGGACGGCATCATTGCCGAGGTGGAGCGCAGTGGCCAGATATCGCCCCCCGGCCACCCGACCTACGGCTTCCAGCCCAAGACCGACCTGGTGTTTGACAAGAAGACGCCGCTGCCCGGCCATGCCAACGGCATGAGCTTCTCGGCATTCGACAAGGACGACCGGCTGCTCGTCAGGCGCATTTATTATTCCGTCGGCGGCGGCTTCGTTGTGACCGATACGGAACTTGCGCAGATGCGGGCCAATAAAGCGAAGCCCGTTTCCGGCGAAAAGATCCCGTTTCCCTTTGCCAGCGCCAAGCAGATGCTCGAGATGGCCCAACGCTCCGGCCTGTCAATTGCCCAGATGAAGCGCGCCAACGAGGAAACCAAGATGACCACGGCCGAGCTCGATGCCGGGCTCGACAAGCTCTGGGCGGCCATGAGCAGCTGTATCGACCGCGGCCTCAAGGGCGAGGGCATTATGCCCGGCGGGCTCAACGTCCGTCGTCGGGCGCGCACCATCCACACCAAGCTCGAAGAGGAATGGCGGAGCAACCGCATCAATCCGCTGCTCGCCAACGACTGGCTCAGCGTCTACGCGATGGCTGTCAACGAGGAGAATGCGTCCGGCGGCCGCGTCGTCACGGCCCCCACCAACGGTGCTGCCGGCGTCATCCCGGCAACGATCCGCTACTACACCCATTTCCACGACGATGCCGACGAGCGCGGTATCCGCGACTATCTGCTGACGGCAGCGGCCATCGGCGGCATCATCAAGCACAATGCGTCGATTTCCGGCGCCGAGGTGGGCTGTCAGGGCGAGGTGGGGTCGGCAGCGGCGATGGCCGCAGCGGGGCTTGCTGCCGTCATGGGAGGCTCGCCGGAGCAGATCGAGAACGCCGCCGAGATTGCCCTGGAGCACCACCTCGGCATGACCTGCGACCCGATTGCGGGCCTCGTGCAGGTGCCCTGCATCGAGCGCAACGCGCTGGGTGCGGTGAAGGCGGTGACCGCCGCTTCGCTGGCGCTGAAGGGCGATGGGCAGCACTTCGTCCCGCTCGACGCCTGTATCGAGACCATGCGCCAGACAGGCTACGACATGAGCGAGAAATACAAGGAAACCTCCACAGGCGGACTGGCCGTCAACGTGGTCGAGTGCTGAGCTTGTGGATGCCGTCCGGAAAGGCTTGACGCTGCCGGCCAAAAGGATTTGAAACGGCCGCATGGCTTTGCATATGATCAAACTCTGCGTCGGCGCCGATTCTATCGATGACTTGCGCGAATGGGTTGCCGAGAGCTCGCTGACCGCGCTTGCCGCCGGTCTCGAACCGCACAGCGTGCACACGACCCGGATGGTGCCGAAACGCATTGCGGAGCTAGTGGACGGTGGTTCGCTATACTGGGTGATCAAGGGCCAGGTCCAGGCCCGCCAGAAGCTCCTGGATGTCGTCAGCTTTACCGACGGGGAGGGTATTTCGCGCTGCAGGCTTATCCTCGGTCCGGAAGTCATCGAGACCACCAGCCAACCGCGCCGGCCTTTCCAGGGCTGGCGCTACCTAACCGAGGAAGACGTTCCGCGCGACCTGCACAGCCTCGGTGCTGACGTTGCCGAGATGCCCGCGGAGCTTCGCCGCGAACTCATCGAACTCGGTCTTCTCTGAATTAGCGAAGCCGCATCAGCACTGGCGCCTGTCTGTTGATGGTCGAGACATGCAGATGGATGCGTGCTTCGGGCTGCGAATAGCGCCAGGCGCGCGCGCCATGGCACAACAGTACACCGATCAGGTCTTTGGTTTTAGACCGGGAGCGGCCGCGCCCGATTTCGGCGATCCGCATTGCCGCCTCGTGGAGAGGGTGCAGCGCGTAGGCTTTCGGCCTGCCCTTGCCCCCCCCGACCGAGATATCCGGACTGTTCTCGTTCACTGCCATTTTAAATTCCCCGTACACATTACAAATTCAGGGTCGAACGAACATTACGCGTCTATTCGAAGAACCGATGCTGGAACGCGGCATCGGCCAGTACATCGCAAGACGGCCTACTGCAGGCTCGCCCAGCATTTGATACCGGAGCGCTTGAGGACGCTGCAGGCGTTGGTGGCTTCACGCTGGTCTTCGAAGCCGCCGAAGCGGGCGCGGTAGACGAGAGAGTTGCCACTCCCGAAAGCCACCGTGTAGGCCTTTGCAGAGCGCAGCGACTTGCCGCCCTTGCTCTTGGCGCTGTCGAGGAGATCGCTTGCCATCTCCTTGCTGGGAGAAACGCCGACCTGGATTACCCACCCGCGGGGTCCCTTGTCATCCAGTGGATTGGCCTTGGCCGGGCGGGTGGATGCAGTCACGACGCTGTCGACGTCATCGCTGTCGCTGGACGACTGGGCGTAGGCCGGCACGATCGAGGCGACGTCGTTTGGCGGTACATTCTTGTTGTGTGGCTTGGTCGCAACGAGCGGATTGGACGATGTCGGCGTGACTGCGGCGAATGCCGCGACGCTGGACGACGGGTCACGGCCGGACGGCGTGGGCACACTTGCCGGCGGGCGAACATCGCCCATAGCGGCCATACGGGCTGCGGCAGCGGCGACATTCGGTTTCAAAGGCGCCTGTGCCTGGAAGGCCGGACGCTCCGGGGCCACCTGGGCGACCTGCGCCACAGCCTTGCCGGCGTCTGCATGCAGCGATGCCTTTGGCAGATACGTAGCAACGAGCTTGCGCATCTGGTTGTCGCGGGCAGGGGTAGAGGCGCCACCGAGCACGACGCCGACGATAGAGCGACCTTCGAGCTCTGCAGACGTCACCAGATTAAACCCGGCAGCCCGTGTGTAACCCGTCTTGATGCCGTCAACGCCCCGAACCGAACCGACCAGGCGATTGTGATTGGCGATCACGCGCCTGCCAAACGTGAAGGAGCGTGTCGAGAAGTAGCCGTAATACTGGGGAAAATGCTCGCGAAGGGCGATGCCGAGCCGGGCCTGGTCACGCGCCGTGGTCATCTGCGCGGTGTTGGGCAGGCCATTCGGATTGCGGTAGGTCGTGCGCGTCATGCCGAGCGCGCGCGCCTTGTTGTTCATCAGCGCGGCGAATTTCTCCTCGGAGCCGCCGATATATTCGCCAAGCGCCATTGCAGCGTCGTTGGCCGACAGCGTCACGAGCGAGAGGATTCCCTGTTCGACGGTGATCGTGCCGCCGGGACGAACGCCGAGTTTGGTGGGTGCCTGGGCTGAGGCAAGCGCAGAGAAAGGTATCTGGGTGTCAAGCTTGATACGGCCCGATTCAAGCGCTTCGAAGGTGAGATAGAGGGTCATCATCTTGGTCAGAGACGCCGGATAGCGCAGAGAATCAGCATCCTCGCTATAGAGCACGTTGCCCGTCTTCGCATCGACGACGATCCCAGCATATTTTGCAGCGTTTGACGGCGATGCGACGGCAATGACGGAGACCATCATGGCGAAACCGAGGCAAATCTTGGTGACAGACCGACGGGTACGGGACGACGATGCTCTGAAAATTGACCTGGGCACTATTTCACTCTTCACTTGCATTTTAATTCCAACGATCCGGCCGCAACCTCCCCAGAGCGCCCGTTGCGGGCAATAATAGGGGCGTAGCGTTACCAATCGGTTTATGATGAACAGTTCGTTGCGGGATTTGGCTGCTTTTGCGACGTCTCAGGGAAGGGCAGCCGTTGGTGTTGCGGATTGGGTCAGGCGCATTTCCACAAACTGCTGAAGTGCGGCATCAATATGATCCCAGTCGCCCAAAAGGCGGCTGGAAAAGCGGTAGAGAAGACTGAGATCGTTACCGATTTTGACGTCTCTCTGGCAATCTGCGCTGGTGGCTTTGTCAGGCGAAGACGGCAGCAGACAACGGACGACATAGTCCGGCTTGCCGAGCCGCGGTGCTGTCAGCAGGGTCTCGCCGGCATATCCGGCGTCGGACCGAAGCCGATGGGCCGTCAGTCCGTTCGGTCCCGAAAATGGGGCGCCCTCGATCAAATGCGCGTAGATCGGCTCCAGTCGTCCGGACATGTCGCGTGACATCGTCCCTTGCGTCAGCTGCAGGAAGACCAGCGAGGACGAGCGGGAAATATCGTTGAAATTCTGACTGTTGGCGTCGCTGTATCCCTGCATCTCGGGAAACGTCAGATAGAGATCGACACGCTCGGTGACGCCATCGATGCGTTCGCTCGGGAAGCGGATGGTATTTGCCGCCAGCCTCAGGCTGTCTTCGCCGATGGTGATCGCAAAAGTCTGTGTGCTGGTGGTGTGGCCGGCGAGTGAAATCCGTCTGCCGATCCAGTGTCCACCGACGGCAATGGCTATCGTCAGGACGACCAGCAAAGCCAGCAGGAAAAACAATCGCCACGCCACGCCGCCACTCACGAGCGGTAGGTGGTTATCCACGGTAGTATTCGACGGGGAGGCGGCGGCCATGGATCTTGCCTTCGTTTATCCGCCGGCAGCTTTGTGCCCCGGCAACAATACGAATGAGTCTCGATACGACCCAGTTGGCGCCATCATGGTTAACGTCGGGTTAATCGCCGGCTGCATTGGCTGGAAACAAAAAAGAGCCGTTCCCGGGACAGCGGGAACGGCTCGAAGCGCCGGTCAATGACGAGTACGGGGACGGACCGGGCTAGACGGACGACAGCGACGCGCTGGCGACCGGTTATGCAAAAGCTTATTTCACGCTGCCGACGGCAACTGCGCGGCCATCCTGGATCTTGACCCAGCGTGAAGGATTTTCGACCGAAACGCGCTTCAGATATGTGTATTCCGTATCCGACCAGAGCATGACCTTGTTGCGCATGTTGTCGAGAATGAAATCGCCATGGTCGGTGCGCACTGTCAGCACGGCATGGCCTTCGCCGTTTGGCTGCAGAACCACTGTCATCAGCGTGTCCGACGGCGAGAACCCGGCAGCGATGAGCTCCTTGCGCTTCAGCAGCGCGTAGTCCTCGCAATCGCCGGCCCAAGTGGGGATCGCCCATTTTTCCTCGACGCCGTAGAGTTCCATGTCGGTCATCGGCTTGATCGTCGTATTGACGGTGTAGTTGATCTTGAGGATCGTCTTCCAGCGGTCTTCGCTGAGAATTGCAGGACCGGCGTCGCCGCCAGCATAAGCGCACTCGCTCGGATTGTCGCGGCAGAATTCGTAGTGGCCGATCGGCGGAGCAGCATTTCCGGTAATCCCCATGGTCGCCGGTGTCGCCTCAGCAAAGCCAATCAGGCTGAGTGTCATGACGGCGGCCGTGGCGGCTCTGCGCAGCAAGGATGTTATCATTTTTTTCGTCCCCGTTATGGAGACGACATTGCCACAGACGTTTTTACCCCACGCAAAATTACGTAGTCAAATTAAGGACTTAATAGAATAAAACAAAAGACAAACAGTAATAAAACTCGAATAAAAATCGACGCAAATTTGAACGAAAATCGAAATATATGGGAAAAGACGAAGTGACGGCCGAAAGCAGCCCCCAACGCCGGCATCCCACTGATATCTATAGGTTTTACGCCATTGTACCAAAATGCGACTGCCTGAGCGGACTGTGAAAGAAATTGTGCCGATCCAGCACACCTTGTCCCGTTTCAGAACATCCCAGCACGTTTTGTCACCACAACATCCACCTATCTCCGCCTTCAGCCCAGCAGCTGTGCAAAAATTATTTTTCGGAAATGCGTTTTTTTCTCCGCTTAACGCGGAGCTGAGAACTGACAATTCCCCAACGATTGAATTTGTCAGGCGTTCGTAATATCTCGCGCAAATCGTGAATTGGCAAAACATTGGTGCCACGTCAAACTTATGAACGGGTGAGTGCCCTGTCTCATGCAGCCATCCGCGTAATACGGCTGCCGTTTGTTTTCAGCGCTACATCAGCGCAATAAAGGATGTAATAGATTGAACGAAACTAAAGCCGATCCAGCGGCGGGCTCATACCAATCGCCAAAGCGTCATCTTCTGATTGCTGGCACCGGGCGTGCAGGCACCAGTTTTCTGGTGCGCTATCTAACAGAACTCGGGCTCGATACCACTCTCTCGCGCAGCAGAGATGGCCAGGTAATGTGGGACGACACGGCAAATGCCGGCTTGGAAGAAATCGTCAGCGGAACCGGAGAGAACCTGCCCTATGTGGTGAAGTCTCCGTGGATCGGTCAGTATTTTGAACAAATCCTGGCTAACCCGCATATCGCCGTGGACGCAATTTTGATTCCTGTTCGCGATCTCGTGGAAGCTGCGACCAGCCGCACAGTCCTAGAAATGCGGGCGATGCACGAGTCGGCTCCCTGGATGGCAGAGCTGGACCAAAGTTGGGAAGTTTGGGGAACGACACCTGGCGGTGTAGTCTATTCGGTCAATCCCCTCGATCAGGCACGCCTGCTGGCTGTGTCGTTCCACGACTTGATCTGGCGCGCCGCAAGAGCCGAGATACCGATCCATTTTCTAGCTTTCCCGAAAATAATCGAGGACAAGCAATACCTCTTCAGAGCGCTCCAGCCTGTCCTCCCGCCGGAGGTGACGCCAGAGCTCGCATATTCGGCCCACGAGCGAATAGCCGATCCTGCTAAGGTGCGTGTCGGCGGTGAGGAGGGGACCAAACGGGAGACTTCACCGACGCTGCACCGTGGGCCGGCGTCGCTGCGGCATGACGAAGTGGACATGCTTGCGCTGCGGCGCGAACTGGCTCGAGTTCGTGCGGAGCTTTCGCGGGTTTCTGATGAGGCGGGTCGTTCTGCAAGCGAAGCAGCCGGGTTGAAGGGGGGATCCGAAGGTCTGCAGAGCGAAGTGTCCCGCCTCAAGAGCGAAGTGGCCGCGTTGGTGCAAGAATCCGCTCGGCTCTCGAATGAAGCATCCGGATTGCGCGTGCAGGCAGAGCGCGCCGAAAGCAAAGCCGCCAAACTGCAAATTTCGGTTTCCACCGAACAAGCTCGCGCTGAAAAGGCCGAAGCCGATTTCAGAGCTGTCACCGAAAGCCGGACATGGCGCGCCACGGGTCCCGTACGCGCAGCGTTGTCAGCGGCCAAGGGTATCAGCCGCCGGTAAAAAGTTTGGCGCGGGGTTGATTGATAGGGCTTTGTTGACATCAGGTTGACGTCACGAGCGGCTGTCACCCTTATCCTCATCTTTTTCAGGCGTTGAAAACTTCAACGCCTGAATGCGGCGCTAACATATTTATTGCCGCAATTCAGAAGTGTCAGGCCGCTGCCTGTTATTCTGCCGATTTTCTCACGCTTATTGCAATCCTAAGTGTATTTCGCAGGTGGATCCGGATTGGTATTTAAAGAACTGTCTTTTGGTTTTTTAATTGGCTGCCAACTTGAAATTCCAAAGACTAATGACATTATCTGAAACGGTGACCTACGAATCCTTAGCGAAGCAGATGTCAACTTCACGCTGTCGGTACCTGAGCAGAGCCTGCTCCTTAGAATGTAGGTGTTCAAGCGCGGCAAACTATCAGCTGCCGCCTGCGATAACTGAAGGGAAGCCCCTTCTCTAACTTGATTCGGACGCGCATTTGCGGATGAACACAAAGTCATAAGCGGGTTATTTTGACAGGCATGCGCCCCCATTTGAACAGGTCCCGAGGCAAGCCTGCCGCTGACGAAAAAAGCGCGATCGCTACCGCGCGGACGCAGAAGCCGCAACTGCGGTTTCTGACGTGTGGATCGATCGATGGCGGCAAGTCCACACTAATTGGCCGGCTTCTGGACGATGACAGCGTGATTGCACACGAACCTGCGTCCGAAAGTCAAAGCCGTTTGTACACATCTTCCAACAATGAAGACACCGATTTTTCGCCGCTCGCCAATGCGCATGAAGCCAAGGGATCCCTGGTGTCTGACAATGATCCCGGTCATCGGTTCTTTTCAACATCGAAGCGAAAATTTATCGCCTCCGATGCACCGGGTCGCGCTCAATTCACGCGCAACATGGCGGCGGGCGCCTCGACTTCCGATCTGGCGGTCGTCGTTGTCGATGCAAGCCAGGGGATACTGTCCCAGACGCGCCGCCATTCGGTCATCGCCTCGCTGCTCGGCATCAACCACGTGATTCTGGCGGTAAACAAATGCGATCTTGTCGCATTTGATGGCAACGTATTCCGACGTATCGAGGAAGAGTATCGCAGGTTTGTTGCTGAACTCGGTTTCGAGACAATCGAGGCGATCCCTGTTTCGGCGCGCCACGGCGACAACGTCGTGCGGCGATCGAACCGGACACCCTGGTATGTGGGTCCGACCTTGCTGGAGCAGCTCGAGACCGTATCGATCGGGGAGGCAACTGCCGACGCGCCATTTCGTTTCCCGGTGCAGTATGTCAGCCGTTCCGATTTCGATTTGCGCGGCTTTGCCGGCACAGTGGCTTCCGGATCGGTAAAGCAGGGCGACGTCGTCGCCATCGCCAAATCCGGCAAATTGACACGGGTGAAGCGCATCCTCACTGACGAGGGAGATCTTACGCGCGCCATCGAAGGCCAGGCGATCACGATCGTGCTCGAGGACGAGGTAGAGGTATCGCGCGGCAATATGCTTGTGTCGCCCTCCGCGCATCCGCATGTCTCTGACCAGTTCGCCGCCAATCTCGTCTGGTTCGATGAGCAGCCGTTGTTACCCGGTCGATCTTATATCCTGCGGACGGAGGTTGAGCAGGTCAACGCCACGGTGACGGATCTGCAATGCCGCATCAACGTAGACAGCTTTGCCCATGAGGCGACAAAGACGCTTGAGCGCAACGCGCTAGGCGTGGCCAATATTTCGGTACAGTCGCGCATCGCGTTCGACACTTTCGCGGTCAATCGCATCACCGGTGCCTTCGTCCTCGTCGACCGGATGACGAATGCCACCGTGGCTGCAGGAACGATCCTCAATCCGTTGCGGCGCGCTGGGAATATCCAGTGGCAGTCTCTCGATATCGACAAGACGCAGCGCGCGGCGGCAAAGTATCAACAGCCGGTCGTCCTGTGGTTCACTGGCCTGTCCGGTGCGGGCAAGTCGGAAATTGCCAATTTGCTCGAAAAAAAGCTGCATTTTGCCGGCTACCATACCTATCTCCTGGATGGCGACAACGTGCGTCATGGGCTCAACCGCGATCTGGGATTTACGGACGAGGACCGGGTCGAGAATATCCGGCGTGTTGCCGAGGTCGCGCGGCTGATGGCCGATGCTGGCCTCATCGTCCTGGTGTCGTTTATTTCTCCATTTCGTGCAGAGCGACAGATGGCGCGGGAGATGTTGCAGCCAGGCGAATTTGTCGAGGTTTTCGTCGATACGCCATTCGAAGAGTGTGCCCGCCGCGATCCAAAAGGTCTCTATGCCAAGGCGCTAAATGGGATGCTCAAGAACTTCACGGGCATCGATTCCCCCTACGAAGCCCCGGAAAAACCCGAGGTCCGCTTGGAGACCGTCGGAAGGTCGCCGGAGGAAACGATGGCCGCGCTGGAGAAAAGGCTTCGTGGGCTTGGGTTTCTGGTCTAACGCGCAATTTCATTCAACAGGATTGAAGACGATGGCCGCGGACGCGACGGTCGGGTACGTATAGAGCAGGGTATCTTTCGTCGCCCGCCACAGAGATATCCGATAAATCGATAGACAAGGCTTTGCAGAATGAGTGTTGAACAGGAAGAACTGGCGGACGACATTCATGAGCGCGTAACGGAGTTGTCCGAGCAGGGCAATGACCTGCTTGATGCCGGCAACGAGACAGGTGCGATCCGGTGCTGGCAGTCGGCCATCCGTTTGCTACCGGAGCCGCACCACAAATGGGATGCGGCGCTTTGGCTCTATGCTTCTATAGGCGACGCCCAAAGGCAGCAAGGCGATATGGAGTCCGCGCTCTCCTCCTTCCAGCGGGCGGCAGCGAGCAGCGATGGCCATGCCAACGGCTTTGTTCAGTTAGGCATAGGCACATGCCTTTACGATCTTGGGCATCAGGAGGAGAGCACCGACCCGCTCTTGCGCGCCTACATGGCCGAGGGCGAGGAGATCTTCGAGGAATCCGATGCGAAGTATCTGAACTACCTGCGCATGCGGAAGCTGGTATCTTGACTGCTTGCCGTGCCGCATTGGCGTCTTCGAAGCGCAAATTGATGACCAAACTGGCCAGAGGACAGCGCTCGGGATAGCTCGACTGGCTGTGAGGGTGTGGGGCAAACCATCTCGACAATGCCTCTGATTGAACATCGGCGAAGTGGCGGCCGCGCCCGATTGTGATGATGTCTAAGCTGTATCCCCCTGCCGCCGCACGGCGAGACTTCCGAGGCCAATTGCCACGGTTCATTAGCAGTTTGGCCATTTTATCCATGTCCTGAAGGGCCGGGCTGGTGAATTGCCGGCCGTCCGCTCTCGTCTCTCTCGTCCGTCATGCGGGCAGGGCGTCCTACGCGAAAGCTTACCAAGGCGTCTCGCCGCTTGCTTCAACGAAGCGGCCGGAGACCGCATCTCCACCTAGCAGCGCGTATTTGACCGGCAGCTTCGCGCCCTCCTGGGGCGTCATGAAGCCGTTGCCCCCGGTCAGGTCGGTCTTCACAAAGCCGGGGCTAACCGAGTTGATGACATGGGGCGTGTCGCGCAGTTCCTCGGCAAGCTGCACAGTCAGCATGTTCAGCGCCGCCTTGGAGGCATTGTAGCCGATCAGCCGGGCTGAATAGTAGGGCGAGGCTGGATCGCCGTTGAGCGCGAGCGAACCTAGCGAGCTGGATAGGTTCACAATACGGGCGGCCGACGACAGGCGCAGTAGCGGCAGCATCGCCTGCGTCACAGCCAACGTGCCGACGAAGTTGGTGTCCATGGTTCGCCGCGCGGCCTCCGCTGAGCCGCTGGTCGGCGGCCCGTCCTCGGCATCGACGATGCCGGCGTTGTTCACGAGGATATCGAGCCGACCATATTCGGCGCGAATAGTTTCGGCCGCCGCAGCGATGCCCGCATGATCGTTGAGGTCGAGGGTAACGGATCGAACCGACAGGCCAGCTTCCAATAGCCCGCTCACGGCCGAGCTGGCGCGATCGGGATCGCGAGCGCCGATGATAACGGTGACACCCGCTTGAGCAAGTTGGCGAGCAATTTCCAGTCCGATGCCTTTGTTCGCGCCGGTGACGAGCGCGATGCGGGAAGTGTCGGCCATGTGTTCAGTCCTTGTGGTGTTCGTTTTGGTGGCACTCCAATGTATAAAAAATCGATTGGTTTGAGGATTCGCTTATGGCTTCGGCGCGGCCGTCCCACCTAAACCCCCGGAAAATGCCGCGTCAGGCACGAGCGACGGTGACGCTGGACGTCATGTTCGAGGCGACCATTCAGGTTTTGGTGAGCGATGGACCGCACCGATTGACGACCACGCGCGTCGCGCAGCGGGCGGGCGTGTCGGTGGGCACGCTGTACCAGTATTTCCCGCACAAGCAGGCGCTGTTCTATGCGCTCAACGAACGCTATCTCGACGCACTGGCGGCCAAAATAGAGGCTGCGTGCCTGGTGCAGCACGGCGCTGCCATCAAGCGGATGGTCGAGGCGCTGGTGACGACCTACTGGCACGCCAAGACGGAGCGGCCGGAGGTGACACGCGCGCTCTATCGCTCCGTTGTGGAGATTGACAACGAGGCGCTGATCGCAGCCTTCGCCACCCGTGTCGATGCCGCGACCGCTGCGATGTTAGGAACCGCTTCCGATGCGACCTTTGCCGAGCTGTCGACCGTCAACCTGACGCTGCTAGCCACCGTTTTCGGCACGGTCCGCAACGTGTTCGAGCGCAACTTGCCTCCAGACGAGGAACGCGCCGTCCAAGGTCAGCTCATGATGATGTGCAACGCCTATTTGGAAGCGGCTCGATCGCCGCCTTAACGCCGTCACCGCCAAGGCAACTTTCCCGACTGCGGACCGGGAGCGAGAAAGCCGCCGCGTTCCTCATACACGCGACCGAGCGCAACTTCGGCTTCCCCCCAAATCTTCGCGGGGAGACAGAGAAACGGGAAAGATCGCGCTGAACAAATGGCCGCTTTCGGCGGCTCGAAATGCTCATTTAAGCGTCCGTCTGGGGGCGCTTGCTGCCGATCCGAGGGTTCTCATAAGCCATGTATGACATCCTCACATATCGCCTCTGTGGCTCTATCGGCGGTGGTCGAGGATCTATCGCGAAGAATGTCGCACCATGGCGTAAAGTCGGCGAAATGGCGGGCCCCGCGCGATGATGAAGAGCACTACGTCTACGCTATAGCCCTCTAATGCCGCATCTGGCCGATGATGATATCATCGCCGTCAGGAATGGACCGCTGCTCGCGCAACTTGATGCACCATTCGAAAGCGCTCCCACACGGTAGGGGCTTTCAGGTTCGCGCAACCATTACTGCGTTACGGTCGCGACGCCCATTTGCGAGAGCAGTGTCAGATTGTCCTCAATGTGCCAGTTGTCCGTAATCCGCCCATCGGTCACCTTGAGCAGATCGGTCGCGATGAAGTCGATCGCCTGTCCATGGCCCTTCACTGTGCCGAAGGTGCCGGTGAAATGACCTCTGAACTCCATATGAACCGTAACAAACTCATCTGTGACGATCATTTTCTTCACCTCGACGCGGAGATCGGGGACCGCTGAGCGGAATTTTTTCGAGGCGAACGCCGGGCCTTCCGGTCCTTGGGGACGGCCGGGCGGCAGCGTGCGGTCGGTGAAGGTCGACGCAATCGCTGCCTTGAGGGCGGCTTCGTCGCCGGTGTTCCAGAATTGATAGAAGGTTTTCGCTGCCGTCACTGTCGCCTGGTTTTGTTCGTTCGAGACGGTCCTTCCAACGGTGAGATCGTCGATCTTCAGCTCCGCGGCATCGACTGGCACCGAGAGCAGCATTCCGAGGATGGCGGCTGCGACTGGAAATTTGCGCATGACATTTTCTCTTTCAGGGGTTGGCGGCATTGTCGTCCCCGCGACACACGCGTTCGTCGAGGATAGCGGTCGGCGCAGTGGTGAAGCGGTCGTGTTTCCGAGTTGGGGCGAGCACCGCTTGTCTCAGGCGATGGTGGCGCCACCATCGACTGTGACCGTGGTACCGGTGGCGAAGGGATTGGTCGCGACGAACAGGATCGCCTGCGCGATGTCCTCCGGCTGGCCGACGCGACGCACGGGCAGCCGTTCGGCCGTGCGGGCGAACATGGCTGCGCGGTCGGCCTTTTCCATGCCGCCCCAGAGCGGCGTGTCGATCAGGCCGGGCGACACTGTGTTGACCCGGACCGGGGCCCGTTCCAACGCCAGGCCGCGTCCGAGCGCTTCCAAGGCCGCATTGATTGCCCCCTGCAGCACCGAACTCGCACTCGGACGCCGTGAGAGAAATCCCGAGACGAAGGTGATCGAACCGCTATCCGCGATTCTGGCGGCCCGCGCGATGCGATAGCCGCCCCAGAACTTGCTTTCCATGGAGGCCTTGGCGTCGTCGAGCGACAGCCCACCAACGGGACCGCTCCGGGTTGCCGCCGCGGCGATCACCAGGTGGTCGAACGGCTGCGCCTCGCCGAAGAAGACTTCGATGGCGGAGTTGTCGAGAGTGTCGAGCGCGACGGGCTGGGCCGCGATGCGGGTGGCGAGGGCTTCGAGCTTGGGACCGGGCCGGCCAGCGGCGAAGACGGAAGCACCGGTCGCGGCAAAAGCTTCGGCCGTCGCGGCACCAATCCCGCCGGTGGCGCCGACGACGAGGACGCGTTTATCTTTCAGGGAGAGAGTCATGGTCAAATCCTTTCGTTCGGGATCAGGCGGCTGAGCGGGGCAACCCGCTGACGGCCAGCGCCGAGGTCATAAATGGGAGTGATCGCGCGGTGCTCGGCTGCCCATGTCGCGATCTCATCCTTGCGAGCGAACCACACGGCGGGCTTCGATCGGGCATTGCCGGGAGCGGAGATCGCGAACGCGGCGATTGCGGCAAGGCCGCTACCGAGAAGCGTTCGATTGGTGGTGAGAATGGCTACATTCGTCATGAGCCAGATATGGACTATCGTGCCATAGATGATAATGTTATTTATAGACGATTGTTTGTCGACTTTGGATTGATAATTGATGCTCGACGACCTCAACGAGCTAAAGACGTTTCGCGCTATCCTGGCGGAGGGCAGCCTGACGGCTGCAGCATTGCGCCTTGGCGTCACGCTGGCCGTGGTCAGCAAGCGGCTCGGGACACTCGAAAGCCGCGTCGGCGTTCGGCTGATACATCGTACCACCCGGTCACTGAGCGCGACAGACGAAGGCGCTCGGCTGCTGGCCGATGTTGTGCGGGCTCTCGAAACCCTGGAGGCGGCGGAAGGCCGATTGGCTGGCGGTCGCAACGAGCCGGTCGGAACCTTGCGCGTCAGTGCGCCGATCGCTTTCGGCCGGCGCTTCGTGGCGCCGGCCCTTGGACGACTTGCCGAGCGCTACCCCGGCCTTACCGTCGCGCTGGAACTCGACGACCGTGTGGTCGATATCGTAGGCGACGGCTTTGATGTCGCGATCCGCATCGGCGCCCTCGCTGACAGTTCGGCCATGATGCGAAAGCTCGCCGACAATCGGCGCATCCTGGTTGCGGCGCCCGCTTATCTCGATCGCGTTGGCCGGCCGCTCACGCCGGGCGATTCAAAGGCGCACGCTTTCCTGCGCTATGGCGCCGCCAGCGAACCCTGGTACCTGCACGGGCCCGATGGCGCCACAGCAAATATTGCGGCCCATGCACGGCTACGCGCCGATGACGGCGATGTCGTGCACGGCTGGGCGCGGGACGGCCTTGGCATCATGTTGAAATCGGAAGTCGATATTGCCGGGGACCTCACCACAGGCCTGCTTGAGCGTGTACTGCCAGGTTGGGATGGTGGCGAAGCGCCGATCGTTGCCCTCTATCCAAGCGCTCGGTATTTGCCACTCAAAACACGCGTCCTGCTCGACGGGCTTGCGGATTACATCGACACCACGATTGATTCGGATCGGCAACAGTCGATCGCCGGCGAAGGCGTTTCATGGCGTGAAAAGGGCGGCGATCTGCGATAAGCCGGTCGCAGACACGGCTGCCTCGGCAAAGTGGCGGGCGACGCCCGATGACGATGGCACTATGTCTACGCTATAGCACTATGATGCCCTTTGGGCAGTCGGGAGGGAGGGTCATGGCGTTCGCGATCAAGGCTGAGGTTGGCGATCCACGGGCTAAAAGTTTCTCGTTCACCGCACAGAAAACGATGTACGGCGGCAAACAGATCGTCAAAGGTGACGTAGTTTTCGTATTCGCGAGCGAGAACGAGGGCGGACGAGGCCTTTGCGCGCGTGGCATCGTGACTTATGCCGAGGCGATTGCAAAGAAGCGCGGCGTCGCCCGGCAAACGCCGCGCGTGAGCCTCACCATTAGATGCACCGCGCTCGTAAAAAGGCCGCTGGGGCGGAGCGAGCTAAAGCCTCTCAATGAATGGAATGATGGCCAGCCGGGAACCGAGCAAAATTTTAAACTCTATCGTCAGGCGACGAACAAGGTAGTCGGTATCTCGGACGAAGCGGCGGCGTTTCTTGACGAGCACTTTTGATTTGCGCGTCGGCGAGATGACATGATGATCCCATTCGCAGCAATCGCAGTTTGTCGCACAATCTGCGGCGAAATGGCGGAAGAGGTGGGATTCGAACCCACGGTACGGTTTCCCGCACGCCGGTTTTCAAGACCGGTTCCTTAAACCGCTCGGACACTCTTCCAAGTATTTGATATTGAAGCGGTTTCTTCTTCAATACCGTCGACCGGGATGATTAGTTGCGGCACAGTTTGCAACTAATTCGGTTTTCGACTTGCGCTTATAGCTTCTTGCAACGCGGCGTCAACCTTTTCGGCGGTGCAAGCATCCTCGCCACATTGATCTAAGCCAACATCGTTGGCTGGTCGAGGCTCGTTCGTCAGTCTTTACGGAGATAGCTCCTGCCACCGGTATCTGTGGTGCAGAAGTGGCCGCCTTTTGGGCCGGTGCAATAGGTTGCGGATCGGCAGGAGCAGTCGCTCGAAGCTGCCGGCGACATTTCTTCCTGTTGGGCACCGGCGATGCCGAGTGCTCCCGTGCCCGTTCCCATGGTGGCTGAGCATGACTTCTTGCTGGCACTCACCGACCCGTCATTGCAGATGAATGTGCTGCCCTCGCAATGGTCGATGCCACCTTTCTTGCCGCTGCAGGGAGAATTGGCGAACGCAGTGGTGGAAACCGCCAGTGAGCCGGCCAGGATGATCGAAAACAGACGCATGTAGCTTCCCCGGGATAAAACCGTACGGCTAGGGGACGAACCTGACCTGGGGGTTGAGATTCGATCCGTAGGGACAGCGCAGTCACGCAACGGGTTGATACTTTTCCCGGCCGTCAGCGTTGGCGCGGGGTTGCCTGGTTCCGTTTACTGCTGGTTAACCATGATCGTTACAATTGTTCCTTTTAGGCCACTGGGACCGGCTAATTTGACATCATGCAAACATGATTAAAGTCCCGTTAGGTGATTGGGGCGTAGGTCGGAATTGGAGTTGGAGACCCGTCGTCTCATCCACCCTCTTCTGTTCCACCTTGTTCAGTATCGCGTATCGGTTTGGCAGACATGACGTTCGAGAATGTTTCGGTATCATACAGGAGAGGCCTGCGTTGGGCGGCTCTCTCGGCCGTGTGTGCAGCCGTTTCCGCCTGCGGCACGACGCATGCTCCGCCTCTGAAGACCAAGCATGGCAAGGAATATTTTTCTGAAGCCGAATATGGCGTCAAGGCCAGCCCGCGCGTCGTCACCAGTGGCAAGATCCCGAGCGGCGGCGGACGCTTCATGGTCGGCAATCCCTATCAGGTGAAGGGTGCGTGGTATTATCCGAAGGAAGACTACAGGTATAACAAGGTCGGTATCGCGTCCTGGTACGGTTCCGCATTTCACGGCCGATTGACGGCCAATGGCGAGGTCTATGACCAGCTGAGCCTGTCTGCAGCCCATCCGACTTTTCCGCTGCCTAGCTATGCGCGGGTTACCAATGTCGAGAACGGTTCGTCGGTCATCGTGCGTGTCAACGATCGTGGGCCGTATCATCCCGGTCGCATCATCGACCTTTCGAACAAGAGCGCCGACCTCCTCGATCTTCGCGACAGCGGGACCGGCGCGGTGCGGGTGCAATATGTCGGTCGTGCGCCGCTCGAGGGTCACGACATGCCTTATCTGATGGCCTCCTACGTGCCGAAAGGCAGCCGCGTGCCTGGCATCAATCCCGGCAGCCAGTTCGGCAGCGGCCTGATGGTCGCATCGAATGGCAAGATGACCGCCGACCAGTTGCCGGACTATGTGCAGACGCCGCTGCGCCAGCCGACCCGCCACCCGACATCGGGCGTGCCGGTGCCCGTGGCTGCTCCCATGGCATCGACTGCCTATGCCGGATCGAGCCCGACATCGCCGGCCTTCAAGCAGCAGCAGCCACAGATGAACTGGGGCGCACCGGAGCCGGCGGCCCAGGGTATCCTCGTGTCGCTGCCGCAGATCGGGCCCGTTCCCTACGAGCGGCCGAATTCCCGCCAGGGTTTTGCCGCGCTGACGCCGGCGTCGTCGCTTGCCGTCGCCTATGGGGAGCCTGACAGGGCGGCGCCTCGGGCGCTGGCGTTCGATGCCGTTATGGTCCGCAACGATGGCCTGACGCAGAAATCGATACTGGCTTCGTATCATCGGCAGATGGCTGCCGCGCAGGTCGATTGAGGGTGGCAATTGCCTTCACCCCGGGCCGCGCGTAATTTGAATGCAGGCAAGCGGGAAGGGGACTATCGATGCTGAAATGCCTTTTCGCTGCAGTCGTGCTGTTTTCCACAAATGCGGTCGCGCAAGCGCCACCGCCCGCCTTCGACACCAAGGCCGGGCAGGCTTTTATGATAGAGGCCTCTACCGGAACCGTTCTGCTGGCCAAGAACGAGGACAAGCCGTTTTCACCGGCGTCGCTGGCCAAGCTGATGACGCTGGACGTGGTTTTCGATGCCCTGACCCGCGGCGAGGTCAGCCTCGACACCACCTATCCCGTATCCGAAAATGCCTGGCGCAGGGGCGGTGCACCGTCGCGGGCGTCTACTATGTTTGCAGCGCTGAAATCTCGCGTACGGATCGGCGACCTCGTTCAGGGCGTGGCGATCCAGCAGGCCAATGACGCCTGCATCGTGCTTGCCGAAGGCATGTCCGTCAGCGAGGCGGAGTTTGCCCGCAGGATGACCCAGCATGCGCGCGAGATCGGCATGCCGAAGGCGCAGTTCGGCAATGCGACAGGACTTCCCGATGCCGACAGCAAGGTTTCCGCCCGCGAACTGGTAACGCTGGCGCGCGACCTGCAGTCAAAGTATCCGGACCTCTACAAATCCTTCGCGCAGCCCGACTTTACCTGGAACAAGATTTTCCAGCGGAACCGCAATCCGTTGCTGCCGCTGACCATGGGCGTCGATGGACTGGGAACCGGCTTTGCGGAGGGCGAGGGGTTTTCGATCGTCTCCTCCGTGACGCGTGACGGTCGGCGTCTATTTCTGGCCATGGGCGGGCTCGGCTCCGACAAGGAGCGCACCGAGGAAGCCAAGCGTGTGCTCGAATGGGGCCTGAGCAATTTCAGGAGCCAGCGTGTCTTCGATGAGGGCGAAGTGATCGGCACGGCCAGCGTCTACGGCGGCGCCAGGGCATCGGTCGGGCTTGTCGCCAAGACAGGCGTGGATGTCTACGTGCCTGTCAACAATCCCGATCGGCTGACGGCCCGCGTCATCTACCGCTGGCCGCTGGCCGCGCCTGTTGCAAGCGGACAGCCGGCGGGGATTTTGAAAGTGTTTTCTGGCACCCGCGTCGTCAGGGAGGTTCCGCTGTTCACCGACGGCGATGTCGCGCAGGGCGGTCTCGGGCGCCGGGCGCTCGATGCTCTCGTCGAGCTATCGGAAACGCTCTTGTTTTCCTGGCTCTGGGAAACGCCGACGCCGGCTTGAGAGAGCTTCGGGCAAATCACCGTACAACATTGCAAACTCTCGGCCAGAAGGTTTCGCCCGGCATCGTCTTGCGTTAAACAGGCGCCAACGGCCGATGGCAGTGCCTATCTGACTGCCGAATTGAATGCGAGATCGCAGGATGCGAGCAATTGTCGAACGGAACCGGTTTGTTCATAAGCTTTGAAGGCGGGGAGGGTGCCGGTAAATCGACGCAAATCCGTTTGCTCGCCGAAGCCCTGACGGCGAGCGGTCGCGATGTGCTGGTCACCCGCGAGCCCGGCGGGCCGCCCGGTGCGGAGGCGGTGCGCCACGTGCTGCTCTCCGGGGCTGCCGAGCCTTTCGGGACGCGCATGGAGGCCATCCTGTTTGCTGCGGCCCGCAACGATCATGTCGAGGAGGTCATCCGCCCGGCTCTGGCGCAAGGGAAAATCGTTCTCTGCGACCGGTTCATGGATTCATCGCGCGTCTACCAGGGCGTAACGGGCAATCTGGAGCCGGATTTCATCGAGGCGCTGCAACGGATCGCCGTCGACGGCGTCGTGCCGGACTGCACCCTGATCCTCGACCTGCCCGCCAGCGTCGGCCTCGAGCGTGCACACAGGCGCGGAGCCGCGACCACGGCCGAGCCGGATCGCTTTGAAAAGGAAGAGATGGAAACCCATGAAAAGCGCCGGGAAGCGTTTCTCGATATTGCTGCCGGCGATCCGCAACGCTGCCATGTCATCGACGCCCTGCATGCACCCGAAGAGATCGCGGCCCGCATCCTTGCCATTGTCAGCCAGCGGCTTGCATCGCATGACGGGCAGGCGGGGCCCAGGCCGGAGACCGCACAATGAGCGACGAACGGCCCGGCGTGCTGGACGGCGCCATTGCTCCGATGGAAAATACCAGGCTTTTCGGCCATGCGGAGGCAGATGCGTTCCTGGCCCAGTCCTATCGTTCCGGCAAGGGCCACCATGCCATCCTGATCGAGGGGCCGGAGGGCATCGGCAAGGCGACGCTGGCCTTCCGCTTTGCCAATCATGTGCTGTCGCATCCCGATCCGCTGATGGCGCCGGGCGAGATCGCCGATCCCGATGCGGCCTCTGTCGTCAGCCATGCCATCGCTTCAGGCGCGTCTCACAACCTTCTCTATCTGGCGCGCCCTGTCGACGAGAAGACCGGCAAGGTGAAATCGGCAATCACCGTCGACGAGGTCAGGAGGGCCGGTAAATTCTTCTCGCAGACGTCGGGCACCGGCAACTGGCGCATCGTTATCATCGACCCCGCCGACGACATGAACCGCAGCGCTGCAAACGCCATCCTGAAAATACTCGAGGAGCCGCCTAAGCGGGCGCTGTTCCTGGTGCTGTCGCACGCGCCCGGCAAGCTTCTGCCGACCATACGCTCGCGATGCCTGCCATTGCGCCTGTCACCGCTTAGTGATGAAGCGCTGGCAGCGGCTTTGTCCAATCTCGACATCGCCGCCGATGCCAACCTTTTGCGCGATGCCAAGGGGAGCGTCAGCGAGGCGCTGAAGCTCATCAACTACGGTGGCGCGGACATTGTCGCGGCCTACCGCCAGGTGGTGGCTTCCGACGGGCCTGCAGCGCGCAAGGCGATGCACAAGCTCGCGGACGTGCTGTCGGGCCGGGAGAGCGAAACGATCTTCGATTTCTTCGTCTCCCAGATCGAGGACGACATCATGGCACGGGCGCGCCAGGCGGCACTCGAAGGCCGGGTGGTGGACGCCGAGCGGATGTCGCGGCTTCATTCTGACGTCACCGAACGGCTGATAGTGTCGCAGGCCTACAATCTCGATCGCAAGCAGACCATATTAACCGTGCTGGGCGATCTCAAACAGCAGCTGTAGTCGCCTCCTGCCGGGTCGATCGACGCTGGCGCCAAACTTCAAGGTTTCGCTGCGGTGCGACTTGCGATAATAGCGACGCAGCTTCTTCAAACATAACAAGACGGGCTCGATGCCGCCGATGAAAGACACTTCCCCATTCTACATCACAACCGCGATCGCCTATCCCAACGGCCGGCCGCATATCGGCCATGCCTATGAGCTGATCGCCACGGATGCGCTGGCCCGCTACCAGCGGCTGGACGGGCGCGAGGTGTTTTTTCTCACCGGCACCGACGAGCACGGCCAGAAGATGCAGCAGACAGCAAAGCTCGAGGGGATTGCCCCGGAGGCGCTGGCATTGCGAAACTCGGACGAGTTCCGTGCGATGGGCAAGCTGCTGAATTCATCGAACGACGACTTCATCCGCACGACGGAAGAGCGTCACCACCAGACTTCGCGCGACATCTGGAACCGGATGGCCGAGAATGGCGACATCTACAAGGATTCCTACGCCGGCTGGTATTCCGTGCGCGACGAGGCCTATTACCAGGAAAACGAAACCGAGAAGCGCGCCGACGGTTTGCGCTACGGGCCGCAGGGAACGGTCGTCGAATGGGTGCAGGAGGAAAGCTATTTCTTCCGCCTGTCGCAGTACCAGGACAAGCTGCTGGCGCTCTACGAAAGCGATCCCGATTTCATAGGCCCCTCCGAGCGCCGCAACGAGGTGATGTCCTTCGTCAAATCGGGGCTGCGCGACCTGTCGATCTCGCGCACCACCTTCGACTGGGGCATCAAGGTGCCGAACGATCCCGCACATGTCATGTATGTCTGGGTCGATGCGCTCACCAACTACCTGACCGCGACAGGCTATCTGGAAGACCCTAACGGCCCGCGCGCAAAATTCTGGCCGGCCGACGTGCATGTGATCGGCAAGGACATCATACGCTTCCACGCCGTCTACTGGCCGGCGTTCCTGATGTCGGCCGGGTTGCCGCTGCCGAAGCGGATCTTTGCCCATGGCTTCGTGCTTGCCAAGGGTGGAGAGAAGATGTCGAAGTCGCTCGGCAATGTGCTCGATCCGTTCGAGCTAATTGCCCATTTCGGCCTCGACCCGATCCGCTATTTCCTGATGCGCGAAATCTCGTTCGGGCAAGACGGCAATTGCAGCGAAGACGCCATCGGCACACGCATCAACGCCGATCTTGCCAACGGCATCGGTAACCTCGCCAGCCGTTCGCTGTCGATGATCGTCAAGAATTGCGACGGAAAAATTCCGGAATTTGGGCCTCTGAGAGATGAGGACAAGGCGATGCTGGCGCAAGTCGATGCCCTGGCCGATATCACCCGCGACGAGATGGGCAAGCAGATGATCCACCGGGCACTGGCGGCCATCATCGCCGTCGTGTCTGAAACCGACCGGTACTTTGCCGGCCAGGAGCCCTGGGCGCTGAAGAAGACCGATTTTGTCCGTATGGGAACAGTCCTTTACGTGACCGCCGAGGTGGTTCGCCAGATTGCGATCCTGCTGCAGCCGTTCGTGCCGGATTCGGCAGTCAAGCTGCTGGACCTCGTAGCAGCGCCTGCGGACAAACGTGATTTTGCGGCGCTGGGCGAGGCGGGTCGTCTCGTGCCGGGCACCCCGCTGGAGGCACCGAAGCCGGTATTCCCGCGCTACGTGGCGCCGGAGGCTTAGGACGAAATGCTGGTCGATACCCACTGCCACCTCGATTTTGCCGATTTCGCCGATGAGCGCGATGCCATCGTGGCGCGTGCCCACGCATCCGGCGTCGGCCAGATGGTGACGATCTCGACGCGGGTCGCCAAGCTGGACAGCCTGCTGGCGATCACCGACGCCTATCCGTCGGTGTTTTGCTCCGTCGGCACGCACCCGAACAATGCCGACGAGGAGCTCGACATCGAGGTCGAGGATCTCGTTCGGCTGTCGCGCCATCCGAAGGTGGTGGCCATCGGCGAGGCCGGGCTCGACTATTTCTACGACACCGTGAAGCCTGAAGATCAGCGCACCGGCTTTCTCCGACATATCGCTGCGGCGCGCGAAACCGGCCTGCCGCTTGTCATCCATAGTCGCAGCGCCGACGACGACATGGCTGAAATCCTGACCGAGGAAACAGGGAAGGGCGCCTTCCCCTTCATCCTGCACTGTTTCTCGGCGGGTGCCGATCTGGCAGCCACGGGCGTCGCGCTCGGCGGCTATATCTCGTTCTCCGGCATCCTGACTTTCCCCAAATCCGAGGAACTGCGCGCAGTGGCCAGGACCGTCCCGCATGACCGGCTTCTGGTCGAGACCGATGCGCCATACCTTGCGCCAAAACGCTGGCGCGGCAAGCGCAACGAGCCGTCCTACGTCGTCAACACGGCTGAAGTGCTGGCCGAGACCATCGGCGTCAGCAGTGCGGAAGTAGCGGCGCTGACGACCGAGAATGCATTCAGGATTTTTTCGAAGATGCCGAGGATCTGACGGCGTGACCTACAGGCGGCGGTTCACCATTCTCGGCTGCTCATCGTCTCCGGGCGTTCCGCGCATCACCGGCGACTGGGGCGCCTGCGACCCTACCAATCCCAAGAACAGGCGCAGCCGGGCGGCATTGCTGATCGAACAGTTTGCAGCCGATGGTGGCGTCACCACCGTCGTTGTCGACACCGGTCCCGACTTTCGCGAGCAGATGGTCCGCGCCAGGGTCGAGGCAATCGACGCGGTGCTTTACACCCACGCACACGCCGACCATATCCATGGCATCGACGACCTGCGCGGCTATTTCCACATCGACAACCAGCGCATTCCGATCCACGCCGACAGG
Organism: Rhizobium rhododendri; assembly: GCF_007000325.2. Taxonomy (GTDB): domain Bacteria; phylum Pseudomonadota; class Alphaproteobacteria; order Rhizobiales; family Rhizobiaceae; genus Rhizobium; species Rhizobium rhododendri. Next base: position 1,389,244 of record NZ_CP117267.1, on the reverse strand, counting down.
GTCACCATGGACCGCATACGGCAAGGTTTTGGCTATTGCCTGGAAACACCGGCCGGCAGCAATTACCCGCCGATCGTCGCGCCCGTCATCATTGAGGATATGCAGGCGTTCGTAATCGACGGCGCCGGCGGCCCGATCCATGTCCAGTCGCATCTGCAGCAACACGGAGACATCCAGTCGCTCGGCTTTCGCATCGGCGACGTCGCATATTGCAGCGACGTCAGCGATTTCCCGCCAGCATCCATCCAGGCTCTCGCAAACCTCGACGTGCTGATCATCGACGCGCTCCAGTACCGGTTCCATCCAAGCCATCTGTCGCTGGAGCAATCGCTCGACTGGATCAGCCGCCTGAAGCCACAGCGCGCCATCCTGACCCACATGCACACACCGCTCGACTACGCCACCGTTCTCAGAGAAACACCAGCCAACGTCGAACCGGCCTACGACCAGATGAGCTTCGAGTTCGAGATCGACACGCCGGAGTAGCCGTGGATCTGCGATGGGTGCGGGGTTTGGTAGTATGTGGCTATCCACATCAGTTCCATAATCTATCTTATCCAACTTTTGTATTTAGCGGGGTGGGTTCAAGGATGAAGTGCGACTTGCAATAGATAACAATGGTTTATCGCTTGTAAGGAATGGGACATGAAACGCACCTACTCGCAGCTCGACATGGCCGAACGCCAGGATATTGCGCAAAGGACCCCTGCCCGTTGTTGCCAGCGTGGCCATGGGCGGCGACTGAGATGTGAGATTTAGCGCGGGATCAACGTCCGCCGCCTGGCCGGCTCTCGGCGTAGCTTCGGTAAGCCCGCGTCACACTTTTCTCCGTAGCAGAACTTGAAAAGCCCGGCCGCTTGGAGGCGGTCGGGCTTTTTGGTTTTGGGGGGTCAGACCCGGTGGTGGGTCGTTATTTCTTGACCAAAGCTTCCATTGGAACTGGCTCGGAGATCGTCCAGTTGCCGACGACGCCGGGCTTGCCGTTCTTGGTTTCGACGATCAGGTAGCGCGCCTTGTTCTGGTGGTGCAGTTCGGCGGTGAAGGTGCGCGGTCCAAAGAGCGTCGGCTCGTCCTTCATCTTCTCGAGTTCGGCAACCACCGCGTCGGCATCGGTCGTGCCTGCGCGCTGGACGGCCTTGGCCCAGACGTCGATCATCGAATAGCCGGGATAGACATACTGGCTGGAAGGATCCGTGCCGGTCTTCTTCTTATAGACGGCATTGAATTTCTGCACATCGGGATTTGGGTCGTCGCCGTAGATGGACCCCTGAACCGGCGTGTAGAAGTTCGAAAGGTCCGGCACGGCCGACAGCCAGTAGCTGCCATCGACGCCGGAGCCGTTGAGGATCATCGAGTTGATACCGGCGGCGCGGATCTGCTTGATCGCCGAGACGGCGCCCGGCATCATCGTGCAGAGCATGATGGCGTCAGGCTCCTTGGGGAGCGACTTGATGCGGGTGATCTGGGCGGCGATCGAGGCATCTTCGTTCTTGAAGGTATCCTGGCCCACGAGCTTGGCGCCCTGGGCTTCGAGCTTCGGCATCATCCAGTCGAAGCCGTCGCAGATGCCCTTGTTGTATTCCGTCCAGGTGTCGAGCAGGCGGTAGAAGGTCTGGGCCTTCTTTTCCTTGAAGGCCCATTCGGCCATCGTCGCGCCCTGCACCGCTGCCAGCACGGAAGCCGAGAAGCTGTGCTTGCCGACGCCCTGGATACCGGCTTTGACCGATTCCGCGCAAAGGAAGAACGACACCAGTCCGGCATCTTCGGCGGCCAGCGCTGCCGGTGCCCCGAAATCGTAGTCGCAGGAAACGACCACCAGACTTGCGCCCTGGTCGATGACCGACAGGCCGGCCTTGGCGCCTTCTGCACGGTCGGATTTCGTGTCGGCCGATACGACTTCGATCTTCTTGCCGAGCAGGCCGCCGGCAGCGTTGATCTCGTCGATGCGGATCATCGCGGCATCGGTTGCGGGCTTGTCGTAAGCCTGCATGAAGCCGGATGCGGCCGTCGCAAAGCCGACAACGATCTTGCTGTCGTCGGCCATGGCCGGAACTGCGGCCGCGGCGAATGCCGTGGCCAGAACTGCTGCAAATAGTCTTCTTACGTATTCCATTAGCTGCTCCTTTATTGCCTGACGATTGTTGTCCTCGTCGGCTATTTGTTATGTTTACGCCTGAAAAACGTGATCTCGCGATTGCCTATCAAGCCGGCAGGACGAAGCGCGAGAATTACGATCATGATGACACCGAGGGCGATCTCCTGGAGCCCCTTGGGAAGAGCGAGGGTGACTGTGCCCACGGGGACACCCGCCTCCAGCCAGCGCAGAGCCTGGATGAGGGCAGAGAGAAGGACCACGCCGATCACCGCGCCGGAAAGGCTGCTCATGCCGCCGACGACGAGCATGGAAAGCGTGATGAAGGTGAGGCCGAGGTAGAAATTGTCGGGCGTGACGACGCCGATCGAATGCGCCATCAGAGCGCCTCCGAGACCCATGACCACGCCTGAGATGGTAAACGCGACCAACCGTTCCTTCGGGATGTCGACGCCCGAGGCCGCTGCTGCGGTCGGCTCGTCGCGGGCGGCGCGCAAGGCCAGTCCCGAGCGGGAGATGGCATGGGCCCAAGCGATGAAGATGGCGAGGACGGCAGCACCCACGTAAGGCCAGATGAGGCGGACGATGGGAATGCCCACCACCGACGACGTCGCGCCGGTGACGTCCTGCCAGTTGGAGTAGATGGTATTGATCATCGCCAGCATCGCGAAGGTGGCGATCGAGGCTGCAATGCCCGACAGGCGCATCAGCACCCGCCCGAACACCAAGGCCGCCAGCCCGGCAAAGATCGCCGCGATGATCGCAGACTCCCAGTATGGAAGACGCGTCTCGAGCAGCCACCCGGGCAAGCCCGGAAGCGCGCTCTTCTTCATCATCGGGCTGATGGTCAGCCACGCTGCGGCATAGGCACCCATGCAGGTAAATCCGATATGGCCGAAGCTGAGGACCCCGGAGTTGCCGATGAAGATATAGAGCCCGACGACCAGGGTGATGCGGACGAAGACATCGATCACCGCCTGGTTGAACGGACGCGAGCCGGTCATGACGGTCAGCACGGCGATCGCCAGCATGAGCAGAGACAGCAGGATCGGCGTCATGATCGTGCTCCGGGCGAGCGCGAAGGGTGCGGGCTTGCGCGGCGATGCCAGTTCGGCCGGCAAGGCGGGAGCGGTAGCAGTGGTCATGGATCAGACCCTTTCCTTGGTGCCGCGCGCGGCGATCAGACCTTGCGGACGGAAGAGGAGGACGAGGATGACGGCGCCATAGACGAAGGCATCACGGAACGGACGCGCATCGATCGGCAACACCACCTGCATGATGACGGAGGCAGCACCCAGCAGGAAGCCGGCAAGCACTGCACCCGGAAGACTGCCGAGGCCGCCGATCACGGTTGCGATGAATGCCATCAGCATGATCGCCCCACCCATCTGGATATCGGCGGTGCCTGTCTGGCAGACGAAGATCAGCGAGATTGCGCCAGCCAGCGCTCCGGACAATGCGAAGGCCCCCATGATCACCCGGTTGGCCCTCACCCCGAGCATCCGTGCCATCGAGAAGTTTTCGGCGGCTGCGCGCATTTCCAGCCCGAACCTCGTGCGGCGCAGGAAGAGCGAAAGGGCGATCAGGATCAACACTGTCGCGACGATGGTGATCAGCTGCAGCAGAGGCAGCCGGGCGCCGAAGATCTCCACCGGTTGCGAGAGCATGGGCAGCAGCGAGATCGACTTCGGGCGGCTCGTGAAGAGCATCAGCAGGAAGTAGCGGATGACGAAGCCGAGTGCGAAAGAGGCGATCATCATGGTGGCCGGGTTGGCACGGCGAAAACGGCGGAAGACGACGACTTCGCAGAGGACCGACAGCGCAGCACCGGTAGCAAGCACCAGCGGCACCAGCAGGTACCATGGCAGGTTTCCGGCAAAGACGATGGCCATCGCATCCGTGGATGGCCAGAGCAATGCGAAGACGCAGAAGGCGATGACGTCCCCGTGGGCGAAATTCACCAGGCGCATGACGCCGAAGATCAGCGCGATGCCGAGGGCGCCGAGCGCGTAGAGCGAACCGAGTGACAGCGAGTCAAATACGATCTGCAACATCTCACTTGTCCTCGTAGCCGAAATAGGCGGCCTGGATGGCCTCGCTGGTGCCGAGTTCGCGCGCGTCGCCGTCGAGCACGATCTCGCCACCGCGCATCAGCAGCATTCGACCGCCGACGAGATTGGCGCGGGTGGAACTCTGTTCAACGATCAGCAGCGTCAACTTGCGCAGCGCCTGCAGGGCAATCAGCCGCTCGTACACCTGGTCGGTGATATTGGGCGCCAGCCCGAGCGACGGCTCGTCGATGGCGATAAGGCGCGGATTGGTCATCAGCGCCCGGCCGATGACGAGCATCTGCTGCTGGCCGCCGGACAGCAGGCCGGCCTGGCCGTTGCGGCGTTCCTTCAGCATCGGGAATGTCTGGTAGACCGCCTCGAGATCCTCGGCGACCTTGGCCTTCCAGCCGCGATCCTTTGCCTTCATTCCGGTGCCGACCAGCAGATTTTCCTCGATGGTCAGCGAACCGAAGACATCCCGGCCCTCAGGCACCAGCGAAAAGCCGAGGCGGGCAATATCCTCCGGCGCGCGGCCGGTGATATTGTAGCCGTCGAAATCGATCGTCCCTGCAAAGGCGGGCGTGACGCCGGCAATTGCGCGGAGCAACGATGACTTGCCGGCGCCGTTTGGCCCGGTAATGAAAACCGTATCACCATCCCTGATGGAAAACGACACGCCGCGCACGGCCGTCAGGCGACCGTAGCGAACCTCGATATCGGCGAGAACCAGCAGGCTCATAGCAGCACCTCCACGACCGGTAGCGGTGTGTCAGCAGCGGTCCCCATGTAGGCGTGGCGGACCTTTTCGCTGTTGCGGATCGCAGCCGGTGTCCCCTCCTCTATGACAGCACCGGAATCGAGCACGACGATGTGGTCGCAGAGACCGAGGACGAGACCGACATTGTGCTCGATGATCAGCACGCCGCAGCCGAGTTCGCGGGCGATCTTGCGCACAAGGGACGACAAGTCGGCCGCCTCCTGGCTGCTCATGCCGGCGGCGGGCTCGTCGAGAAGGATGTAGGCTGGGCGGCCCATCAGCGCGCGGCCGATAGCGACCCGGCGCTCGTCCGTGTAGGGAAGCGTTCCGGCGATACGCGAACCGAGCGATCCGATGCCCATCCAGTCGAGCATGGCCTCAGCTTCGGCGACGGCGGCGCGCCGGCTCATGCCGAGCCCGACGCCGGTCACTTCCAGATTGTCGACGACCGCGAGGTCGCGAAACAGGCGCCCGCCCTGGAACGTTCGGGCGATGCCCCTGCGGCGCACCTGATGCGGCTTGAGGCGATTGAGCGATGCTCCATCGAGCTTCACTTCGCCCTCCGTCGGCGCCTGAAATCCGGTGAGGACGTTGACGAGCGTCGTCTTGCCGGCACCGTTCGGGCCGATCAGTCCGCTGATATGTCCGGGCGTGATGTCGAGCGTCACCGACGACAGCGCCTTGAGCCCTGCAAAGGCGACCGATATGTTTTGCGCGCTCAGTTCAACCATGTTCCCAGTTCCTTGTGTTACCGATGGAAAGGGAACGACGGGTCCGGCCGTGTTACAGCCTGCCGAGTCTAGCTATGTTCCCCTTTTTCGGTACCGGCGATCTCTGCGGACCACTCGGCTGCCAAAGTCTCGCCGTTTACCGGCTTTGTCTTGTTGTTGCGCGTGCCAGCCTTTGTCGGCTGGCGCTTCGAAGGGCCGGCTCGCGCCGACCTTAGCCTCGTCCCTTCCCTCGCCCGGTCCTGACCGGTCGCGGGCCGCTGCCTCAGGCGGTCAGGTAGTCTTCCGCCTTCCGGAGTTCGGCGCGGCGATCGGCGCGCGCAGCAAGAGCTTCCTCGAGGGTGACGGGAACGAAGCGCGCTGGCGTATGGGGCTGCATCTGGGCGATGCGATCCATGTCTGCCGAAATCACCACGCCGAGCATCATGTAGCCACCGCCCGATACGGCGTCACGGTGGAGGACGATCGGCTCCGTGCCGCTCGGCACCTGAACCGAGCCATAGGGGTAGCAGGCATCGACGATATTGGAAGGGTCGGAACCTGCACCAAAAGGCTGTTCACGGGGCATGAATTCCAGCGGTGTACCCCCACGAAAGCGGTAGCCGATGCGATCTGCCTCTGGGGCTACCTTCCAGGTATCCTCGAAGAACCGCTTTCCTGCAGCCTCGGTGATCCTGTGCCAGTAGATGCCGGGCAGCATGCGCAGTTCTGCCGGCATCGCGCCGAGGCCGCGCAGGGCCGCTGGTAGCGAGCGGCCGGCGGTACCGGTTGCCTGCCCGATGGGAAGCTCGTCACCGGCTTTCAGCACGCGGCCTTCAAAGCCGCCGAGCGCGCCCAGCACGTAGGTGGAGCGGGACCCGAGCACGACGGGCACGTCGATGCCGCCCGAAATCGCAATATAGGCGCGCGCGCCGGATTTGAGGTAGCCAAAGGAGAGACGGCCGCCCGCCTTGACCTCGAAGCTTTCCCAGGTTGGGCGCTCCTCGCCGTTGACCTTGGGCGGCAACTCGCCGCCGGTGATGGCGACCACGGCCGGTTGAGTGAACTCCAGCTCAGGCCCCATGAACGTCGCTTCGAGGACCGCTGCTCCTGCGTCGTTGCCGACAAGCAGGTTTGCCATACGGCTCGAAAACCGGTCCATGCCGCCGCCTTCGGGGATGCCGACGTGATAATAGCCGGGGCGACCGAGGTCCTGCACGGAGGTCGCAAGGCCGGGACTGATGACTTTAACGGCCATTGAGAAGCTCCATCAGTTGGACATTGGTACCAAGCATGTCTTTGTTGAAGTCGGTGAGCTTGAAGGTGCAATCGCGCGTCGTGGGCTGCCAGCGGTTCGCCTCGATTTCCTCAAGCGTGCCATCGTATTCGTCACGCGTGATCGACTTGAACTTGACGATGTCACCCGGCTTGAAGAGGCACATCTCGTCGGTGAGATAGCGGATCTTGCGGGTCGGGTCATAGATCGGTGCCGGCGTGACGCCGTACATCTGGTAGCCGCCGGCGCCGCGTACCGAATAGATCGCCGCAAAGCAGCCGCCGTGACCGACGGTGAGTTTCGGTGTGTCCGTACGGGGACGCAGGTATTTCGGCGCCTCGATCTGCTTCTTGCGCTCCACCATCTGGTAGAGCCATGGCAGGCCCGCCACGAAGCCGACCATGGAAACGAACCAGGGCTGACCGGAATAGGCGGCGATGAATTCCTCGATCGTGGCGTATCCGTTTATGCGGGCCGAATATTCGAGGTCCGTCGCGCTGGGGTCCTGATGACGCTCGCGGAAGCGCATTTCCGTCTCGTGGGTCCAGGGATCCTGGAAATAGACGGGAAGCTCGATGATGCGTGTTTTAAGCGCGGCGTCGGATTTCGACGCGGCGTCTTCCATTGACTGCAGTTCTTTCAGAAGATCTTGCGGCGAAATGACATCCGGATCGAAGCGGATCTGGAAGCTCGCATTGGCCGGGCAGGTCTCCGTGACCCCTCGGATACCGGCCTCGCGAACCGCGTTGATCATCGAAAGGCCGGTGAAGAACGAAGTGAGCGACATTTCCTCGGACACCTCGCCGAAGATGTGTTCGTCACCGCCGAAGTTGAAGCGTATCGACATCGGTTCTCCTTTTCAGCTGGCAAGCGCCGCTGCGTTTTCGACAAGCCAGCCTTCCAGCCAGCGCGTATGCACGTCTCCTGATTGGACTGCCGGATCTGCGGCAAGTGCCAGAAACAGCGGCTTGGTCGTCTTCATGCCCGAGATCTTGAGTTCGCCCAATGCCCTTTGCAGCCGCGCAATCGCCCCTTCCCGGGTCTCTGCGTGGACGATCAGCTTGGCGAGAAGTGAATCGTAGAAGGGCGGCACCTGGTAACCGGCGTAGAGCATCGAATCGAAGCGAACGCCGGGGCCGCCGGGTATTCTGAGATCGCCGACCTTGCCCGGAAACGGCGCAAAGTCCTTGGCGGGATCTTCCGCATTCAGCCGCACTTCGATTGCGTGTCCGCTGACCCTGATATCGGCTTGGGACAATCGCAATGGCTCGCCGCCGGCAATCCGCAGCATCTCCGCCACGAGATCGATGCCGGTCACAGCCTCGGTCACGGGATGTTCAACCTGGATACGGGTGTTCATTTCGATGAAATAGAAGCGGTCGGCAGCATCGTCGTAGAGGTATTCGACTGTCCCCGCGCCGGAATAGGCGACGGCCTTTGCGAGCGCTACGGCCGAGGCGCAGAGTTCTTCGCGCAGCGCATCTGAGAGGGCTTGCGAAGGCGCCTCCTCCCAGACTTTCTGGCGACGACGTTGCAGCGAGCATTCCCGCTCGTAGCAATGGACCGCATTATGGCCATCGGCAAGCACCTGCACCTCGATATGGCGGGCACGGCCTATGACCTTCTCCATGTAAAGGCCTCCGTCCCCGAAAGCAGCCAGGGCTTCGGCCTGGGCCTGCGGATAGGCCTGCTCGAACTCGGCTGACGAATTGGCGATGCGGATGCCGCGTCCGCCACCGCCGGCAGCGGCCTTGATCATTACCGGGAAACCGGTCTCTGCCAGAACGTCCCGCGCTGCCTCGATGCTTTCGACGCGACCGACCGAACCCGGAACGACGGGAACGCCGGCAGCAGACGCAGCGAGGCGCGCCGAAACCTTGTCGCCCATCAAGCGGATTGCATTGCCGGAGGGGCCAACGAAGACGAGGCCTGCCGCCGTCACAGCATCGGAAAACTCGGCATTTTCGGCAAGGAAGCCGTAGCCCGGATGAATGCTGTCACAACCGGTGTCGCGGGCTGCCGCCAACAGGGCCTCGATGTTCAGGTAGGACTTCTTGGCTGCCGGTGGACCGATGTTGACGGCTTCGTCTGCAAGCTGAACATGCAACGCATCCGCGTCGGCCGTGGAATAAACTGCTACCGTCGCAATACCGAGGTCCTTGGCAGCGCGGATGACGCGCACTGCGATCTCGCCGCGATTGGCTATCAGCAACTTCTTCAGCATCAGCCGACGTCCGCCAGCGGTGCGCCTGCCATGACAGGGTCTTCGTTATCGACAAGGAAGGAAATCCCGCTACCGGCAACCTCTGCCTTGACCTCGTGGAAGGACTTCATCACCTCGATCAGGCCGATGACGTCGCCGATCGCGACATCGTCGCCGTCGGCCTTCAAAGGTGGCTGGCCAGGTGCCGCACTGCGGTAGAACGTTCCGGGAAGCGGTGAAAGGATCTGTGGCATGGAATGGGTCTCCTGTTCCGACAATGCGAGATGGATGCAGGCAATAAGGCCGCCATAGGTGGCGGCCGCCGAAATCAGTGCCAGGGCGCGATTGCGCTGCGCACGGCCTTGGCAATATCGATAGCGTTCGGCGTATCTGAATGCACGCAAATCGTTTCGCAGCCAACCGGGAAGAGACTGCCGTCGGTAGCCGTGCCCTGCTTGTCCGTCAATGCGCGCACGCAGCGGGACGCCATCAGCTCCGGATCCATGGCCGGATGCTCGCGCGTGACGATCAGCGCACCCGCCGGCGTATAGTCGAGATCGGCATAGAATTCCGGGATGAAGCGGATGCCGCGCTGCGGGTAGATGCTTTCGTGCAGGGTACCTGTCATGCCGAACACCGGCACACCGAACACCTCTGCCGCATCACATATGCCTTGAGCAACTTCTTCCTGGCGGGCGGCCATGTTGTAAAGGCTGCCATGCGGTTTGATGTGATTGAGCGGCATGTTTTCCGCTTTCAGGAAACCGAGCAGCGCGCCGACCTGGTAGATGACCGAGTTGGCGATCTCCTGCCGGCTCATCTTCATCTCGCGTCGGCCAAAACCCTGGAGATCAGGAAGCGACGGGTGTGCCCCGACTTTGACGCCATGCTCCTTGGCGCGGAGGACTGTTGTTCGCATATGGTCGGGATCGGATGCATGGAAGCCGCAGGCCACATTCGCCGCATCAATAAGCGGCATAAGCCCGGCGTCGTCGCCCAGCCTGTAAAGGCCAAAGCTCTCTCCCATGTCACAGTTCAGCGTGACGCTCATCGTTGTCGTGCCCCTTATAAGCTGCCGTCTTTGCGGCGTTGCACAAATCTTGTCCGAGCTTTTGCCTCTTGTGAAATAGTAATTTTCGTAATGTAATATCGAAAAAAACGATAATAAGAAATTGGTGGAACAGATATGAGCATCACGCTGAAACAACTGGATTATTTTATTGCGTCTGCAGAAAGTGGACAAGTGAGCCACGCGGCCGTCAACCTCAACATCTCCCAATCGGCGGTAACGGCAGCGATAAAATCGCTGGAAGAGGAGCTTGGGGTCAAGCTTCTGGAGAGGACGCATGGAGGTGTGCGGCTGACGATGGAGGGCGCCCGGTTCCTCGATCACGCACGGATCATCACCGGAGCGGTCGCCGCTGCGGTTCACAGCCCTCTGCGCGAGCGTGCGGAACTGTCGGGAAAACTGACCATGGGCATGACTTACACGGTGACCGGCTACTTCATGTCGAAATACTACGCGCGCTTCCGGAAGACCTACCCGCATATCTCGGTGGAGATCAGGGAATTGCCCCGCGCCGAAGTCGAGCGACAGCTGGCCAGCGGCGACCTGGATATCGCGATCATGCTGGTCTCCAACCTGGCGAATTCGGACGAACTCGAACAGGAACTGCTGCTGCGATCGTCACGCCGACTTTGGCTCTCGGCCGATCACCACCTGCTTTCACGGACCGAAATCAGCCTCGCCGACGTCGCGCAGGAGGACTATGTGATGCTGACCGTCGACGAGGCGAGCACGACCGCCACACGCTACTGGGATGCTGCCGGTAAAAAGCCGAATGCCGTGTTGACGACCAGCTCCGTCGAGGCCGTCCGCTCGCTCGTCGCAGCCGGTGTCGGCGTCACTATCCTGTCGGACATGGTTTATCGGCCGTGGTCTCTCGAGGGGCAGCGCATCGAAGTTCGCAGACTGATCGAACCCGTCCCCAGTATGGATGTCGGACTGGCCTGGGCGCGCGCGCGACCTATGGCCACGGCCGCAGCGACATTCCGGGCTTTCATGTCCGTGACACTTGGTGGTGGGGGCTGAGCCAGCAAGTTACCTCAGCCTGCTGCCTTTGCACTATCGCGGTCGGATCTGACTGATGGCGCTGACGATTTCACGAAACAGCGGTGCCTCACCGAGCGATTCCAGCGGGACTGACAGCTTGGGCTTCCAGTTCGGATAGCTGGTGCTGGTACCTGGAATGTTGGTCGGGTTCGGTTCGTTGGTGAGGTCTGCAAGCCTGACCGCTACCATCGCGGATGGCGTCTGCGCGATATAGCGATAGGAGGCTACGGCAAGAGCAATACTTTCGTCTTCGCCCGTTGTTATCGCTGGCTCGCGAACCTCGGCATCTGCAAAGGCACGCAGGAGGTCATCACGCTCCTCCTGCCTTGCGATCTCGTGGACTTCGGCAAGCTCGGCGGGCACCAGCCGATGCTCAGAGCGTAGAGCAATGTCGTCGCCGCGCCACCAGCCCGTAAATGTCTGGTGATCGTGGGTGGAGACGCAGGCAAGCGCGAGGGCCGGGTACGCTTCCGGTGCGATGAACCCCTGCCCGTTTCGCTCGTAGGACAGAATGCGGTAGGAGAGGATCTGCGCGTCGGCGAGGTCTTCGCGGAGACCACCGGGGATATTGCCGAGATCTTCGCCAATGACAATAGAGCGGTATTGCTGCGATGCGCTGGAAAGGACCCGGATCAGGTCTTCCTGCGGATAGGAAACATATGCCCCGTCTGCCGGAGTGCCGCTGGTGGGTACGAGAAAGAGGCGCGAAAGAGCGGCCGCGTGGTCGATGCGGATAGCGCCGGCGTAGCGCATGGCAGCCGCCAGCATCTTTTGGAACGGCGAGGCTTCGCCAGATGCGATCGCGTCCGGCAGAAGGGCGGCCAGCCGCCAGTCCTGGCCGTCGATGGCATAGGGTTCGGGCGGGTTACCGATGCTGGCGCCGGAGACGTAGAAATCCGGGTCGCTCCAGGTCGCAGAGCCGTCGAGCGCCTCGCCGACGGCAAGGTCGAGGTATAGCCCGATGCGCATGCCACGTTCCCTGGCACGGGTGCCGGCTAGGCCGAGTTGCTGATGCGCCAGCCACTGCAGCCATTTGTGGAACATGATGTTTTCGGCGTGCTCCTCCGCAAAGCGGCCGACCTCCTCTGAAAATGGAGTGCGATAAGCCTCCGGCCATGCGTGCCAACCGGTCCCGACACCGCGCCTGGCCATCTCGGTAGAGAGGGCTTCAAAGAGGGCGTGTCGCTGCAGACCTTCGCCGCCTTCCGAGACATAGGCGGCAAAATCAGGGCTACCGCGACCGCCCTTCCCGCTCGTCCAGAGATCTAGCAGCACCTCGAGCTTCAGTTCCGCCACTTGCCTGTAGTCCACAAGCTCCGTGGCACGAAGTCGCCGGATGCGCTCATCCAGCGCGGGCGTCATCACGAAGCCTTCGACCGCATCGACTGAAATATAGAAAGGGTTGAGAAACTGCCTGTTGGAAGGCTCATAGGGGCTGCAGCGCTCGGGATCGGCCGTGAATGGTGCATGCAGCGGGTTAAGGCCAATGAAGTCGGCACCCAGCGGGCCGGCGATATCGCAGCACGCCTCAAGGTCGAGGAAGTCACCGATGCCCCAGTTCCGGGCTGAACGAAGCTCGTAGAGTTGCAGGCTCAGACCCCAGCACGGACGGTCCACGATTTCTGGAGGTAGGAAACAGTTGGCGGGGCATGTGGGTGCTGTTTCATCATCGAACGTGACCTTGAGCGCCGTCAGCATCATCCGCAGTGTAGCGTCGGATACTGCCGTTGTGCTGCCGTCAGAGAGCGGCCTTCGGAGGTCTATGCCGTGGATGCGGGCAATGCTTCTCAGGCTCTGATGATGTTTCTGCATTGGCTGTCAATTCCTCGAGCGCCGGGACGGAGGCCCTTGCGGCGTTGCTAGGACAACAAAATCGGTTTGCTATTGTTCCGAACCAATCCGCCAGCCATTGGGTAGATGAGCGTCGGAATGCTCTCCCCGAGGTGTCCGTGGCTCGGAGTGGCGACTGATCGAACTGACCTAAGCCGCTCGCTGCAACGGACTGATTTTCTTTGCCGTGCAGCGATCCTCATGGCAATAGAGCGTTTTGCCGGCATGCCGCTGGCTAAGGAAGCCTAAACCGATCGTGAGGACAAAGCATGCAGTTTGCCCGCATCAACGATGTGATGATCCATTATCAAATCATCGGCGCGCCGGCCGACAAGCCGACGATCGTCTTTGCCAATGCTCTCGGCACGGATTTCCGCATATGGCGCGACGTGATCGTCCGCCTTGCGGGCGATTTCGCCATCGTCCTCTATGACAAGCGCGGTCATGGTCTTTCGGATGTTGGCCGGACGCCATATGCGATCGAGGACCATGCCGGCGACCTCGCCGGTCTTCTCGACATGCTCTCGGTCAGCAATGCGTATATCTGCGGGCTGTCTGTTGGTGGGCTTATTGCCCAGTCGCTTTACCATCGCCGTCCGGAACTGGTACGAGGTCTCATCCTTTGCGGCACGGCGCCGAGGATAGGGACACCCGCACTCTGGAACGACCGCATCGCCGCAGTCAATGCCGGTGGCATCGAGGCGCTTGCCGACGGCATCATGGAGCAATGGTTCACGGTAGAATTCCGACGCCCAGAGAATACAGCCTATGCCGGCTATCGGAATATGCTGGTCCGTCAGCCGGCCGAGGGATACGTGGCGACCTGCGAGGCGTTGAGAGACGCGGACTATGAGGCGGCGGCGACGTCCATCGCCGTACCGACGATCTGTGTCGCCGGCGGTAAGGACGGCTCGACACCGCCAGTTGTCGTTCTGGCGATGGCCAAGCGTATTCCCGATGCGCGCTATGAGCTGATCCGCGATGCCGGACATATAGCCTGCGTCGAACAGCCGGCATTGCTTACCGAAATCATCAAGGCTTTCATCGCCGAAGTCGAGGCGGGGAAATAGGCGATCCTTAGGTTTCTCAGGCCGCGCAGGGCATTGCCTGGGAGACGAAATTGCGGGCCGATTGACGCTGCTCCTGGATGTGCAGCTTTTCCACCATCACCAGCAAGTCGGTGGCGCCGCCAGCAGTGCCGTGTCTCCGACCAAGGCGTCGCAACAGACGTTGAGACACGGTATCGAGCATCGTCTCCATGGTCGAACGCGAAGCCTGGCGCCAGAGCATCGTCGCCTCGACGAACAGCGTGCTGATGTCGCGCGGCAATCCGGCGGCTTCAAAGAGGGCACGCACGGCATGCATGCGTCCGGTGCCGAGGATGGAACGGACGCGGGGCTCGCTGCAGCCTGAGAGATTGGCGACGGCGCCGGCAAAGAAATCGACCTTGCCGCTGCACAGCGTGTGCATCAGGAAAGCCGGCGTCAGGCGCCCGGACAGCCGCAGGTGCTCGACCATTCCGGAGATTTCATCATGGTTGACGGCACCCGCGATTGCCACGGTAGCCGCTTCGCCTGCCTCTCGGGTCACATGCTGCAGGCGGCGCGGGCTGAGGGTTGCCTGTACGAGCGAAAATTCCGCCAGCGCGTCGCTGACCTGCTGCATCAGCAGATGGCGTGCATCGCAGGGCAAGTCATGCATCTCCAGCAGCAGACGGCGGATATCGGCGGAATGGCCGAGCCGATCTGTGACACGCTTCAACGAAGCGCGCGACCAGCAAGCCCCGCCATTCTCCAGCAGGCAAAGAACTTCCTCTTCGTCGCCGATCTCGGCAATGGCCGCGACAACCGAGGGACCGAGCGCTCCGCGCGAGGCAATCAGCACCCGCGTGACGCTGTCGCCGCGCGAAGCGAGGTCGACGAGATCGGCGTCGTTAAACAGCGGCGAGCAGAGGATGACCTGCGCAGCAATTTCGGGCTGGTCGGTTGCCAGCGACAGGATGACGTTGCGCGGCGCATCTGCTGCATGGGCCAACGCTTCCGCGAGAGACAGGCGGACGCGTGGTGATGGATCGTCAAGCAGGAAAGTCATCGCCATCTCGGCCGCATCGCGTTCGGCAGCTGGCATGGTTGTGCCAAGATACGCCCGTCCGAGCGCATTGGCAGCCCTTGCCCTGTCGCCGGCCTTGGCCGTTTCCGCCCAGCGAAGAAATGCCTCTACGATCACTTTTCCGGCCTCGATGTTGGGGACGGCTGCCGTCCGCTACTGTGATTCCGATGCTAGCGGCAAAAAGTTTATGATTGGTTCACCATAGGCGTTAAGCGTCCGGTAAGATTGTCGAATTGGCCGACGACGGGTAAATCGACATCGAATTACGACTTTGGCGTGGGTGGACGCAGCAGTTCGAACACGGTGCTGGCCTCGCTGTAGTCCATATAGCCCATGCGGCCCATGGGCTGTGCCAGTTCCATGTCGAGGCGCCCGTCGCGGATGATTGCCTCGTCGATGTGGATGCCGACGACTTCGCCGAACACCATGAAATTGTTGGCCGGCGTCCCGGACAAGGTCATGGGATTACGGATTTCCGTCACCCTGCATTCGAGCACGGCGAAGGCCTCCGCAACATAGGGCGCATCGATCAGCTGAGCGGGTGCCGCTGTCAAACCCGCGACAGCAAACTCGTCGACGCCATAGGGTACGCTCACCGAAGAGGCGTTCATCTGTTCGAGGAGGTTGCGGCTGACGAAATTTGCGGTGAAGACGCCGGTCTCCTCAGCGTTCCGGGCGCTGTCCTTGCGGCCCTGCGAGGAGAACATGATGATCTTCGGGGTGTCGCAGACAGCGTTGAAGAATGAGTAGGGCGACAGGTTGATCGAGCCATCCCTGCCCTTGCTGCCGATCCAGCCAATGGGCCTTGGCGTGACGATGGATTTGAACGGATCGTGGGACAGGCCGTGCCGGTTGGTGTCCGTGCTGTAGAACATCAGCCGTCGCCTCCGCCGACCCAGGTCACGGTGTCGCTGAGTTCAGGGCGCGGCCGCTCGGTGATCGGGAAGGTGGTCGATCCGACATGGATGAAACCCGCAACCTTCTCGCCGGGCCTGATGCCGAGCAACGGATAGGCGCGCTCGTCATAGGCAAACCACTCGCTCAGCCAGTTCGCGACATAGCCATGGGCGTTGGCCGCCATCGACAGATTGAGGCAGAGCGCGCCAGCCGACAGGACCTGCTCCCATTCGGGCACCTTGACATGAGGTCCGGCGGTGCTGACGACGGCGATGACGACAGGCGCGCGGGTGAACCGGGCGAGTTCGACCTTCCTCATTTCGTCGGAAAGGTCAGGCTTTGCCTCCAGCGCCAATTGCAGCAGCGCCTCGCCGATCTTGGCTCGCTCGTTGCCCTGGTAGACGATAAAGCGCCAGGGTGCGAGCTTGCCGTGATCCGGCACGCGCGAGGCCAGTCGCAACATGTCCTCGAGTTCGCCCCTGCCCGGCCCGGGTTCGCACATCTGGAAGGCAGGCGTCGACCGGCGGACAGCGAGGTAATCGATCAGCGTGATGTCGTTTTTCATCAGAAATTCCATCGTGGCGACAAGGTCGCAAGTGTCATGAATGGCGATGCCGGTTTGTCGCTGTCGGTTGCGCCGATGTCAATTGCCGCTGCAGGGACAAAACCATGCGAAACCCGGGGGCTATGATGGCCAAGGTCTTGAATTTGCCACCGCGTTGGTCTTCTGTTGCAGATTGATACGCGTCATCGATCGGTGGGAATTCATGTCGGCTTTTGTTCATACCGGTCGTATAGGCCTGACGGCGATGCTTTTGCTCGCTACCGGCCTCTCCGTCCGGGCAGACGATGCCTTCAAGGAATTCAAGCAGCTCGACAGTACGGCGAAAATGCCGAAGCTAAACGCTTTCATCTCCCCGGGGACGGACAAGAAGGCCGCCGCCATCCGCGATGTCGCACTCGACGCCAAGCTGACGGCGGATGGACCGCCTTTGCAACAGGGTCTGTCCTGGTACGTGTTCAGTCCCGTCGCTGGCGGTGACGGAAAACTGCCGCTGGTGGCAAGCTCCAAAGGCGGTTCGGCGGCCTTTCAGCTCGGCCCGGGGGATTATTTCGTCAACGTTTCATTCGGTCGTGCCGGCGTTACCAAGAAGCTCACAGTGCCGGAAAGCGGCGAGACGCAGAAGCAGGTCATGGTGCTCGATGCCGGCGGTATCCTGCTCAACGCGGTGTCCGGCTCCGATGTCAGGATTCCACCGGCCGAGCTCAGCTTTTCCGTCTATTCCAACGAGGTGAAGGAGGACGGGACACGCGGTCTCGTCATGTCCGACGTCAAGCCGAACACGCTGGTGGGACTCAGCGCCGGGACCTACCACATTGTCTCGGAATACGGGCAGGTCAATGCCATCATCCGCGCCGATATCCAGGTCGAGGCCGGCAAGGTGACCGAGGCAACGATCCAGCATCGCGCCGCAAAACTCACCTTCAAGCTGGTTTCGGATGCCGGCGGCGAGGCTATTGCCGATACAGCCTGGTCCGTGCTGACGGCTGCCGGCGACATTGTCGGCGAGAGCGTCAGTGCCTTCCCGACGATGATCCTGGCCGAGGGGCGTTACACCGCGGTCGCGCGCAACAAGGACAAGATCTATCAGCGGGATTTCAGTGTCGCGGCCGGCAAAAACACCGATGTCGAGGTGCTGATGAAAGAGCAGCAGCCGCAGGATCTGCAGGATCCCGAAAACGGACCTGACGACCAGCTGCAACAGGCGCCTTCCCCGCAGGCGCCGGCCGCACAAGCGCCAACCGCGCCGCCCGAGGCGGGAGGCCCCTCGGCCGTCCAGCCGCCGCTACCCGCAGGCGACGACGGCACCAGCATGGATTAGCCGGGTTCACCTCAGTTCGGCCAAACTCAGCTGGCGCGGCTGAGAACCGGGCGCTTCGGCGGCGCCATCGAGAACACGGCGCTATAAAGTCGCGACAGCAGATCCTTGCGATCGGCACCCTCGCTGAGCTTTTCAAAGGTGATGAGTTCGCCGATATGTGAGGTGATCGTGCTGCCGGAGAGGCGTCGGAATTCCCGAATCAGCATAGAGATGCGTAGCGTCAGGGATAGCTTGCTCGCAAGGTGGAACAGACGGCCGTTCTGGCCTTCGAAATAGATCGGAATGACGGATGCCCGCGCTGCCTGCACCAGCTTGGCCGGGAAAATCTTCCAGGGCAGATCCTCAGCCAGCCCAAAGCCCCGTTTCGCCGTGGCCACGCCACCAGCGGGAAAGACGATGATGGTCACGCCTTCCTTCAAGAGACGAACGGCTTCGTGACGGGTCTGCATATTCATCGCCATCGCCTCGCGGGTTTCCTCGAACGAGATCGGCAGCGAATAGGCGCTCATCTCCGGAACCTTGAGCAGTTCATCGTTGATCAGCACCCGGAAGGGGCGACCGAGCTGTTCGGCGAGCGCCAGCACCGCGATTCCGTCGCCGATGCCGAAGGGATGATTGGCGACGATGACGAGCGGCGTATCGGGCAGGTTCGCCGGCGGCCAGGCGCCGCGCACGTCCATGCGGATGTCGATAAGATCCAGCATCTTGCCGAACACCCGGTCGCCGGAGGCAACGATGTCGCTGCGCCAGATGTCGTAAAGCCGCGCGTAACGATCCCGGCCCGACAGTCCCTCGATGGAGCGAATGAACCAGCGCTTCAGCCGGGGGTCACGGTCATTGGCGTAGGAAAGCACTTTGAGCTTCACGATTATCCCGGGAAAGACCCGCCCCTGATCACACTGGCGTCGGTATATTACACTTCGATGTCAGTTCTCTGACAGAGCCAGCACGGCTCTGTCAGAGGGTGATCGCTCAGGCTGCCCGCGCCGCCTTCTCCGCTGCCTTGCGGCGAACGTCAGGAGGCGTGGCTTCCAGCGTCAGGCTTTCGATAGCCGCATCGAGCGACATCGAAGTCTGTGCCTGCGAACCGAGGCGGCGGATATTGACCGAGCGCTCTTCGGCTTCCTTCTTGCCGCAAACGATGATCACGGGCACCTTGGTGACGCTGTGCTCGCGGATCTTGTAGTTGATCTTCTCGTTGCGGAAGTCGGTCTCGACCTGCAGGCCTGCTTCGCGCAGCATCTCGGCTACTTCCATGCCGTAGTCGTCAGCCTCGGATGTGATGGTTGCGACGACGATCTGCTGCGGTGAAATCCACAGCGGCATGTGACCGGCGAAGTTCTCGATCAGGATACCGAGGAAGCGCTCCATCGAGCCGCAGATGGCGCGATGGATCATAACCGGCTGGGTTTTTTCCGAGTTCTGGTCGATGTAGAAGGCGCCAAAGCGTTCCGGCAGGTTGAAGTCGACCTGCGTCGTCCCGCACTGCCATTCGCGGCCGATGGCGTCACGCAGCGTGTATTCGAACTTCGGACCGTAGAAGGCGCCCTCGCCCGGCAGGATGCCAGTCTTGATACGCCCGCCCGATTGCGCCTCGATGGTCTGGAGCACTTCCATCATGACGGCTTCGGCGCGATCCCACAGGGCATCCGACCCGACCCGCTTTTCCGGCCGTGTCGACAACTTGACGACGATTTCCTGGAAGCCGAAATCCTCGTAGACCGACAGGATGAGATCGTTGATCTTCAGGCATTCGGCGGCCATCTGTTCGTCGGTGCAGAAGATGTGGGCGTCGTCCTGCGTAAAGCCGCGTACGCGCATCAGCCCGTGCAACGCGCCGGAGGGTTCGTAGCGATGAACA
This sequence comes from Rhizobium rhododendri, assembly GCF_007000325.2. Classification (GTDB taxonomy): domain Bacteria; phylum Pseudomonadota; class Alphaproteobacteria; order Rhizobiales; family Rhizobiaceae; genus Rhizobium; species Rhizobium rhododendri. The sequence goes on along the minus strand of NZ_CP117267.1, from coordinate 1,369,465 downwards.
TTGCCGAATTCTGCAAGGCGTACAGGCAGTTCGCGGTACGACTTCAAGCCATGCTTGAAGATCTGAATATGACCGGGGCAGTTCATGGGCTTCAGCGCGAAGACGCGTTCGTCGTCGGTCTCGTCGCCGGCAACCGTCACCTTGAACATGTTGTCGCGGTACCAGCCCCAGTGTCCCGAGGTTTCCCAGAGCGACTTGTCGAGCACCTGCGGCGCATTGACTTCCTGGTAGTCGCGCGCAAGACGCCGGCGCATGTAGGATACCAGCGACTGGAACAGCCGCCATCCCTTGCCATGCCAGAAGACCACGCCAGGTCCCTCTTCCTGGAAATGGAAAAGGTCCATCTCGCGGCCGAGGCGACGATGATCGCGCTTCTCGGCTTCAGCCAGAATGTTCAGGTAGTTGTCGAGTTCCGACTGTTCGGCGAACGCCGTGCCGTAGATGCGGGTCAGCATCGGGTTGTTGCTGTCGCCACGCCAGTAGGCACCGGCCACCTTCATCAGCTTGAAGGCAGTGCCGATCTGGCCGGTCGAGGCCATGTGCGGGCCGCGGCAGAGGTCGAACCAGTCGCCCTGGTAGTAAATCTTCAGATCCTGGCCGGCAGGGATCGCATCGACCAGCTGGACCTTGTAGGTCTCGCCCTTGTCGGCAAATACCTGCTTGGCCTTTTCGCGCGACCAGATCTCTCTGGTGAACGGCTTGTTGCGCTGGATGATTTCCTTCATCTTCTTTTCGATGACGGGCAGGTCGTCCGGCGTAAACGGCTCGTTCTTGGCAAAGTCGTAATAGAAACCGTTCTCGATCACGGGACCGATGGTCACTTGCGTACCGGGCCATAGTTCTTGCACGGCTTCTGCCATGACATGGGCTGCGTCGTGGCGGATGAGTTCCAGCGCGCGTGCGTCGGTACGGGTGACGATCTCGATCGCCCCTGATGTCACCGGTTCGGAGAGGTCCCGTACGGTGCCGTCTATGGTAATCGCCACGGCCTTCTTGGCCAGCGACTTTGATATCGATTCGGCGACATCCCGGCCTGTTGCGCCGGCTGCAAAGCCGCGCACCGAACCATCGGGAAATGTCAGGGAAATAGCGTCCGTCATCATAAGCTTCCTTATCCAGTCCCGCCAACCAATGCGGGTGGTGCGTCATAAACGAGACGGGGCAATCGGCCGCCGATCTCGCAGCGCCTGATAGATGTTTTCAGGCTTTGAGTAAAGATCAGGCACGCCCTTCATGTTCTACCCGGCCGTGTGTGATGTTGTTCATCAGGCGCCCGGCGAGCGGCGTAGGGCCAGATATCGCCACGGCGTCCACCACCGGTATCTGCGCTCGAGAACCTCCGGAACGGGGTCGAAGCCGCTGCTGCCGCCAGGACCGCAACTGCCGACGCGAAACAACGTCATCCAGCCGCCGGGCCAGAGGCCATGTCGTGCGATTGCCTCATAGCCGTATTCCGAACAGGTCGGCAGGTGGCGACAGGAATTGCCGATGAAGCCGGAAAGTGTCAGCTGGTAGAGGCGGATCAGGCCAATACCGAGCAGTCGGTCCGGGGTCTTGCGGAAGGGACCGGCATAGTTTCTGGATTGGCGGGGTTTGTCGCCATGGCCGTGCGCGTCGCACATGGTCAGGCCTCCACGGCTACGCCGCGTTTGGCCTCGATCTGCTCGATGGCATCGATGACGGCGTCGAATGTCAGCATCGTCGATGCGTGCCGCGCCTTATAGTCCTTGACCGGGCGGAGGTATCGCATCTCCTCGAATCGGCCGACAGGCCCCTCGCCGTCTGCCTTCAGCATCGCCAGCATGTCGCTTTGAGCCTGGCGCAGTTCTGACACGGTCGCCCCGACAACATGGCGTGCCATGAGCGACGATGAAGCCTGGCCGAGCGCGCATGCCTTGACGTCGTGGGTGAAGTCGCTGACCATATTTCCCTCGAGTTTCAGCCATATTGTGACGCGGGAGCCACATAGACGCGAGTGCGCCTTGGCGCTGGCGTCCGCATCCTCGATCACACCGATACGCGTAATGTTGCCGGCAAACTCAAGGATTTTGGTGTTGTAGATGTCGTCCATTGCGCTCCGGGCTCCGATATGGCGGTCACTGTATTCTAAACGAAAAACACACCGTGTCCGATCGAACACTTTCACATCAAGGGTGCCGTACTATATGTATCTCGTTCGTAGGACATGATTTTACAACGCTCTTCTGCGAGTTTCACCCGAAACAGTGTACGACGGCCGCGAGAATCTGGACGTATGGACTGATTTTGCCGAAAGCCGTGTCCGGCTGGCAATGTCGCTGACGAGACTGAAACGATCCCTATCGCGGATCAGGAGAGCCTGAAATGGACGCTGTGTTGAAGAATTTGGCGCTGACCGACACCCACCCGGATCGTCCTACTCAAAAGGAAGCCGAGGATGCCGTGCGTGTCCTTCTCCGCTGGGCCGGTGACGACCCGACCCGGGAGGGATTGATCGACACGCCCGCACGCGTCGCCAAGTCATACCGCGAACTGTTCGCCGGTTACGACCTGGATCCGGAAGATGTGCTTGGCCGGACCTTCGAGGAAGTGGCTGGCTACGACGACATGGTTCTGGTGCGCGACATTCCGTTCTTTTCCCATTGCGAGCACCACATGGTGCCGATCATTGGAAAAGCTCATGTGGCCTACCTGCCGAACGGCCGCGTTCTTGGCCTTTCCAAGATCGCCCGTGTGGTCGATATCTTCGGGCGCCGCCTGCAGACCCAGGAAACTATGACGGCACAGATCGCCACCGCAATCGACGAGACGCTGCGTCCTCGTGGCGTTGCAATCATGATCGAGGCCGAGCATATGTGCATGGCCATGCGCGGCGTGCAGAAGCAGGGATCGACAACGCTGACGACACGGTTCACCGGCTCTTACAAGGTCGATCCGGCCGAGCAGGCGCGTTTCATGACGCTGGTGCGCGGACGCTAATTTCAGGTGACGGTTTGCGATGATAGGATTCAGGGAGCCTTCCCGCGACAAGGCGGAACTTGAGGATGACGGCGAGTTCACGCCGCGTTTCGACGATGGCGGTCTGATCACCGCTGTCGTCACCGACGCCAGTGATGGTGTCCTGCTCATGGTAGCGCACATGAACGCCGAGGCTCTGTCCCTCACGCTCAGCACCGGCATTGCGCATTATTTCAGCCGGTCGCGCGCCAAGATCTGGAAGAAGGGCGAAACCTCCGGCAATCTCCAGACGGTGGTGGAAATCCGCACCGATTGCGACCAGGATGCCATCCTGCTGAAGGTCGAGGTGGGTGGCCACGCTGCAACCTGCCATACCGGTCGCCGCTCGTGTTTCTACCGGGTTGTCGAATTGCAGGACGGTAAGCCGGTGGTGCGAATCGTCGACACCCACCGCCACTTCGACCCACGCGATGTGTATGGCCATTAAGACAAATTGATCCGGCAGGGCATTACACTGTTAAGTCCTGTCGACGTATGATGTTCAGGCAAACAAAAAGGGACGCGACATAACAAGAGGCGCAATACGCCTCGAAGGAAGACAAGATGCTGAACTGGCGTTTCAATCGTCAGGGCGCCGGACAGAGTCCGGCGGTTACCTCCCCGGCCAAAGGCAACGATCTCTCCGCAACGGCCCTCATTCCGGTCCTTCCAAGCAAAGCGAAAATCGCGTTGGCGCTGGGCGGCGGCGCAGCGCGAGGCTGGGCGCATATCGGCGTGCTGAGGGCGCTCGACGAGGCCGGCATCGAGATCGGCATGATTGCCGGCACATCGATCGGCGCACTCGTCGGCGGTTGCTATCTTGCCGGCAAGCTCGATGAACTCGAATCCTTCGCCCGCTCGCTCACCATGCGCCGCATTGCCAGCCTGCTCGACCTGACCATCGGCGGAAGCGGGCTGTTCGGCGGGATGCGGCTGACCAAGCGGATGCAGGAGCATCTGCAGGGGCTGAACATCGAGGACCTGCCCCGGCCTTTCGTCGCCGTGGCGGCCGAACTCAACACCGGCCATGAGGTGTGGATTACCAACGGATCATTGATCACAGCGTTGCGGGCGTCCTACGCGCTGCCCGGAATTTTCGAGCCCGTGCGCAGCAACAACCGAACGCTCGTCGACGGCGCACTCGTCAATCCGGTGCCGGTCTCGGTCTGCCGGTCCTACGAGCAGCCGCTGGTCGTCGCGGTCAACCTCAATTACGATCTCTACGGCCGCTCCGCCGTGGTCAAGCACAACGCTCTGCTGCCGGCGACCGACATCCATCGCCAGCCCGAAGCGCCGTACACCAGGCTCGGCATGACCGGCGTCATGGTGCAGGCCTTCAACATCATACAGGACAGGATTTCGCGCGCGCGCCTTGCCGGCGATCCACCGGATCTGGCGCTCCATCCGCGACTGAGCGATATCGGCCTTTCCGAGTTCTATCGCGCCGGTGCGGCTATCGATCGCGGCTATGAGGAGGCTTCGGCCCGACTTCCGGAGATTCGCCGCATGCAGGAAGCTTACGCCCGCTGAAGTGGGTGGGGTGGCGCTCGTTCGGCAATCATGGCTGGGGAGGTGCTGTGATCAGCCCACTCCCCAGGATATTTCATCCAGCAATATAGGCCTTGATCTGTTCGGCCTCGAGTTCAATCTCGCGGATATGGGCCTTGACGACGTCGCCGATCGAAATGATGCCGCTGAGCTTGCCGTCGTCTTCCACCGGTACATGGCGGAACCGTCTCTGGGTCATCATCTCCATGACCTCGTCGACCGTCGAATCTTCGCTACAGCGGACGATGTTGTAACTCATCACTTCTACGACGGGCTGGTCGAGGCTGGAGCGGCCATATTTGGCAACAGCTTTTACAACGTCCCGCTCCGTGAATATGCCGGAGATAGTGCCTCCGAGCGATCCGATCACCAGCGCACCGATGCGGTGTTCCGCAAGGATCGCAGCGGCCTCAAGCAGCGTAGTGTCCGGACCGACGGTCACCACGGCGCGACCCTTGGCGTCCAAAATGGATTTTACGGAAATTGGCATTCGATCCTCCCCTTTCGAAATCGCAATAGGATTCCGGTCGCCCGTGGTCTCCTCCCTCCGCGCGGCCGGAATTCGATGTTGCACTCAGGTTGCCGGGAATGCAACCTTCAGCCATCGATGGCGGCGACGTCTTCAGGCGGCGTCGGCAATTCTATCGGGCGGTCGAACAGCGAAAAGAGCAGGAAACCGAAGATAAAGCCGCCGACATGAGCGTCCCATGCCACGTCCTGCGATCCATCGCCAATCAGCGGCATGCCGAAGGCGATGAGGATATTGGTGAAGAACCAGAACAGGATGAACATCAGGACTGTCCGGCTTCGCAATGCGCCAATGATCGACAGTCTTGGATTGAGGTGCGATTCCATCGGGCGAGGCCCGCGTTTCTCGGGCGGAAATGCAAAGCGGCAGGCAGCCCCCATCAGCGCCGAGACGACGCCCGATGCGCCTATCATCAACGTCATCTGGCCCCAATGGATGGCGGCATTGAGTGCTGCAGCTGCGATTGCCGAGAGTATCCAGAATGCGATGTAGCGCACCGGGCCGATGCGGCGAGCCACCGGCGCACCGAAGGCCATCAGCCACAAGCCGTTGAACAGGATGTGCTCGATGCTCGCATGCAGCAGCGAATAGCTCACCGGCGTCCAGAGCCACTCCAGACCCTGCTGCGACAAAGGCGTTATGTAGCGGCCCGGTACGAAGCCGAAAGTAAAGAAGAACCAGTCGAGCGTGTCCGTCGAGAAAAATACGCTTTGGATCAGGAAGATCGCCAGCAGCAGGCCTAGGCTGGCGACGAGCACGGGGGGCAGATTGAAGATCGGCGTGCGCGGCGGAGGCGCGTCTGGGCGGTTCTCCACGGTCGGCGGAAGCTTCGGCGCATCGTCTTGCATGTCATGCTCTTCGTCGTGAAAGGAAAACGCAAGGCATACAGGAGCGGTTGCCAAAAAAGAAGCCGCCCGATTGAGCCGGGCGGCTTGAAGTCGGCGCTGTCACCCCTTCGGATGATTATCATCCTCGATCTCACGGGAAGACGTCGCCGGTCAATTGAAAGGCTTCGTTAACCCTAAGCCGGTTGCCGTGGCACGGAATAAGCATGGGATGGACCAGAGGGCGGAAATATCCGCCATCCTGCACCGAATTGACACACGGACCGACCATGCGCCTGGATAAGAGCTTTGAACTGTTTACCTATTGGAAGAGCACCCGAGGGATCGCCGACGCTCCGTTGCGGTCCGAGATCGATCCGGGTGCCATCCGCCACATGTTGCCGCAGGTCTTCATCCTGGAAGCCGCCGATGACGGCGGTCCCCGGTTTCGACTGGCGGGGACGATGATTTGCAGCCTTTTCGGCCGGGAACTTCGCGACATGCCTTTTTCTTCGCTGTGGAGCAGCCAGGGTGCCGAGGCCGTCACCTTTGCCAAGGGCGTCATGGACGGGGTTTCGCCGGCCGTGCTCAACGCAACGGGCAATGGCGGCTATGGCCGCTCGATGACATTCGAGGTCATCCTGCTGCCGATGCGCTCCTCGCCGGATCGCTGCGACCGGGTGCTGGGTTGCCTGGTGGCGACGAGCAAAAGCGCCTGGCTTGGAACGCAGCCCCTCGCCGGTCTTCGTCTCGATCGTGGCCGTACGATCGATGGCCGGACGGGCTTGCGCGAACCCGAAACGCCTGCGCCGCAATCTCCAGCATCGGCTTTGGCAAGCAAGGGGTTGGGGCTGTCCCACGCCGTTCGCCGGGCACTCAATCTCTGACCTTCGAACCGTCAGCGATGCTCCGATAGTCACGATACAACCTGTGCTCTTTTGGGGCGTGGCGAATGAGTGCATGACGTGCATCGAATGCAACTGGCGTACGGCGGCCAATCATCTATTAACAAATTTCTGCTACCAATCCTTGGAGCCTCACAGGATCAAGAAGTCGCTTTATGCACTCATTCCAGCCAGCAATGACAACGCGGAGTGCGCCGCGCATGGAACAACGGACCTTTCAAAGGGTGCCGATCAACATGCAAGGTCGCCTGATGCTGGCCAATTACGATGAATTCGAGTGCATGGTCGTCGATATGTCGCCGGGCGACCTTTACGTTACATGCGAAGGCAGGCCGCGCGCGAATGAGCGGGTTATTGCCTATATCGACCATCTAGGCCGGATTGAGGGTCTTGTCATCTCGGTCGACAATCGCGGCTTCAACATGTCGATCAACGCCACTGATCGCAAACGCGAGAAGCTCGCAGCACAGCTGACCTGGCTTGCCAACAAGCACGAACTCGGCCTGCCCGAGGATCGCCGCCATGACCGCCTGACGCCGAAGAGTGCGACGGTGGAACTGACCCTCGAGGATGGCTCCGTCTATAACTGCCGCCTCATGGATCTGTCGCTCTCCGGTGCTGCCGTCGATGTCGAAGCGCGCCCTGCCCTCGGCATGGCCGTCCGCCTCGGCAACATGCGCGGCAGGATCGTTCGCCATTTCCGCGAGGGCGTTGCAATCGAATTCCTGTCGCTGCAATCGCGCGACACGCTGCGCGAATTTCTCTGAGCCGGAAAGCCCACGACGCTTTTCGCGCCGTGGGTAGAGACATGGTCCAATCCTATCAGAACGACTGGTAGGCTGTGATGACCGCCGCCATCTGGGTTGGATCCAGTGCCTCGGCCTGTGATGCGGTGATTGCCTGCAACTGGGCGCTCGACAATCCGAAGATATCACCCGTGGAGAGGCCGGCAATCGCTGCCGTAGAGATCGAGGAGATGTCTGCCAGCGAGAAGGCTGACAGCCCGTCCGTGCTCAATGCCGCGATCTGCAGGGAATTGAGTGCGCCCACCTGGGCCGGCGTCAGGGCTTCGACCTGCGCCGTCGACATGGCGCCGATCTGCGCCGTGGTCAGGCCGACCAGAGACCTTGCATTCAGGGCCGCGACCTGATCGGTCGAGAGCGCTGCGACGCTGGCCGTTCCGAGCGCTGCGATCTGTACCGCGTTCAGCGCCGCCACCTGATCGGTACTGAGGCTTGCGGCCTGTGCCGAACTCAGGGCCCGGGTCTGGGCGAAGGTCAGTGCGGCGATCTGGCTTGTCTTCAGGGCCGCCATCTGGTCCGGCGTGAGCGACGGAATGTTGGCGCTCGCCAGCCCCGGCAGCGCAGCCGCTCCGATAGCTGCGATATCGTCCGTCGAGAGAACAGCCACATCTGCGCTGTTGAGGCCACCGACCTGCGCGGCGCTGAAGCCTGCAAACTGGGTCGGTGTCAGCGCCTCGACCTGGCTGGTCGACAAGGCGGCGACCTGGGCTGCCGTCAGGCCGGCGACGGCCTTGGCACTGAGGCCAGCCACCTGGTCGGGCGACAGGGCTGCAATGCTGTCGCTGGAGAGCGCCGCGATCTGGAGAGAGGTGAGCGCGCCGATCTGCGACGATGTGAGGCCCGGAAGCTGCGCTGAAGTCAGCGCAGCAACCTGGGCTGTCTGCAGTGCAGCCAGCTGACTGGCACTCAAGGCTGCGATCTGGTCGGCGCTGAGGGCGGCGATGTTACTGGATGACAGGCCGGAAAGCGCCGAGGCCGTGATCGCTGCGATATCGTCGGCGGTAAGGACCGCAACATCGCCCGCAGTCAGGGCGGCAACCTGGCTCGAGGCAAGGCTGGCAATCTGCGTTGCCGTCAACGCGTTGATCTGGTCGCTGGACAAGGCGCCGACCTGCGCCGTGGTGAGGCTGGCGACGGCCTTGGTGGTGAGCGCCGCAATCTGATCGCCCGACAGGGATGCGATGCCTGACGTGGACAGGCCGGGTATCGCTGACGAGCCGAGGGCGGCTACCTGCGTGGTCGTCAGCGCTGCAACCTGTGCCCCGGTCAGGGCGGCTATCTGTGACGATGTCAGCCCGGCCACCTGGACCGCGGTCAGGCCAGCAACCTGGTCAGGCGAAAGGCTGGCGATATTGTCGCTGGAGAGGCCCGACATGCCGGCCGCGCTGATCGCGGCCAGATCGGCTGCCGAGAAGGTCGCGAGGTCGGCGGTGCTGAGGGCTGCAATTTGCGAGGAATTCAGCGCCCCGATCTGCGATGCAGACAGACCGCTGACCTGGTCGGTCGTCAGGGCAGCGATCTGCGAGGAGGTCAGGCCCTTCATCGCCGTTGCCGTCAGCGAGGCGATCTGGTCTGCGGAAAAGGCTGCGATGTCAGCTGTCGAAATGCCGGAGATGGCTGATGAACTGAGCGCCCCGATCTGCTGGGTCGTAAGGCTGGCAATCTGTGCCGTGGTCAGAGCCGCGATCTGTGCGCTTTTCAGCGCCGCGATCTGCGTCGTCTTCAGCGCTGCGGCCTGATCCGGGCTGAGGGCGGCGATGGCCGTGGTCGAGAGGCCTGCAAGAGCACCCGTCCCGATCGCCGCGATATCGTCGGTCGAGAAGGCCTGGAGACCTGCCGTGCTCAGAGCGGCAATCTGGGAGGAGCCAAGGCCTGCCACCTGTGCCGAGGTCAGCGACTGGATCTGGTCGCTGGATAGCAGGGTGATCTGCGTCGACGTCAGGCCAGCGACCGCCTTGACGCTCAACGCCGCTATCTGGTCGTCGGAGAGGGCCGTGACGCTGCCGGAGGAGAGAGCCGTGACCTGCGCGGCGCTGAGGGCGGCAACCTGCGTGGTGCTCAGGGTGCCGATCTGCCCGGATGCAAGGCCGGCGATCTGGGCAGTTTTAAGGGCCGCGATCTGGCTTGTCTTCAACGCTGCTATCTGGTCGGCGCTGAGGGACGACAGGACATCGCTGGAGAGGCCGGACAGCGCTGCGGTGCTGACGGCTGCCACTTCATCGGCAGAGAAGGCCGCGAGATCCGCTGAACTCATGGCGGCGATCTGGGCGGAGCCGAGGCCTGCGACCTGCGCCAAGGTCAGAGATTCCACCTGATCGACCGACAGGGCAGCGATCTGTGCCGACGTGAGACCTGCCACGGCCTTGGCACTGAGGGCTCCGATCTGTTCGTTCGACAGCGCGGCGATGGTGGTGCTGGACAGTGCGCCGGTCTGCGCTGCCGTCAGCACGGCTACCTGCGAGGTGCCGAGTTCGGCAATCTGGGCGGCACTCAAGGCTGCGATCTGCGCCGTCTTCAGGGCGGCAACCTGGGTTGCCTTCAGCGCTGCCGTCTGTTCCGGCGAGAGGGCGGCAATGCCGGCGCTCGAAAGGCCTGAGAGCGCCGCGTTGCTGATGGCCGCGACCTCGTCCGTAGACAGAACACCGAGGTCTGCCGTGCTCAGCGCTGCCAGTTGCGCTGAACTGAGGCTGGCGACCTGGGCGGATGTGAAGCCCTCGATCTGCAGCGTCGACAGGGAGGAGATCTGCAGCGAGGTAAAGCCTGCGATAGCCTTGCTGTTCAACGCGGTGATCTGGTCGCCGGAAAGGGCCGCAAGGCCGCCGCTGGACAAGGCCTTGACCTGCGCCGAGACCAGCGCGCCGACCTGCGATGTCGTAAGCGCAGCAATCTGGTCGGACGAAAGGGCCGCGATCTGGCCGGACTTCAGGGCCGCGATCTGGGCCGACTTCAGCGCCGCCGCCTGATCCGGGGTGAGCGCCGCGATACCGTCAGTGGACAGCCCTGCCAGGGCGACCGCGCTGATGGCGGCGATTTCGTCGGGCGAGAACGTCGCGATATCGGCGGTGCTGAGTGCTGCAATCTGGCCGGAGTTGAGGCTTGCGATCTGGCTGGATGTCAGCGCTGCAGCCTGATCCGTGGAGAGGGCCGCGATCTGGGCGGTCGTCATGCCGGCGACGGCCTTGGCATTGAGCGCGCCGATCTGGTCGGCGGACAGGGCACTGACGCTGGTGCTCGCCAAAGCCTTGAGCTGCAGGGAAGTCAGCGCGGTCACCTGCGCCGTCGTCAGCGCCGGTGTCTGGGTTGCGTCGAGCGCTGCGATCTGAGTTGTCTTCAGGGCTGCGATCTGGGTGGGCTTCAGGGCAGAAAGCTGGTCGGAACTGAGAGCGGCGACATTGGCGGTGGAGAGGCCCGGCAATGCGGCAACGCTGATTGCGGCGATATCGGCCGTCGAGAAGGTGGCGAGATCAGCAGTATTGAGCGCGCCGATCTGGGCTGCCGTCATGACGCCGACCAGTGCCGGAGTGAGCGCCTGCGCCTGCCCTGTCGAGAGCGACGAGATCTGCTGCGTGGTGAGGCCCGAGACGGCCTTGGTGCTGATGGCCGCAACCTGGTCTGTGGACAAAGCGGCGATGCTGGCGCCGTTCAGCATCCTCACCTGCGATGCGCTCAGGGCGGCGATCTGCAAGGTCGACAGGCCCGGGATCTGGTCGGAGGTGAGCGCTGCAATCTGGCCCGTTCTCAGCGCCGCGATCTGGTTTGTCTTCAGCGCTGCTGCCTGGTCGGAGGTGAGTGCTGCGATGCTGGCGGTGGACAGGCCTGCCAGCGCCACGGTGCTGATCGCCGCCATGTCGCCGGAGGAGAAGGTGGCGAGGCCGGCGGCGCTGACGGCGGAGACCTGCAGCGAGGTGAGGCTGGCAATCTGCACCGACGTGAAGGCATCGATCTGCCCCGTCGACAGCGACGATATCTGGGCCGACGTCAGGCCGGCGATCGCCTTCGTTCCGAGAGCGCCGATCTGCGCGCTGGAGAGGACACCGACATCGCCGGTCGGCAAGGCCCTGACCTGCGTCGCGCTGAGGGCGGCAACCTGCGCGGTCGAGAGCGCGGGGATCTGGTCCGTCGTCAGCGCCGCAACCTGGCTGGTCCTCAGCACGACGATCTGGCTGGTTTTGAGGGCCGCAGTCTGGCCGGAGCTGAGCACGGAGATATTGGCGGACGACAGCCCGGTAATGGCACTGGCGCTGATTGCGGCGATGTCGGCCGTCGAGAAGCCGGCGATATCGTCCGTCGACAGTGCTGCGATCTGGCCGGCACTGAGGGATGCCACCTGGGCGGGCGTCAGCGCCTCGATCTGCTGCGCGTCGAGCGCGCCGATCTGTGCGGTCTTCAGCGCCGCGATCTGCGTCGCCGCGAGGCCGCCGATCTTGTCGGTGGTGAGTATGGCCAGCTGGTCGAGGCTGAGGCTGGTGATCGAGGTTGCCGAGATGGCGGAGAGCTGGGCTGTCGAGAAGGAAGCAAGGTCTTCCGTTTCCAGGGCCGCGACCTGCGCTGCCGAGAGCGCCTTGATCTGCGTCGTCGACAACGCCGAAATGTCGTTGGTCGTCCAGGCCGCGATAGTCGTGGTCGCAAGCGCCCTGATCTGCGTGGCGCTCAGCGAGGAAATCGGCGAAATCATGTGGAACCCCTTTGATATCTTGACAGCCGCGAAGCCCTGCCCGCGCCCCCGCGAACAATGCACGCCCGAAATCACAGGGGACCCCGAACGCCCTCACAGCTCGGCCGCTTACAGGACGCGCACAAAGACTCGCCACGTTCCCCGACCTGAGGCGGTTATGGGAGGATGAGCTTGCACGGGGCTGTCGGGGATGGGGTGTATGGTGTATTAAATACGGAGCTGCTTAGGCGCGAACTAAGGGGGGAGCAGCGAGGATAATATTTGCGACTTCCCCGTCAAAAGATTTCGCGCGTTGCTCAATGTCAGCCAGCAACTGGGCAGTTATGCCCTCATTCGCTTTCAGAATATAACTCGCTAGATGACTCGGTTCGCTCATAGAAATGTTGATGCGCTCATCTTCTTCGCAAATCGCGGTACTCAGTCGCGATACCAAACAGCAAAAACAGAACAGACCCACCTGAACCATAAGCGGATGAAATATTCGATATTGTGCGCTTAGGGTAGGTAATTTTTCAATCTGACCGTTTGCATTCATCGTGGGGCTGTTCAAAAGAAACATAAATTCGAAAACTTCCTCGGACGCGTCAATCATTTGAGTCTGGGATAAATTGACGCCCTCGACGAAATGAGAAGCCTTTTCGATAAAGTGCCGAAGAAAATGAAGATGCGCTGTCCAGCCGGTAATATCTTCGCTCGGTCTGATCGATGGAACCTCCATCGTCCCCCACATCTTCATACTATCTTCGAACCATATCTGTGAAGTTACTGATTTCCCGCGCAATGTCACGAACAGACTTAAAAAGCGTTCGAAGTCATGGATCGATAACGAAGCCCCGGAGGGTAGATCAATCTCGATTTTACTTGCGGTCATGCTCGCAGGATGAAAGATAAAATCTAAAAAAGAATTCTTTATTCGGTAACGAATTAGTTCATGTCTAATCCAAGGAAACGCGGTTGGTGCATAAAAATCGACGGGCATGATGATGTCATCAAAACTCTGCCCTGACAAAATAAGTGTCGCAGAGCACGAAGGCTTCACCTCCAGAGAAATCTCTCCTGGTCCATCCCTCACCCCCGGCAACGGCAGTGTTATTCCAAATCGCTTCGAATTAGGTGCGAAACGGTCAATCGGAACACTGGCTCTTAGTCCCAAAGCGAGATCGATAAGATCATCATCGGATACGCTTTCGTCGAAGGCTAGGCTGCACGACCCCAAACCACCTTCCGCGCCAGAGAAATAAGTCAACCTTCCTTTTTCGGAAGCATAGTGCCCTTTGATGTCGTTTATCGCTCTTAGCATCTGATCGCTTATATTATCGAAAGAAATCTGATGGGACTCGTCGAAATTCACCGGCATCATGGTCAAGTTCAATTTGGTGCGACCGTCTTTCTCCGCTGTGCGTAGCGCACGCACAGTCTGCTCAATCAGCTCAGACCAGAAATGTTTTAAGTACGCTTTGAAAGGCTCCCGTTTACCTTTTTCGTAGACAAAAAGTACGAAAAAACATGGGTCCGGCCTCAGCAAAAAGCGACGGGCGTTGGAGAGCCTTATGCGGGGCGACAGATTTCGATTTTCGGTACTCTTTACTTGCACAAAGGCAGACAGAGGCGGAGGTTGCATATCCAAGGGTAGCGAATTTAAGGATTTCGAAGGAAACTCAACGAGAAAGTCCCAGCCACGCTTATCGGCCTGAACCTTATTGCAGACCAGCCCCGGGGTGTGCACAATAAGTTGGTCGAAGAATCCCTCCCCCAGACTCCCAATATCTCTATTCAAATTGCGCTCCCAACCGATGCTTGCATGCGCCATTGGCACACTGAGAAGGCAATAGCTTCCGGAAATTTGCCAAAGAAAAACGCTTGTTTTAGTAGCTAAAATTCTCGGATAGAAGTTGCATGGAAACGCTATAGCAAAACATTTTTATGCAGATGCAATTCACGATCGCCCGATAGGCAAAATCTGTTCTGATACAAATCTTAAAAGCAACGTGAATTTTACAAAATTGGCTGGGGAACCTGGATTCGAACCAAGATTAACGGAGTCAGAGTCCGTCGTTCTACCGTTGAACTATTCCCCAATAGAGATCCCTGTGGCATGCCTCAGGTCTTCGCCGGTGCGTCGTCATATAAAGGATTCTCTTGGCGATGCAACCCCCTGCCGGCGGGTGTTTTGGCTTAGTGCGCATTTTTATCGGCTGGCGTGGCGAGGCTGTTGTTTCTTCTTGCAAAAACCGCTCTGACGGGATGCGCTTGGGCTGCATCTGGGTGGCGAACGCGATTGCCCCCTGCCCTTGGCGCCGTTAATCTGCCGGCTCCGCACACCCGGATCGAAACCAAAGAAGCAGATGTTTCATGGCCGCCAAGACGACGTTGAATGCGAAGAACCTCGAGGCGCTCGGCGCCGGGCGGCTGTCCGAATTGCTGATCGAGATCAGCATGGGCAACGCGGCGCACAAGCGGCGGCTTCGCCTGGAGCTGGCGGGTGCGCAGAGCACGGCCGAGGTGGCGCGCGAGGTGCGCAAGCGGCTGTCGTCCATCGACCGGGCGAAAACCTACATCGACTGGCGCAAGATCAAGGCCCTTAAGAGCGACCTCGAAACGCAGCGTACGATGATTTCAGGCACCATCGCCGATGGCGATCCTGACGAGGCGATGGACCTTTTGTGGCGCTTTCTCGAGCTAGCCGGTTCAATCTTTGCGCGATGCGACGACAGCAATGGGGTGATCATCGGCAGTTTTCATGCTGCTTGCGTCGATCTCGGCACCATCGCCCCAAGCGCTTCCCACCACAAGAGGCTGCCGGAACAGGTATTTGGCGCGATCAGGCGCAACGAGTATGGCGAATGCGATCCGCTGATCCCGGCGCTTGCACCGGCGTTGGGGCAGACCGGGCTGGCGCAACTCAAGAAGCTTCTGGACGGATGGCAGCAGGAGCAGCTCGAGGTGCCCAAAGACCGCGTCGCCATCGGCTGGGGCATGAGCGGGCCGATTTATGCCGACGAGATCGAGGCCCGCCATCGGGACTCCGCCGTCCGCATCGCGCTGCAGCAGATCGCCGATGCCGAGGGGGACGTCGATGCCTTTGTCCGTCAGCACAGTGAAAAGTCGCAGACCGTGCCTGCCATTGCCGCCGATATTGCCGCGCGGCTGCTTGCGGCCGGGCGGGCGGCGGAAGCGCTAGAGGCGCTCGACAAGGCGCCGCCGACGGGACGCCCCGCGCTGGATATCGAGTGGCAGCATTTGCGCATCGAGACGCTGGAGGCGCTCGACCGCAAGGCGGAGGCGCAAGCTTTTCGCTGGCAGTGTTTCGAGCGGAACCTGAGCGTCGAACACCTGAAGGCGT
The DNA here is from genome assembly GCF_007000325.2 of Rhizobium rhododendri. Lineage (GTDB taxonomy): Bacteria > Pseudomonadota > Alphaproteobacteria > Rhizobiales > Rhizobiaceae > Rhizobium > Rhizobium rhododendri. The sequence continues at coordinate 1,353,862 of NZ_CP117267.1, read as the reverse complement.
TCATCAAGCGCCTGCCGGATTTCGACGATATCGAGGCCGAGGAAAAGGCCTTCGCCTATGTGGCCGACTTCGAGGATGTCCATACGGCGCTGATGTTTTACGAGGGATGGCCGGCGCCGGCGGAAGCGGCAAAGCTCGTGCTTGCCCGCGCTGGGGAGATCGACGGCGACCTCTACGAGATCCTGGCCAAAGCTGCCGACTGGCTGCAGGAAAAACAACCGCTGGCGGCCACCATCCTGTTGCGGGCGATGATCGACTTCTCGCTGGAGGGCGGCCGCTCCAGCCGCTATCGCCACGCCGCCCGGCACCTTGCCACCTGCGCAATGCTCGCAAGCCATATCGCCGATTTTGGGGCGTTCCCGGATCATGCTGTCTATGTCGCGGCGCTGAAGCGAAGGCATGGCAAGAAGCATGGTTTCTGGAGCGCTGTCGGGTAAAGCGTAGTTAGCCGGAAGCCGCCTCGCCCGCCGGCAAAGTCTTGGCCAATTGCAGATAAGGAAAAGGCGGGGTTATGGCCCCGCCTTTCGTCGATATCATATCTGGATGGCTTTTAGTGGCTGTCTTTGCCGACCGCATTGCCGCGACAGCCCTTGAGGAAGTCGAGATCGGCGCCGGTATCGGCACCTTCGACATGCTGCTGGTGCAGGAAGGCGTAGCCGGACGTTGGCAAGTCGTGGTTCGGCTGCCATGCGGCCAGCCGCTCTGCCAGTTCCGCCTCGGAAATGTCGAGATGCAGGCGCCGGTTGGGCACGTCCAACTCGATCATATCGCCATTCTTCACGACAGCCAGCGGGCCGCCGACAGCGGCTTCCGGCGATGTGTGAAGCACGACGGTACCGTAGGCAGTGCCGGACATGCGAGCGTCCGAGATGCGGACCATGTCGGTGATGCCCTTTTTCAGCACCTTCGGCGGCAGGCCCATGTTGCCGACCTCGGCCATGCCGGGATATCCCTTCGGGCCGCAGTTCTTCATGACCATGACGCAGGTCTCGTCGATATCGAGCGTGTCGTCGTTGATCTTCGCCTTGTAGTCGTCGATATCCTCGAACACGACAGCCCGACCGCGGTGGACGAGCAGATGCGGCGAAGCAGCGGATGGCTTCAATACCGCGCCCTTGGGAGCCAGGTTGCCGCGCACGACGACGATACCGCCAGACTGGGTCAGCGCCTTGTCGGCCGGCAGGATGACGTCCTCGTTCCAGTTGACAACGTCCTTGACCTCGTTCCAGATCGTCTCGCCCGAGACGGTCAGCGCGTCCTTGTGCAGCAGGCCCGCTTCGCCGAGGCGCTTCAGAACGACAGGCAGACCGCCGGCGTAGAAGAACTCCTCCATGAGGTACTTGCCCGACGGCATCAGGTTGACGATGGTCGGTACGTCGCGGCCGCAACGGTCCCAGTCGTCCAGCGAAAGATCGATACCAACACGACCGGCCATGGCAAGCAGGTGGATGACGGCATTGGTGGAGCCGCCGATGGCCGCATTGGTGCGGATGGCGTTCTCGAAGGCTTCCTTGGTCATGATGTCGGAAGGCTTCAGGTCGTCCTTGACCATCTCGACGATGCGGCGGCCTGTCAGCTGCGCCATCACCTTGCGGCGGCTGTCTACGCCGGGGATCGCGGCGTTGCCCGACAGCGCCATGCCGAGGGCTTCGGCCATCGACGCCATGGTCGAGGCGGTGCCCATGGTGTTGCAGGTTCCGGAAGAACGGCTCATCGACGCTTCTGCCTCGAGGAACTCCTCCTGCGTCATCTCGCCGGCCTTCACCATCTCGGAGAACTTCCAGAGATGGGTGCCCGAGCCGACGCGCTCGCCACGGAAATAGCCGTTCAGCATCGGGCCGCCGGTGACGACGATCGACGGCAGGTCGACGGAAGCGGCTGCCATGATCAGCGACGGCGTTGTCTTGTCGCAGCCGACGAGCAGCACGCAGCCGTCCATCGGCTGGCCACGGATGGTTTCCTCGATCGCCAGTGCAGCGAGGTTGCGGTACATCATCGCGGTCGGGCGGAAGGTGTTTTCGGAAGCCGAGAATACCGGCACTTCCATCGGGAAGCCGCCGGCCTCCCAGACACCGGCCTTGACCTTCTCCGCGAGCTCGCGAAGGTGGCCGTTGCACGGGGTCATGTCCGACCAGGTGTTGAGGATGCCGATGACCGGCCGTCCGTCAAACAGGTCGTGCGGATAGCCCTGGTTCTTCATCCAGCCACGGTGGTAGATCACGTCACGGCTGGTGCCGCCGTACCACTCCTGCGATCTCAACCGGCGCGGCCATTCTGCTTTCTTGTGCATGTCACATCGTCCTTGGGGGCGTTCCGGATCATCCCTCTCGGGCCGGAGCATAAGTCTCTAGAGCTGGCGAACCGTCACGTCTGTTTCCGCGGCTACGGCGAGCGGATTGCGCAGTGGCAGGCCGAAATCCGCAACCTCGATCTCGAAAACATCGCCGGCCTGTGGCTTGATACCGTCCGCAAACGACAGCGTCGCCGTGCCGAACATGTGGACGTGAACGTCGCCGGGGGCGCGGAACAGGCCGTACTTGAAGTGATGATATTCGAGATTGGCGAAGGTGTGCGACATGTTCGCTTCGCCCGACAGGAAAGGCTTTTCGAAAATGACCTTGCCATCGCGGGTGATTTTCGACGTGCCCCTGATATCGTCGGGCGCAGCGCCGATGCGGATTTCCGGGCCGAAACTGGCGGGCCGCAGCTTGGAATGCGCGAGGTAGAGGTAGTTGATCCGCTCCGTCACGTGATCGGAGAATTCGTTCGACAGCGCAAAGCCGATGCGGAACGGCGTGCCGTCTTTGCCGATGACATAGATGCCGGCCATTTCAGGCTCTTCACCGCCGTCGAGCGCGAAAGAGGGCGAGACCAAGGGTGCGCCGGGGGCTGCGGCCTCGTTGCCGTTGCCCTTGTAGAACCACTCGGGCTGGACACCCTTTTCGCCGTTCTTCGGCTTGCCGTTCTCAAGGCCCATGCGGAACATCTTCATGGAATCGGTGAGGGTTTCCTCAGCCTCTTCGGATGTCTTCTTGTGCATGGAATCGCGGGTGGCAGCCGAACCCAGATGGGTAAGGCCCGTGCCTGTCAGGTGCAGGTGGGCAGCGTCCGGATGCGTGATTGGCGGCAGGAACCTGCCTTCGGCATAGGCTTTGTCGAGGTCGACAGTCTCACCCAGCCCATGGGCGGCGATGACTTCGGAGAGTGATTTTCCACCATCGGCAGCCTCGATCGCGAGCGCATAGACGCTGGCGGCACCCTTGACGGCCTTGGCGGTTTCGCCCGGTTCGTTGCGGACGGCGACTGTTATCGCGCCGTCTGCACCTTTGATCTGGGAAATGAGCACGGACCTTGTCCTTCTATCTGGAAGGCGGAAGCGACTAGCCCGCGTGGCACGCCCTTAAGGAAAGAGCCCGCGAAAATCGCTCGCCTGACTGCAAATGGGAACCGATCGCCAGAGGCGATCAGCCCTTGTTCTTGTTGTAGACGTCGAAGAAGACGGCAGCGAGAAGCACCAGTCCCTTGACCATCTGCTGGAAGTCGATGCCGAGACCGACGATCGACATGCCGTTGTTCATGACGCCCATGATGAACGCGCCGATGACAGCACCGGTGATCTTGCCGACGCCGCCGGACGCCGAGGCACCGCCGATGAAGCAGGCCGCGATGACGTCAAGCTCGTTGCCGACGCCGGCCTTCGGCGTTGCCGAATTCAGGCGGGTGGCGACGATCATGCCGGCGAGACCTGCAAGCGCACCCATGTTGACAAATGTGAAGAAGCTCAGGCGCTCGGTGTTGATGCCCGAAAGCTTCGTCGCCTTCTCGTTTCCGCCCATGGCATAGACGCGACGACCGATGGTCGTCTGGCGGGTGATGAAGGCGTAGGCTGCAATCAGGATGACCATGATGATCAGGACGTTCGGCAGGCCCTTGTCGGACGACAGCTGGTAGCCGAGGAACAGCAGGGCGCCGCAGATGATCAGGTTCTGGATGAGGAAGAAGCTCATCGGCTCGACGTCGATGCCGTGGTTCTCGTTGGTCTTCCGGCGACGCCACGCCATGATGAAGAGGAGCAGCGGCATGACGATCGACAGGATGATCGAGGTCGAGTGAAGACCGGAGACGAGCCCGCTGATGTCGATGAAATCGGGGATGAAGCCGGTGCTGATCAGCTGGAAGTCCTTCGGGAAAGGCCCGATGTTCTTGCCGCCGAGGACGAACAACGTCAGGCCGCGGAAGACAAGCATACCGGCCAGCGTGACGATGAACGACGGTATCTTGTGATAGGCGATGAAGTAGCCCTGGGCCGCCCCGATGACACCGCCGACGACCAGGCAAAGCAGGGCCGCAAGGATGAAGTTCATCTGGTATTGCACGGTCAGGATACCGGCGATGGCGCCGACGAAGCCGACGATCGAGCCGACGGAAAGGTCGATATGACCGGCAACGATGACGAGAAGCATGCCCAGCGCCATGATGACGATGAACGAGTTCTGCAGCACGAGGTTCGTCAGGTTGACCGGCTTGAACAGGATACCGCCTGTGTAGAACTGGAAGAACACCATGATCGCCACGAGAACGATCAGCATGCCATATTCACGAATATTGCCGCGGATGTAATCGACGGCGGAAATCACGTGGCTTTCCTCAGCGGCGGGGGGGTTAACAGGAGTCATTATTTCTTCTCCCCAGAGCGCATGATAGCGCGCATGATGGTTTCCTGGCTTGCCTCTTCCTTGGACAATTCAGCGACGATGCGTCCTTCGTTCATGACGTAGATGCGGTCGCAAGTCCCAAGCAGTTCGGGCATTTCCGATGATATCATCAGAACGCCCTTCCCGTCGGCAGCCAGCTGGTTGATGATGCTGTAGATTTCGTATTTAGCGCCGACGTCGATACCACGCGTCGGCTCGTCGAGGATCAGGACTTCAGGATCCGAGAACAGCCACTTGGAAAGGACGACCTTCTGCTGGTTGCCGCCCGAAAGATTGACGGCCTCCTGGAAGATGCCGGAGCTGCGGATGCGCAGCTTGGAGCGGAAGTCGGTGGCGACGTCCGATTCCTTGTGGCTGTCGATGACGGTCGCCTTGGAGATGCCGGCAAGGTTGGCCAGCGAGGTGTTGTGCATGATGCTGTCGTTCAGCACCAGGCCCAGATGCTTGCGGTCTTCCGTCACGTAGGCGAGACCGGCGTCGATCGCCTTGCGCACGGTGCTGACATCGACGGGCTTGCCGTCCATCAGCACTTCGCCGGTAATCTTGTGGCCGTAGGATTTGCCAAAGACGCTCATGGCGAACTCGGTGCGCCCTGCCCCCATCAGGCCGGCAATACCGACCACTTCGCCCCTGCGGACGTTGACATTTATGTCGTGGAGAACCTGGCGGTCGCGGTGGTGCTGGTGGAAGGCGTTCCAGTTCTTGACTTCCAGAACCGTCTCGCCGATCGGCACGGAGCGCGGCGGATAGCGGTCAGCCAGTTCGCGGCCCACCATGTTCTTGATGATGATGTCTTCGCTGATCTCTTCCTCGTGACAGTTCAGCGTCTTCACGGTCATCCCGTCGCGCAGGACGGTGATCTGGTCGGCCACCTTGCGCACTTCGTTGAGCTTGTGCGTGATGATGATCGAGGTGATGCCCTGGTTGCGGAACTCGATCAGGAGATTGAGCAGGGCGTCGGAATCTTTTTCGTTGAGCGAGGCCGTCGGCTCGTCGAGGATCAGCAGCTTCACGCTCTTCGACAGCGCCTTGGCGATTTCGACCAGTTGCTGCTTGCCCACGCCGATGTTGGTCACGAGGGTTTCCGGCGACTCTTTCAATCCAACCTTGTCGAGCAGCTTGCGGGTGCGTGAAAAAGCTTCCTGCCAGCGAATGACACCGTTGGTCGCAACCTCGTTGCCGAGGAAAATGTTTTCGGCGATCGACAGAAGCGGCACCAGTGCCAGCTCCTGGTGAATGATGATGATGCCGATGGCTTCACTGTCCTTGATGACCTTGAAGTTACGTACATCGCCTTCGTATACGATATCGCCATCGTATGTGCCGGCCGGATAGACGCCGGATAGAACTTTCATGAGGGTCGACTTGCCGGCCCCGTTTTCGCCCACCAGTGCGTGGATCTCACCTTGCCGAACCTTGAGGTTCACATTCTCAAGCGCCTTGACGCCCGGGAACGTCTTGGTGATGTCCCGCATCTCTAGGATAATATTGTCCATAATCAAAATCCAACGCCGGGAGTCGTGACTGACGCGACGATCATAAATGCGAAGTCCGGAACCCGCAATCTGCGGGTTCCGGTGGTTTTCATTGCTTACTTAAGCTGTTCAGCCTTGTAGTAGCCGCTGTCGATCAGGACCTTCTGGTAGGTGTCCTTGGTGACGACGACTGGCTTCAGCAGGTAGGAAGGAACGACCTTGACGCCGTTGTCGTAGGTCTTGGTATCGTTGACTTCAGGTGTGCCGCCGGTAGCAACTGCGGTGACCATGGCAACGGTGACCTTGGCGAGGTCGCGGGTGTCCTTGAAGATCGAAGAATACTGTTCGCCAGCAATGATCGACTTGATCGAAGGAATTTCGCAATCCTGGCCGCTGACGATTGGCAGCTTGAGGGTGCCCGAGCCGTAGCCGACGCCCTTGAGCGACGAGATGATGCCGATCGACAGGCCGTCGTAAGGCGACAGGACTGCGTCGACGTGAGCGTCGGTGTAGTAGGCCGACAGGAGGTTATCCATGCGGGCCTGGGCCGTTGCCGGATCCCAACGCAGCGTACCGACCTTGTCCATGCCAACCTGACCGGACTTCACGACGAGCTTGCCGCTGTCGATGTAAGGCTGAAGAACCGACATTGCGCCATCATAGAAGAAGAAGGCGTTGTTGTCGTCCGGCGAACCGCCGAAGAGCTCGATGTTGAACGGGCCCTTGCCGTCCTTGAGGCCGAGGCCGTCAACGATGGTGCCAGCCTGGAGAACGCCGACCTGGAAGTTGTCGAAGGTAGCGTAGTAGTCGACGTTGGCCGAGTCGCGGATCAGGCGGTCATAGGCGATAACCTTGATACCGGCGTCATGGGCCTTCTGCAGAACGTCCGACAGGGTCGTGCCGTCGATCGAAGCGACGACGAGAACCTTGGCACCCTTGGTGACCATGTTCTCGATCTGCGAAAGCTGGTTAGGAATATCGTCGTCAGCATACTGCAGGTCGGTCGTGAAACCAGCAGCCTGAAGCTGCTTGACGATGTTGTTGCCGTCATCGATCCAGCGCGCCGAAGACTTCGTTGGCATAGCGATACCAACCAGACCCTTGTCGGCAGCCATGGCTGGCATGACAAATGTTGCAACACCGAAGGCCGCTGCGGCCATCAATGAGATAATGGATTTCATTGCTCTCTCCCGTTTTTTAAAAATTTGGCGTACGCAAAAGCGCCCACCCCGAAACTGTGGCAGGTTCCGTTGATTGGATATTACTTCAATATCAATACGAAGTACGTCTCCTGCACGATCCCACACGTGTCATGCTGCTCCCAGCACGGCGGCAAACTGGAATCAATTCGTATAACTGTCAAATAGAATAACTGGCGTACAATATGATGATTTTGGTATAATGGTAAAAAGTACTACTTTTTGGCCCCGTAAGCAGGAAAAATGCCACCATGGAGAACATACACAACGATTATTCTCGTGATGGTATAGAAATTCACACAGATAATTTTCGTGACGACAGCCTCCTGCGCAACGGATTGAAGATGAATCATCTGCGGATGATTGTCATGATCGAGGATCACGGACAGATATCCGCCGCAGCCGAATCCATGAATATCTCTCAACCTGCAGCTTCGCGCATGTTGTCGGAGATGGAAGCGATCGCCAAGACATCTCTCTACCAGCGCGTTGCCCGTGGCGTGGAACTGACGCCGTTCGGCCTGGCGCTTGCCAAGCGGGCCCGCAAGATCCTGCTGGAACTGCGGGAGGCCAGCCGCGAGATTGCCGAGTTGCGTACCGGCAAGGGTGGGTCCGTGCATCTCGGTGCGGTGGCAGCTCCGGCCATCAGTCTGGTGGTCCCGGCGATACAGCGGGTGACAGAGGCCTATCCCGGCATCGAAATCAATATCCAGGTCGACAACAGCAACGTTCTCGCCCGCGAATTGCTGGCAGCACGCCACGACTTCATCATCAGCCGCATTCCGGACGAACTGAACCCGCGGCTGTTCACCGCCCACCAGATCGGCATCGAGAAGGCCTGCCTGATTGTACGCAAGGGGCATCCATTGCTCAAAAAGGGCGTCGTCGGGCTTGCGGATCTCACCGGCCAGGACTGGGTGTTCCAGCCGCCGGGTACGCTGCTGCGCCGCAGGCTCGAGGATATCTTCATCTCCGCCGGCGTGGCGTTGCCGGAGAATATCGTCAACACGTCGTCGGTGGTCCTGACCCTTGCCGTCGTCTGCAAGACAGATGCGATTTCGCCGATCGCTCTCGACATGGCCGATTTCATCTGCGGCCAGAGTTCTCACGCAGGCGAGGCCTGCATCCTGCCGATCGATTTCGCCATAGATGTGAAGCCCTACAGCCTCATCACGGCGCGCGAGCGTGCCCTGCCACCCAGCGCCCTGCTGCTCTATGACATGATCCTGCAGGAAAGCCGGCGCGCTGCAATCTGACCGACCAGCCAGACACCACTTTCGCGTCGTAGGCTTTACGGATTGGGAGACATCATGCTGTTTGGACAATCCATATTTCAATCCGTTCTCGACCGTCTCGACGCCGAGGATGAAGAAGCAGTTTTCGCTCAGCCGGCTTCGGCGCACCGAATTCAAGGCCTGAATTCCAGCTTCGCGGCTGATGTGCGGGATGGCGTGTCCGTATCCGAGGCGCGACCTGACCAGGCCTATCTCGACAACCTCGGGCCCGAACGAGAACCGCTCGCGCCTGAGGCGCCGTCCACTGCAACGCAAGACATAGAGCCGGAGGAATGCGCCGCACCGGTGATGCCGGTCCACCTGGCGCGTATCCTGCCGCAGGAGGTTGCTGCGGAACTTGGAATTTCGGCTGCGGACACGCTGCAGACGCTCAACGACAAGCGCCGCAGTTTTGCCAAGGCCAACCATCCCGACAGCGTCAACCCGCTGTTCAAGGAACAGGCGACGACGCGCATGAAAATCGCCAACCTGCTGATCGACGAGGCACTGCGCCGCATCGAGATCCGCGCCAGACTTTTCAAATAGATTAGGCTTTCAGACAGATCAGGCTTCTGGACCTGCATCGTCACGCGGCGGCGGCGGTGCGATTTCTTCCGGCGTGGGCGTATAGTTCAACAGCAGAACCCACGCAGCATAGGCACCTACGGCACCGATGGCCATGCTCCAGATCGGCTCACCGAAGGTTGCCTCGATGATTGCCCACCCAAGGCACAGGGCGACGATGCCGATGCGCACGTAGATTGGGCGGTAGAATCGATGGCTCGGGTCGATCATTTTCATGAGGCTGTTGTCCGCTTGTTTGTTCGGCACCGTCCATAAGCTGAATTTCGCGATTGTGAAACCCCGGGCGCTTGACGACGGCACAGGAAGATGGAATGAAAATTCCAGAATGAGACCAAGACGGTTTATTTGTTCCGAATCTGGGAGGATGGAAAATGACGGTAAGATTTGGCCTGCTCGGCGCCGGCCGTATCGGCAAGGTTCACGCCAAGGCAGTCAGCGCCAACGGTGATGCGAAACTGGTAGCGGTAGCCGATCCCTTTGCGGCCGCAGCCAATGCGATAGCTTCGGCCTATGGCTGCGAGGTTCGCACCATCGACACGATCGAATCGTCAGCAGATATCGACGCAGTGGTCATCTGCACCCCGACAGATACACACGCAGACCTGATCGAACGTTTTGCCCGCGCTGGCAAGGCTGTCTTCTGCGAGAAGCCGATCGACCTCGATACCGCCCGGGTCGAGGCGTGCATCGACGTCGTCGCAAAGACCAAGGGAAAGCTTATGGTCGGCTTCAATCGCCGCTTCGATCCGCATTTCATGGCCGTGCGCAAGGCGATCGACGATGGAAAGATCGGCGACGTCGAGATGGTGACGATCACCTCCCGCGATCCCGGTGCGCCGCCCGTCGACTACATCAAGCGCTCTGGCGGCATTTTTCGCGACATGACCATTCATGATTTCGACATGGCGCGGTTCCTGCTCGGCGAAGAGCCGGTGTCCGTCAGCGCCACGGCCGCAGTGTTGATCGACAAGGCAATTGGCGTCGCCGGAGATTACGACAGCGTGTCGGTGCTGCTGCAGACGGCGTCCGGCAAGCAGGCGATGATCTCGAATTCGCGCCGTGCTACATACGGCTACGACCAGCGCATCGAAATCCACGGCTCGAAGGGTATGGTAGCCGCTGAAAACCAGCGCCCCTTCTCCATCGAGGTCGCCAATGGCGACGGATATACCCGTCCGCCGCTGCATGATTTCTTCATGACGCGCTATACGGAAGCCTATGCCAACGAGATTGCCGCCTTCATCAGCGCCGTCGAGAAAGGCACCGACATCAGCCCGTCCGGCGCCGATGGCCTCGCCGCGCTGAAACTTGCCGACGCGGCAGTGCGCTCGGTCAAGGAAGGCAAATTGATTTCCGTCGCCTGAGATTATCCGCTCAAGCTATCGATCGACGCCGGGCCACTATCCGGCGTCGATATATTGGGGTGCCTACCCCGCCCGATCCTTGATCTCGACATCGGCAATCGCCCGCAATGCAACGATGTCGCCGTCTATCGCATCCAGCGCCCGGCGCAGATGGCCCTCGAAGACCAGCGCCTGTTCGTCTGCCATGATCCTCATTTCCGGCAGGCCTCCCATGCGAACGATCTGCGACTGCCGCAAACCCTCCTCCATACCCTCCTGCAATAGATCGACGTATCGCGTTCCCGGACCCGTCAGCACGATAGGCATCTGCTCGTAAAGGCTGAGCACCCGCGACAGGCCATTGCCGAGCACCAGGCCTGCCTGGTGAAAGGCAAAGCGGTTGCGACGATTTCCCTGCCGGGCGCTGGCTGCGATCTTGTCGAGTTCGGCGACCGGTACGAACTTGGCCGGAATGGTGTCGAGCGGCACGGCAAAGGCATTGCGCAGGATGGCGTAGAAACCCGCATAGGCCTCGATGCAGCCGCGCGACCCGCAGCGACAGAGGCCGCCATTCGGCTCATGCAGCATATGGCCGAAATTAGGTGCCGCGACCTCGCGGTCGCCATTGGCGGTGCGCCTGACGATGCCGAGCCCGATGCTGTGGCCAAGCGACAGGGCTGCCAGCGTCTCGAAACCCCGGCCCTGCTCCTCGCGCTGTCCGGCGGCATCGGCCACCAGCAGCGTCTCGTTACCGAGAATGATCTTCGCCGGCCAATCGTTTCCGAGAACTGCGGCAAAGTCGATCTGTTCCTCCCCGAAGATTGGCGACCAGCGCAGCACCGGCTCAAGACCGTCTACCAGGCCCTTGCTGCTGATCGAGATGACGAGCACGTCCTGCGGCGCAATCTTCGAGCGGGCGACAATTCTGGATAACCCTGCCCTTATGGATTCGACGAATCGGGCAATGCCCGTTCCGTCCTGCGACCGGCCTTCGGAAAATCGATCGAGCAAGGTGCCGGCATAATCCACCAACGAATATTGAACCGCATCCGACGAGATGATGAGCACCACCAGATAGCCGCAGTCGCGGCGCTGGGCAAAGGCCACGCGCGGCCGGCCGCGGCCGCCAGCCAGCTGCTGCTCGGTCTTGACGATGATCTGGGCACGCTCGAGATCGGCGGTGATTGCCGAGATCGTGCCGGACGACAAGGTCGTGTGATCCGAGAGCTCCGTGTGAGCCAGCGGCCCGTGGCGGCGCAGTGCCCTGAGCACCATGACGCTGTTGCGCCGGCGCACCCACTCGGCACTGGACTTGCCTTGCATCAGGTGTCTCTCCCCTCTGCCTGTCCGCGGCGCCTGACGAACCTGCGGTTGGATTTTCGTTACCGACAAAACCCTGTCGTGCAGTGTTGACAGCCTTAAAATTCTCTGACACTTAATTTCTCGACTGTCGAGAAAAAAGGAGTTTTTTCGACAGCACATTCGCGGCGGCCGGGCGGGAGCTCTAGAGGTGCGTGCGGTCGCGCTTCACTCGGGAGGGTATTATGAAAACTTTTGTTAGGCTCGCCGCTGGCGCAGCCCTAGTTTTGACGATGCAGACGACCGCCTTCGCCAAGGATCTCGTCGTCGGCGTTTCCTGGTCGAACTTTCAGGAAGAACGCTGGAAGACCGACGAAGCCGCAATCAAGAAGGCACTGGCCGCAGCGGGCGCCAAGTACATTTCGGCAGATGCCCAGTCTTCTGCTTCCAAGCAGTTGACCGACGTCGAATCGCTGATTTCGCAGGGTGCCACGGCGTTGATCGTGCTTGCCCAGGACAGCGACGCCATCGGCCCGGCAATCGAGAAAGCCGCAGACGAGGGTATTCCAGTGGTCGGCTACGACCGACTCATCGAAAATCCGGCTGCTTTCTACATCACCTTCGACAACAAGGAAGTCGGCCGCATGCAGGCCCGCGACGTGTTGAAGGTCAAGCCTGAAGGCAATTACGTCTTCATCAAGGGCTCTTCTTCCGATCCGAACGCAGACTTCCTGTTTGCAGGCCAGAAGGAAGTCCTCAAGGCTGCCATGGATGCCGGCAAGATCAAGAATGTCGGCGAAGCCTATACCGATGGCTGGCTGCCGCAGAATGCACAGCGCAACATGGAGCAGATCCTGACCGCCAACAACAACAAGGTTGACGCGGTCGTTGCCTCCAACGACGGCACTGCAGGCGGCGCCGTTGCTGCGCTCGACGCACAAGGCCTTGCCGGTTCCGTGCCTGTATCCGGCCAGGATGCCGACAAGGCGGCCCTCAACCGCATCGCGCTCGGCACCCAGACCGTTTCCGTCTGGAAAGACTCCCGCGAACTCGGCAAGCGCGCCGCTGAAATCGCTCTCGATCTCGCCGGGGGCAAGAAAATGACCGAAATCAAGGGCGTCCAGAGCTTCAACGGTGGTCCGAAGCATGTCGAAATGCAGTCGGTCTTCCTGACGCCTGTCGCCATCACCAAGGATAACCTCAACGTCGTCATCGACGCTGGCTGGATTTCCAAGGCCGAAGCCTGCCAGGGCGTCAAGGCCGGTGCCGTTGCTGCCTGCAAGTAACCGCTGACCCAATTGCAAGTGAGGCGCCGCCCGATATCCGGTGCGGCGCCGATCGCCACCGGCGTGGCCATGTCTGCAAGGACGCTATGGCCACTGCCGCAACGCTTGCGTCACTGAGGTCGTCACCGCGCGTGCCGGCACCTATGCCGAGAGATTGTCCATCCATCGGCCGGGGACGCATATTCGAGAACAGCGCCAGACTTATGCCAGTGAAACGCAAAGTGTCGACGGTCTGCGCTCAACAGTGGAGAACGGCAGAGCAATGGCCGACATGACCCAGTCCACAACATCGGGCGGTGCGCGCGCCACGGAGACCAATGCGCTCACGCGCTTCCTGCGTGCCACCGAGATCGATACCCGCATGCTCGGCATGGTCGGCGCCCTGCTGATCATCTGGGTCGGCTTCGACCTCTATACCGGGCACCTGTTCCTAACCCCGCGCAACCTCTGGAACCTCTCTGTCCAGACCTGCGAGATCGCCGTCCTGGCGACCGGCATGGTTCTGGTCATCGTCACCCGCAATATCGACCTTTCCGTCGGCTCCCTGCTCGGCTTCGTCGCCATGATCATGGGTGTCGTCCAGGCAAAATGGCTGCCGACCTATCTCGGCTTTGACAGCCACTGGACATGGGTCATCGCGCTGATATGCGGACTGGCTGCCGGCGCCCTGATCGGGCTCCTGCAGGGTATCATCATCGCCTTCCTCGGCGTTCCCTCGTTCATCGTCACGCTCGGCGGCTTTCTCGCCTGGCGCGGGCTTGCCTGGTATGTCACGTCAGGCCAGACCGTGGCGCCTCTCGATGCCACTTTCCGGATCATGGGCGGCGGCGCGGAAGGCTCCATCGGCGCCACCTGGAGCTGGGTCATCGGCATCGTCGCCTGCCTGATGATCGTCGTCGGCATCGCCGGCTCGCGGCGCCAACGCAAGCGCTTCAACTTTCCCAGGCGCCCCGTCTGGGCCGAATATTTCCTCGCCATCCTCGGCTCGGCCATGGTGCTGGGCACGATCTATGTCTTCACCATCTATTACTGGCCGGTCGGTATCGCCAAGAAATACGCCAACGACCACGGCATCGCCTGGCCTGACGGCGGCCTCGATATCCCCTACGGTATTGCAGTCCCCGTCCTGATTGCCGTCGCCGCCGGGATCATCATGACGTTCATCGCCACGCGGCTACGTTTCGGTCGCTATGTGTTTGCCATCGGCGGCAATCCGGAAGCAGCCGAACTCGCCGGCATCAAGACGCGCTGGGTCACGGTGAAGATATTCACGCTGATGGGCTTTCTCGCCGCCGTCGCCGCCGCGATCTCGACCGCCCGGCTGAATGCCGCCGCCAACTCGCAGGGCACGACCTATGAGCTCTACACCATCGCTGCGGCCGTCATCGGCGGCACGTCGCTCGCCGGCGGTACCGGCACGGTGGCCGGCGCCATGCTCGGCGCCCTCGTCATGCAGTCGCTGCAGTCGGGCATGGGGCTCGCCAATGTCGATACCCCCATCCAGAACGTCGTCGTCGGCGTCGTGCTGGTGATCGCCGTCTGGCTCGACACCGTCTATCGCTCGCGGGCCAAGTAAGAGGAATTCCAGCTATGACGGATCACAACACTCCGCTTGTGGAACTGAAGAACATTTCCATTTCCTTCGGCGGCATACACGCGGTCGACAACGCCTCGATCGATCTCTACCCCGGCGAGGTCGTCGCCCTCCTCGGCCACAACGGCGCCGGCAAGTCGACGCTGATCAAGATCCTGTCCGGCGCCTACAAGCGCGACAGCGGCGACATCCTGATCAACGGCGAGACCGTCGACATCCGCACGCCCCGCGACGCCAAGAAATTCGGCATCGAGACGATCTACCAGACGCTCGCGGTCGCCGACAATGTCGATGCGGCCGCCAATCTCTATCTGGGTCGCGAGTTGCAGACCCGCTGGGGCACGCTCGACGACGTGGCGATGGAGGCCTCGGCGCGCGAGGTGATGGGCCGGCTGAACCCCAACTTCAAGCGCTTCAAGGAACCGGTCAAGGCGCTCTCCGGTGGCCAGCGGCAGTCGGTGGCGATCGCGCGGGCTATCCTCTTCAACGCGCGCATCCTCATCATGGACGAGCCGACGGCGGCCCTTGGCCCGCAAGAGACGGCGCAGGTGGGCGAACTGATCAAGCAACTGAAAAAGGAAGGCATCGGTATCTTCCTCATCAGCCACGACATCCACGATGTCTTCGATCTCGCCGACCGCGTCTCCGTCATGAAGAACGGCCAGGTGGTGGGCCATGCCCGTACAGAGGATGTCACCAAGGACGAGGTGCTCGGCATGATCATCCTCGGCAAGGTGCCGCCCAAGGCCACTCCAGGCCCCGGCGCCATGAAGACGGCGTAATCGCCACGCTTGAAAGCATAAGGCCGCGAACCAAAACTTCGCGGCCTTTTCTTTTGCGGAAAACTGTTGGCGTCGTTGACAGCTTTTCCGCATTTTCCGCATTGATGCCTGACGCGACCTGGGCTATGAACCTGCCATCGGACAGGCGGTAAGCCCCGCCCTCGGCATGCACCCGTAGCTCAGCTGGATAGAGTGTTGGATTCCGATTCCAAAGGTCACAGGTTCGAATCCTGTCGGGTGCGCCATCTCCTAATTTGTCGGTCTCCACCTTGTAAAACAAGCTAACGCCTCATCTCCTGCAGCCTTGGTCTTCCTTTTGCTGCGATATCGAGACGTTGCAATAGTCTTATAGTTGCACGCTTCAAACTTGCGAATCGTTAGTTGCGTGCCCCCGGAATCGCTTGTCCTCACGCACGAGATCGTCCAGATTTTACCGCAGTCGCCCTTAGCTTGATCACCAAGCTTTGCGTGCCTCACAAGGCCGCTTCGGAATATGCGGGCGGAGGCGGCGCGATATCAGTGACCGCAGTTCGCACTGTCGATCATCCGAGTGGCGCCTGACGGATGCGAGATTGATATTCTCCTTGAGCACGATGCGAGCCGGGCATTTTTCTCTGAAGTCGTGGTTTATTGGCATTCGGCGTCCTTCAAGTTCTATCGATTTGGTAGATTATGAAGGCCTCAATCGGTGGACTTTTTGACTGTTGCGTTCCGTCCACCACACTCTTCGCGACGCGCCCGAGCCTGATTTGCATGAAGGAGGATAATGCGATGACTTTTCACAACTCCGACCCTGTCAAATTTGCTTAT